>DLAJ01000026.1:0-123837 GCA_002493905.1 Lachnospiraceae bacterium UBA7050 | reverse complement strand
GCTTTTCTCCCATGTTTGCTTTTTTATACGGCGCCTTTATGAGTTCTTCCCGCAGAACGGCCGCGGTAATTCGGCATCTTTATAGGTTATCCTGCAGGAGCGCCGCACCATCCTTAATTTTTCGCAGAATCTTCGTCATTAAAAAGCTCTTCCGTCTTTTCAACCGTTTCGGAAGCAATGTCTGAAAGTTTATTTGTAAGCGTTTCTGATGTCTTTTTGACATCATCCTTGATTTCTTTGACGTCCTCCTTGAGATCTTCTTTTGCCTGCCCTAAATTGACATAGGAGCGGTCCTCTGCAGATTCCTGCTTCTCGTCGGAATCATCGTCCAAATCTTCGCTGAAATCATCGAAATCGTCAAAATCATCGACGGAATCCTCTTCCGGAGAATTTTTCTTTTTCATAAAATAGTATGCGCCTGCTGCGGCGGAAGCGGCAGCGGCAGAGAATAACAGGAACTTACCAAACTTTTTTGCCATAACGGACTCCTTTCAACTGGTTAATATCTTTAGATGTTTACTATTTTCAGATGTCCTGCATTTTTGATGCCTGCATCTTTAGCCGGTTAGTATTTGGTACACTTGGAAATTTATGTTATCTATTTTAATACATTTGTGAGAATCCCACAAGTCATTATATGCAAAAAATCGCCGCTTAAACATAACTTTTGAACTTTTGATCTGACAAGTCAATTTTACTATTTTTTTGTGGAAATATTCTGTTATTTTTTACACAGAAAAAGGTTTCAGAACAGTTGTGGTATGCGCGTAAATGTGATATGATAGACTTCGACTCGCCTAGTCAAAAAATGTCGAAATTACGAATGATTTGGATTTTGGAAAGAACGTGGTAATACATATGAATGAGAAATTTTGGGATATGAAGAAGGAAAAGCAGGACCGTATCATGAATGCGGCGATCGGTGTGTTTGCGACGCAGGGGTATGGGCATGCGAGTACGGATGAGATTGTAAAGCGCGCAGGTATCAGCAAGGGACTGCTGTTTCATTATTTTATCAGCAAACAGGGATTGTATGATTTTTTGTATGACTATTTCAGTCGCTTTATGAGACTGGAGCTGTCCGGTATTTCATCCAGAGAGCGGGAGGGTTTTTTTGAACGCTGTATCGCTATTGAGGCGGCAAGAATGCAGGCAATGAAGCAGTATCCGTTTATCCAGTGTTTTTTGACTGAGGCGGACGATGAGGATGCCGCCCTGATCGGAGAGAATTTTGATGAAACCCGGAAACAGTATCATGCGTTCTGTGAGACACTATATATAGGAAAAGAATGTTATAGTCCCCGATTTGCGGAGCATTATGAGACGTGGCGGAATATGGAGCGGGATGTGTCACAAGGAGCGGTGCGCAGGAATACGATAAACGGAGAGCTTGATACAAAGGCATACTTTGACGAAGTGTCGAAGGTCTATACGCTGCTTGCCGGGAGAGTGGCGGAGAGTGCGGAGTTCGCGGATGATCAGGAGGAATCGGAAAAGTCTCAGGAGCAGGGAATGGAATCATAATGAATTCCCCGGATGCCTAGAACAAAGGTACCGTAATACGGCGTTTTTTCGAAATTTTTTATTGTTTTTTTCAAAATATCATAATTGTACTGAGAAAAATACTTTACATTTGGGAAAAAATGTTATATAACTTCTACAACATCTAGTGTAATTGTTGTTTTATGTCAGAAAGGAAGGACAGAAATGGTAACAAAGAAAATTTCAATGACACCAGAAGATGTGAAACAGTTTGTGAATGTTGCAACGAAATGTGATTTTGATATTGATATTTCTAACCGCAGCTTCGCGGTGGATGCAAAATCGATTGTGGGTGTGCTGGGACTGGATTTTGGAAGTCCGCTCTATGTCAGCTACGATGGCTATAATGAAGAATTGGAGAAGCTGATGCATGCCTATGCCTGTGCATCATAAAAACATACGGAAGTGACAACTGTTTCTAAGGTGGGACATCCCGCTCGGAACATGATGGCTCGCAGCAGTACGGCTTTGACTCGGCTGTTACGATATTCTGATCAGCAGCAGTTATGTATTTGCGTAACGCATGCGGTCATGCTATCATATTCTTGAACGGGGTGTTTTTTTTATGCAGAATCATATTTCGGTCAGGACTCTGGTAGAGTTCCTGATGAGGAGCGGGGATATTGACAACCGGCATGCGGCGCAGGCGGAGAATGCGATGCAGGCGGGCAGCCGCATGCACAGGGAGATTCAGCGAAGCATGGGGCCGGAGTACCGCGCAGAGGTCAGCCTGTCCCACACAGTCTGTCTCGGAAGTTATGAGATTGTGATAGAAGGCAGGGCGGACGGGATTTTTGTGCAAAACGGAATTGCCGCAGTGGATGAGATTAAAGGGACATACCGGAATCTGCGGAGCATCAAAGAACCGGTTCCGGTTCATCTGGCGCAGGCAAAATGCTATGCTTATATTTACGCATTGCAGGAGGAGCTTCCGGAAATTTGTGTGCGTATGACTTACTGCCAGCTGGAAACGGAGGCTGTGAAATATTTTGATGAGGCATATTCCTTTGAGGAGCTGTCTCTTTGGTTTGACGCCCTCATAACAGAATACCGGAAATGGTCTGATTACCGTATGGACTGGCTGGAGAAGCGGAACGCTTCGCTAAAGGAGCTTGCATTTCCGTTTCCGTACCGGAAAGGGCAGAAGGAGCTTGTGACCTATGTATATCAGACAATTTATCATAAAAGAAAATTATTTATCGAGGCGCCGACCGGGGTTGGAAAGACGATCTCCACTGTATATCCGGCGCTGAAGGCGCTGGGAGAGGGGCGTGCTGACAGATTGTTTTATCTGACGGCGAAAACGATCACGCGGACTGTTGCGGACGATACGCTGCAGATGCTTTCTGATCACGGTATGCACTTAAAAAGAGTTCTTTTGACTGCAAAAGAAAAAATCTGTCCGCAGGAGGAGACTGTCTGCAACCCTGAGGTATGTCCGTATGCAAAAGGGCATTTTGACAGGATCAACGACTGTTTGTATGAATGCCTGACAAGTGAGGAGAGCTTTTCGCGGGAGGTCATTACGCGCTATGCGGAAAAGCACCGTGTCTGTCCGTTTGAGATGAGTCTGGACATGAGCCTGTTTTCGGATGCGGTTATCTGTGATTATAATTATGTGTTTGACCCTCATGTGTACCTAAAACGCTTTTTTGGAGAGGGAAATGCGGAGCGCTATCTGTTTTTGATTGACGAGGCGCATAATCTTGTGGAACGCGGCAGGGAGATGTACAGCGCTGCATTATATAAGGAAGATTTTCTGGAATTGAAGCGTGTGATCACGGAAGCGCTGGAGGGCGGAGCGGAAAGGCGGGGGGCAGCGGACGCCGTGTGTGAAGAGCGGCAGAGCGACGGGCAGATGACGTTGGCGGACGCTGTGCGTGAAGAAGGGCAGAGTGACGGGCAGATGACGTTGGCAGACACCGTGAGGGAAGAAGGGCAGAGTGACGGGCAGATGACGTTGACGGACGCCGTGCGTGAAGAGCATCAGAGCGGCGGAAAGATGACAGCGCGGCACGCCGGACCGGAGAGCGCACAGCTTTATGCCATGAAGCGTCAGCTTGATCAATGCAATAAGGAGCTGCTTCATCGTAAGCGGGAGTGCGGGGGCTGTGTGACAAACCCGGAGCTTGGAAGCTTTACGCTTGCCTTAAACAGGCTGTCGGATACGATGAGTAAGTATCTGGAAAACACTGATTCGGGCGCGATGCCCGCGCGGGAGGAAATTCTGGATTTTTATTTTGAAATAGCCCACTTTTTAATGATTACGGAACTGGTTGACGAACACTATGTGCCCTATATGCAGACGGAAGAAGACGGACGTTTTTTGGTGAAGCTGTACTGTGTGGACCCTTCGCAGAACTTGAAGGAGTGCATGGAACGCGCCGTGAGCAGCATTCTTTTTTCGGCGACGATGCTGCCAATCCAATATTATAAGAAACTCCTCGGCGGAACAGAAGAGGATTATGAGGTGTATGCAGGATCAACTTTTGATGACCGGAAGCGGGGCGTTTTTGTCGCTGGTGATGTGACGAGCAAGTATACGCGGCGGGGAGAGGATGAGTATCGGCGTATTGCGCAGTATATCCGGCGGATTGTGGACTGCCGGTACGGGAATTATATGATCTTTTTCCCGTCTCATCAGTTTTTGCAGCGGGTGCATGAAGTGTTTTTAGAGGAGGAGTATGACGCTTCCTATATGGACTGCATTGTGCAGGAAGGCAGTATGGACGAGTCTGCGAGGGAGGCGTTTTTAGCCCGATTTTCGGAAGCTGGAAATGCTGCGGGGGCGGACAACGTACCTGCAGAAGACCGCTGTCTGATCGGATTTTGTGTACTCGGAGGATTGTTTGGGGAGGGTATCGACTTAAAAAGAGATGCGCTGATCGGTGCGGTCATTGTCGGAACCGGACTGCCGCAGGTCTGTGCGGAGCGCAAAATCTTAAAGGATTATTTTGACGGGGATGAGGGCGCCGGGTTTGATTATGCCTATCGTTATCCCGGCATGAACAAGGTGTTGCAGGCAGCGGGCAGGGTCATACGGACGGCGGAGGATGTCGGCATTGTAGCGCTTCTGGATTACCGCTTCTGTCATCCTGAGTATCGTGGAATGTTTCCACGTGAGTGGGGGAGCCTCGAACAGGTGCGGCTCGATACGATTGGCAGGCGCATTGAGCGGTTCTGGGATGAATGGCTATAGACTTCTCAGCATGGCGATTTCTTCCTTATAAGGAGAGAGCGTCTGTCCGGGACGTTTAGGGTCGGGGCGGTAAGGAGTTTCCAGAATTTTTGGAATGGAAGCAAAATCGGCATGATGCACAATGGCATGGAGAGCGTCAAAGCCGATGAAGCCTTCTTTGATATTAGCGTGGCGGTCCTTGTGGCTGCCACGTTCGTTTTTGCTGTCATTGATGTGGAATACGGCGATCTGGTCTTTTCCGATCAGACGGTCAAAATGCCCGATCACACCGTCAAAATCGTGTACGATGTCATAGCCTGCATCATGGACATGGCAGGTATCAAAACAGACGCGGAGGCGGCTGTTTTCTGCCACTCCGTCATAGATTGCCGCAAGTTCCTCAAAAGTCCTGCCGATCTCAGAACCTTTTCCTGCCATTGTCTCTAGCGCAATGAAGCCTTCGGGACAGGCGCTTAGTACCTCGCTTAACCCTTTGACAATGCTGCGCGTTCCTGCTTTAAGACCTGCGCCGACATGTGCACCGGGATGAAGGATTAGGATACCGGAACCCATTGCGGTGCTTCGTTTCAGCTCCAAAGTCAGGAATTGAACCGCAAGCTCAAAGATTTCCGGCTTAACCGTGTTGGCAAGATTGATGATATAGGGAGCGTGGATCACAATGTCCTGAATGCCGTGTTCATGCAGATATGTCCAGCCCTCATCCATGTTCAGGTCTTTGAGCGCGCGGCGTTTCGTGTTCTGCGGCGCGCCGGTGTAGAGCATCAGCGTATTGGCACCATAGGAGACTGCTTCTTTTGCGGAGCCTAGAAAGAAATCCGGGGCGTTCATGCCCACGTGGGAACCGATTAAGATCATGGAAACCTCCTGAAAAATGTGTCTGACAGATTTTTTACCGGTCTGACGGGGAAATATGACCCCGTTAGACCGGCAACATTATGATAGCACAGATTTCCCGAAAGAGGAAGGGAGCGGCATTCTTTTTCAACGTATAGGAAATTTCGTGCTCCCGGAAGAATCGCAAAGCGAATCCAGAAGAATCCGCTTCGCGGATTCTTCGAAAGACTTTCGCTTCAGCGAAAGTCTTTTTTTATGCCGAAAGGGTTCCGGCGTCCAGCCGGAGAATGCGGTCATATTGACCGGTGCAGGAGGAGCTTAGCTGATGTGATACAAACAGGCAGGTTACGTCCTTCAGATGAAGGATCAGCCTTTCGATTTTTTCAGCCATGCCGCTGTCTAACGCCGATGTTGCCTCGTCAAACAGCAGAATCTTCTTTTGATGATAGAGTGCTCGGGCAATGGCGATGCGCTGGCGTTCGCCGCCGGAGAAATTTGAGCCATTTTCACCCACCATTGCATGCACCCCGCCCTCTGCGCGGCTTAAGACGTCTTTAAGACCGGCTTCCCGCACGGCATATGCAAGACGTTCTTTGTCCGGTTCCTGAAACAGGCAGATATTCTGTTCAATTGTATCATGGAAGAGAAATATTTCCTGTCCGACATAAGCACATTCCTTAAAAAAACACCCGTATTCTTTTAACTCTGTTCCGTCAATAAGGATGTGTCCGTCGTATGACGGATAATACTGCATCAGCAGCTTGAGAATTGTGGACTTTCCACTGCCGCTGTTTCCCGTCAATGCGTACTTTTTCCCTTTTTCCAGTGTTAGATGCAGATGATTCAGTACTGGCTGCTGCCCGTAGGAAAAAGAAACGTCACGAAATACAATTTCGTGTCCACTGCTTGGAGTTGCCGCAGCGCTGGCATCATGCCTCGGCAATGTGGAGGATTCGCCGTCACCATGTTTTGGCAGTGCAGGAGATATGGTGGCACCATGTTCTGCCGGTACGGATGTATTGACGGCGTCATAATTAAAAAGAACGGGTGTTATGTATGCGTCATGCTCGTTCAGCAGCTCCATGACCTGTTCTGAGATCGGGCGGACAGAGGTGAAAAGTCCAAACAGGGCGGTTAATTGGGACGCAGGAGAAATGACCTGTCCCGATAACTGCGTGACAGCGACGATGCTGCCCAGAGTGATATATCCTCTTGCCGCCAGAAATCCCGCGAATAACATGATCAGAAACTGTGTCAGAATGGATGCTGTACTTGCGATTCCCTGAAGCTTTGCCATTTCGCATTCACGGTGATACTTGAAATGCTCCGCCTGCGTCAGACGTTCTAAGCAGCGGGCCTCTGCCTGATTTTCGATGGCATAATTCTTGATCAGCTCGTACCCGTCTAAAATTTCGTTTACTTCTGATTGGTAAGACGCTGCTTTCTCTGCGGCATCCTTCTGTGACGCGGCTAATTTTTTTGCATAGAGCTTTGGTATGAGGGTCGGCACGAAGGTGCAGGCGAGCGAAAAGAGGGCGACGATGGGGTTTGTCATGAATAAAACAATGGCCGCGAGCACCATGCTCAGGAGAGCTTCATAGACGGTGAAACAATTTTTGAATACGTTCTCTTCGATCAGCCCCATATTGTGATTCAGCATAGAGATATAAGTTCCCTTAGAGGTCTGATGATAGGAAGTAATGTCTTTTTGTAATACGGAGTGCATCACATCCCGTTTCAACGCGGTCACGGCATTTCTGATACATCTGCCCTTCAGCCTGCCGGTGCAGAATACGGCAAGTCCTAAAAAAACTGCATATATGGTGCAGACAATCAGAATGGTTCCCAAAGGAGACGTGTCCCTGCTTTGGATGCTTTCGGAAACGGTGTCAATCAAGACGCTTAGCAGCACCGCTACAAAAACAGCCAGCAGAGATTGGATGGTCTGAAAGATCAAGGTTGGTAAAAAACAAGCGTTATTCTTTGTGAGATAAGTCTTCATATGCGAACCTCCCTGTAAGATATTTGCAATTGATGTCATTCATGATACAGGAGGTTTTTTAGGAAAACCATATCGGATGATGTAAATTTTGTTTACAGCGTTTGATACAGTTCTTCGGCCAGTTGGGCAAATGCGGCTTTTCCCTGCAGTTTCATAAAGGGAAGTATGATGGAGAGAAGCTCCCGGCATTCCTCCCTCCGCCCAAGCTTAAGCAGCAGCTTTGCTTTGAAATACTGCAGCTCCGCAAACATAACCTGATAAGGGGACTCTTTGCTGATGGTGACTGCCTGTTCACAGATATGGAGCGCATCCTCATAGGCCTCTTCGTTTTCCATAAACTGGGACAGATTGATCAGGGCGTTTAAGAGCAGCTCCAAATCGTTACGGAACGCATGCTGGTGGCGGAGGAGATTTTCACTGAGCGCCTCTGCAAGCGCCATCGCTTTTTCGCTTTCTTTGTTTTGAAAATAGGCGGCACAGAGGGCGTTTAACAGATTTGCCTCCGTGACGGTCAGCAGTACGTCTGGAAAATGCGTGAAGGAAAAGTCCTTTTTGGTAAGTGCAAGAGCCTGCCGTAACATTTCAATGATCTCTTGAGGCGGAATTGTTCCATCTTGAAGGGCAATGGAAGATTTTAGCAGGATGTAAAGCTGTTTCGACCGGGCATCCGTGATGGTATCGCTTTCTATTTTGGAAAGCAATGCGGCAGCCCTGCCAAAGTCGCCGCTGTTCACCGCCATGCCGATTCTGTTTAACCGCTGCTCTGTCTGTAAATCCCTTTTTTCCCGTGAAGTATTGGCGGTCTGATACAGATCGCTTCCAAGGCGGTCAAGAAGCTGGTTAATGATCCTGTCCGAGGGCATCTGTGTTCCGGATTCAATCCGGGAAACAGTCACGCTGGAGCAGATTCCGTCCGCGAGCTCTTCCTGTGTTAAGTTTTGTTCTTTCCTAAGATGGCGGATAATTTCGCCAATTGAGTATTTTTCCATCTTATTCTCCTGACGCGTATTGTAGATAGAGAGGTATAACAGCAAAAATATTTTACAACCTTAAGACCTATTACTTGGAGAGGAGGCGTTGGCTGTGGAAGTCGTCCGATATCGGCACTTCGGAAAGCGGGAACAGCCGTAGAATTGCTCACCGGAATGCACGCCCCTTGCCACCGTGCGGAGAGCCAGTTCCGCACCACATTTTGGACAGACTTGCATACCGCTAAGTTTTTCAGCGGCAAGTTCTATATTTTTCGCTTGGACAGTGTCTATGACAGGATTCCTTTCGGATATTGTTTCTGGTGACGTCGGAGTTGATTCTGCCTCTTTTTGTTTCTTGCGTTCCGGCATTTTTGAGCGAGACAGAGAAGCTTTGTTTATATTGTTTATATGCTGTAATTTTGTAGCGGTATCTACTTGTGTATAAGGGTATAAGATTTCGTAAATGTTTGCGATTTCTTCTTTTGTCAGGGTATGTAATGATTGAGAGCCTATATGTTTTACCACTTTATGAATTTGAGGGCGGCGGATCACTGTTACTTGTGGATTGGCTACGGTAATATTTTTTAATGTACACCTTTTTGAAAAAACGATTATGGAATAGATAGGAATCTGGGAGTTGACGATGTTTTTTAGCCATTTGATATGAGTCGCGTTTTGTTTGACCGGATTATAAAAACGTTCTTTTCTAGACTTTCCCCTTCCGCTTGGAAGCGTCTGCGTCCAGCAAGAATCGGTTTCTTTTCCAAATATCCAACCGCTATAATTTTTGCTCTCCATTACAAATATGCCGGAAGAATGAATCAAAATCACATCAATCTCGCTTGTTTTTCCGTTTTCTGCAGGGAGGTAGCAGTTAAAAAGGAATTTACCACCGTCGTGCTCGTAAGATTTCAAACTTTTCCAAGTCAGATATTCGCCGTATCTGCCCTTATCAAACACCGTTTGAAAATAGCCGTTTCTGGTTACTTTGTAGTAGGTTTTTTGTCTGAACAATAGTTCTGCAAGAACACAGATCGTCAAAAGAGACAACAGGAATAGCAGAGTGGTGATAAAGCTGATTGACATTGGTTGATCCCTCCTCTGTAGATAAGTAATTATCATTTATATTGTAGCATGTTTGTAATGTAATGTGAAATGGAACTGCTAGAAAACGGATGCTATTTTATTGCGAAAATCATGAATATAAATGCGAAAGAACGAAAATGATACAACGAAAGATCAGTTTCACCACGAAAACAAGTAGGTGACATAATCTGGAACCACAAGATATGGGATTGACCGGTATAGACAACCAATGCAGAGAAAATGCAGGATGTTGATGCAGAAAATGAATTCTCATATGTCATATGACATATTAACTGACATGTCAGTCGATAACTAGCATGTCAGTTAATGTGGATAACTCTGTGGAAATTGGGGATTTCTGGCGAAATATGTCATGCGTGTCGGAAATCGCTGTGGATAAGTGACGAAAGCAGACACTAAATATTGAAGGCAAAATTGCAAACCACATGATATTGTGGATGGAGGATGATTGTGCTATAATCTTTACATAACTTGGAAAAACACCTGTGCATGGGAATAGAGGGCAGTATGGATATGAAGGAGCAAAAAACGGGACCGGATCAGAAGCGTGGATTAAAGGGAGAGATGAAACGGGAAATGTCAACGGCGCAGGCGATTGCACTTGGTTTTGCGGCGGCGGTTTTGATTGGTTCGCTGCTGCTGTGCCTGCCGGTGTCATCGGCGGATGGAACGTGGACGAACTATCTGGACGCCCTGTTTACAGCTACTACGAGCGTCTGCGTTACCGGTCTGGTCGTTGTGGATACTTATGCGCATTGGAGTGTGTTCGGGCAGGGGGTGATCCTTCTGCTTATTCAATGCGGAGGCCTCGGTATCGTTACGTTTACGACCGCGCTGATGGTATTGATCGGAAGGAAGGTCACGCTGAAGGACCGGCTGCTTCTTAGTGCATCCTTTAATCTGGATACGCTGCAGGGGCTTGTCCGCTTTCTGGTGCGCGTTCTCAAAGGGACATTGATCGTGGAAGGGATCGGGGCGCTCTGCTGTCTGCCGGTTTTTGTGCCGGAATATGGGCTTCAGGGAATCTGGATATCGATTTTTCATGCGGTCTCGGCATTTTGTAATGCCGGCATGGACATTATCGGTGCGGACTCTTTGATGGGCTATGTCGGAAATCCGTGGATGAATCTGGTGACGATGCTTTTGATCGTGCTGGGAGGAATCGGCTTTATTGTCTGGTGGGACGTCCTGCGTGTCATACGAGAAATCCGTGACGGGAATATTGCACGCCGTTTCTGGTACAGACAGCTTCGTCTGCATACGAAGATCGTGCTGACGGTTACGCTGTCCCTTGTGCTCGGAGGGGCTCTCGTGGTATTCTTATTAGAATACGGGAATCCTGAAACGCTGGGGCCGCTGCCGTTTCCGACAAAACTGCTGGCATCTGTGTTTCAGTCTGTTTCATTCAGGACAGCCGGCTTTGCTACGATCTCCCAGAAAGGCTTAACAGGCGGAACGGTTATTGTTGGAATCCTGCTCATGATCATTGGAGGTTCGCCGATCGGCACCGCAGGAGGAATCAAGACAACGACGGTTGCGATCGTTTTGTTCACGGCGCTGGCAACGATCAAGGGAGATGCGGATGTGAAAGTGTTCCGGCGCACGATTCCGACAAAAACACTGCGGAAGGCCATTTCAGTAACACTTGTTTTTGGAGCAGTGCTGCTGACCATGATTGTACTGATGTCCGTTTTAGAGCAGGGAAGTTTGACGGATATTGCTTATGAGACGGCGAGCGCGCTTGGAACAGTGGGGCTTTCCAGAAGCTATACGGCGACGATGAATGCGGCTGGCAAGATTGTAATCCTGCTCTGTATGTTTTTGGGAAGGATTGGACCGATCTCCATGGCGATTGCACTGCATATGAAGGGACATAGTAAGGTGGATGTGAAATATCCTGAGGAAGATGTGACGGTCGGATAAAAACCGGAATGAAAATCATCTGTTATTTTTTTGCGGAAGCGATATAGCCATAAATATATGTTAGAAGCAAAGAGATGCTGAAGCAGCAAAACGGTGAAGTGCAGGACCGGAGAAATACTGCTGAACTGTTACGAAATATGGAATTGATGTAATATTATAGAAGCAATGAAATGTGGAATAGGAGCAGGCATTATGGAGAACAAATCATTTGCGGTTTTAGGACTCGGTAAATTTGGCAGAAGCACGGTGGAGGAATTGGTGCGGGCCGGTGCTGAAGTCATGGCAGTTGACAATGATGAGGAGAAGGTAAAGAGGATTTCTGAGATCGCTGCCTATGCAATGCAGGCAGATGTGCGGGATTCTGAGGCGATGCAGGAGCTGGGACTTTCCAATATGGACGGTGTGGTCGTTGCTATGACGGGCAGCCTTGACGCTTCCATTATGGCGACGATCATGGCAAAGGAAGAGGGAGTGCCCTATGTGCTTGCCAAGGCGCAGGATGAAGTGCATGAACGAATTCTGAAACGTGTCGGCGCGGACAAGGTTATCATTCCGGAGAGAGAGTCCGCCGCGCGTGTTGCCCGCAATATGATTTCAGGTAATTTTTTGGATTTTATCGAACTGTCCGACCGTGTGCGCATGGTCGAGCTTACTGTAAAACCGGAGTGGGCAGGATATAGTCTGCGTGAACTTGACCTGCGCAAAAAATATTCCCTGAATGTAATGGCGATCCGGTCGGGGGGCGAACTGATTACGAGCATCGATCCGGAAGCAAAATTGACTGAAGAGATGACGCTTCTGGTGACGATTGATAAGAAAGATTTAGCAAGGCTGTATACCTGAGGATAGGATGTAAATAAAACGGTGCTTCACGCGCGGGCTGTATCTGTAATGCTATGCGCGTAAGTCGTAGAAGAGAACAGGGGTATTTATGGAAGTTGTTGTTTTGACGGCGTTTGGCGTTGGCGGAGCAACCGTCATCGGTGCATTGATTGGATTTTGTTTTCAAAATATATCTGAAAAGACAAATGATGCGGTTTTGGGGTTTGCTGCGGGTATTATGCTTGCCGCCGCGGTGCTGGGACTGATTATGCCGTCCGTCGAAGCGGCGGGGAAGAGCGGCATCTGGATGACGGTTCTGGGTATTCTGGCAGGCGCACTGTTTCTGAATCTTGTAGATAAAATAACACCCCATCTTCATCACTTGACGGGAGTAAAACCGGAGGAGCATCACGGACGTTCCGATCTGGGACGCGTAGAATTGTTTGTTATGGCGATTGCCATTCACAATCTGCCAGAGGGACTTGCCGCGGGAGTAGGGTTTGGCTCAGGAGATATTGGAAATGCGGTAACGGTCGCGTTTGGCATTGCATTGCAGAATATACCGGAGGGCATGATTATTATTTCGCCGATGATCGCGTGCGGTGTGAGCCGTATGCGTACGTTTCTGATTGCGGCTGCGACGGGGCTGATGGAAGTGGTCGGTACCTTTATTGGGTATTTTGCGGTTGGCGTATCGGGAGCGGTTCTTCCGTTTGCATTGGCATTTGCAGGCGGTACGATGCTTTACGTGATCAGTGACGAAATGATTCCCGATACGCACAGTCATGGCTACGAGCGGGTTGCAACCTATGCGATGCTGATCGGATTTATTGTCATGCTTGTGATGGATACGCTGATATGATAAATGAGCAGTCACAAAGGAATACAATAAATAATGACTGATATTCATAAAGTGGGGCGGCAGGAGAAGAGGAGGAGTGCGAAAATGTGTGATAAGCAATGGAAGCTGGAGCGATACCGGGAATGGAACCGGGACGTGAAGAAAGGACAGATTGTATGCGCGGGCTCTTCTTTAATGGAAATGTTTCCGGTTGAAAAGTGGGCGGCGGAAGCGCAGCCGCCGGTTATTGTGTATAATCGGGGAATCGGAGGTTTTGTGACCTCTGAACTGCTTGATGCCATGGACGTTTGCATTTTGGCGCTTGAGCCGTCCCGGCTTTTTATTAACATCGGGACGAATGATTTAAGCGATGCACGGATTCCGGTCGCTGACATCATGTGTAATTATGAAGAGATTCTCAAACGTACAGAACAGGCGCTTCCGGAAATCGAGATTTATCTGATGGCATACTATCCTATCAATGAGGAAGCGGCTGCGGAGGAGATGAAGCCCTGCCTCCGCGTCAGAACAAATGAAAAGATCAACGCTGCCAATGCAGAAGTAAAAAAGCTTGCCGAAAAGCATGGACAGCGCTATATCGATATTGCGGGACCGCTGCGGGATGGACAGGGCAGGCTGAAGGCAGAGTATACGATAGAGGGAATGCATATCAAAGAAGAGGGATACCGCGCGATTTTCCCGGAGTTCATGAAATATGCCATGGAGCCCGGATGGCGGGGATAATCCGAAAGACCGCTCTGCGGTCTTTTTTCTTATAGGAAATTCCTCGCCTAGAAGACCGCTCCGCGGTCTTTTTTATATTCCTGCTTGACATTGCATATTATATGCCGTATAGTATAAATATAACGATATTATATGACATATAATATTATTCGAATGTATAATATTTGGGCAGGCTGCGTACTGCCGGGAGACAAACAGAATGCAAGAACGATGGATTTACGCTTAGACGTTTGAAAAAGTCTGAGATTTATATTTTCGGAAAGGAGGAAGCAGCATGGTTTTTAATACGGGGGCGGCGCTGCTTGATGCAATCGTGCTGGCGCTGGCTGCGAGGGATGATGACGGGACATACGGCTATAAGATCACGCAGGATGTCAGACAGGTGATTGAATTGTCGGAATCGACGCTTTATCCGGTGCTGCGCAGACTTCAGCGTGATGACTGCCTTTTGGCGTATGATAAAGAATTTGCCGGAAGAAACAGGCGTTATTATAAAATTACGGATATTGGCAGAGCCAAACTGCATTGGTATGAACTGGAGTGGAGAAATTATGCCAAAAAAATAACAGGCTTATTTGAGGGAGGAACAGGAGATGAGTAAGGAGGCATTTATCCGGCGGCTGCGTGAGCTTCTTGCGGGACTTCCGCAAAGCGAGGCGGAGGAAGCGATACAGTATTATGAAGATTATTTTGCGGACGCCGGTGAAGAGAATGAAGCGAAGGTCATTGAGGAGCTGGGCAGCCCAGAGAAGGTTGCGGCGAATATCCGCGCGGACTTGGGAATGGCGGGAACGCAGGGAGAAGGCGCTTCTGGAAGCGGCGGAACAGAGAGCAGTGACGGCAAGGGGACTTATTCCGGCAATGGAAGCACAAGTACGCAGGGCGGACAAAGCAGCGGAGCCGGAGACGGCTACAACTACGGCAGTACAGGATTTGACGGTGATAGATACAACAGCGACAGTTACAGCGGCAGTTACAACGGCAGGGCTGGAGGCAGCCGTTACGAGGAGCCGTCAAAGGAGAAGCATACGGCGCTGTGGGTCGTGCTTGCCATCTGTACCTGTTATGTGTGGATTCCGCTTATTCTGGCAGCAGCCATTCTGGTGTTTGCAACGATTGTTGTGGTGTGTGCCCTGAGCCTGGCGTTTGGTGTGACGGCGTTTGCACTTGGCGTGACCGGGATTGCGCTGGTCGGCGTTGCTATTGCGAAAATGTTTTTGTCTCCGGCGGCGGGACTGCTTCTTTTAGGAGGCGGACTCGTGATCGTGGGAGTGACGATATTCTGTATTATTTTAGTAGGAATGTTGTTCGGAAGGGCGATGCCTTCTTTCTTTCGATGGATCGGCTCGATTGGAAGAAGGGCACGGAGAAGGAGAGGTGACAGGAGATGAGACGATCAACCAAAATCTGGATGACTATTGCCGGAGGGCTCCTTGCGGCAGGAATCGTGATCCTGTTAGTCGGACACGCGATGGGAGGTTACGATACGGTGAGAAACTGGGTAGAGAATGGGGAACTGTCATGGAGTTTCGGATTCCATGGCTTAAGCTACAGGGATTCGGTGAAGTTTAATAATAAATACCCGACATATGAGGGTGATGTCGCGCGGACAAGAATAGAAGACGCCGGTCAGATCGAGAGGCTGCGTCTGGATGCAGGGGGCGGACTGATCAGAATTCAAACTTCAGAGGATGGCGGATACTGGTTTTCGAGCGACAATGCGAAAGAGTATCAGTGCTATGCGGAAAGCGGCAGCATTGAGCTTCGCGTAAAGGGAGGCACTTGGGTCAACAATCACAGCTATGATCATGTGATCACGCTGTGGCTGCCAAAGGACGAATCTTACCGTGAGATCGATCTGGATATCGGCGGAGGTATCTTAAGCGTGGAGACGTTGAGCGGAGATGAGATTTCTGTTGACGCAGGAGGCGGCAGAATTGAGGCGGAGGCACTGATCGGAAATCAGATAGAGATGGATTTAGGAGCGGGTGAGATCGCAGTGCAGCGTGTGGAGGCAGACCGGTTTACGGTTGACGTCGGCGCAGGCGAGATTAAGGTGGATGAGCTTGGAGCCGATAAGCTAAAAACGGCGATTGGCGCCGGTCAGATTACGCTCAGTAATAGTACGGTGCATGAAGCCGATATATCGGTGAGCATGGGACAGATCCTATATCAAGGCACAGTTACCGGGGACTTGGAGGCCAACTGCTCAATGGGGCAGATCAATCTGGAGCTGGATGGGAAAAAAGAAGACCACAATTATGTCATTGACTGCAGTATGGGCGAGATCAAGCTGGACGGGGATAACTTCGGCGGCATGGGTGCTTCGCAGACAATCAGCAACGGTGCTGACAGTGATTTTGAGTTGGAATGCAGTATGGGCGGCATTGTTGTAAAATTCGGGCAGTCGTGAATCCGCTTTGACGCGGGTGGAAAAAATGAATGGAATCGGTTCTGTTTGCAAAAAACATCAAGACATCATACTGCTATGATGTCTTGATGTTTTTTGCGAGTTATAGTAAAATAACACTTAATCATATTCTATATAGACTGGCAGTATGAAGAAAATGTAAATGGAATTTAATTCGCCCAAAGGGGCAGAGGGAGGCAGTTATGATTGCCTGAATTCCAATGGGGAAGAAAGCGAGAGATATTGTATGGCAAATTATACATTGAAAGCAATCATAGAAAATTTTGAGGCAATGTTGGTGGAGATGCCATTTAACAAAGTGACCGTATCTGCCCTTGTGAAGCGCTGCGAGATCAGTTCCAATACATTTTATTATCATTTTCGGGATATTTATGAGCTGCTGGAGCGGTGGATTGCCATCAAAGTGGACAAATATATTAATTTAGACAGTGAGAACTGGGATTGGGCGGAGAGCCTGAAAACGATGTTGAAAGCAATGCAGGCGAACTCCAAAATCATTTATCATATTTGGGATGCGATATCGAAAGAAAGCCTTGAGCGCTTTGTTTTTGGCTCTGTTCAGGACTGGTTCTGTGAGGCGACGAAAAAACACCTGAGCGATACGAAGATTCCCGATCAGTTTATGCAGGCCATTGCGGAGTTTTACTGCTATTCTATTTTGGGATTTGTGCTTAAGTTTTTATGGGATCACATGCGGGCAGATGTGGATCAGTCCGTTGACTGGCTCAGCAATGTATTTGAGGGAGTTTCCGATTATATCATTATGAATCAAGTGAAGGCATTTGATCCTAATATTGCGGAAAATCTCTAAATTGTCCAAATTTTGACATTTCTTAACAAGTTCTCCTATTTTTGACGAAACAAAGCCGCCTCTCCTATTTAGGAGAGGCGGCTTTGTTTCTCAATGGCACATTTCCTCATCCGCTTCTAAAATAAGGGAAGATTCAAACAAAAGAGAAACAGGAAGAAGGCATTCTCTTTGGTTTTCATTCCACTACATACAGAAAAGGAGCGATGATCATGAATGTATCCACAAGGATGAAAAAATTGGGGATTGAGCAGATGTTCAAGTACCTCTATAAAAATCCCGATGAAAATCTTCACAAGCTGATGGACTGGGCTGACAAGTTCAGCAAAGGAGGATTTGAAACTCAGCGCAAAATGGTACGGCATGCCATTGAAGAGCCGGATGACCCCTACTATCCGTTCGTCCGCCATCTGATCCACGATGTGGATCATGATGTCTTAACTACTATTGTTGTTAATTTCTTTATCAACGCCGTTTTGGCGGGTTGGGATACTCAAGAAGAGGCCAGAAGGAAATATAACTGCAATATTCCGTGGGCGATCCTTCTTGATCCTACCTCTGCCTGCAACCTGCACTGTACCGGATGCTGGGCGGCTGAATATGGCAATAAGCTGAACCTGACCTTTGACGAAATTGACAGTATTATCTGTCAGGGTAAAAAACTTGGCATTTATCTGTATATTTATACCGGCGGGGAGCCTCTGGTACGTAAGGCGGATTTGATCCGCCTGTGTGAAAAGCATGATGACTGTGTATTTTTGTCATTTACAAATGCCACGCTGATCGACGAGCAGTTTGCCGACGAGATGCTGCGGGTCAAGAACTTTGTTCCTTCGATATCTTTAGAGGGGGGCGAGGAGGCCACCGATGGCCGGAGGGGAAAGGGTACCTATCGGAAGGTGATCCATGCGATGGAACTCCTCCATGAGCGCAAATTGATTTATGGTATCTCATCCTGCTATACCAGCGCCAATTTCGACTCCATTACATCGGATGAATACTATCAGAACCTGATTGATCTGGGCGCCTATTTTATTTGGTATTTCCATTATATGCCTGTGGGCAATGATGCGGCGCCGGAGCTGCTTCCCAGTCCTGAGCAGCGTGAGACGGTTTACCGCCGTGTCCGGCAGCTACGGGCTACAAAGCCCCTGTTTGCAATGGATTTCCAGAATGATGCGGAGTTTGTGGGGGGCTGTGTTGCCGGAGGCAGGCGTTATTTACATATCAACGCCAACGGTGATGTGGATCCCTGTGTGTTTATTCATTACTCTAATGCCAATATCAGGGAGTGTACCCTTCTGGAAGCATTACAAAGCCCGATTTTTATGGCGTACCATGATAACCAGCCGTTTAATGGCAACATGCTCCGGCCCTGTCCTATGCTGGAGAATCCGGATTTCCTGCGGAAGATGGTAGCGGAATCCGGTGCCCATTCCACGGACCCTCAGTCGCCTGAAACGGCTGATCATCTATGTGCTAAATGTGATTCTTATGCGGCCTGCTGGAAGACGGAGGCGGACAGGCTGTGGGCGGAGAATAGAGCGGCCAGGGAAGCAAAGCAAAACGGTACGAGGAGAAAAGCATGAAACAATTTTTTACATCGGAATCTGTTACCTGTGGACATCCGGATAAGATCTGCGACCAGATTGCAGACAGAATCTTAGATGAATTGCTGATGCAGGATCCGGAATCCCGTTCGGCATGTGAGGTGACCTGCGCTGTTGATCAGGTTCACATTTTTGGCGAAGTTACTACTACGGCCAAGGTTGACTATGAAGCAGTGGCAAGAAAAGTAATCGCGGAGATCGGATATACTGCGCCCAGAAGAGGATTTGACGCTGAAAACTGTAGAATTACTGTTGATCTGCATGAGCAATCCCCCGATATTGCTATGGGTATCACACGGAGAGGAAAAGTAGAAGAATTAAACAGCGGCGCAGGGGATCAGGGTACGATGTTTGGCTTTGCGTGCCGGGAAACAGAGAGTCTTATGCCGCTTCCAATTGAGCTGGCCCATGGGCTTGTCAAACGGCTGGAGCGCGTGCGGAGGACACAGGAACTGCCCTATCTTCTTCCTGACGGAAAAGTTCAGGTGACGGTGGAGTATGAGCGTGATCAGCCAAGGCGGGTTTCTAACGTGATTCTGTCTGCCCAGCACTGCGAGGATGTAGACATTGATACAATCCGGAGGGACATTACACAGCACGTCATTGTTCCAACCGTTCCGAAGGGACTGTTGGATGAAGACACGCAGATCTTTATCAATCCAACAGGGCGGTTCGTGATTGGGGGACCCGCCGGAGATTCCGGGCTGACCGGGCAGAAGCTGATGGTGGATACTTATGGCGGTTATGCCCGGCACGGCGGCGGCTCATTCTCCGGCAAAGATCCTACCAAGGTGGACAGAAGCGGCGCTTACATGGCCCGCTACATAGCAAAAAATATTGTGGCGGCAGGACTTGCAGACAAATGTGAGGTTCAGCTTTCTTATTCCATCGGACTTGCGGAGCCGGTTTCCGTGCGGATCGACACTTTTGGAATGGAAAAGATAGTAAAGTCTTTTTGGGAGGGGGTTGTGCGGAAACAGGTAGATCTGCGTCCGGCGGCGATCATTCAGAAGTTTGAACTGACCCGTCCTATTTATGCGGCCCTGTCCTGCTATGGCCACTTTGGTAATCATGCCGTCACGATGCCCTGGGAGCAGAACGAATTGGCAGAGCAATTGAAAAGGCTTTTCAACTAAATCTTATTATGCAAACTACAATATTGTAATAGGTGTAATCTCGGCTATATTGCTGCTGCTTTCTTTTATTCTTGGAACAAAGGATATGAAAAAACAGGAGAAAAATGGAGGTGTTGACGCAATGACCTTTAATCCAGGATTACTGGGACATGGGGCGTCGTCTATTGTACTTGTTGTCTGTGGGACTATGTGTATCATTGCAAATGTGAGATAAGTTTTATATCTCTATATGTCAGGGAGCCGCTTGTGGGCACGGCGGGCTTTTGCCTGGTGCGCCCTTTATATTGTGGCAGAGGAACGGAAAGCATGAAAAAGATTACAGCGCTTAGCGGAGTGTGTGCAGTCATCTACTCTGTAGTCGAAATAGAAAATGTAGCACAAATATGGGTGTTTCCGGTTTCCTTCATGGGATTCTGCTTTTTGTTTACATTCTTGTATTGGCTGTTTTTAGGTGTATTCTCACTGCATATCCGTTTGGGAGAATGTTATGACAGACCGTCCAAGACCGATTATCGGATGTTAAATTCCGGCTATCGGTTTCTGTGCAGTGCGGCACGGGTCAGACTCCATATTGCGGGCATGGAGAAATTGCCAAAGCAGGAACGGTTCTTGCTGGTATCCAATCATCTTTCACGCTTTGATCCTATGATACAAAGCATGGTGCTGAAAGATTGGATGCTGGCGTTTATTTCAAAACCGTCCAATTTTAAGATACCGATTGGACGGCGTTACATAAGGCGCTGCTGTTATATGCCGATCGACCGGGAAAATCCCGGGAATGCTCTGAAAACAATCAATCATGCTGCGGATTTGATTACATCCGATACGATATCGGTTGCCGTATATCCGGAAGGACACCGGGGAACAGGGACGTGCCTTCAGGAGTTCAAACATGGCTGTCTTAGAATTGCAGTCAGGGCGAAGTGCCCGATTGTGATTGCCGTGATTTATGGGACACAGGATATCCATCATCATTTCCCGCTGCGCAGAACAGAAGTATATTTTGATATTCTGGATGTAATCCGGCCGGGAAATGAAAAGACGGTAGAGCTTTCTCAGAGAATAAGGGAAAAAATGCAGGATCATCTAAATCAATTTACAGAAGGAGAAAAAACGTGATTTACATTTTATATAATCCGCTTTCGGATAACCGGAACGGTAGGAGTAATGCGGAAAACATTGGGAAAATACTGGAGATCGATTCGATTTCCTATCTGGATATTACTGGTCTGAATGCCGCCGAATTTTTGAAACATGCAGTGCCTGATGACAAGGTTGTTTTATCCGGCGGTGACGGGACGCTGCATCATTTTGTGAATGAATGTAATGGCTGGGTGCCGGAGCACCCGGTCTATTACTATCCAACCGGTTCGGGAAATGATTTTATGACAGATGTGCGGAATCGGGAAAAGGTCGGTCTTGTCCTTCTAAATCCTTATCTGCGGCAGCTGCCGACCATCACAGTGAATGGGGAGACCCGCTATTTCCTGAATGGTGTGGGTTACGGCATTGACGGTTACTGTTGTGAAGAGGGAGATAAGCAGAGGAATGAATCCGACAGCAAGATCAATTATGCAGCAATTGCAATCAAGGGGATGATGTTTTCTTTCAAACCCCGGAATGCAGTTGTGACGGTGGATGGCGAAACGCATCATTATTCCAATGTCTGGCTCGCACCGACCATGAACGGAAGGTTTTATGGAGGAGGTATGATGGTGGCACCCAATCAAGACAGGATGTGTGAAAAGAGTCATGTGACAACAGTGGTGATGCATTGCAGGAGCAAACTGAAAACATTGACTGTTTTTCCTTCTATCTTCAAAGGAGAACATGTACGTCATACGGAAATGGTAGAGGTCTTGACTGGCAGCGAGGTGTCGGTTTCTTTCAGTCAGCCAACTCCGCTTCAGATCGACGGCGAGACGATTCCACAGGTTTCTTCTTATTACGTCCGGACTGGAAAGCGGAATTTTGAGTCAGATTTTGATGTTATAAAGGAGACAGGAGAAAAGGGCGCAGTGATGTAGACAGAATGATTTGCTGTAAGCAGTGCAGGGGGTGAGAACAATGCATCATAGATTTAGAAGGCAGGATATTCTAACGATTCCGAATGCTATGAGTTTATTCCGGCTGTTATTAATTCCGGTAATCATATGGCTCTACTGTCAACAGAAAAGATATTTGTGGGCAGTGGCGGTGACTGCGCTTTCGGCAGCGACCGATATTGCCGACGGGAAAATTGCCCGGCGCTTTTCTATGGTTTCAGATTTTGGAAAGGTGCTGGACCCTGTTGCGGATAAGCTGACTCAGGCGGCATTGATGGTCTGCCTGTTGTCTCGATATTCGTGGCTGTGGATGCTTTTGGCTTTATTTGTTGTGAAGGAAACGATGATGGTGGTCTGGGGATATCTGACAATGAGACTTACGGACTGTATCAACAGTGCCCGGTGGTACGGTAAATTAAGTACAGTCGTTTTGTACGCATCCATCATGGTTTTGTTCCTGTTTCCACAGCTGCCAGAAACAGCAGCGGTTGTTCTGGCTGTTGTCTGTGCGTTTGTAATGATGCTTTCCCTTGTACTGTATGGGAATTTTTACAGCGCGATTCTCACAAAAGAGGTACTTGGAGAAAAATGCCGGCAGATAACGATATGGATCTGGCG
Source organism: Lachnospiraceae bacterium UBA7050 (assembly GCA_002493905.1). GTDB lineage: Bacteria > Bacillota > Clostridia > Lachnospirales > Lachnospiraceae > DLAJ01. Next base: position 101,204 of record DLAJ01000026.1, on the reverse strand, counting down.
TATTTTCCTTGGAGTGATCTGGGCTGGAATAATAGCAGTGCTGCTGATTCATAAAAAAGACTTTACTGTTAATGAAATTCTGAAATTCACTCCGTCTAATTCTATATTGGCCGCGTTGACTATGATGGCATTGTTTGCTTTGAAAAGTATAAGCATTGTGCTGTACAGCGGGATTCTCTATGCAGTGAGCGGCATTTTGTTCCCGCTTCCGGCTGCCATCCTTTTGAATATTATTGGAACGGCAGTCATGGTGACAATCCCGTATTGGATTGGCAAAAAAGCGGGTTCTGCGGGTGTGGAACGAATTGCGGAAAAATATCCGAAAGCGGGCAGTCTGAGAAAATTCCGTCGTCAGAATGATGTTATTTTTGTGCTGATCGCAAGAACTGTTGGAATCCTGCCCTGCGATATAGTCAGCCTGTATTTGGGGGCCGTTGGGGTAAATTACCAAAGATATCTCATAGGTTGCCTGATTGGGATGCTTCGTTCAGCAATTACATTCCCGCTTATGGGAATGAGCATAAGAAATATCCGCTCGCCGCTTTTCATTACAGCTTTGTGCGTTGAGCTTTTATTTATGATAGTTTCTATTTTGATTTATATGCGGTATAAAAAGAAGCACGAAAAAGGTTAATTTGTTGTCAAAGTATGATAATTGCCCATGGTGGGAGTACGGGATGATAACGGATATGCATGGGGATTAGTGTGAAAACAAGTTTGCTTTGCGAATATTGTGCCTGCGGCCCAAAGCTCGCAGGTTGTGAGAAAGGCATGGTTATTGATATGGGAAAGCATGCAGACAGTCTTAAGGAGGAGAGTAAGTTTTTTTTGACGGATACGGATACCGGATTAACCTCAGAGCAGGTTCATGAGCGTATGGAAAGCGGTTTATCCAATGCCGTCACCGGCAGAGCGTCAAGAGCGACAGGAAGGATCATCGCTTCCAATATTTTTACATATTTTAATCTCATATTTTTCTTTTTAGCAGCGGTATTGCTGTATGAACGCTCTTATAATAATCTGGCTTTCTTGGGAGTTGTGGCAGCCAACACGGTGATTGGCATTGTACAGGAACTGCGCTCAAAGAAGGAACTGGAAAAGCTGCAGCTGGTAAATGAGCCGGATGCACTCGTGATTCGTGATGCGAAACAAAAACGGATTCTCATAGAGGAATTAGTGCAGGATGATATTGTTCTGCTCGCGGCGGGGAATCAGATCTGTGCTGACGCTGTCTTATGTGAAGGAACCCTGCGTGTGAATGAAGCATTGGTTACCGGAGAGGCGGATGAGGTTGTAAAGACTTCTGGAGATACACTGCTTTCCGGCAGTTTTGTGGTATCCGGACAGGCAAAAGTGAGACTGACGCGGGTGGGTGATCAGTCTTTTTCTGCGAATATTTCGAAGAGTGCAAAAAAAATAAAAAAACATCAACGCCCCGGTATGATGACGTCGCTTACCAGACTGATTCAGATGATTGGGATTATCATTATCCCCTTTGCAGCACTGATGTTTTGGAACCAACATTTTGTACTTGGATATTCAGAAAAAGTAAGTGTGGAAAACACAGCGGCTGCCATAATTGGTATGATTCCGGAGGGGCTTTACCTTTTGACCAGTATTGCGCTTGCGGCCAGCACGGTCCGTCTTGCACGGAAACATACTTTAGTACATGATATGAAGTGTATCGAGACGCTGGCCAGAGTTGATACGATCTGTGTTGACAAAACAGGTACAATTACGGAGCCGCAGATGAAGCTTACAGGTATTATACCGGTTCATGGAGTGCCTGAAGAAGAGGTCAGACAGCAGCTGGAGGACTATGTCTGTGTCATGCCGCCGGATAATGAGACAATGAAAGCATTGCAGGCATATTTTCATAAGGCACTGCCAAATAGACGTCCAATGCATATCTGGGAGTTTTCATCACGGACAAAGTACAGCGCAGCTGATTATGGAAAAGAAGTATATTTGCTGGGAGCACCAGAATATCTGATACAGCAGAAAGATGATGCATTTAGCAGTGTCATTCAGGAGCATTATGCGCATGGGGAACGGGTTCTGCTGTTTGCAGGATACGAATTTGAAGTGGACAGTCCGGAAAATATGTTTGTGGGGGACACACTTACTGGAACGGTTCGGCCGCTGGCGCTGCTGACACTTACAAATCCAATCCGGGAAAACGCCAGTGATACCTTTCAATATTTTGGAAATCAGGGTGTTGCAGTCAAAGTAATTTCAGGAGATAATGCGCTGACCGCAGCGCTCACTGCCCAAAAGGCAGGCATTCCGGCGGCGGAAAAGTATATTGATATGTCTACAGTGGATGGGAAAAAGGCGGTCGCAAAGGCTGCACAGGAATACACGGTTTTTGGACGTGTGACACCGGAACAGAAAAGTGAACTGATCCGTGCCATGAAAAAGGCCGGGCATATTGTGGCGATGGCAGGTGACGGGGTCAATGACGTATTGGCCCTTAAGGATGCGGACTGTGCGATTGCCATGGCTTCCGGCAGCGACGCAGCGTCGAATATAGCGGATATTGTCCTTTTGGAATCCGATTTTTCAGCGATGCCGCAGATTGTTACGGAGGGGCGCAGAGTGATCAATAATATTCAGCGCTCTGCATCACTCTTCCTGGTTAAAAATATTTTTTCATTTTTTTTATGTATCATCAGCTTGATTTCGATCTCTTTGTATCCGTTAAAACCGGCACAGATTTCCCTTGCGTCCGCATTGATGATCGGAGTTCCATCATTCTTTCTGGCGTTGGAGCCGAATGATGAGATGGTCCGGGGAAAGTTTTTACGGAATGTATTATTCCGTGCTTTTCCGGCGGCGCTTACTGCAGTGGCTTTAGTGGAATGGTCGCTGCTTTTTGCAGATGCTTTTTCTATCAGCACAGAGGCCGCTTCCACAATTGCGTTTTATTTATATACCGCTGCCGCCTATCTAATGTTGTACCGGGTTTGCAGGCCGATGAATGTCTGGCACGGGATTTTGTTCGGAACAATGGGTGTTGTTTATTTTGCGGCAATTTTTCTGTTCCCGGACTGGTTCCACATAGTATCACTGGATTATGGGTGTTCTTTGATTTTATTTGCACTGCTTTTCCTGGCATTTCCAATTGACCGCTTTTTCCGATTTTTATTTGCAAAATGCGAGGGAGCGGGGATACGGCTGTTGAGAGAAAAAAGCTGAGTGATAGAAAAAACTGAGCAATAGAAAAGGGCGATAAATGGGGGAGGAGATTTTATAAGGAGCATGCAGATATGGAATAACAGCAATACTGACAGCATTGTGGGTCTGAATGGGAATATCCCCGAAAGTTTACGCAAGTCATGACTTTTCGGAAGAGATGTGCTATAGTAAAAGAAAGATATGCACCGTACAGTGTGCAGTACAGAGCCGGATTCCGGATGTAATGCATGGGCGGAGAGAAGGGGGCGGGCATCATGATCTCACAGGGGCAGATTGCTGATTTCTACGCAAATTATAAGAGAAACCTGAAAGAGGAATCCAGGATCATAAGTGGGCTGTCCGATGTGGGGGATCAGGAGATCTGGCTGGAAAAACTGAAGAAAAAAAATCGTTCCCTGCGTTATCTGTACATAGAAAATGAAGCACTTCTGAATTTGTATATCCGTCCTTTTTTGGACGAAAATGCATTAAATGATGAGCTGGCGTCTGAATTTCTGCATCAGACTCACGAGGCGGCGAAGGAATCTTATGAAGATGATCTGGCAGTCCGCGAGGTGGCGGAAACGTTGAAGCGTTACTACAAAAGAAAATATGACGAGTCGGGGGAACGGGATGAGCAGGCGTTTGCGAACTATCTTTGGGCGTGCAGTCTGCTCGGTACCTATTATAACCGCGGTTTTGAAAAAAGCGACGGGGAACAGGGGCTCTCCTGCTATGGCGAACTGAAGAAGCTGCGTGCGCAGTATTTTTCGATTGCGGATTTTGAACTGCGCAGGCGCGTTGTCTATTCATTTTACAATTATGTGGTTGTGAGCCGGAACTTTGAACTTGTCGATGCGGGGGGCCTCATCGGACTTTTTGATGAGGCGGTTTCTTTTTATAAGGATTCAGAGATACGGGCGTTGGATGGGAAGCGTATCGATTTTGATCGACTCTGCTTTGAGCTTACATGCCATACGGTCGCAGGCTGGGTACTTGACCATGAACGGGAGGAAGTACCGGAAGAAGTGTTAGGAAGGTGTCGTACAATATTGGAGGACGCCTTTAGGAAGTCTCAGGATGTTTATGCAAATCCGTATGAAATGGAGGACAGTATTTACTGCGCTTATCAGCGCTGCCTGTTTTTCTGCGGGGAGATTGACTGCACGCAGTATATAGATGATTATAAACGCTTTTGTGATCATGTGACCGCGCAGGATTCATTTGAAGCGTGCGGGGAACGCTGCTTTTGGAACAGCAGGCTGTTCAGGACGGCACACCAGCATCTGCCGGTACTTGTGCGGGCGCTTTCGAAGTATGAAAAAGATTACCACGGAGAGGTAGCCAAAGCATCCCTTGCCGAACAATATCTGGATATTCTGCGCAGTATGCCGCGGACGGGCGGCGCCCATTTTGTCAACGATGCAGTGTCGGAGTCCATGCTTACAATTTTGAACTGTCTGTCGGAGAGGGAGATTGATTTTTCTTTTTTTATCCGGTCTGTCGTATGGCGTGACGAGGCGACGCTCATTCATTCAGAGCTTGTCGGGCAGCTGGTGCGCAGGATTCTAAAGACGGTTTTTGATGAGAAACCGGAGCTCATGATCGGAGAGTCCGGATGCGGGACCGTGATAGAGGTTCTTGAAAACAGAGAAAGGCTGACCGCGTTTGCAAGCGGTGCGGCGCAGATTTTTGATATCGGAAAGCTGAAGCTTGCAGGCATCACGGGCAAACAGTCACGCGCATGGACCCAGTGGGAAAAAGAGAAAATGCTCAAGCATCCGTATTTCGGATATGAGATGGTGAAAAAGGCGGCTTTTCTTGCGCCATATGCGGATATTGTGCTGGGGCATCATAAATCTTATGACGGGAAGACGGGGTATCCGCCGGAGTTTGACAATACTTCGTCAGAGCACCGCTTTCTGATAGAACTGATTCATGTCTGTGATTTCTTAAGCTCTGAGACGGAAAGGCTTGACCATGCCAATACGGAATCCGGACCGTTCGGACGCTGTCTTGATGAGCTCAGACAGGGGAGCGGAACGCGGTATCAGCCGGAGCTTGTCAGTCTGATTACAGCAGATTCCAATCTTAAAAAGGATTTGTCCTATTTATTGAGCGCGGGACGCAGCGGCATTTATTATGAGATTTATCAGAGAGCGGTTTCGGGGCGGAGCCTGAAAGAGGACAGCATACAGAATGGCGTGCTGGAGACGGCCGGTACGCAGGAAGTATCGGTGAGAGAAGAAATCCGCAAACTGCTGATATCCTTTGCGGCGCTTGAGGAAGTAGGACTTGAGATTGTCTCGAACGGCGAGAGGGTGTTTTATACGGAAGGGGGCGGCGAGACAGGCATAACCGGAACTGCTTTTGAGGCTGACAGTGAACCGAAACGGCAGCGCCGTGAGATTCATGTGGAGAAAACTGCGGGACAAAACCTGTCGCTGGTGGTTTATACGTCAAAATGGGATGAAAAACTTGCACGCTGTGCCGAAAGTCTTGCGCATGCCTGTCTGCGGCTGGAAAAACAACAGATCCGGACGCAGGAGGTCATCAAACGATATGAAAGTGAGCAGGAAAAAAAGGATGTGCTTTTAGATACGGTTCAGGAGAGCGGTGTGGAGAGCGAGAGCATTGTAAGGGCGCTTTCGCGTGATATTATGCTCATGCTTCATGTTGATCTGTTTACGGGAGACAGCCGTGTGCTTCACCGTGGAAATCTCAGGGTGTTTGACGGCGTCCAGATCGGTTCTTATGAACAGTTTTTGAATCTGCTTTCGCATATGGTTTTTGAAGAGGACTGGTACGCGGCAGTTGCAAAGCTGCGCCTTGATCAGCTGTCGCGCAGCTTTATGGAGCAGAACGGCGCAATGAAGCTGGAGCTGCGAATCTGGCTGAACAGGCGCTGGAACTGGGTATGTGTTGACTGCGTGCAGACCGGGGAGCGCGGTGCTGTGCCAAGTGCGATGATGCTTACGGTCAGGGACATTCATGAGAGCAGACAGCAGAGCGAACAGCTGAACCGGGCGTTGAAAGAAGCGTATCAGGCGGCGGAGGATGCCAACAGGGCAAAGAGCATTTTTCTTTCCGCAATGTCACACAATATCCGCACGCCGATGAACGGCATTATGGGAATGATTGAGATCGCGTACAGGAATCTGAAAAACGAGAGGGAGCTGGAAAACTGCCTTGAGAAAATAGAGGCATCGTCCCGCTATCTGCTCGGAATGATCAATGACGTGATCGATATATCGGAGTTTGAGAGCGGAAAGCTGGTGTTTCATGAAGAAGTTTTTTCACTGCATCAGCTGATGGATACGGTTGAGGTAATATGCCGTCCGGAGGCGGTGCGCAAAGGATTACAGTTTGATGTGCATCTGTATCCGATGAAGGCCGGTGAAGTAGCCGGCGATTTTCTGCATATGCGTAAGATACTTGTAAATCTGGTATCGAATGCGATTAAGTATACGCCGGAAGGCGGAAGAGTGCTTGTGAATGTGGAGCAGCTTCCGGCGGAGGATGAGGCAGTTTCCTATTATCGTTTTTCTGTCATTGATAACGGAATCGGTATATCAAAGGACATTATAGGACGGATTTTTGAGCCGTTTATCAGAGAAGAAGATTCTGGGCCGGGGGAGCTGAACGGCACAGGGTTAGGGCTTGCGATTGTGCATTCGCTTGTAGAAAAAATGAACGGAAATCTGGAGGTTGTGAGTGAGCCGCAGAGGGGAAGCTGCTTTACCGTACTTGTTCCGATGAAGAAAGCGGATGCAAAGACGCCGGTCCAGCCGTTCGGCAGTATGATAAAGGCGAAACCGAAGGACAGCGGGGCGGAGCGCTTCGCGGGGCGGCGTGTCCTGCTTGTGGATGATAATGAATTAAACCGTGAGATTGCAGCGGAACTTCTGGGCGCGCTTGCACTCGAGATTGAGACGGCAGTGAACGGCAAGGAGGCTCTGGAACTGGTGAAGCAGATGCCGGTCCATTACTATGATCTGATTTTAATGGATATTCAGATGCCGGTTATGAACGGGTATGAGGCGGCAAGAGCGATTCGCGCCCTCAACAGGGAAGATGCTACGGGCATTCCGATCATTGCCATGACGGCGAATGCGCTTGCGGAGGATGTGAAAAAATCCATAGACAGCGGCATGAATGAACATATCACAAAGCCGATCAATATGCAGATGGTGACGGCGGTTCTGCAGCAGTGGCTGACATAAACTGGTATGGTAAAAAAAACATAATTTGGCAGTTTTCTTATATCCACTCACGCGTATGATGGGAGTAAATCAAATGATCGCAGGACAACATACGGTGATAATCAGGACAGGGGGCAGTGAGTGGATATGAGTGAGAATATGGAGCTTCATCAGACGGAAAACGGAAACGTGCAGGAGACCGGAAGCAGGCAGGGTGCCGGAAGTGCGCAAAAGACCAAAAGCGCAGGCGGCGGGAAGCGGAGTTACATGCTTCTGATTGTCGGCATTGTCCTTCTGGCAGCCAGCATAATCTTTTCCGCGTACCAGTATCGGAATGATTACAGGGAATCGGTCGAATACGGAGCGCAGATCAGCGAGGTCAAGGAGGAGATCAAGGCTGTTGAGGCAGGGGAAGCGGCGGGTGATCTTGAAGCATTAAACAGCCGGCTGGAGTGGCTTTCCGGGCAGAAGGCGGCAAAAGAGAAACCGTATGCATACGGTCTGACCTTTGTGTTTTTCAGCGTGCTGCTGACCGGAAAGGGGATTTACAATCTTGCGCGCGGCGTGCGGACCGCAAAGCCGGATATGAAGCGGCTGGCACAGGCGGGGCTTTTGGCGGCGCTCTGCTATATCGGGTTTGCGTTTTTCAAGATTGATATTCCGGTCGGAACCGAAAAGACGGCATTTCATTTCGGCAACGTATTCTGTGTGCTGGCGGCGCTTTTGATCGGTGGATTCTGGGGAGGGCTTGCCGGGGCGGTCGGCATGACGGTCGGTGACCTGACAACCGCTTATGTGACGAGTGCGCCGAAGACCTTTTTATTAAAGCTGCTGATCGGTCTGATTGTCGGACTGGTAGCGCACGGGATTTTTAAGCTGAGCCGTTCTCATGATAAGAAATATATATTTGGTGTGACATTGTTTGCGAGCATCTGCGGAATGGGCTTTAATATCGTGGCGGACCCGGTTGTCGGATATTTTTATAAAATGTATCTGCTCGGTGTGCCGCAGGATCTGGCGAAAGCGCTTGCCAAGATCAGCGCAGTTACAACGAGCGTCAATGCGGTGGTCGCCGTGATCGCGGCAACAATTTTCTATCTGGCGCTGCGCCCTGCACTGCGCAAAGCCGGACTGTTTGTTTCAATGGACGGGCAGCAATAAACGGATCAGCGTGTGATTCTTTCTGTTTTGCGGGAATGGGCAGGCGTCCGTCATAATATGCAGAAACATCGTATACGCAAACATCGTATACAGAAGCACCGCGGAAAGCACATGCTGTGCCGTCCGCGGTGTCTGTTTTTCTTATGCGGTAAACGGGTCAGGGTGTTCTTAGAGCTCCGTTTTCCAGAAGCCGTGCAGATTGCAGTACGCATAAGCCGCGACCGCCTCATCGTCCGGCGCGACGACAAATTCTGCAACAGGTTCGCCGTCCGGTGAAAGATGGCGGAATTGTCCGCCTTTTTTTGTCTCTAAAAAAATCCATTCTATGCTGTGTTCGGCGCTCATCGGATGGAGTACGCTCCCGACGCGGACTTCCACACGGCTGCCGTTTTTGTGAACGTCGGGAAGATGCTTTTCACCGGCGCCCTCTGATTTTGCGCTGTCCAAGACGGTAAACGCGCCGCCTGTGCAGGCGAGCGCTTCCTCTTTGTTTCCTGATACCAGATAAAATACGTTGTTGCTGCATGCGATAAATGTCGGTTCCATCTTAAATTCTCCTTTATTTCATGTTTTTTGTCTGTTATTTCCGGCATCCGTCCGCAAACGGGGATAGCTCCAGACGGATGAAATAACCCTGGTCGTGGTCGCAGACCGGGCATTTTTTGGGCGCGGCTTCGCCTTCGTAAATATAGCCGCAGTTTAAGCAGATCCACCCGGTCTTCACGTCCGATACATACAATTTCTTTTCTTCAAGCCACTGCGCGAAGCGTCCGAACCGGTCGCCGTGGTATTTTTCGATTTCGGCGATCATGTGGAAGGATGCCGCAACGCGCGCAAAGCCCTCTTCTTTCGCCTTGTCGCCAAAGCGCTTGTAGACGTCGTTGTGCTCCTCATATTCGTTGTGCTGTGCCATGCGGAGCAGCTTCGCGAGATCGTCCGTTAAGTCGATCGGGTATCCGCCGTCAATGTGGATGGTTTCGCCCGCAAGCTCCTGTAAATGGTGGTAAAAAATTTCCGCGTGCTCCTTTTCCTGCGCGGCGGTATATAAGAACACCTGCGCAATGGTATGCTCCTTTTGTTTTTTTGCCTCCTGTGCGCCGAACGTATAGCGGTTTCTCGCCTGACTTTCTCCGGCGAATGCGCGCATCAGATTTTCTTTTGTTTCACTGTCTTTGAATGAAACTCCCATGTGAATGCTCCTTTCATAAATACGGGTTTTCGGATTGCTGTTTCAGGCACAAAAAACGCCTGTCAATCTCCAGCTGCAGCTCATCGACGACGGGGCGGTACTCTTCGCGCACGAGATGCTTTGTGCGTCCCATCATTGCGAGCCAGTCCTGCACGGGGATTTTTTTGTTTTTGGCGGCGGGGTCGTAGCTTAACGCGGTAATGCCGCGCTCCACTTCGTAGAGCGGAAAAAAGCAGCAGTCTACGGCGGCGGCGATGACGCTGCGCTCCGATTCAGGCTTGTCGTTCCAGTTTAAGGGACAGGCGGACAGTGCTTTTAAGTATGCCGTTCCCTGTGTTTTGGCATACCATGCAGCCTTCGCCGCTTTTCTGATAAAATCAGCGGGATCGGATTCCGCTGCGGTCGCGACATAGGGCATGCCGGTCGCCGCCATCAGCCGGGGCATGTCTTTGTGAAAAAAGGACTTGCCGTACTGCGTCTTCCCGACATGGGACGTTGCGCTTTTTGCGCCCATCGGCGTCGAGTAGGAGAGCTGGTAGCCCGTGTTCATATAGCCGCCGTTGTCGTATTCGAACAGAAGCAGCCGGTGCCCGCGCAGCGCCGTTCCGATTGCGGACCCCATGCCGATGTCAAGCCCGCCGTCCCCGCTCACCATAATAAAGACAAGGTCCCCCGGCGGTAGTTCTCCTTTCTGCTGTTTCCGGTAACACATTTCCGCAAGACCGCTTAATGTCGCGGCACCGTTCTGAAACAGGTTGTGCAGATACGGAACCTTAAAGCTTGTTTTCGGATACGGCGTTGTGACGATCATGCCGCAGCCGGTCTGAAATAATAAGATGACCGGGTCCTCAATCGCGCGCAGCAGGAGATTGAAGTTGACCGGGATGCCGCAGCCGGGGCAGGCGCCGTGTCCGGGCGCGATGCGTTTGGGAATTTTGATCGTGGCGTTTAACTGACCGCCCTGTACGACTGCCCTGCCGTCCTGTTCTGATACTTTCGTGACGCCGAGTCTGGTACGCTCCGCGGTGAGCGGCGCAAAAAATTCAGAGCGGCAGGTATCTGCGTATGGCGGTGCTTTGCTTAGGGGACCGCAGGTATCTGCGCATGCCAGTGATTCGTTCTGTGGCTTGTCAACGCCATAATAGTCGAAGTCCGGGGCGGACGGGTCGTCCGCGGCCGCAAACATGGCGAGCGCGTCTTCCACAAAGAAATCTTTTCCGCCGAGTCCGTAGACGCGGCTTTTCACCGAAACTGTCATGACTGACCGCTGTAATGCCGCCCGCACTTCCAGGGACAGATTTCCGCCGCCCGCGCCGTAGCTGTCCTGCCTGTCTGCCACGAGCAGGCGCTTTGCCGTGCGGCATGCCTGAAGGAGCGTTTCGGCGGGGAACGGGCGCAGGAGGTGAAGCGTGAGTACGCCGGCTTTTTTTCCCTGTGCACGCAGCCTGTCCACAGCCTCAAGTGCCGTGTCGAACGATGAGCCGAGCAGGATCAGAATCGTTTCAGCATCTTTGGTATAATAGCCTTCCACCGGTCCATATGTGCGTCCCGAAAGCGCAGCGTACTCGGAAAACAGTGCTGGCAGCGCGTGTTCGGCATCTTTCATCGCAAGGTGAAGCTCATAGCGGTTCTGAATCAGGTCGGGTTCGTTCATATAGGAACCGACTGTGAGCGGGTGTTCCAGATCAAAAAAAGGAAAGGGTTCTTTGCGGCTGCCGATGTAGCCGCGCACGTACGCATCGTCGGCAAACCGTCTGCAGCGCCGTTTCTGGTGGCTTGTGAAGAAGCCGTCGAATGCGACGGCAGCGGGCAGACGCACCTGTTCCGCCAGCTTGAGCGCCATGAGATTAAAATCGTACACTTCCTGCGCGCTGTGTGCGAAAAAAATAAGCCATCCCGCGTTCAGCATGAACATGAGGTCACTGTGGTCGCCCTTGATCGACAGCGGACCGGAAATCGTGCGGCACGCGACGTTCATCACCATCGGATAGCGCGTCCCGGACTGTACGGGAAGCTGTTCCAAGGCATACATCAGGCCGTTTGCACTTGTCGCGTTGAAAACCCGCCCTCCGCCGACGGAAGCGCCGTAGCAGACGCCGGCGGCGCTGTGCTCGCCCTCCGCCGCAATCATGACCAGGTCGGTCTGACCTTTGGCACGCATCAGGTCTAAGTTTTCTGCGATCTGTGTGGACGGCGTGATCGGGTAATAGCCCATGACGTCGTAGCCGATCTGGCGTGCCGCTTCTGCCGCCATCTCATTGCCGCTTGCGTATTCGGTAATCTGTTCCGTAGAGATTTGTTCTGTAATGCTCATATTTTTTCTCACTTTCCGGGCTGTGTCCGCCGGTTTGAACCGGCGCTTTCGTAAGCGGGGCATGCCTAGACTTCCCCGCCCGCCATTCTTTTTTCTGTCAGATAGGATTCGGAAGTGATGTAGCCGTCTGCGCCTGCTTTCTCGTAATAGTCAGGACTGCGAAGCAGCTCCTGATTTGGCAGAAACCATTCCTTACGCGGATGCTCGGCTTCGAGTTCTTTTACGAGTGCGTGTGTCGGGCATACGGCAACACAGCGCAGGCAGCCCTTGCAGTGGTAATAATCGAGGCCGCAGTTTACCATCATTTCCCTGCCGCGATAGGTTCCTTCCTTGAATTGAAATACCATGTCCGGGCAGGCCGAATCGCAGAGCCCGCAGTTGATGCATTTTTCCTGTAAGAAAACAGGAATGTAGCCCTGCCTTGACGGTGAAACATCGTTGATGACGCTGCTGCCGAAATGAGGGTTGATGCCGCCGATCGGCATGGGGGCCATGGCGTGCTTTTCTGCCATGGCATGCTCTTCTGCCATGGCACGTCCGTCCGCGTGCCTGTATGTGTGATTCGCATCCGGCGGCGCCTGCAGACGGGAAATTGATTCATAGCCTGCGCGCAGTCCGGCGAGATTGGCAGCAAGTGCATCGGGATATTTTCTGCCGAGCGTTTCCGAGCAGATTTCTTCGGCGGCGGTAAGCGGTATGAAGCCGGATGCTTTTGCAGCCGCCCCCAGCATGACGACATTGATGCGCGAGTGCGTTTCGATTGCAATCTGCTGTGCCGGAAGGGTATAAAGCGCGCAGATTCCCGTCTTGGTTAAAAGGCGCTGCAGTCTGTCAGCGGCGCTATCCTGCGCATCCGATGTATTGAGTACGATTACGGTATCCTTCGTACAGCCTTTCAGGACGTCCTTATCGGCTAAGAGCGCATCGTGAAAAATGCAGAGCAGATGCGGGGAAATGACCGGAGAGTGAACGCGGATTTCTTTTTTGGGGTCACAATAGCGGATGAATGCTTTTACGGGAGTTCCGGTTTTTTCTGATCCGTAGCTGGAAAAGCTTGCGCTGTTTAAGCCGAGATATCGAAGCCCCAATTCGCCGAGCATTTTGCCGCACAGGTTCGCGCCGAGCCCGCCGATGCTTTCCAGACGGATTTCATAATCTCCGTTGTCGTTTGTTAGGGGCAGTTTTGTTGATCCTGTCATAACGGTTCCATACCTTTCCATAAGGTTTGTTATCTGGAAGTATGGACACTTTTTTGCAGTTTCATACCGGCATAAAATAAAGGATATTTTAGTAAAAATTTGTGGAAATGATGAGATGTTATTGATAAAATAAGGATACTTAGAATTTTCACAGATCGGAAGCTGTGATGGAGGAAGATGGATGTCTGAATTAAAAGAGTTATTAGATGAATTCATAATGAACAGTAAAAATATTTTGAAAGAAAATCTTGGATTTTCTTTTGATAATCTGATTGGAATTTATCTTCACGGTTCTTTGGCAATGGGATGTTACAATGAAAAGAAGAGTGACATTGATTTATTGGTCGTTGTAAAAAATGATATTTCAAGAGAAGTAAAACGGCGATATATGGATATGGTTGTTGCGTTGAATCAAAAGGCACCTTCAAAGGGGATAGAGCTTAGCATTGTCAAAGAAGCTGTGTGTAAACCATTTGTATACCCAACGCCCTTTGAATTACATTTTTCCGCGGCACATCTGAATTGGTATTTATCAGATCCGGAGGATTATATCGAAAAGATGAATGGTACAGATAAAGACCTTGCTGCGCATGTTACAATTTTATATCACCGGGGAATGACACTTTACGGAAAAGAAATAAAGTCCGTTTTTTCAGAAGTCAGCAGCGAAGATTATATGGATAGTATATGGTATGATGTCGAAAATGCAAAAGAAGATATTGTGGATGATACAATGTATGTGATCCTGAATTTGTGCAGAGTGCTCGCTTATAAAAAAGAGAGATTGATCTTATCCAAACAGGAAGGCGGAGAGTGGGCACTGCAGCATCTTCCCGATCCCCAATATAAGAAAATGATTCTCTTTGCATTAGAGGAATATAAAACAGGGAACGCGATGTCAATCACGAAGGCGGATGCTGTCAGATTTGCAGAATATATGTTAAAGCGTATCAGCGATGAATCGTAGCTACAGTTACCTTTTGGCAGCGATTATCTTAAGGTCATGCAGATGTTGACATGGCAGGGACTTCGATATAAGATGATACTCATTAGGCGTTTCGCAATCACCCAGATGATACTCATAAAAAGGAGGAGGGCAGAATGCAGATTTCAAGCAGATTTACGATAGCCATCCATATGCTGGCATGCATGGATGTATTTCGTGATGAATACAAGGTAACCAGTGAGTTTCTGGCCGACAGCATTCATGTTAATCCGGTTATCATCCGCAAAATTCTGTCGCAGCTAAAGGACGCGGGGCTGATCGAGGTGAAACGGGGACCGGGAGGCGCCGTTCCGGCAAAGCCTCTGGAGGAGATTACATTTTTTGATATATATCAGTCCGTGGAATGTATAGAGGAAAACACCTTGTTTCATTTCCATGAAAACCCGGACCCGAACTGCCCGGTAGGGAAAAATATTCATCAGGTATTGGATGATAAGCTGCTTCGGATTCAGGAGGCGATGGAACAGGAACTGAAATCCATCACAATGGCGGATGTGCGTTCGGATTTAGGAAAATATCTGGAAAATGAAACCTGACACCTGTGATATATTAAATAATTATCCAAAGAGCTGACTTGGTCTCACTATCGTGTATTATTGCAGGGATCAGACTCTGTTGCGCGTAGCTGGTATGAAAAAGAATGTATTGTGGAAAACTGGAATGTCAGAACATTGGGAAGACAAATGGATTTAGCATTATTCTTGAGATTAGCTTCCGGTAAGGATTAGGAAGGAATTCTAAAGCTGGCTCAAAACGGCATCGAATATCAAGGACCTGAAGACATTGTAAAGAGCACATATACACTGGAATTTTTAGATATTTCGGAGCAGGAGAATATAGTGAAAATGATTTAGAGCAAAAAATCATAGACAATTTGCAAAAGTTTTTGCTGGAACTGGGCAAGAAATATAGATATGGGAATCAGAGATGAGTATATTGGCAGCAGGTACACGTAAATCGGCAGCAGATTTAGCTGTTGAATTGTGGATTTATGATGTTTTGGAAGATGAAAAATATTTTAAGGAACGAAGACATAGCACAGCTTGTTAAAGATGAAGATATAAAACAGTTAATGGAAATATATCTTAAAGATATATGGACAGAAACGGATAGAACTTGAAATAATTATGTACATGGCAATGGGCGAAAATATATTTTGGATAATTATTCTTTATATGGAGATTATCAAAAAAGAAAGCAAAAATTAGTTGAAACTGTACGCGATTTAACATCAATATTTATTAGTATTCTTTCTATTGCATTACCGAACAAAATACAGTCATCTGACTATAGGGATGATATGGAATTTGGTATTACACCAAGAGAGGGTTGCCAATATTGGGTGATGCCAATGATTGTTGAATTTATGGATATGCATTTTCCTAAGATATATCCCAATTTACTGCAGTTCTTAGAGAATAATAAATATGGAATGAAAATGTTGATAAAAGATTATGCTGAATAAAAGATAAAGGTTATTAAAAATATGTGGATTGATGTCAACGGCATAATAGTTTGCGAGGTGTATTATGAATGAACCCATAAAAATTGAAAATACTGATATTATGAGCATCTATCAAAAATCAGAAAATATATTATCGGATATACAAAATATCATAGAGATTTCCCAACGGCAAGCCTACCATGCAGTCGACACAATCTTGTCACAGAGAAACTGGCTGATCGGATACCGGATATCTGAAGAAGAAATTGACGGTTCAGATCGCGCTGAGTACGGTGCCAATATCATTAAAAAATTATCCAAAGAGCTGACTGCACAGTATGGAAAAGGTTATGATCGCAGTAATCTTTATCACTGTCTGCGCTTTTATAAAGAGTTTCCACAGATTGTCGACACAGCGTGTCGACAATCTCATATACGGCTTTCCTGGTCACATTATCGTGCATTATTACAAGTAGCAGATTCCGGTGCTCGCAGTTGGTATGAGAAAGAGGCATACGAGCAGACATGGAGTGTGCGTACTTTACAACGAAATATCAATACACAATATTACTACCGTATATTGCAGTCCCAACATAAAGATCTGGTTGAACAGGAAATGCTGCAAAAGACTTCCGATTTCCAAAATGATAAGTTGGAATTTGTCAAAAATCCTGTTATAGCGGAATTCCTTGGATTATCGTCCAATACAGATTTTACGGAAACTGATTTGGAAACCAGCATTATATCTAACATTCAGAAATTTTTGATGGAAATGGGAAAGGGATATGCCTTTGTAGCCCGTCAGCAGCATATCAAGACAGAGAAAGAGGATTATTTTATTGACCTTGTATTTTACAATTACATATTGAAGTGTTTTGTCTTGATTGATTTGAAAACGAACAAGATTACGCATCAGGATGTAGGACAGATGGATATGTATATCCGCATGTACGATGAGTTAAAGAAGGGCGCAGACGATAATCCAACATTGGGTATTGTACTTTGTACAGAAACAGATGAGGATATAGCACGGTATTCTGTCCTTCATGGCAATGAGCAGTTGTTTGCATCAAAATATAAATTGTATTTACCCACAGAAGAAGAATTGCGAAAAGAAATCGAAATACAAAAAACTATGTTTTATTTACAGCAGAAAGAAAAGCGAAGTGAGCAAATGCATAGTGAAGAAAATTAATTGAAAAACAGTGCAGATTATTTTAGGACATTCAAGTATCAATATCACAATGAACTTGTACTGCCATGTGACGGAGGATATGCTCATATCTGAGATGAGGAAATTTGAAGCAGAAGAATGTGAAAAAGGTGTCAATCGCCAAACTGGTAGTAAAAAAATCTTTACACCAAGTGGTGTAAAGAGGGTGTAATTTCTAAAAATCAATTCAATAAATCCTTATTTTTCAAGGGAAAAATCTCACAATTAACATTTCTCAAACAAAAACCAAACATGATGCAAATAAATCGGAGCTATTCTCTAACCATCAGGTGAAACACATTTTACCAATCACAAATCAAATACCCCTCAGCAGGCTGACGGGGTATCAATCTTGCGGCGCAGCAAGCTGACGGGGTATTTGACCCTCGCGGCATTCGTCAAGGTCCTTCGGACTTTGACTCATTGCTCGCGGGAATAAAGAAAAAGGAGAGCGGTGACATGGCAAAATCAAAGCTGGTGAAAGCGAATGAGAAAATTGCGGAGGGAGTCGTCGGCGGCTACAGGAAGATAGAAAAAGGGGTCGTCGGCGGCTACAAGAAAATCGAGAAGGGGGCAGTCAGCGGCTTCAATAAAATGACCGATAAGTTCGTGGATCATTTTCTGACAAGAGAGGGTGAGTCCGTAGAGGAAGCAAAGGAGCGGATGGCGGCAGAACAGAAAGCGAGAGAAAAAAAGAGTGCGGCGGAGAGGGAAGAACGAAGGCTTAAACAGGTTCAGATCGTGGAGGCAGATAAGCAGAAGGCGGAGGCCGCTGGAATGGAAGCAAAAAGAAAGGCAGGGCTTGAGTCATGAAAAAAGGTACGTTTGTGGCAATGATCATGGGAACCATTGGAGGAATTTTGTTTGCGCTGGGTATGTGCATGGCGCTGCTCCCGGAGTGGAATGCATTCTGGCCGGGAGTCGTTCTGGGTGTGATCGGTGCGGTCGTGCTGCTTGTCATGGTGCTTGTATGGAGGAAGATGGAAAACAAGAAACCCGTGAAGCTGTCGGGAAAGACCATCGGTGCGGTGCTGATGGGAATTGCAGGCGCGCTGCTTTTTGGCACAGGCATGTGCCTGACGATGGTGTGGAGCAATATGGTTGTCGGAATAATAGTCGGCATTGCGGGAATCATCGTTCTTCTCTGTCTGATTCCGTTTATAAAGGGAATTAAGTAATCAGAAGTGAATAAAAAAGATGTTCTGGCCAAAGAGGCTGCCCGGGGGCGGCCTTTTTGAATGAATATTTTACATAACAGTGCAGCCAGAGACGGAACTGCTGCCATTTTACTTTGAATTTAGCTGAGTTTACGCTCCCGGGCTGGAGAGCTGGATCGTTCGGTGATATAATAAACATTCAATCAACGTGATAGAAATGCGAAGAATGTTTTGCCGGTACAAAAAGGGCAAATAGATGATTCGTGAACAGCAGAGAGTATGATACTGTGGTCAATTCATTACAAGGAGAGAGATTTATGATGGCAAAAAGAATCCTTACAATTCAGGACTTATCCTGCGTGGGCAGGTGTTCGCTGACCGTGGCGCTGCCGGTGCTTTCTGCATACGGCATAGAAACCTGTGTGCTGCCTACAGCGCTTCTATCAAATCATACGGCCTTCCAGAAATGGAGCTGCCTTGATCTGACGGACGAAATGAAAAAGATTATGGCGGCATGGCGGGAAAACGGCTTTCGGTTTGACGCTTTTTTAGCGGGCTATCTCGGTTCTGCCGCCGCTGCAGATGTTGTGAAGACTTGTTTCAGGGATTTTTCAAATGAAGGTGCGAAGATTATCATAGATCCCGCATTCGGGGACAATGGTAAGCTTTACGCAGGCTTTGACAGCGGGTATGTGACAGTGATTGCCGATCTTATAAAATCGGCGGACATCCTGCTGCCAAATCTCACGGAAGCCTGTTATCTCTCTGGGGTTGAGTACCGGCCTGATGTGACGCCGGAATTTGCGAAAGAGATCGTAAAAAGGCTTGCGGAACAAACCAATGCGGCGATCGTGCTGACCGGAGTTGAGCGTGGCGGTGAGATTGGTGAATTGATTTATTCAGACGGAGCGCTTTCGGAGGTGTGGGCGGAAAAACTACCGCGCCGTTTTCATGGCACGGGTGATTTATTTGCGGCTGCTTTTTCTGCGTTATACCTGCAGGGAAGCGGACTTGAAAAGGCGTGTGCGGCGGCGGGCGCACTGGTTGCGGCGGGCATCAGTGCGACGGATGACTCCTGCAGCTATGGCGTCAATTTTGAACACGCATTGTATAAAAGGAAAAATGAATGACCGTATTTTCATAAAAATTAATAATTCAGAAACAAATCGCAAACAGAACTGAAACAAAATTGCGATATATTGTAAAGGAATCATGAAGTACAAAGGTGTGGGGAAGCGGTATGAATAGGGAACGGATAAAGAAAATTGCAAAAAGGCTGTTTTGTCTGCCGCCGGTCCCCACCCTGCTGATCTCCATTCCGGCTTATGGACTTGTCATTTATGCGCTGGCGGGAAAAAATGTGAAGCCGTATCTTGCATATCTGTCGTATTTTGTGTCCGCTTACGCGCTGATAATCTCGATTACCGGAATTAGCGGAATCGTGCGTCTTGTCCGTCAGGGGATCGATCAGCACCCGCTTGTAAGAAAAGCGCTTGGCGTCCCGCTGGTCAGCAGATATCTGAGGGAGGACATGTTCCGGGCACAGACAGGGCTGTATCAGGGTTTTTTATCAACCTTCTGTATGCAGGGATCAAGCTGCTTTCCGGAATCCTTTACCGGTCGGTCTGGTTTGTAACGCTGGCGGTTTATTATATTCTGCTTGCCGTTATGCGTGCTTCGCTGCTTCACTATGTGAGGAAGGACGAAAAAAATAAAATTTCCGAGTGGAGAAGATACCGCTTATGCGGGATTATCCTGATGTTTATGAATGCTGCACTGGCGGGTATTGTGATACTTGTCGTACGTCAGAACAGCGGATTTGAATATCCGGGAATGCTGATTTATATGATGGCCATGTATGCGTTTTATGCGGCGATCACGGCGGTCCGGAATGTGGTAAAATTCAGGAAATACGGAAGCCCTGTCATGTCTGCAGCAAAGGTCATTAACCTGACGGCGGCACTGGTGTCCCTGCTTTCGCTGGAAACAGCCATGCTGACGCAGTTTGGGGCGGCGAATGACCCGATGTTTCGGCAGATCATGACGGCCTCTACGGGGGCGGGCATCAGCCTCATCGTGCTCGGGATGGCAGTGTTTATGATCGTGCGGTCTACAAGACAGATGAGACATGCGCTAGACTGCTCTGACATGGAGGTGTAACATGATCAATATCCTTGTTGTGGAAGATGATACAAAATTAAACCAGATCGTCTGTACGTATCTGAACGACAGCGGGTTTCATGCAAAAGGAGTCTTACGTGCAAGGGAAGCCTATGACGAGATGTATAACAACCTCTATGAGCTGATTATCTCTGACATTATGATGCCGGAAATTGACGGCTTTGAATTTGCGAAGACGATCAGGAAGGTTAACAAAACGATTCCGATTCTGTTCATGTCTGCCAAAGATGACCTGCCGTCCAAACAAAAGGGATTTCAGCTTGGGATTGACGATTATATGGTAAAACCCATTGAGCTGGACGAACTTCTGCTGCGTGTCAGGGCGCTTTTACGCAGGGCGAACATCGAGATGGAAAGGAAGATAACCGTAGGCAATCTGGTGCTGGATGCGGACGGCATGAGCGCGGAAATTGACGGGGAGGAGATCAGCCTTACCACAAGGGAATTTAACATCATTTATAAGCTGCTTTCCTATCCAAAAAAGACGTTTTCCAGGGCACAGCTTATGGACGAATTCTGGGGTGTGGACAGCGATACCAGCCTGCGGGCAGTGGACGTGTATGTGACAAAGCTGAGGGATAAGCTGTCCGCCTGCGACGGGTTTCAGATTGTGACCGTGAGGGGCTTGGGATATAAGGCGGTGCTGCAATGAAAATAAAAGAAAATCTGTTTCCGCCGTCTTTGTTTGCCATTTATTTAGGGGTTCTGCTGCTGATGTCCGGCATCCATACCGGACTGATCGTGTTTATGAATAAGGTTCAGTGGAATAATCTGGTGCAGACGATTGTCCCGATGGTATATTGGGGAGTTGTGGCAGTGGGGCTTACCCTTTTCACCAGAAAGAAAATGAAAAATACGTATGAAGAGCCTCTGCACAAAATGGCAAAAGCAGCTAAAAGCGTGTCAGAGGGGGATTTTTCCGTATATGTACCGACCATCCATACGGCGGATAAGCTGGATTATCTGGATATGATGATACTCAATTTTAATAAGATGGTGGAAGAGCTGGGCAGCATCGAGACGCTGAAAACAGATTTTGTTTCTAATGTGTCCCATGAAATGAAGACGCCGATTGCGATCATAAAAAATTACGCACAGCTTCTGCGGGCGGGAAAGGCGTCTAAGGAGCAGCGGGAGGAATACACGAAGGGGATTGAGGATGCGGCGTCAAGGCTTTCCTCCCTGATCAGCAATATCCTGAAGCTGAATAAGCTGGAAAACCAGACGATCACTCCGGAAATAGAGACTTATGATGTGTGCAGACAGCTTTGTGAGAGCGCCATCCTGTTCGAGGATGCGATGGAGAAAAAGGAAATTGAACTGGAGACGGATATTGAGGATGCGGCAATGATCAAAGCGGATGCAAGTCTCATGGAGCTGGTCTGGAATAACCTGCTTTCCAATGCGGTGAAATTTACAAAACCGGGAGGCAGGATTATGATCCGGCAGACGTCGGATGAAGAATGCATCCGGGTATCGGTTTCAGATACGGGCTGCGGCATTTCGAAAGAAAGCATGAACCATATCTTTGACAAGTTTTATCAGGGGGACACTTCTCATTCCATGGAGGGGAACGGGCTTGGCCTTGCGCTGGTGAAGCGTGTGCTGGAGCTGATGGACGGAGACATTCAGATCACCAGTGAAGAAGGAAAGGGAAGCACCTTTCTTGTGACGCTGCCTGCGTCCGGGACAGAGGCAGAACAGACTGTCCGGCGCGCCAATGGAATCGGGAGGTAAGCGGAAAAAATGGAGAAAGAGCGGAAAAATTATGTGGGATATGAATACAAAGAGGTTACTGCGGACCATCGTATGACCGCCCTGCTTATGGACGGGTATGAGAGCTTTGGCTGGGAAATAAACGGCAGCCTTCCAGAGAGCACCGCAGGAGGAAGATTTGGCAGCAGAACCAAGACGGTGCTCAGGCTGAAACGCGACCGTAAGATCGTGAATAAAGCGGAGCTTACCAGACTGCAGAGAAATTTTGAGGCATGTGTTTCGGAGATTGAGACGCTGGAACGAAGGAAAACGTCTGCGGCGACTGACTATGCCCTTATCCTTGGCGTGATCGGGACTGCATTTATGGCAGGCTCCGTATTTGCGGTGACGGCACAGCCGCCGCATTATATTTTGAGCATCCTCCTTGCAGTACCTGCCGTTTTGGGCTGGATCATGCCCTATTTCCTTTACAGAAAGGCTGCAGGGAAACAGACGGAGAAGATCACGCCGCTGATCGAAGCGAAATATGACGAGATTTATGAGATATGTGAGAAAGGAAACAGGCTGTTATATTGAACATGTTATATTTTGATCGGCATGTCGTGAAAAATAAAAAGAATCGAAAATATCCGGTTCATTATGAAGGAAATCTGTTATAATAAAACAAGCAGAGGAGGCAGAAGCACCTGTGTAAAAGATAGGAAGGGAGCGGAAGG
Source organism: Lachnospiraceae bacterium UBA7050 (assembly GCA_002493905.1). Lineage (GTDB taxonomy): Bacteria > Bacillota > Clostridia > Lachnospirales > Lachnospiraceae > DLAJ01. The sequence continues at coordinate 78,529 of DLAJ01000026.1, read as the reverse complement.
ACTGACATGAGGAACGAAAAAGAAGAAAATAAAAAGACAGAAGCTGACGACATTGCCGAGGAGGATATTGACGCGGTCCTAAAGATGCTTGAAGATTTCGGAAAGTCCGATGAGAGCCGTTTTAAGGTTGTGATGTCCGATCAGATGGAACAGGGAAAAAGTGAAAAGCAGTATCATCTGGGAAGATGCGATATTGGAAGCCCATGGGCAAAGGGAAAGGCGTTCGATGTGCTTCCTGATGAGGCGGAAAAAGGAAATACCTGCGGATGATGCAGGTATATTCAAAGGAGATATACTTCTCTTAAAGCCATGCATATTTCATATGGCAGGATTTTGATTGGGAGGGAATGGACTTAAAAGAGGGCAAGATAAAGGGAGTATTTCAATGAAAACAAAAATAAAAGTTCTTCTTTGTATGGGAATATTGATACTTCAAGCCTCAGGATGTGCTGACAGTAGTGAACATATAGCCCCATCTGAATCTGCTATGGAAAACGAAAAGCAGTCTTCGGAAGCCCTATCTGCCGAAGAAACTGCAGAAAGTGCCGAAGGGATTGCTGAGGCATCTGGCGTACTGTCCGACGAAATGCCAGAAGACGAATCTGCCACCGGTCCGTTATTTGATATGGATGAAACGGGCGCGGAGATTGCGGCATACGAGGAATTTCTAACGGGAAAACGCACGGCAAAAGTGGCACAGAGCTGCTATGTCAGCGCTCCTTATATTGGAAGCTTCCTGACAGACTGCATGGAAGACCGTTCCGAAAATCGCTTTTCCATAGATGACCTGACAGCGGCTATCACGGTGAAAATGCGGGAAAACAGGGGCGGGGAGGAATGCGGCATACAGGGCATGGAATATGCCCTGCTGGATTGCGGAGGCAAAAAACTGCTTGCATTGCGTGTATACGGCGTGGATATTTATGCACAAAACGACGACAGTGACCTCACGATGGTATTAATCGAGGACAATGGAGTGCTTTTGATTACGTATGCGGTTGATTCGTGGGCGCGCAGCATGAGTATGCTATTTTCGAATGGCTATGTGTTTGGCGGCGGAAGTGGCGGTGCAGAATGCCATTATACGTGGGAGGGCATTATCGGTGCGGACGGCGTTTACCGCAGAACTTACGACTGCCATGCGGAGCTGGGTCAGAGCCTGTATGGAATGACTTCCCATTGGGAAATCTGGGACGAAAACGACAGGGGGAGCTTTCCGGTAGAATTTGCGGAATATCAAGTGAATGAAGAAACGATTTACTGCTATGCTATTTTGGATGATTTGGCGGACGAAGAAATTGGATCGGCACAAGATAGGGAAATCATTATGGATTATCTAAAGGACAACGAAGTGCGCATGGGAATCCAATTCCTTACAACCGATGAGGCATGGGCGCGCGTGGAACAGAACCGCAAAGCACTTGGCGTCACTGATGAAATGCAGGATGACGAACATATAATTTCATGGCGGACACTTTGGGAAGATGGTCTGACTCCATAGCGTCCACACGCTGGATTTGCGCGGCGGGCAGCACAGGCATTGGTAAATTAAGATGCAGACAGATCGAAGAAATTTGGCGGGATTGGAATCGGATTTGCAGATGGCGATATAGAAATAATATTCAAAAAATCACAGTACGCAGTTAAAACATGTTGGATATGGAGGAAAACAAAGGATAAAAAATGAATATCGTTTACTTATGGCAGTGGTGAATCCTGACGGACAATCAGCTGCCATTTTTTATTTCTAGTGACTGTCGGTTTGTCACAGAAGGACAATGTATAAAATGATTGTATAAGAAGGAAGATTGCGCAATAATCCGAGTTGCGCAGTCAAAATGGCATAAAATTGTAATATCTGTCAAAACGCCTAAAATATCTTAGTAAACTATGTCTAGTTGTTGATAAAACCCCAATTTGATATAATAATAGCAGGAAAAATTCTATGATCTGTTCTTATAAAACTGCACAATTGCGCAATGAAAAAATTGGAATTGCGTAAGTTCAATCTCTATTCAGGGGGATCGTGATGGAGCAAAAAAAAGAAGTCCCTGTTCTTGAAATTGCACGGAGTCTGGGCGTTTCGCCGACGACCGTTTCCAGAGCACTGTCGGGAAACGGCCGGGTCGGGCGGGAAACAAGAGAAAAGATACTGAATTATATTGAAAAAAACGGGATCGTACCGAACAGCCGGGGAACAAGATACGGCGACAGAAGGAGCATGAATATTGCGGTGGTGCTTCCGGGCGAGGACGAATACGCGCAGCTTCCATATTTCACGAAGATTCTGATGGCGCTGTATGATTTTTTCTATGTGTGCGGATATCATGTGCTGATCGTCAGGACGCAGGGCGGGGATATTGAGGCGCTGAAGGGCATTATTAAAAAGCATAAGGTGGACGGCGTCGTTCTGACGCGTATTTTGGATGACTGTGAGGACATTCGCTTTTTGAAAGAAAAGGGCGTTCCGTTTGTAGTTACGGGTTCCATTGACGATGACGAAGTCTATCAGGTTGACGTCGATCAACGCGGCGGCTGTCATGAACTGACGGATATTCTGTTGAAAAAAGGGATCCGTAAAATGGCGCTGTTCTGTGCGGACTTGCGGCTGACCGTATCGAAGGACCGCCTGAACGGATATCTGGACGCGATCAGGGAGAACGACCTTCCGATTGAGTATGAGTTGATCGTTGAGGATGCGGCTGATATCAACGTGCTGGAAAAATCCGTCAGGGACATCTTAAAAGAGCAGGTTGAGTGCGTGATCTGCGGGGACGATGGAATCTGTCTCACGGTTCTGGATTATTTCAGGCAGCTCGGCATTGTGGTGCCGAGGGATATCCGCGTTGCTTCCTTTTATAACAGTATGCTGCTTGAAGAGACCAACTCTTTTATCACGAGCCTTGACTTTGATATTCGCAAACTGGGTAATATGGCGGGTGAGACACTTGTAAATCTCTTAAACGGGGAGACTTGTGAAAAGAAAAAAATGCTTGGTTATAAAATTCTGATCAAAGAATCGACAAAAATGTAGAAGGATACACGGAAAGCAGGCATTTTAAGAACGGTTATGCGGGATTTGGCAGGAATGGAGGATATCTATGGAATTTTTGAAAGGGGCGGACATCTCGTCGCTGCAGGCGATGGAAGATCAGGGAGCGGAATACTTTGATCTTGACGGGACGAAAAGGGATGCAATCGGAATATTGAAAGCGCATGGCGTCAACTGCATCAGGCTCAGGATTTTCAACCGTCCTGAACGGTCGTTTGACAGGGGAGATTACTGCAATCTGGCTGGAACATTGACAATGGCGAAAAGAGTGAAAGAGGCAGGCCTGAAATTTCTGCTTGATTTTCATTACAGTGATTTCTGGGCGGACTGGAAAAAGCAGGCGATTCCAGCGGACTGGACAGGACAGGGAAAGGACGAGATTGCCGAGAGTGTCTACCGGTTTACCAGACAGGTTCTGGAGACGCTGGACGCCGCGGATGCCTACCCGGATATCGTGCAGATCGGAAATGAGATCGGCTGCGGGCTGCTGTGGGATTATGGAACGCTGGAACATCCCGAAAATATTGCATTGTTTTTGAATCGGGGAATCCGTGCGGTGAGGGAGATGGAGGGCGGCAGACGGAAAACGGAAGTCATGATTCACTTGGAATGCGGCGGGGATGCGCCGCGGACGGAACGCTTTTTTACGGAACTTGTAAAAAACGGCGCTGCGGATTACGACGTGATTGGGCTGTCTTATTACCCATATTGGGCCGGAAGCTACGAGAAGCTGACGGATAATATAAGAAATCTGAAGAAGTGTTTTGGAAAGCCGGTCATTGTTGTTGAGACGGCGTTTCCATATACCGATGAGTCGAGCGACGATATGCCGAATGTGGTCGGCGCCAGCCTTACGCTGGAGACGACTGGTTTAGAGCCGTCGGTTGAAAACCAGCGCAGGGTGACGGAAGAGATTATCCGCCTTGTGCGGAATGAGGAAAACGGATACGGCGTTTTTTACTGGGAACCTGTCTGGTACTGCGTAAAGGGCGCAGGTGTGGAAAAGGGCAGCGGGAACGAGTGGGAAAATCAGGCGATGTTTGACAGGAACGGCAGGGCGCTCTCAAGCCTGCACGCATTTGAGATCTGACAGAGACGGGAAGGCGGACGGGCGGCAGCCCCGCCTGCACGCATTTTACTTATTGGCAGGGGTATAGAAATGAATCGAAACAGCGTAAAAAGAAAGACAAAACGGATACTTGGAATACTCATGACTGCGGCAGTCATGGCGTCGGTGATGCCGGCGGCGTCCTTTGAGAGCCGGGCCAAGCGGCAGAGTGAAGATATTGACTATGAGGCGCTCCTCGACGTTGTGAAGGACAGCGATTCCTATGAGCGGTACATAAGCGGGCACGAAGCGGTGTATCCGGATAAGCAGGTGGTTGTTTACGGCGGAGACTTCACCGATGCGTCGGAGGGCTTTGAACGGCTTGCTGATTATGAGGGACTCGGCAATGCCTGCGCACTGACGCTGGAGGAGGGAAGCATTACCTATGAGATTTCCGTTGAGCAGGAGGGGTTTTATAATCTGAGACTTGTCTATTATCCGACTGCGGGAAAAAATAACGAGATCGGCAGGGCGTTATCCCTCAACGGGGAAATTCCCTATGATGCGGCACAGTATCTGGAATTTACGAGAATCTGGCAGGATGCGGATGAGATCACAAGGGATGCAAGGGATAATGACGTGAGACCGAAGCAGGAGGAAGCGCCGTCGTGGATTTCGGCGTATTTAAGGGACAGCGAGGGATTTTATCAGGAAGCGCTGTGCTTCTGGTTCGAGAAGGGCGTCAACACGCTTACGTTTGATTCGACGCAGGAGCCGATGGTCATCGGACAGATCATTTTGGAGCAGGAGGAGCGGCCGGTATCCTATGAAACATACCGGAATGCGAACGCGCAGGCGGGATATACGCAGTCCCATGCGGAGCCGGTCAGGATTCAGGCGGAGGACGCTTTGTATAAATCCCATTCCACGCTCTACCCGATCACGGACAGAAGTTCCCCGCTCACGGAACCGCAGAATGCGGCAAAAACACGCCTGAATACAATCGGCGGAACGAATTGGAGCTTAAATGGCAGATGGATCACATGGGAAGTGGAAGCTCCGGAGGACGGACTTTATGAGATTGCCGTCAAGTACAGGCAGAATAAAAATCAGGGCGTGACGGTCGTGAGGACGCTTTATATTGACGGTGAGATTCCGTTTGAGGAGGCGGCGCAGTTACAGTTTTACTATAACAATTCGTGGAAGACGGCGGCGCTTGGAAACGGAGAGGAGTCGTATGAGTTTTACCTGACACAGGGGAGGCATACGCTCACGCTCATGGTTTCGCTCGACGAGGAGCTTGCGGAAATCCTGCGCATGACCGACGAGTGCGTGACACAGCTCAACGCGGCCTACCGGCAGCTTTTGATGGTCATCGGTACGTCCCCCGATACGATGCGGGATTACCAGCTTGACTTAAAGGTGCCCGGTGCGCTGGAAATCTTAGAGCAGCAGTACGCGGCCGTGCAGATATTGGAAGAAAAAACAAAGGCATATTCGGAAGGCTCCAAGGGAAGTCAGACCGCCACGATCCAGAATCTGATGAATCAGCTCCGGATCATGACTGAAAATCCGAAGCGGATTGCGAAACAGTGGTCGGCTTTTAAGGAAAATATCGTTGCGTTAAGCTCATGGGAGCTGTCGATGAAGGAGCAGCCGCTGGAGATTGACTATCTCATTGTGCAGCAGCCGGGAGAGAAGCTGCCGCGGGCGAAGGCCGGATTTTTTGCATCCCTGATTTTTGAAATTAAAAAATTTGCCGCAAGCTTTGTGGAGGATTACGACAGCATCGGCAATGTATACGGCGGGGAGGCGCTGGACGTCTGGATTCTTGCCGACAGTACCGCGATCACGAGCCAGTCGGGAGGCGGAAGAGATCAGGCGATGGTGATCAAAGATCTTGTAGATAACTATTTTGTCCCGCAGACCGGGATACCCGTGAATGTCAAGCTCGTAAATAAGGATGTGCTGCTCTCGGCGACGCTTGCAGGAGAAGGACCCGACGTGGCGCTCAATGTGGCGGGAAAGGAACCGGTCAACTATGCGCTGCGCAATGCGGCGGTCGATCTGACGCAGTTTGAGGATTTTGAGGAAGTGGCGTCGTGGTTTTATGAGGACGCGCTGACGCAGTTCACCTATAACGGCGGCATCTACGCGCTGCCGCAGACGATGTCGTTCCACGTTCTGTTTTACCGTGCGGACATCTTAAAGGAGCTGGGAATCGGGATTCCGCGTACATGGGATGAATTTTATGAGGCGCTGGCAGTCATCCAGAAAAGCAATATGAATGTCGGGATTCTTCCCGATTATACCTCCTACGCGATGTTTCTGTATCAGTACGGAGGGGACTATTATGCGGCGGACGGCGCGGCATGCGCGTTAGACAGCGAGGAGGCGATCGCGGCGTTCAAACAGTGGGCGGGCAATTATTCCAACTATAAAATGCCGATCACCTATGATTTTGCAAACCGGTTCAGAACCGGGGAGATGCCGCTGGCGGTCGGCGATTATACCAACTATAATTATCTGTCCGTTTTTGCGCCGGAAATAAAAGGTATGTGGGGATTTACGGTTGTTCCGGGCTATGAGGATGAAAACGGAAACATCGACCACAGCGTATCCGCATGGGAGACAGCGTCGATCATCATGGCGACGAGCAGTCATAAGAAACAGGGATGGGAATTCTTAAAGTGGTGGATGAGCGCAGATACGCAGACCGAATACGGAAACGGGATTGAAAACGTGCTGGGAGTTGCGGGGCGCGTTGCCACGGCAAATCTGGAAGCGCTCGGCAATCTGCCGTGGTCCAGCGCCGATTACAGACAGCTTACCGCACAGCTTGAATGGGTGCGCGCAATCCCTGAGATCCCCGGGAGCTATTATCTGGAGCGAAATATCAAAAATGCGTTTTACACGGTGTATGACGATAACGAAGACCCAAGAGAAGTGCTGCAGGATACGGTCATTACGATCAATGACGAGATCACGAGTAAGCGGCGTGAATTTGGTTTGCCGACAAGGTAGGAGGGCGCCATGAGTGTGAGTTCAGGAATCAAAAGGAAAATAAAAACCCCGCCGGCAGCGAAACGTCAGGATGGGAGCGGACCTGAAAAGAACGGTGAGACAGGGAAGAAGCAGCCGCTTGTGCCGATGCTTCTCGCATATGCGAAAATCAGAAGAAAGCAGTTATTTACCGAGATCAAAAAGAATAAGTCCGCCTACTTCATGATCATGCCTTATTGTGTGCTGTTTCTGCTGTTTTATCTGATACCGGTATGTATTTCGGTAGGCTTGAGCTTTACGAATTTTAATGTGCTGGAGCCGCCAAAATTTGTCGGACTTCGCAATTATATTGATCTGTTCTTTGCGGATAATATTTTCCTGACGGCTGTGAAAAACACGTTCATATTTGCGATCATAACGGGACCGGTCGGCTATTTCATGGCGCTGTTCATCGCGTGGATGATCAATGACATCAAAAATAAAAAGCTGCGGGCGTTTATGACCCTGCTGTTTTACGCGCCGACTATTTCGGGGCAGGCGTACATTATCTGGAAGTTTATTTTTTCGAGCGACCTGTACGGGATTGCGAACGGCTGGCTGATGCGCCTCGGTCTGATCAGCGAACCGATTCTGTGGTTTGAGGATGCGTCCTACTGTATGACGATCTCGATTGTCGTGATTTTGTGGATGAGTATGGGAACCGGATTTTTGTCATTCATTGCAGGATTACAGAATGTGGACCGCTCGCTCTATGAGGCCGGTTATATGGACGGTGTCAAAAACCGCTTTCAGGAGCTCTGGTATATCACGCTTCCTTCCATGAAGGAACAGCTTCTGTTCGGCGCAGTCATGACGGTTACAAGCTCGTTTGCGATTCACGACCAGCTTGCGGCGCTTGCGGGATTCCCAAGCGTAAAATACTGCGTACATACCGTGGTGTCCCATCTGGTGGACTACGGAAGCGTGAGACTGGAAATGGGCTATGCGTCCGCAATTGCCACACTGCTGTTTGTTGTGATGATCGCATGCAACAAGCTGATTCAGAAGCTGCTTGGCAAGGTTGGCAGATAGGTCTGCGGAGCAGGCGTTTTTCATACGGATTTGAGAGTGCTTATTGGTGCAATATCGCAGGCATCTGGCTGCGATATGCGGGGATATAAGAATGGAGGATTCAGGTGAGAGCGATTTTGAAGCATAAAAAAAGAGCGAATGCCAGTCACTCTGCAGCAGGCAATGCAGTCAGCTTTCTGATATTGACTGTGCTCGGACTGTTTATGGCGCTGCCGATTATTCTGTCGGTGTCCAATTCGCTAAAGCCGTTGGAGGAGCTGTTTGTATTCCCGCCTAAATTTCTGGTCAGAAATCCGACGACCGACAACTTTACCGATCTGCTCACGCTCATGAGCGAATCGTGGGTGCCGTTTACCAGATACCTGTTCAACACCGTCTTTGTCACGGCGGCGGGAACGCTGGGGCATATCCTGATCGCGAGCATGTGTGCGTTCGCACTTGCCAAGCGGAAATTTCCGGGTGCAAAGCTGATTTTCGGCGTCATTGTCACCGCGCTCATGTTTTCGGTACAGGTCACGGCGATTCCCAATTACCTGATTATGTCGAAGATCGGATGGCTTGATACCTACGCGTCCCTGATTGTTCCAGCGATGGCAAAACCGCTTGGACTGTTCCTGATGAAGCAGTTTATGGAACAGATTCCCGACGCGCTCTTAGAGGCGGCGCGCATCGACGGGGCAAGGGAATTTACCGTGTTCTTTAAGGTGGCACTGCCGCAGGTAAAACCGGCGCTTTTGACATTGGTGATCTTCTGCTTTCAGGATTTGTGGAACATGCAGGGCGCGGCTTATATCTACAGTGAAAAGTTAAAGACGCTTCCCTATGCGCTCGGCCAGATATCGGCGGCGGGAATTTCAAGAGCCGGCGTGTCGGCGGCTGTGACCGTCATTATGATGACAGTTCCGATCATTCTGTTTATTCTGTGCCAGAGCAATATCGTTGAGACGATGGCGTCATCCGGCATCAAAGACTGAGGAGGGACGGGATGGTTCAAAAAAAGAAATGGGGTACAAAAAGAATTTTACCGGCGCTTTTGCTGGCGGCTGCGGTCTTTCTTGCGGATACGCCGGTATTGCATGCCGATATGCCGTACGATACCTATTCCTATAATTATTGGGGAGAAGAGGTAAAAGAGCCGCATTCCTATCTGTATGCCGGAATGATTTCAGGGAAAGAGATTGGAACGAATTTAAGCTATCCGTCCGACTTATTTGTCACGGACCATGCTCTTTATGTGGCGGATACCGGAAATGCGAGAGTCCTCGTTCTGTCGGAGGACGGTGCGCTGCAGATGGAAATCGGTTACGGAAAGGATGCATCCGATCCGCTGAAAAGTCCGCAGGGCGTGTTTGTGACCGGGGAGGGGCATCTGTATGTGGCGGATACCGGAAACAGCCGCATTGTGGAATATGACAGAAACGGGAACTATCTGCGCGAGATCGGGAGACCGGTCACAACACTGATCCCGGACGGGCAGGAATATTCCCCCACCAAAGTCGTTGTGGACGGCGCGGGACGGATTTATGTGATCGCATACGGAATCAATATGGGACTCGTCGAGTTCAACAGCGAGGGAGAGTTTCAGGGATTTATGGGAGCCACGCAGGTGAGCGTCAGCATGTTTACTTATATCTGGAAAAATTATTTTTCCACACAGGCGCAGCAGGACCGCATGGAGACGATTATTCCGACGGAATACAGCAATATTTTTGTGGACAATGAAAGCTTTATTTATGCGACAATTAACAACCTGTCGAGTGAGGACAGGGCGGCGGGGGCGGATGCGGTACGCCGTCTCAACCCGACCGGGACCGATATTCTGAGGCGTCTGGGACAGTATCCGGTGATCGGGGATTTGGAAGGGGTCACGTTTGGATGGAATTACTCATCCTTCGTGGACGTGGCGGCGACGGATTATGGCTGTTACTTCATACTGGATGAGACGGACGGCAAGATTTTTGCCTATGACTATGACGGGATTTCGCTGTTTGTGTTTGGGCGCAGCGGTATCCGGGAGGGTAATTTCCAAAAACCGGTTTCAATCGGCTTAGGGGATGGCGAGAGCACGATTTATGTGCTGGACAATACGCTCAACAGCATTTTTGTTTTTGAGATCACGGATTACGGGCGCCATCTTTTAGACGCCATCCGCCTCAATAACATGGGTGACGCGCAGGGCTCTACCCGCGAGTGGGAGGAAGTGCTGAAGCTCAATTCCAACAGCGAGCTGGCGTACACAGGGCTTGGAAAGACGTATCTGACCGAGGGACGTTACAAAGAGGCAATGGAATGTTTTGAACTCGGAAACAGCAAAAAGTATTATTCAAAGGCGTTTTCCTATTACCGGAAGGAAGTCATGGAAACGTATTTGACGAAAGCAGTCATTGCGGCTGCGGCCGTGCTTTTTGTCATCTGGCTGATCAGGAAGATCAGGCGCTATCGGAGATGGGTAGGTGAGGTTCGATGCTATATGCAGAAAAATTAAAGTATGTGTTTTATGTGATCTTTCATCCTGCGGACGGGTTCTGGGACCTGAAGCGCGAGAAAAGAGGCAGCCTTTCTGCATCTCTGACGATTGTTGCGCTGACAGTCTTTACGCTTGGAATGGAGAAGCTGAACACAGCATTTTTGTTTAACAACAACCGGATTTCGGAAGTCAATGTGCTGGTGGACGTCATCACGGTGCTGCTCGTTTTTACGCTCTGGTGCGTTGCAAACTGGTGCACGACCTCTCTGATGGATGGAAAAGGCAGGATGAGGGATATTTTTACCGCAATCGGTTATGCGCTGTTTCCTATCGTTTTAATCCGGCTTCCGCTTGTGCTTGCAAGCTTCTGTCTTACGGCGGAGGAAGGGGCATTTTACCATATCTTCGGATTTCTTTCGTATGCATGGACCGCCATTCTCATCTTTATGGGAACAATGATGACGCATGAGTATTCGCTTGGAAAAACAGTTTTTACCTGTGTCATTACGATATTGGGCATGGGAATTATTCTGTTTATCGGTCTGTTGTTCTTTCATGTGATTTCGGAGATGATTGTGTTTGTTTCGACCATCTACAAAGAGGTGCGTTTTCGATGAGACGAGGTCATGGAGGATTGGTATGAAAAAGAAAAATAGAATCCCGGCGCTGATTCTTACAGGCATTCTGCTGTTCTCCGAAGGGTCGGGCATGACGGTATGGGCAGAAAGAGCGGCGGACGGCGGAACGCAGGAAGAAGGCGCGGAGGCAGACGGTGCAGTACAGGGAGAGGACCCGGAGGCAGACGGAGGTGCAGCGCAGGGAGAAGCCGGAACAGCGGGCGGTGCGCAGTCCGTGTTTACCACGGCGGACTATGAGCGGGAGGCACTTCAGGATATGAAGCTTGCCGCTGAAAATGAAAGCCTGGAGTTCTATATTGACGAGATGGAGACAGACATTGCCGTGCGGGATAAAGCGTCGGGCAGCGTCTGGTTTTCCAATCCCGTGGATACGGAGCTTGATACAGTTTCAAGCGGATATTATCAGAGAATGCTGAAATCGCAGATCGTCGTCACTTATATCAACGAGAATACGCAGATCAGCACGATGAATAATTACGATTATTCGATTTTGGATGGGCAGTTTGAAATGGAATACATAGAGGACGGTGTGCGGATTACCTACACCATCGGCGAGGCGGCTGCATTCCTTCTTCTGCCTGAAGCAATCACTAAAGAGCGGATGGAGTATTTTTTGGAGCAGATGTCCGACTCCCAGAAGCGGAAGATCAACCGGAATTATATCTTATATGAGGCTTCGGAGATGACGGATTCAGAGCTTGATGAGCTTGCAGCTCAGTATCCGGCAGTCCGGGAGAACAATCTCTATGTCCTGCGCGGCGGCGTCAAGGATTATCTGAAAGAGGAGCTTGCGGAGTATTTTGCGGAGGCGGGATATACGCAGGAGGATTATGAACTGGACGGGCTAAACATCGGCGTAAGGGAGCAGAATGAAAGCGTCTGGTTTCAGGTTCCGCTTACATACCGGTTGGAGGGCAATACGCTCAAAGCCGAGATCGACCCTGCGGAAGTTTCTTACAACGATGAGGGGTATTACCTGGTGGGGATTGATCTGCTTCGTTATTTTGGGGCTTCTCTTCATGATGACGGCTATCTGTTTGTACCGGACGGAAGCGGCGCGCTGATCTATTTTAACAATGGAAAGACCTATGCGTCTTCCTACGGCGCTCAGGTATATGGTCAGGACCGGACCATGATCTACATGACATATCATGAGAGTCAGATTGATGCGCGCAACACTGTCAAAATGCCGGTATTTGGTATCCGTGACGGGGATAAAGCGATGCTTGCAGTCATAGAGGACGGCGATGCAAACGCTGTGATCAATGCGGAGGTTTCGGGAAAAACAACCGGCTATAACGATGTGTACGCCTCCTTTTCCTATTTACAGTACGGGGAGACCTCACTTGACGATATGGTGGGAGCAAACAGCTATTACATGTATTCCAACCCGATCTTTGAGGGAAACCTGACAATCCGTTATTCGTTTCTGACAGGGGACAAAGCGGATTACTCGGGGATGGCGGAAGCGTACCGGAACTATCTGACCGCGCGGGGCGTGCTCGAAGAAAAGCACGGGGAGAGCAGCCTTCCGTTTTATGTGGAATATATTGGCGCGATTGACAGGTCTAGAACCATTCTCGGCATCAAATATACGGCGGTCGAGGCAGTCACGACGTTTGCGCAGGCAAAGGAAATTACGGAGCGGCTCAGCGAAGGGGGCGTGCAAAATCTGAATATCGTCTATTCCGGCTGGATGAACGGAGGACTTCACGGAACGGCGGCGACAGCATGCAGGTTTGTCCCGAAGCTTTCCAGAGGCGGGATGGATTATTCTGATTTCTGCGGCTATGCGGAAGAAACCGGCGCCGATCTCTATATGACGGTGGATCTGCAGTATGTCTATAAGGACGAGTGGTTTGACGGCTACAGCGCCATGAAATATGCGCCGAGATATTTTGACAATACGAATATCAGGGTTGCGGAATACGGACTGGCAAGCCGCGTCAAAGAAGGTGACTTAGCGAGTCTGATCAGCCCCTGCCATGTGGAGGAAATCGCGGGGGACTTAAGCAGCCAATTGAAAAAAAAGAAAGTGCAGGGAGTCAACTTAGGGACGCTGTCCTGGGAACTTTATTCCGATCTGCTGGAGAGCAATTATACGGACCGTCAGATGGCGAAGGGCTGCAATACCCAGGCAATGGAGGAACTGCTTGACGGTGGGATCCCGTTGATGGGGGATAACGCGAATGCCTACGCTTGGGGATATACGCAGGAATTGTTTAACGTGCCAATGTATTCGAACCATTACATGATCATCGACGAGGAAGTGCCGTTTTATGAGATGGTTATTCACGGCTGCCTGCCGTATGCGGGAAGCGCCCTGAACTTTGCGGATGATTATGAGACCGCGGTCTTAAAAAGCGTGGAATGCGGCGCAGGATTGAATTTCAAGTGGATCTATGCGGACAATTCCATTGTGAAGGAGACGGATTTCGACGATTTGTATTCCGTCAATTATGAGGCATGGATAGACCGGGCAGTCGTGACATACCGGCGTATGAATGAGGAAACGGGATATCTTGCAGGGGTTTTGATGCGTTCGCACGAGCGGATTGCGGAGGATGTCATAAAAGTGACCTATGCGGACGGGAGCGCGGTCTACGTCAACTACTCGCGCGAAGCGGTGCAGATAGACGGGGTTACGGTCGGCGCAAGGGACTTTACCGTCGTGAGGGGGGATGCGTAGATTGAAAAATTAATAATTTTTCATAAGCAAACTTGTTTGCTTTGCAAACTTGTTTGCTTTGCGAATATTGTGCCTGCGGCCCAAAGTTTGCAGGCTGTGAGAAAGGTATGGTTATTCATATGAACTATTTCAAAAAAAGAAACGGGAAATGGCATCTTTCCCTGACAGGAAAGGAAGCGGTCTGCGGTCTGTTGTTTATCCTGCCGTTCCTGATAGGCTTTTTTCTGATCTTCCTGCCGCTGATCGTGGAGTCGCTCAAATTCAGCTTCAGCGATATGCAGGTGGGGACGGAGGGTTATACGCTCACAAAGACCTCGCATAGCGGATTCGGGCATTATGTCCGTGCGTTTGCAGTCGATCCTGATTTTAATCTCATGCTTCTTTCCGGGATTGGTCAGATTCTGATACAGGTGCCGCTTGTTCTGATCTTCAGTTTTTTTGCGGCGAACCTGCTGAATCAGAAATTCCACGGGAGGACGGTTGCGAGGAGCATTATGTTTCTGCCTGTCATCATTTCGTCGGGCGTCGTGATCGCACTGGAACATTCAGACCTGTTGGTCAATACGCTGAATACCACAACGGATTTAAGCGGCGGGGAGCTGTCTTCCTATCTGAACGTGATGGGATTTTTGACGGAATATACCTCGCTTCCGGACAGCGTGATCTCTGTGCTGTCCAGAGCGGTCAACGGACTTTATGACATTGTGATCGCTTCCGGTGTTCAGATCCTGATCTTTCTGGCGGGCTTACAGTCCATATCGCCGTCGCTGTATGAAGCGTCAAGCATGGAGGGCGCGACCCAGTGGGAGAACTTTTGGAAGATCACGTTTCCGATGATCAGTCCGCTCATTCTCGTAAACAGCGTGTATACAGTCATTGATCTGTTTACAAACGAAAATAATGAGATTATGCGTGAGATTAAGCGGACCATTTTTACGGAGGTTGATTACGGGTTCGGTTCCGCTATGGCATGGATCTATTTTGTCTGCATCGCGCTGCTCCTGCTTGTGATCGGCGGTGTGATCTCGAAACATGTGTTTTATTATGACGAGCGCTAGAACGGAGGATGAATATGCAGTTTGAGTCAGAGACGGGGATATGCTTTGATCGCATGGCATCACAGTGAATTGCTCTGACATGGAGGATATGTATGAAAAGGAAGAAAAAACGAATGCAAAGGCATATGACGCTCGCACGTTCGCAGCGTCTGTTATGGAGCATCGTAAGAGGCGTGATCATTGTGGGAATCTGCTTCACAATTTTACAGCCGCTTCTGTTAAAGATCAGTGTTTCTTTTATGCAGGAAAAGGATTTGTATGATGCGAGTGTAAAATACATAGCCAAACATTTTACATGGAACAATTACAAGCTGGCAGTGTCCGTCATGGATTATGGCTGGGTGTTTTTCCGGACGCTCTGGCTCTCAATCGGTGTTTCCATTGTGCAGCTTGCGGCTTGTCTGCTGACTGCATATGGATTTGCAAGGTTCCGTTTCCCGTTTAAGAAGCTTTTGTTTGGCTGTGTGATCGTAACGATGATCGTGCCGCCGCAGGTCATCATGCTCCCGCTGTTTATGAAATACCGGTTTTTTGATCTGTTTGGTATTTTTAAGGCGGTGACGGGGAGCAGTGTCAACCTGATTGATACGTATTGGCCGTTTTTTATCCAGAGCATGACGACTATGGGAATCAGGAACGGCCTGTATATTTATATGCTGCGGCAGTTTTTTAAGGGGATGCCGAAGGAACTGGAGGAAGCGGCGTTTGTGGATGGATGCGGGAAGCTGAGGACCTTTGTGCAGATCATGGTGCCGAGTGCGATTCCGATGATGGTGACGGTGTTCCTGTTCGGTTTTGTCTGGCAGTGGACGGACGTATTCTATACGTCGCTGTACTTAAATAAAGTGAAAGTCATGTCCACTGCCTTAAACTCGCTTGCAGTCAATGCGTACCAGCAGTATGAGGGATTCGGAGGGTCCATGAATTTCATCAGTCCGGGCTTTGTGTCCATGATCAACCATACCGGAACGATCCTGACGATCATTCCGCTCATCATTCTGTATGTGTTCTGCCAGAAATCGTTTGTGGAAGGCATTGAGCGGTCAGGTATCGTCGGATAAGAAAATGTAAATGTAAATCATAGAATCAGACAGGAGGAGCGATATGAGAAAGAAAACATTAGCAGAAAAAAAGGCTGCTGCGGTAATTCTGACAGCGGCAATGGTACTGTCCCTTGCAGGCTGCGGGGGCGGTGACGGTGGAGACGGCGGGAATCAGGGGGACGTCGAGACAGGCTCACAGACGGGCGGCGGTACGGACAATCCGGCGGAACAGGGTGACCCGGACAGTACGGATGATTCTGCGGCGGACGGGGAGATGCAGACGGATGATGCGGAGTATGATTTCGGGGGGAGAGTATTCCGTATCGGCTCTTATTATGATATGACGCCTGATCCGCAGTCCAATGCGGTCAATGCAGCGTTGTCCGAGCGTATTGCCTATGTGGAAGATCATTACAACTGTACAATCGAATTCGTAGATTTGGGAGAAGACTATGTGGACGATTATACGACGAGCGTGCTGGCGGGCGATCCTGTCTGCGATATCGGATACGCGATCACGACAACGGTTCTGCCGACATTGATCGACGGCGGGATTGCGTACCCGATCAGCGATCTGGGTGTTATTGACTTCGACAGTTATAAGTGGCGTCACGACGTGATCGAAGCCGGATATTATAAGGGCAAGAATTATACGCTTGGCATTAACGATCCCGAAATCCGCTATGGTATTTTCTGGAACCGGACGCTGTTTGACCAATACGGTCTGCCTGATCTGTATGAACTATATGAGAACGGCGAGTGGAACTGGGATAAATTCAAAGAAGTTGCACAGATGGCGAATGTGGATAAGGACAATGACGGAACCATCGATATTTATGGGTTCAATGCGAGAGCAGACTTAGGCTGGTGTTATCTATATTCCAATGAAGCTTACATTGCGGCAAAAACGGATACGGGAATGACCGTGGACTTAAATGACAGCAGGATTGTTGAAGCGCTGACCGCATATCAGGACTTCACAACGACGGTCGATTACAGGCCGATTGACTGGAATGTGGATGAGTGGGATTCATTGATCCTGTCGTTTGTAAATGGCAATTCGATGATGTGTCTGGAGGAGTTCTGGATTTCCTATATGTATTTAAGCCCTGTCACCGGAACTGCAATGGCGGACGACTGGGGCTGGGTGCCGTTCCCGAAGGGAGCCTCCGCTCAGGAATATTCCTGTTACGGAAAGGAAAACGGCTGCCGCATCATCTTAAACGGTGTGGATCATCCGGAAGAGGTAGCGCTTGTCTATGACCTGATCACTGACATCGCGGATTCGGAGGAAGAGTGGGATAATCTGCTGGAGGATCAGTTGGAGAACTGGTGTGACGATTCCCAGACAATGGAAAATGTAACTTATATTTACAGCAGAGATTTGTCCAAAATCAACTGTATTAACGGGTTTAGTACATTAAATAACTCCATGAATGCCATGATGGATGCGATTGCCAACGGAGAGATGACGCCGCAGACCGCGCTGGATACCTATCGTTCGGAGATTGAGACAGCGGTATCCGACATCAACACGGGCGAGACGACCGTGACGGACATTCAGTTTGACGGAAATGTCCTGTTGAACTCTAGTTTTGAGCTTGGTCTGGACAACTGGGAGGTGACAAGGGAGAATACCGAGGCGGGTAATCCGAGAAATGACAGCGACGGTTATCCGAAGTCGGGCCAGTTCAGCTTCCATTACTGGAATGCGGATGCGTTTACGATTGAGCTTATGCAGACGGCGACGGTCGGTGACGCGGGGACCTATGCATTAACACTTTATTCTCAGGGAGACGATACGACCGGTACTTCGATGACGCTTTATATCAAGGATGATGCCGGAAACGTACTGGATTCCGCAGACTTTGCGAACGCAGGATGGAGTGTATGGCAGACGCCCGTGATCGAGATCGCGCTGGAAGCGGGTCAGACCGTGACGGTCGGCGTTGTCATCAACGGCCAGCCTGACGGATGGGGAACGCTTGACGACATTACCCTGACATTGGAATAACCGGAACGGGAATTTGAGTCAGAGACGGGGATTGCCTTGATATGGCATCGCAGGTAAACGGCTCTGATATGGAGGATTAGAATGAATAGCAGAGTCATGAAAAAAGTACTGGCGGCGATATTATGTGCCGGGATGATCGCGGGAACAGCCGGCTGCGGGAAAGGCGCAGGAGAGGCGGCGGACAGGGAAGCCGCCTCTCAGGTGGGAAACGACGCGCAGGGCAGCAGCGGGCAGAACGGCACGCAGGGAAATAATGAAGATACACAGGCACCGTCCGAAAATACGAAATACATCATCAAGGGCGCGGACATTTCTTCCCTGGAGGCTGTGGAGGATTACGGCGGAACGTTTTATGATTTTGACGGCCGGGAGGTTGATGTCATCGGGTTCCTTGCGGAAAACGGCTGCAATTATTACCGGCTCCGCATCTGGAATCATCCAACGGCGTCCTTTGACGCGGGTGATTACTGCAATCTGGAGCATACAATCGGGCTGGCAAAACGGATTAAGGAAGCAGGAATTAAATATCTGCTTGATTTTCATTATTCCGACTGGTGGGCAGACCCGGAAAACCAGACCATACCGGCAGAGTGGCAGGGAATGGACGAAGAAGAACTGGAAGCCGCGGTCTATGACTATACGGCGGAGGTCTTAAATGCGCTGGCGGAGGCGGGCGCCTATCCGGATATGGTGCAGATTGGAAATGAAATCGGAAACGGCATGCTTTGGGACTACGGCACGATGGAGCATCCGGAGACATTGGCAAAGTTCTTGAACAGCGGCATCCGCGCGGTCAGGGATACGACGCCTGAGGGGCAGCAGACGCAGATCATGATTCACGTGCAGACGGGAGGCTCCGTCGGTGCGACACAGACCTTTTTTGAGACGATTGAGGCAAACGGCGTGACGGACTATGATCTTGTGGGGCTTTCCTATTATCCGTACTGGCAGGGCACGTTCGCGGATATGAAAGCGAATATTGACAATATCTATGAGGTGTTCGGAAAGCAGGTCGTGCTTGCCGAGACCGCGTATCCGTTCACCAATGAGAATGCGGACAGCAAATCCAACATGGTATCCGAGGCGGACTTAAAAGGAGTCGGGTTTGAGGCGAGTGAGGAAAACCAGAGACGCGTGCTCGAACTGATCATGAATGCCGTTGCGGAATGTGAAGGCGGTCTGGGTATTTTTTACTGGGAACCGGCATGGCTTGCCGTCGAGGGAGCCGGCGTTTCCAAAGGAAGCGGTAACGAGTGGGAGAATCAGACGCTGTTCGATTTTGAGGGACGGGCGCTTGACGGAGTGAGGGCGTTTGCGTTTGAGCCGGGAAGCCTTGACAATGATGCGGCGCTCTATGTTTACCCGTTTGACGGGGTGGAGATTGACCGGAATGCTTCCGGAGAGGAACTGATCGCGGAGCTTCCAGGGACTGCGCGGGTATTATATCAGGATGGGAGCATCCGCGACGTGGAAGTGGAGTGGGACGTATCCTCCATGAAAACGATCACGGAGACGCATGTGGCGTTCAAGGGTACGGTATTGGATTTTCAGGTTTCCATCGGGGCAGACCTGATCGAAAAGAACAGTCTTAACAATCTGGATTTTGAAGAGGGAGCGACAGGATGGGTTCTTGAGGATGAGAAGCGCGCCGGACAGATTCGGAATGACAGTTCAAGCTATCCGCATTCCGGCGAGTGGAGCTTCCAATACTGGAACGCTGACGCTTTTACAATGAATCTGTACCAGCAGACGAAAATCACGAAGACCGATCAGTATAATCTGCAGGTGTGGTCGCAGGGCGTCGGGGAAACGGGGCTGCAGCTCACGCTCTACATTGCTGATCAGGATGGGAATCTGATCGCATCAACACCGTTTCAGAATCAGGGCTGGGACAAATGGCAGCATCCGATTGTATCGGCGCAGTTACAAGAGGGAGACATTGTCCGCATTGGTGTACTTGTCGAAGCTGGAAGCGACGACTGGGGTACGATTGATGAATTCACGTTCTATCCGGGCGAACCGCTGCCCGACGAAGAGACATCCGACGGGGGAGACGGCGCCGGCGGGAACGGGGAAAATGGCGGCGGTGCGGGTGATTCGCAGGAAGGAGAGTCTGCATCCGCCGGAAACAATCTCATAGAGAATGCAAGCTTTGAGAGCGGGGACAATGGGTGGACGGTTACACGCGAGAATACCGGTGCCGGAACGGTCAGAAATGACAGTGAAGGAAATCCGCATTCGGGGGATTACAGCTTCCATTACTGGAACGATTCCGATTTTACGATCACGCTCTCGCAGGAAGTGACGGTAAGCAGCGGAGGAAGCTATACGCTTAGCGCATATTCTCAAGGGGATTCCGATACAGCAACCTTTATGACGCTTTATGCAGAAGATGAAAACGGAAATGTCATCGGTTCCGCCGAGTTTTCCAACAAGGGCTGGGATGTATGGCAGAACCCGGTCGTGGAAGGTTTGGAGCTTGCCGCGGGACAAAAGATCAAAGTGGGTATTATCATCCACGGAAAAGCCGGAGGATGGGGCACACTGGATGATTTCTGCCTGACTGCCGAGTAAAACTACTATAATAACAAAAAAGAAAAGGAGAATGCCTATGAAAAAACGATTGTGGAACAGCATAAGAAGTATGATCCTGATGCTGATCGTCCTGTTTATCATGCATCCGCAGAGGGTACAGGCGTCAGGAAATGAATTTATCAAAGGGATGGATTTATCGTCCCTGGAGGCGGTACTGGATTCAGGAGCGGTGTTCTATGATGAAAACGGGAACGTGATTCAGGATGTTTTAAGTTATCTGGCGCAGCAAAAGCAGGTGAATTATGTCAGACTCCGCGTCTGGAATAATCCGACGACATCGTTTGATGCAGGCGATTACTGCAATCCGGCGCACACGGTTGAGATGGCAAGGCGGGTGAAAGCAGCAGGCATGAAGCTTCTGATCGACTTCCATTATTCTGATTCCTGGGCGGACCCGGCAAGCCAGACTAAGCCGGCGGCGTGGCAGAATTTGAGCTATTCACAGCTTGTCAGTGCGGTCTATGATTTCACGGCTCAGGTCTTAAATGACTTAAAAGCGGCCGGCGCCTATCCCGATATGGTGCAGATCGGAAATGAGATCAGCGGCGGCATGCTCTGGCCGGACGGATATATCGACAATGCAGCGCAGCTTGCTGAATTGTTAAACAGTGGTATACAGGCAGTCCGTGATACGACGCCGCAGGGCAGTTATACCAAGATCATGATCCATCTTGCAGAGGGCGGCGATCAGGACAGGTTCCAGTATTTTTTTGACGGGATCATGGCAAACGGCGTGACGGATTTTGATGTGATCGGCATGTCCTATTATGCGTACTGGCATGGTTCCTTACAGCAGTTAAAAAATAATATGAACAATATTGTCGCACGTTATGGCAAAGAGGTCGTTGTGGCGGAGACGTCCTATCCGTTTACTTATTATGATGCGGATTCCACGGAGAATCAGATCGGGCAGAAAGATACGGACTTAGCGGGGCTTCCGGCGTCCGTGGCAAATCAGCGGCTGATGACCGAAATGACGTTTAATACAGTGGCAACTGTCAATAACGGAAAGGGCTTAGGCGTATTTTACTGGGAACCGCTCTGGCTTCCGGTTTCCGGCGTCGGCGTGACAAAAGGGGAAGGAAACGAGTGGGATAATCAGATTTTGTTTGGAGCAGATCACCGTGCGCTCGACTCCCTCAATGCATTTCAGTTTAACGCGGCGGCTGCTGCGGCAGACAACAACAAGCATGTGATCGTTTATTCGCCTGACAGCATGATCGTACAGGTGGATTCCTGTGCGAACCTGACGGAAGTGCTGCCATCCACAGTTGACGTGCTGCGCTATAATGGTACAATAGAAAAACTGCCCGTGACATGGAACGGAGCAGGTTCAGTCAATACATCGACTGTCGCAGATTACACGTTCACCGGCACGGTCTCCAATACCAATCCGTTAAGCGGAGTCACGCTGGCAGTACCGACGATCCAGGTGTCCGTACAGCGCAATCTGATCAAAAATCCGGGCTTTGAGGACTGCAGCAATACTTATGACTGGAAAATTAACGTGATAAGCGGAGACGCCGGAAAGATCACAAATGGCGTGGACAGCTATGCGTATGGCGGAACCGGAAGCTTCCATTACTGGGATGACAATGACTTCTGCGTGGAGCTGACGCAGTCGGTTGACGTCATACCCGGACATACTTATGATTTCAGCGTATGGGCGCAGGGGACATGGGACTACATCGACTATAACCAGAGTTACTTCTTTGTCAGGTACACCAAAGCGGACGGAACAGAGACGCCCCTTGGAACCGTAGAACTGCTGAACGCAAATTACAGCTGGTGGAATCAGTTCGAGATCGAAGGCATTCAGATTCCGCAGGGCGTTAGTAAAGTGACTGTCGGCGGACGCGTGACAGGGCATGCGAACGGGTATGGGACATGGGATGATTTCCGTTTTGTGGACAGGGACAAAAACGCAGTCGTGCCGGACTGCAATTATGTGAATAATGCAGGCTTTGAGGACGAGGAAACTGCTGACGGCTCCACCTATCCGTCGATGGCAGGCTGGGAAGTTGAAGTGACGGGCGAATGGCCGGACAGAGCATGGGCGAATGGGGAACAGAACCGCACGTCGGGCGGACAATATGCTTTTAACTATTATGATGCGGCTGCGTTTGACTTAGGACTTTCGCAGACTGTTACCGGTCTTCCGAACGGATATTATACGTTCCGTATTTATTCTTATGGAAGCAATGATGCAAAGAGCGTTGCGGCGTACATTACGAGCGGCGGTACGATATACTCTGTGACAGTGCAGGATACGAATGTCTGGTCGGAGTCGGAAAATAAACCGGTGTGGGTGGAGACCACGCTGCAGGATATTCCCGTTACCACGGGAGAGGTGCTGATCTGGATTGACGTAGACGGCGCGGCAGGCTCCTGGGGTTATCTGGATGATGTCTCGTTCGTGCGGCAGTAAAAACGCTCCGGATAAAACGCTTTTTCAAAGCTGAACGTTTTACAGATTTTTGAAGATGTTTTGGATTTACTTGCTGAATCGCATAGTGCGGTAAGAGACTGCCGTCAGACTTAAAATCGGGTCTGGCGGCAGTCTGAATATAAAAGAAGCGGTTCTGTCTGGCGGCAGTCTGAACATGGAAGAAGCGGTTTTGTCCGCCGGATGAAGCCGGGATGGAATGTTTTTGCAAAAAAACACAAAATGCTACTACACAAATTGCAAGAACCGTGTTAAAATACAAGTAATCATAAAAAAATGTATCAAAAGTACCGAGATGCTGTGATATTTCAGTTATTAGAAAGGGGATGCGGTATGCGGATCGGGGCAATTGCATATCAGCCGTATGTCTATAATACCAATACAGTCAGTTCAGCGAGCTTAAACCGGATCGGGGCGATTCCGAACGATGCGACGGCGGGAAGAACTGATTTTGAGGATTTAACGAAAGAGCAGGAGAACGTCAATCCGCTTCGCAAAGGTGAAAGCGCGAATTTTATGGATATTTTATCTTCCCAGATGGCAATGAGCCGGACGAAGAGTGCAATGCTGTTAAAGCCGGCCGCTTCTGCTGACGATGAGGATGTTGCAGCAAGCGCTTTGCAGCAGGACGGGGCGACCGGAAAAGAAGCCATGCAGCAGGTATCTGACATTGTCATGAAAGAGGACGCCGGGCAGCAGGCGGCGGACGCTATGCTTACGATCGGAGACGAGGAGAGCGGCGCAACGGGCGCGCCTATGAATGAGACGCAGGAGAACGCCATGTCCTATAAGATGCGCCATGCGCTGGATGCCTATTCGATGGCAATGGGAGCGGCTGCATAGGGACATATGAACGGCGATCTTAAAACTGACCGTTTTTCATGCTGCAGGAAATTGCATTTGGAAAGATAAAGAAGAAAGGCATAGAGGAAGAGGAGTACCGTCCGCCGCTCAAAAGAGAGAACTGCTCACCGGCTGAAAGGCAGTTTGGAGGTCAGGGAACGGGAAGGTAGCTTCTGAGCCGGAGAAATGAAGATGTTGTGTGGGAATGTGTTTCTAATCTGCCGTGAGTTTTTGTGCGGCAGGGAGGCATGATCCGTTGATATGATGCCATGCAGGTGTTGCGTAGTTTCTCCCGTGTTACCGCGTTAAGGTCTAAGAGTACAATCAAAGGTGGTACCGCGTATCAACGCCCTTTGCAGGTAATCTGCGAAAGGCGTTTTTTTGAAACTATCCAAGGCGTCAATCATGCCGGAGCATTGCCGCATGGGAGCGCATGGATTTGCAAGGGAATCTGCTGCGATAAAGGAACAGCAAGTTGGGCAATCGGAAATGAGGAGTGTTGACAGCAATGAGTAAAGAACTGGCTAAAACTTATGACCCTCACGGCTTAGAGGATCGAATCTATCAGAAATGGATGGATAAAAAGTATTTTCATGCGGAGGTGGATGAGACCAAAAAACCGTTTACTATTGTGATCCCGCCTCCCAATATCACGGGACAGCTCCATATGGGGCATGCATTGGATGAGACGATGCAGGATATCCTGATCCGTTTTAAGCGGATGCAGGGTTACAATACCCTCTGGCAGCCCGGAACGGATCACGCGAGTATCGCGACGGAAGTAAAGATCATCGAGACCTTGAAGGAACAGGGCATTGATAAGCATGATCTTGGCAGGGAGAAATTTTTAGAGCGCGCGTGGGAGTGGAAAAAAGAATACGGCGGACGCATCATCAATCAGTTAAAAAAGCTTGGCTCTTCCTGCGACTGGGACCGGGAGCGCTTTACGATGGATGAAGGCTGTAACCGGGCAGTTACGGAAGTCTTTGTCAAGATGCACAAAAAGGGCTGGATCTATAAGGGAGCCCGGATGATCAACTGGTGTCCGGTCTGCAATACCTCCATCTCCGATGCAGAGGTGGAATATGAGGAGCAGAAAGGATATTTCTGGCATATCAAATATCCGCTTGTCGGAGAAGACGGACAGCCAAGCAAAACGGAATTTCTGGAGTTTGCAACGACCCGTCCCGAAACAATGCTTGGCGATACGGCGGTCGCAGTCAATCCGAAAGATGACCGCTATACGTATCTGCACGGGCGCTTCGTGTGGCTGCCGATCGTGAATAAGGCGATTCCGGTCGTTGAAGACGATTATGTGGATATGGAATTTGGAACCGGCGTCGTAAAGATCACGCCGGCTCATGACCCGAACGATTTTGAGGTCGGAAAGAGGCACGGTCTTGCCGTTGTGAATATCTTAAATGATGATGCGACCATCAATGAAAACGGCGGGCGCTATCAGGGTATGGACCGCTATGAGGCACGAAAGAAGATCGTGGAGGAGTTAAAGGAGCTTGGTCTTTTAGTGCGCATTGAGGAGTATTCCCACAATGTCGGCACGCACGACCGCTGCGGCACGACGATCGAGCCGATGGTCAAGGAGCAATGGTTTGTAAAGATGGATGAGCTGATCAAACCCGCGGTAAAAGCGGTAAAGGACGGCGAGGTGAAGCTCATTCCTGAGAGTATGAAAAAAACATATTTTAACTGGACCGATCATATCCGGGACTGGTGTATTTCCAGACAGCTCTGGTGGGGACACCGGATTCCTGCCTATTATTGCGAGGAATGCGGGGAGACCGTCGTTGCAAAGGAAATGCCAAAAGTATGTCCCAAATGCGGCTGCACACATTTTAAGCAGGACGAGGATACGCTGGACACATGGTTTTCTTCGGCGCTCTGGCCGTTTTCCACGCTTGGCTGGCCGGAAAAAACAAAGGAGCTTTCTTATTTTTATCCGACGGATGTGCTTGTGACCGGATATGACATCATCTTTTTCTGGGTCATCCGCATGATCTTTTCGGGATATGAGCAGATGGGAGAGCGTCCGTTCCACACCGTATTGTTCCACGGGCTTGTGCGTGACTCCGAGGGACGCAAAATGTCGAAGTCGCTCGGAAACGGCATCGACCCGCTTGAGGTGATCGAAAAGTACGGAGCGGACGCGCTGCGCTTAACGCTCATTACGGGCAATGCGCCGGGTAACGATATGCGTTTTTATTATGAACGTGTTGAGGCAAACCGGAATTTCTGCAATAAGATCTGGAACGCATCGCGCTTTATCATGATGAATATGGAGGGCAAGGAAGTCCATACCCCTGCGCCCGGAGCACTTCAGCCGGTTGACGAATGGATCATTTCGAAGCTGAACGATGTGGTGCGCGAAGTTACGGACAATATGGAGAATTATGAGCTCGGCATCGCCGTTCAGAAGATCTATGATTTTATCTGGGACGAATTCTGCGACTGGTATATTGAGATGGTAAAGCCGCGCCTATATAATACGGACGATCAGGAGAGCCAGAACGCCGCGCTTTATACGTTAAAAACGGTTTTGATCGATGCATTAAAGCTGCTGCATCCGTATATGCCGTTTATCACGGAAGAAATCTTTACGACGCTGCAGTCTGAAGAAGAGTCCATTATGATCAGCGCATGGCCTGTTTATGAGGAGGCGAAAGCGTTCAAAGAGCAGGAGCGGGCAATTGAGACGATCAAGGAAGCAGTCCGCGGCATCCGCAACGTGCGCGCACAGATGAATGTTGTTCCGAGCCGCAAAGCGCTTGTGTATGTCGTATCGGAGCAGGAGGAGCTGCTTCATGTTTTCGAGGAAGGAAAGCTGTTTTTTAAGACGCTTGCCTATGCGTCCGATGTCCTGTTGCAGAAAGACAAAAACGGGATTGCCGACGATGCCGTGTCGGTGGTGATTCCAAATGCGACGCTCTATATCCCGTTTGCGGAGCTTGTAGATATCGGCAGGGAGATCGAACGTCTGAAAAAAGAAGAGGAGCGGCTTACAGGGGAACTGGCACGCGTAAACGGCATGCTTTCCAATGAACGCTTTGTCGGAAAAGCGCCGGAGGCAAAGATTGCGGAGGAGCGTGCGAAGAAAGAGAAGTATGAGCAGATGATGGCGCAGGTAAAAGAGCGTTTAAGCCAGCTTGGGAAACAGTGATAATAGCGGTAACAGGGAAGCCGCAGGCGGACCGTTTTACAGGCAGTCATGATCAGGGTATTTGAGCAGAAATCAGGAAAAGGGGAGGGGAGCTGTATGGAAAAAGAGTATGAGGCATCGGAAATGGAGCAGGAAACCGTACAGGATGATTGGGCGCTTGCCGGGAATTATATTACGATTTCCGAGGATTCTATGCAGGCATTTCTCTTTTTACAGCCAAAACCGGACGGGGAGCGGTATGACCGAGAAGAATTAAAGGAACATCTTCGGGCGGAAGGGGTTGTCAGCGGCTTTCATGAGTCCAATTTAGCAGCGATGGCCAAAAAGAAGGTATACGGCAGGGAAGTTCTTGTGGCGGAGGGGAAGCCTCCTGTGCAGGGGACGCCCGGCCATTACGAGTATGAGATTGAAACGGATGATTATACGAAGCATCCGCGTATCCGTGAGGATGGTTCGGTAGATTATCAAAGCATGAATCTTCTTCAGAATGTGCAGGAGGGGCAGGTACTTGCCGTGTACCATGCTGCTGTGCAGGGAACGGACGGAGAGGATGTGCGGGGAAGAAGGCTGCGTGCGGACGTATGCAGAGAACTTCCGGCATTGAGGGGGCGTGGTATCGCCTTAAAAGAGGATGCCGAGCTTCCAACCTATATAGCGCAGACCGAGGGTAAACTGATCTTCAGGGACGATCAGATCGAAATCTGTAATGTACATGAGATTAAGGGCGACGTGGATATTCTGATCGGCAAGGTGGAATTTTTCGGTGATGTCGTGATCGACGGCAATGTTGCGGCGGGGACGATCATCCGCGCAGGAAAGAGCCTGACGATCAGCGGTACGGTTGAATCAGCGGATATTTATGCGGGCGGAGATATTATTCTGCGCCGCGGGGTACAGGGAAATGAAAAAGGACGGATTCGTTCAAGAGGAAATGTATACGCCGATTTTTTGGAACATTGTACGGTAGAAGCCAGAGGCAATGTGATGGCGAATTATTTTCTGAATGCAGAAGTGTCCGCACAGGGGGAAGTGACTGCGACCGGGAAGCGCGGTATGATACTCGGCGGATACGTTCATGGATTTCAGGGTGTTAAGGCAATGTGCGTCGGCAATGAGAAGGAAGTTAAGACAATACTTCACGCCGGATGCGAGCAGAAGGTTTATGATCAGAACGTGGAGAACCGCAAAGAGGAAACGGAGGTCCTGCAGAAGCTGGAGATGATAGAGGATCGTGCAGAAATGCTGCGCAAGCAGCTTACGATCCGTTCTAAAGACCAGACGCTCATCCGCGAGTGCAACGAGCTGCTTAAGGAGCGGGAAAAGCTGACGGAACGTGCAAAGCAGCTGCAGGCAGAAAAACAGATGCTGCTGAAACTGATGGAAGAAGGGCGGCAGTCCGCGATCCGTGTGGAGGATAAGCTTTACGCCGGTTCCGTGATCTGTGTCAACAATGCGCAGCAGGCGATCAACGCTAATACCTGCTTTATGCAGTATAAGAGTATTTCGGGCATCATACAGGGGACAGTCATCAGAGTATAACATTCATGAAACAGATTACATATCAGGAGATTGCGTCGTATCTCCTGTCCATTCCGAAATTTACGGCGAAGCATACGATGGAGGGCACATGCAGTTTTTACCGTTATCTGGGGAGTCCGTGCGCAAAACAGCGGATGATCCATGTCGCGGGAACGAACGGAAAAGGTTCGGTCTGTACTTATCTGCGCAGCATATTAGAGCGGTGCGGGTATCATACGGCGCTGTTTGTGTCGCCGCATCTGGTAACGATACGAGAACGTTTTCTTTTTGACGGGAATATGGTTTCCGAGGAGGCTTTTTGTACGGCATTTCTGAACGTGGCAGAGAAGCTCTGCGCCTATCAGAAAGGGCAGGCGGTGAAAGCGGACGGCGCCCGTGAAAGCGCGCTGCATGAACTTTCAGACGGCAGGGTGTTTGAGACTCTGCGCGGTCTTTCCTACCATCCGTCATTTTTTGAGATGCTTTTTTTTATGTTTCTGTCATGTCCTGAGGCGGCAGAGGCAGATTATGTGATTTTAGAGACCGGGCTCGGAGGAAGATTGGACGCAACGAACTGTATGCCCGGAAAAGAGCTCTGCGTGATCACCAGAATTGCTTTAGACCACACGGAATATCTCGGGGACACAACAGGTCAGATCGCGCGCGAAAAAGCGGGAATTTTCAGAGATTTTACACCGGCAGTCTGTCTTTATTCCGATGAGCAGAGCGCGCAGGCGCTGAAGCAGTGCGCCGGAGAGCATCAGGCGCCGCTTGTGTTTGTCGATTCGCGCGATTTCAAAATTGACGGAATTACTAACAAAAGCATTGCTTTTTCTTTTCAATCTGTTTATTATAATTCTATCAGCCTTTCACTTTCGACAACGGCGTGTTATCAAGCGGAGAACGCCGCGCTTGCGCTCAGGGCAGTAGAGACGCTTGCGCAGCTTTCGGACGGGAAACTGATACAGAATGTTCCCGCAGCAGATGCTTTTGGAAACAGCGGTGGGAATTGTTCGAAACGTTTTCGATGTCCTTCGCTTACCGAATGGAAAGAGGCGCTTTTGGCAGCGCATTGGGAAGGGCGGATGGAGGAGGTGCTGCCGGACGTTTATCTGGACGGCGCACACAATGAAGATGGAATACGTGCATTGCTTACAACTATAAAAAGCACTGCTTCCGGCTTACAGAATGTATTGATTTTAGCGATTGTGGCAGACAAGCGGTACGAGCGTATGGCGCAGATGATCGCGCAGTCTGGTTTGTTTTCAAGAATATATGTGACGTCTGCCGGAGGAGAGAGAGCGCTTGCGTCAAAGGTGCTTGCCGAAAGACTGGCGGGTTTTGGACAGGATCACTTGCAGATATGGGAAGAGCCGGAGCGGGCATTTTCACAATGCTTAAGCGAGCGTACTGCAAATGAACGTGTATATGTGGCCGGTTCCCTGTACCTGATCGGGCGGATAAAGGCATATTTAGGGAGGAATTCTGATGATTAACTTTGAGGAGGAACTCAAGAAGTTTCATCCCAGCGTAGAGATAGAAGAGGCGGAGGATGTATTATACAGCCAGGATACCACAGACCTGGCCGATGTACTTGTAGATGTGATCAAAGAGGCACAGGAAGAAGAATAGGAGCGACGCTATGGAGTGTTTTAACTGCGGCTGTCTCCTGACGGAAAACGACTTTTGTACGAACTGCGGAGCGGATGTAAGGGTTTATAAAAAGATTATTTCAGCATCCAACCGCTATTACAATATCGCATTGGAGAGAGCAGGTGTCAGAGATTTGTCGGGGGCGGCGGAAAGCCTTCGTCAATGTCTGAAATTAAATAAAAATCATGTGGAAGCGAGAAATCTACTCGGTTTGATCTATTATGAGACGGGAGAAGTCGTCTCCGCCCTGAACGAGTGGGTCATGAGCAAGAATATCAAACCGCTCAAAAATATCGCGGACGATTACATTGAAGATATCAGATCGAACCCTACGCAGCTGGACACGCTGACGCAGGCTGTCAAAAAATATAATCAGGCATTAAATTACTGTCAGCAGGACAGTGTGGACCTTGCGGTCATCCAGCTTAAAAAAGTATTATCGATGAATCCGAAATATCTGCAGGCACACCAGCTCCTTACGCTGATTTATATGAGTCAGGAGGAATGGGACAAGGCGGAGAAAGAGGTAGAGAAGGCGCTGCGCATCGATACGAGCAATACGCTGACGATGCGCTATATGAAGGAAATCGATCTTGCCGTCAGTCAGGAGGAGGGCAAAAGCCAGTCCAAAAAAAAGACGAAAGAGGAAAAGAACGCAAAGAAGTATAAGAGCGGTAATGACACAGTCATCCAGCCAATCAACAATAAAGATTCGCGCGGGCTTTCCACGATCCTCAATATCATCATCGGCGTGCTGATCGGTCTTGCCATTGCAGTTTTCTTAATTCTGCCCGCGAGGATTCAGACCGAGGTTTCGAAAGTGAATGAGCAGGTTGCGGAGTACAGCGAGCTGTTGACCCGCAGAACGGCGGACGTTCAGGAGCGGGAGGGTCAGATCGAAACGCTCAAAGAACAGCTTGCACAGACCGAGGAGGCACTGGAAGCCTATACGGGAACGGATGGAACAATTGCGGCATATGAGCAGCTTTTGGAAGCAGTCAGTCTCTATATGCAGGAGGAGCCGGACGTCATGGCGGTTGCCGACAGCCTTGGAAAGATTGATGAGACTTATGTGGAGCAGGAAGCGCCGGATTATTTCAAGAGCGTATATCAGGAGCTGCTTGTCCTGATCGGTCCCGACGTGTCCGATTCCTATTATCAGACGGGTATGGCGGAGTTTAATGTACAGAATTATTCGGAGGCGATCAATTATTTCCTGATGGCGGTCTCATTTGACGAGACGGATTCTCTGGCATTATATCAGCTTGCGGAGTCCTATTACCGCAATGAGGATTTTGAAAATGCAGTGATTTATTATAATCTTGTGATCGAGCGGTTTCCGGGTAAGAATTCCGCAGTGAATTCGCGCAGACGCTTAGATACGATTGCACAGCAGCAGTAAATGCGGCAGCTCTTATTTGTGGAGAGCGCTCTGCGGGGCGCAGGCGTGAAAACAGAATAGACAGGGATTGATACAAAAGAGAACATCAGAGAGGATGTTCTCTTTTTTTATCATAGGAAAGTTGGGAAGGGAGAAAGGAATGGCGGATAATTATGCAATTATCGAAAATTATCTGATGATCAGAATGCCGGAGGAGATCGACCACCATCGGGCAGTGCTGATCAGCAGGACAGCGGATGACTATATCGCGCACAGTAAGATTGTCAATATTGTATTTGATTTTGAAGATACGAAGTTTATGGACAGCTCCGGTATTGGTGTGATCATGGGCAGATACAAAAAAATATCCTGCTTTGGCGGGAAGGTATTTGCCATTAATACAAGCAGACGGATCAGGCAGCTTCTTGCCGTATCCGGTATGCAGAAACTGGTCACGATCATGGAGTAAGGGAACGGCTGCGATGATAAAACAAAAGGAGAGAAGAGATGGAGATAAGGTCTGAGGAGAGAGATGAGCGCGCGGGCGCGATGGAACAGGGGGAATTGCAGGAAGCTGTGGGTGTGATGGAACAGGGAGAGCTGCAGGAGACCGTGGATGTGATGGAACAGGGAGAGCTGCAGGAAGCTGTGGGTGTGATGGAACAGAGAGAGCTGCAGGAGACCGTGGGTGTGATGGAACAGGCAGGACTGCAGGAGACTGCGGCCGGTCAGGAATGTGAGCAGGTATGCACGGGGAACGGAGTGCGTGCACAAAGGCAGGCGCATGCCGGGGCAGGGCGCGAATATGTCAATGAAATGTCGCTGACTTTTGATGCGGTATCGCTAAATGAGAGCTTTGCCCGCGTGGTTGTTGCTGCGTTTATCACGCCGCTCAATCCGACGGTGGAGGAGCTTGCCGATGTGAAAACGGCTGTTTCCGAGGCGGTCACAAACGCGATCATCCACGGTTATGACAGCAGGGGCGGAAAGATCAGGATGTACTGCATGGTTACCGGGAACCTGCTTAGCGTGCGCGTGGAGGATGACGGAGTGGGAATTGCCGACATTGAGCAGGCAATGATGCCGCTTTATACATCAAGACCGGAGCTGGAGCGGTCAGGCATGGGGTTTGCGTTTATGGAAGCATTCATGGATGACCTGAAAGTGGAATCCCGGCCGGGAGAAGGGACGAAAGTCAGCATGATGAAAAGAGTGGGAGACGCTATACGAACGGCGTAAAAGGGGATATAAATGGATGAGACCGCTGCATTGATCGCACGTTCACAGGCAGGGGATAAAAAAGCAAGGGAGATACTTGTAGAAAAAAACTTAGGGCTCGTGCATCATATTGTGAAGCGGTTTCTCGGGAGAGGAATTGATGCGGAAGATCTGTTCCAAATTGGGAGCATCGGGCTCATGAAAGCGATCGACAAATTTGATTTAAGCTATGATGTCCGGTTTTCAACCTATGCAGTGCCCATGATACAGGGCGAGATCAAACGTTTCTTAAGAGATGACGGTATGGTAAAGGTCAGCCGCACGCTAAAAGAGAATGGCTGGAAAGTGCGTCAGTCTATGGAGCGTCTGTCCCAGAAGCTCGGCAGGGAAGCGACGATGGAGGAACTGTCTGCGGATACGGGATTAAGCTCCGAGGATATCGTGATGGCAATGGAGGCAAATATCGAGGTGGAGTCCATTTACCGCTCAGTATTTCAGTCCGACGGCAACGAAATCTATCTGGTCGATCAGGTAGTTGCAGGCGGCAGGTCCAAGGGCGGTATCGGACAGACCGCGGCAGGAGGCTCCGGTATTGACAGCTATGGCATGGGTGATGGTCAGGACCCCGAGAAGGAGCGGCTGCTCAACCATATGCTTTTGGAGCAGCTGATCGGCGGTCTGGATGAAAAGGAACGGGAGCTGATCGAACTCCGTTATTTTCAGGATAAGACCCAGATGGAGGTTGCCAAGCGGCTGCGCATCAGCCAGGTGCAGGTCAGCCGGATGGAAAAGCGCATTCTTCTGCGCATGCGCGAGAAAGGGCGGGTATAGAAGGGTAATTCAGTGAATGCGAAACCAACTTAAAACCGGCAATAAAATGATATCAAATGGAGGTTGGGAATATAAAAAGGGAAGATAGAAAAACGCCGCTTAGTTGATAGAGGTGGTCAGCAGAACATAGTAAAATGAAATATATCAGGGAGAAAACAGAGTGGGCAGCATTGCCGGATGCAATTCTATGAAAGATCAATGCTGAGCAATTTTGACCTGCTTTACGAAGGAGAAGGGATTATGAAAAAGCTGACAAAAAACGGAAAACTTCTGCTGATATTGACCTGTCTATTTTATTCCGGAGAATCCGTGATGCTTGCTGTTATAGCATATGTAGATGGGAAGATCATAGAATATGCGGAAGAAAAGCAGATGGGAATGATGTTCAGGATGATCGGATCAGCGGTCATACTTGCACTGCTTGTTTACTTGTTGATCGCGGCAGCCACATGGACAAGGCTGCAATTTTTAGCAGATGGCGTACTGAACATGAGATGCGGTATTATGAAAAACATTCTGCAGAGGCCGATCAAGAGTTTCCGCGGGGAAAAAGACGCTTTTTATATCAATCTTCTGACAGCGGATACGGCGTTATACCGCGACAACGCGCTCAATCAGATTCCGTTTTTATTTTGCTCGGCAGCAGCGATCGTTTCGTCCGCGGTGATGTTGTGGAGGCTGAATATCTTTCTTCTGCTGGCGGCGGTCGTAATGGCGGCAGTTCCACTGGTGGTCACGAAACCTTTTACAAAATGGGAAGAGAAGAAAATGGAATTATTCTCCGAAAAGAGTGAAATGCATATGAATACGCTGAAAGAAACCATAGAAGGATATGAGACGATCCGCACCGGCTGCGGCGGGGGGCGCTTTTTGCATCGTTATGAACAGGCTGCCGGAATGCTTCAAAGAGAATATTCAGAAAGTGAGTTTGTCAGCACGATGAGCTTTGAAACACTGATGAGTGTGGCAAGTCTTTCGTCGATCGTCTGCATGGGTTTGGGAGGATGGCTGGTTGTGAAAGGTGCGCTGACCGCCGGAATGCTGTTTGCGGCGGTTAGATATTTCAGTTCTCTTTCCAATCATTTTACAAGCACCATCGAATATGCGATTCATATCAGAGCGTCCAAAAAAGTAATTGCAAAATTGGACGGGCAAAGGCAGGTGGAGTCTCTGCAGAGCTGTGGGATAACGATGATACCGCCGCTTGAAATTTCTTATGAACATGTGGCTTTTGCATTTGGAGAACGGCAGCTTTACCGCGATCTTTCCTACTGTTTCAAAGAGGGGGGATGTTATGCCGTTGTGGGGGAAAGCGGAAGCGGAAAATCCACGCTTGTCAAGCTGCTCCTCAAATATTATGACGAATATTCCGGCAGTATCACTTTGTCGGGGCAGGATATCCGGAATATCCCGGAGGAAGAAATTTATGCGGCAGTAGGAGTAGTAGATCAGGCTCCTTATCTTTTTAACGCTTCTCTTTATGAAAATATTACTTTATTTGGAAATCTGCCGCCGCAGGATTCGGAAGAGTACCGTGAGCTGCTGGAAAAACTGGGTCTTAGTTTGCTGGCAAAGAGGGTAGAAAACATGCCGCTGGGGGATTTCGGCGACAATATATCCGGCGGAGAGCGACAGAGGATCGCAGTCGCAAGAGCGCTGATACGGCATCCTCAAATATTAATCTTTGACGAGCCGGCAGCAGCGCTTGACCCTGTGACGAGGGACAGCCTGAACGAATTGATTTTTTCGTTAAGGGGATATACGCGGATTGTGATCACGCATGACAGGAGAGAGGAGTACCTCTCCCGATTTGACGGAACTGTAAATTTGTAAGTACCAATCATTTACTGAAAAATAATACTGTTTTTTTCAAGTGAAAAGAAACTGTTGCGTAAAAAGAAATGCTTTTCCCGGTCAGATGTGGTAAAATCAGTTGGGAAAAGCATTTTGCATAAGAATTTTGCAAATGCATATCACTGATGTTACAAGCGGACAAAGGAGTGAAACGGATTATGAAGTTTGATATGCATTGTCATACGAAGGAAGGATCGATTGACGCAAAGGTGGATATGGAAAGTTATGTGAGAAAGCTGGTGTCTCTCGGATATGACGGCATGCTTGTGACAGACCATAATTCGTACCGGGGATATGATCAGTGGGAAAAACTGCGCACTCAGATGATGGCGGCGGCAGGAAAGCCGTTTGTCGTGCTGCGGGGCATCGAATATGATACGAGGGATGCAGGGCATATGCTGGTCGTATTGCCGGAAAAGGTGCGTACGCGCATGCTGGAAGCGCGCGGATTAAAAGGGCGCCAGCTGATCCGGCGCGTGCATGAGCTGGGCGGGATTGTCGGTCCTGCACATCCGTACGGGAATGGTTTTTTTGCATTGATGAACACGCGTCTTGGAAAAAGAAATGAAATGTTGATGAACAGCCTTGATTTTGTGGAGAGCTTCAACGCATGCGTAACGCCGCTGCAGAACAGGCTGGCAAAGCGTTTGGCGGATAAATATCAAAAACCGGAATTTGGAGGGTCGGATGCGCACCGTCCGGAGGTGATCGGCTCTGCGTTCACGGAAATAGCCGGAAATATCCGCAGCAATGACGATCTGATCGAAGCGGTCCGCATGCGGGTGCCGATGATCGCCGACGGGGACTGGGAGGACCGGGTCAGGAAGAAGCAGAAAAAGATCGTGGAGGAACTCGCCGTGATCGGTTATTGGATTTACAATAAATTATTTGCGGGCTTAAATGTGTTCCGCAGAAGGAAGTACGCGAAGCTTTTGTAGCTGTCAGCCTCCTCGTGATAAGTTACACAGAAATGGGGATTGGGATTAAATATGATAATCTGCACAGACTAAATGCCTGAGAATGGGGCTTACTGCTCCGGTTCGGAAGGAGAATAGCCGTGCAGATTTTTTATTTGAAAGCGGAAGAAAAAGTGGAATTAGAAAATGCCTGCGTGAAGCTTTCGGATGTGGCAGACATACTTTGTGAGGACGACGCCGCGCAGAAAAAGGCGGAAGACCTGGCTGTGTATTGTTTTTCGGGAGAAAACCGTGCGGTCATAGATGTGCTGCGCCTGATCGGAATTTTACAGGAAGAATTTCCGGGCAGCAGGGTCGTCAGTCTTGGAGCCGGAGATGTGCTTGTGGAGCGCCGCATGGGAAAACCGCATCCAATCTGGGAAAAGATAAAAATAATCCTGATCGCGCTGCTCAGTTTTTTTGGCGCCGCGTTTACGATCATGGCATTTCATAATGATATCAGCATTGAAGATATCTTTTCAAAAGTTTACAGGCTTGTAACCGGGATGGAGTCGGACGGACTTACCGTGCTGGAAGTTTCTTACTCGATCGGGCTTTCTGCGGGAATCATTCTTTTTTTTAACCATATTGGGACAAGGCGCATCACAAAAGACCCGACGCCGATCGAAGTGCAGATGCGTCAGTATGAGAGCGATGTTGTGACGGCGCTTGTGGAAAATGCGAACCGGGAGCAGTCGCACGCGGGAGAAGAGAGCGGGAAAGGGACACAGGAGCGGCCTCACGCAAGGGTGGAAAACACAGATTCGTGCAGGGAGACTGGTGAGAAGGAAACGCATGCAGGAAGCGGGGAGAAACGGGAGAGCGCGAATGCAGGAAGCGGGGAGAAACGGGAGAGCGCGAATGCAGGAAGCGCGACGAACCGGAAGAGCGTGAATGCAGGAAGCGCGACGAACCGGAAGAGCGTGAATGCAGAAAGTGCGGGCGGGGAAGAAAAAGAACATGATGCAGGCAGCGGGGGGCGGTCATGATGGAACAACTGTTTCTTGTCCTGCTCGGTTTGAGTTTTGGCGTATTTACTGCGGGAGGCGTGTTCACGACCGTGATTGTCGTAGCGTTGGTTCCGCGTTTTGCCGCGCGTTTTCATACCGCATATAAAATCGAGTTTTATGAGGAATGGATTGTCGCGGGCGCGATCGCCGGCGGCATTTTCGGCGTGTACTCCCATTTGTGGGCAACGCCTTCCTGGGAAGCGCGCAGCGCCTTGTTAAAGGCAGCAGGCATTTTCGCTGTCACTGTTTGGGCGTTTTTTACGGGAATGTTTGTCGGCTGCCTTGCGCTTGCCATCGAGGAAATGCTCGGCGGGATTCCCGTGTTCGCCCGCAGGGTTCATCTGCGCAAAGGCCTTGGCATTATTATTCTTTCGATTGCGCTCGCCAAACTGACGGGGTCCCTTTATTATTTTTATTTCGGACTGCCGTAAGGAAAGAAATAGGACGCCTCTTTACAGACCAATCGGAGAGTGTCTGACCCGATTGTGCAAAGCTTTCCTTTCAGCATATACCCGATTTTTTCGCAACAGGCATTGGAGGCGGCATAGTCGGCATCCGTATAAAGCATCGGCATCACGCCTGTGTGTTCAACGATTTTTGTTAATTCCCTGTTCTTTTGCTTTGGAAAGAAAAAAATCAGCTAAGTCAAAAGCTATTTGCCGCGTTTGGAAAAGAAAACGAGATAGGAGCAAAGCGCGGCAATGGTGCAGCATAAGAGCTCCAATCGCTTATCCAGGTCAAAACCGATGCATAGCAGCAGTCCGGCAAACGCGAGCGTTGCAATGATCTTCAGAAGCTGTTGTACTTTTTTGCTCATCCTATTTTTCTCCTTTCGCATCCCGTTTTAGAAGCCGTGCTTTGGCGGCTTTGAGCCCCATGAGGTGCCGGCTGGTATACAATGCTCCGGTCAGTAACGCGCCGATAACCAGTCCCAGCACCATATTGATAATGGAACGGTACGGCTGCACCTGTGAAAGACGCATAAGATCGATCACCATATAGATTACCATACCAACCAGTCCTGCAATGCAAATATAATGCAGCTTTTTGGAATAGGTTTCCTTCTCTTTATTGTTGTAGTCTGCGATTTTTAGGAAGGTTTCCTCCGGCTGTTTGTCCATGTCTGCAATTTTCCTTTCTCCGTCTAAGATTTCCCCGATTTCGACATCATAGAATTTTGCTATCTGAATGAGCAGGTCGAAATCAGGCATGGTTACGCCGTTCTCCCAACGGGAGATACTGCGGTTAGACACTCCCAATATGCTGGAAAGCTGCTCCTGTGTGAGTGCCCTCTGACAGCGCAGCTCCTTTAGAAATAAACCTACTTTTTGCTGATTCATAAGCTGCACCTCCTTTCATGCCTATCATAGCGTTTTTGAGGAAAAAAGTACAGGACAGAAACTGAGAATGCTGCCGGACAATGGATGAAAACAGGATTTTATCGCTTTCAGATTATTTTTATCTAAATGATACGTAAAAAAAAGGAGCTTGACAAACAATTAAACATATGCTTAAATGTTTATATCAAATAACAGAAAAACGATTCTACTGCAAATAAAAAAGAGGAGGGCAATTTCTATGAAAAAAACATATCAGATCGAGGTAGATTGTGCGGCATGCGCATTGAAGATGGAGGAAGCGGCGAAGAAAGTTGCAGGTGTGAAGGATGCGGCAGTTTCCTTTATGACACAGAAAATGAAAGTGGAATTTGACGAAGGCGCCGATGAACAGGTGACGATGAAAGCAGTCGTGAAGGCATGTAAAAAGGTCGAGGATGACTGTGAGATTATCCTGTGATTTTGCGCAGGCAATCAGACATGTCTGCGCAAAACAGGAAGAACAGATGTGAATTAAGTGTATCTGTGAAATGGGAAGAGCAGATGATAGTCATGTGTGTGTGTAAAACGGGAAGAATGGGGAAACTATATTTGTATGAGTGCAGGAAAGGTGCAAAACAATTATGAACAAGAAGCAAAAAAAGATGCTGCTGCGGATCATTGGTACTGCGGTACTTTTGATCGCGTTAGCATTTCTGCCGATTGACGGCAGGATCAAAACGGTGTGCTATCTGATCCCATATCTGCTGATCGGTTATGATATTCTGCGCAAAGCATTTCTCGGCATCATTCACGGACAGGTCTTTGACGAGAATTTTCTGATGGCAGTTGCGACGGTCGGCGCGATCGGGATCGGCGAGATGGTCGAGGGCGTTGCGGTTATGCTTTTTTATCAGATCGGGGAGCTGTTTCAGAGCTGTGCGGTGGGCAGGAGCCGTAAAAATATTACGGCATTGATGGATATCCGCCCGGATTATGCTAACATCGAGCAGAATGGACAATTGGTTCAGGTTGACCCTGATGAGGTGGAAACCGGAACAGTCATCGTGGTAAAACCGGGTGAAAAAGTGCCGATTGACGGCGTGATTACTGAGGGAGAGACTTCTCTGAATACAAGCGCTCTGACCGGAGAGAGTGTCCCGCGCGAGGTAAGACAGGGAGACGAAGTCATCAGCGGATGCATTAACTTAAGCGGTCTGATCAGAGTCCGCACGACAAAGGAATTTGGCGAATCGACGGTATCGAAGATTTTGGAACTGGTAGAAAATTCCAGCATGAAGAAATCCCGTTCGGAAAATTTTATAACGCGTTTTGCAAAAGTATATACACCTGCAGTCTGCCTCGGCGCGGTGCTTCTGGCGCTTTTGCCGCCGCTTGTGCAGATGCTTGCTCACGGGAACGCTGACTGGATTGTGTGGTTCGCAAGGGCGTTGACTTTTTTGGTCATCAGCTGTCCGTGTGCGTTGGTAATCTCGATACCCTTAAGCTTTTTTGGGGGCATTGGCGGCGCATCGGCGCGCGGGGTTCTCGTAAAGGGTTCCAACTATCTGGAGGCGCTTGCATCGGCTGGGATTGTTGTTTTTGATAAAACGGGTACGATGACCAAGGGAGTTTTTGAGGTGATAAAAGTAAAACCGGCAGGTGTGAGTGAAGAGGAGCTGCTGTATTATGCGGCGCATGCTGAGAGCTATTCCACGCATCCGATTGCCGAGAGCCTTATCAGGGCGTACGGAAAGAATCCGGATACGGCGCTGGTGGGTGAAGTGGAGGAGATCAGCGGTCATGGCGTGACGGCAAGAGTGGATGGAAAAATAGTTGCGGCAGGAAACCGCAGACTCATGGAACGTCTGCATATTCCCTGTGATGAGAGCGGTGAGGGCGGAACAGAAGTGCATCTTGCGCTGAACGGTTCTTATATCGGATACATTCTGATTGCGGACGTGCTAAAACCGACGGCTGTGGAGGCGGTTCATGCACTGAAGGAAAGCGGCGTCCGTAAGACCGTTATGCTGACGGGCGATGCGAAAGTGGCTGCAGAGGCGATTGCCGCTGAGCTTTCGGTTGACGAGGTAAAGAGCGGGCTGTTACCGGGCGATAAGGTTGACGAGGTGGAACGCCTGCTTGCGGAGACCGGAAAAAAAGAAAAACTGGTGTTTGTCGGAGACGGAATCAACGACGCCCCTGTATTGTCGAGGGCGGATGTTGGTATTGCAATGGGCGCGCTTGGTTCGGATGCCGCGATTGAGGCGGCTGATGTGGTGCTGATGGATGACGATCCGCTGAAAATTGCACTTGCGATGAGGATCGCCAGAAAAACGCTTCGGATTGTCTATGAAAACATTGTGTTTGCCTTGGCAGTAAAGGCATTATGCCTTGTATTCGGGGCATTCGGAGTGGCAGACATGTGGTGGGCAATTTTTGCGGACGTCGGTGTTATGGTGCTTGCCGTACTCAATGCGGCGAGAGCGCTTGCAGTACCCAGGAGCAGAATGGCGTGACCTCCGCGGGTTTCAATATATATCCGATGCTGGGCATAAGTTACGCGGCGCCGGTATCTGAGGCAGGAAAAGGTCTTGATTAGGAGGGAAGCGTATGGCACATTATGATTTACCGCATGATCATGGACAGAACATTGAGCATGTACTTGACAGGATGCCGGATATTGACGCGTTTCAAAAAGTAGCGTCATGGTTTGACAAACTGGGAGACGGCACGCGTCTGCGCATTTTATGGCTGTTATGCCATTGTGAGGAATGTGTGAGCAATATTTCGGCGGCGATGGGGATGAGCGACCCCGCAGTCTCACACCATCTGCGTCTGCTTCGGGAAAGCGGACTGATCGTGAGCAGGCGGGAGGGCAAGGAGGTCTACTACAGGCTTGCCGGAAATGAACAGGCACAGATTCTTCACCGTGCGCTTGACGATATGTTTGAGGTGAGCTGCCCGTGCAGCCCTGCGGCGAAGGCAGATGGCAGAGGAGACTGAAGTTTTTCAAAACAAATAGCAAAGAAATGCATATTTTTTGACAATATACACATGCTATCACCGGATATCGTTCCTGATGTGATGGGAAACAATCGGAAAGCGGGGAATTACCGATGGCAGAAAAGTCAAAGGATATGAAACAGGTATATGAAGAGCAGAAGCATGAGCAAAGCCGCATGCAGCAGAAAAAGCAGGTTTATCAGGACTATGTTGAACAGATGACGCCGAAAAAGAACATCTGGTGGCAGATGGTAAAGGCATTTGTTGTCGGAGGTCTCATCTGCACGCTTGGACAGCTGATCTTAAATGTAGCGACTGACCAGTTCGGGCTGGATAAGGAGACGGCAGGAACATGGTGTTCGGTCATTCTGGTTTTACTCAGCGTTCTTCTGACCGGCTTTAATCTGTATCAGAAGCTTGGCTCTTTTGCAGGGGCGGGCGCGCTTGTGCCGATCACGGGATTTGCCAATTCCGTCGCTTCTCCGGCGATTGAATATCAGAAAGAAGGTCAGGTGTTCGGGATCGGCGCCAAAATTTTTACGATTGCGGGTCCGGTTATTCTCTATGGGATCGTTACAAGCTGGGTGCTCGGCTTAGGATACTGGATCGGGAAATGTTTCGGGGCATGGTAAAGCATAAGGGCGTTGACTTGTAAGACCGTCCTACGAATTTGGGATCATACGAATTATGCCGGCTGATGTTTGATCCGAAACTGTTTTGGCGTGCAGCCGCGGTATCTTTTGAAACTCTTGATCATATGGCTGCAGTCAGAAAAGCCGGTTTCCTGACTGATATAGGTGAGGTCAAAATCCGTGAATAAGAGAAAGTCCTCCACCTTAAAGATTTTCATTTCCTCTATGTATGTCTTACAGCTCTTTCCGTAAAGCTGATGGAATTTCTTGGCAAAACAGGAATAACTGAGACCGCATTTTGCCGCAATGTCGGCGACCGGCAGATTCTCTTTGATATGCGAATCGATAAATTCCGTGACGCTGTCGATGTCGTACTGGGCGTCGGCAGAAAATACATCGTGATCGATGGAAAAACCGTTGCGCATCCAGCAGCGGATAATATTCATCAAAAGATGATAAAGCTTTGTCTGAATGATTCTGTCATAGCCGTATTCCTGCCTTTGCAGCTCATCCACACAGTCTTGAAACAGGCGCCGGCACTCCATTTTTTCAGCCTCCTGTGCAGGAAAATAAAACGGCATCTGTTTATTGCGCGCGCTTTTTACAATACTGCGCAGTTTCGGCGCATAAGAGGATGCAATATTGATACTGTTGATGTCAAATTTGAGCACAATAAAGCGCAGCGGCTCCGGTGCCGCCGTATAAATGGAATGAACCGACTGCGGATGAAAAAAGACCATATCGCCGGCACGCGCAGTATGAACCTCGTCATCCGTATGCATTTCAGCGCACCCTTCCAGCATAAAAATCAATTCTGCGAAATAATGCCAGTGAGGTCTGACCGGATAGAGGTTCTTCTCATCAATGTAGACGAAACATTCAAAGGGCGTATTCAGCGCATTCCCGGCTTCAAAAAGGTTATACATAGCGGCTCTCCCGTTCCGGTTTCAAAATAGGTTCTATTCAGTATAGCATGTCCCTATACAAAATGCACCCTTTTTCAGACGGAAAATCTGTTCTGCTGTTAAGGAAAATGAGATAGATAT
Source organism: Lachnospiraceae bacterium UBA7050 (assembly GCA_002493905.1). Classification (GTDB taxonomy): domain Bacteria; phylum Bacillota; class Clostridia; order Lachnospirales; family Lachnospiraceae; genus DLAJ01. The sequence continues at coordinate 34,966 of DLAJ01000026.1, read as the reverse complement.
TCCAATGAAAAAGGAATGGATTTTCCGTTGAATGAGAATGACGGATTTGCTATAATACTTGTAAAAAAGAGTTTGCGTTCCGCAAACTCTTTCGAAGAACGCTGCGCGTTCTTCTAGGCGAGGAATTTCCTATAAGTTAAAAAAATAGCAGTTCATCCGGATTGTCCGTAAGTTATGGCAATACGGTGCTGAACAGAAAAAAGGGGGACACGCGATGTTGACAAGAAAACAGTATCAATTTTGGTTTTGCACAGGGTCTCAGGATTTATACGGAGACGAATGCCTTGCCCATGTGGCGGAGCATGCAAAGATCATTGTACAGAAGCTGAATGAATCGGGAAAGCTGCCGTTTGAGATCGTCTGGAAGCCGACTCTGATCACGAATGAACTGATACGGAAAACCTTTAATGAAGCAAATACGGATGAACGCTGTGCGGGCGTCATTACATGGATGCATACGTTTTCCCCCGCAAAGTCATGGATCCTTGGGCTTCAGGAGTATCGCAAGCCGCTGCTTCATCTGCACACGCAGTTTAATGAAGAGATTCCGTATGATACGATCGACATGGATTTCATGAATGAGAACCAGTCGGCACACGGGGACAGGGAATACGGACATATTGTTTCCCGCATGGGAATCGAGCGCAAGGTTGTGGTCGGGCATTGGGCGGATGAGTCCGTGCAGGACCGCATCGCGTCATGGATGCGCACCGCAGTCGGCATTGTGGAATCCAGCCATGTGCGCGTGATGCGCGTTGCCGACAATATGCGCAATGTTGCCGTGACCGAGGGAGACAAGGTTGAGGCACAGCTCAAATTCGGCTGGGAGGTTGATACTTATCCGGTCAACGAGATCGCGGAGGCGGTCGATGCCGTGTCCGAATCGGATACGAATGCACTGGTTGATGAATATTATGACAAGTATGAGATTTTGTTAGAGGGCAGGGACGCTGCCGAGTTCCGCCGCCATGTTGCCGTGCAGGCGCAGATCGAGCTTGGCTTTGAGCGTTTCCTTGAGGAAAAGAATTATCAGGCGATCGTTACCCATTTTGGCGACCTCGGCGCATTAAAGCAGCTACCCGGCTTAGCGATCCAGCGCCTGATGCAGAAAGGATATGGCTTTGGCGCGGAGGGCGACTGGAAAGTCGCGGCGATGGTGCGCATCATGAAACTGATGACGCAGGATATGAAGGATGCAAAGGGCACCTCCATGCTGGAAGACTATACCTATAACTTTGTTAAAGGAAAAGAAGGCATTCTGCAGGCGCATATGTTGGAAATCTGCCCCTCCATTGCGGACGGACCGATCAGCATCAAGTGTCAGCCGCTTTCCATGGGAGACAGGGAAGACCCCGCGAGACTTGTATTTACCTCCAAGGAGGGCAGGGGAATCGCGGTATCCATGATCGACCTTGGAAACCGGTTCCGCCTGATCATTAACGATGTGAAATGCAAAAAGACGGAAAAGCCGATGCCGAAGCTTCCGGTTGCAACCAATTTCTGGACGCCGGAGCCGGATCTGTATACGGGTGCAGAGGCGTGGATTCTTGCAGGCGGCGCGCATCATACCGCCTTTACCTACGATCTGACGGCGGAGCAGATGGGTGACTGGGCTGCGGCAATGGGCATCGAAGCGGTCTATATTGACGCCAACACAAATATCCGTGATTTCAAGCGGGACCTCAAGCTTGGGGAACTGTTTTACCGCTAAAAAAAGAGTTTCCGGTGGAAACTCTTTCGAAGAAATGCCTTGGGCATTTCTTCTGGGATCAAGGAATTTCCTATAGGTTAAAAAAGAGTTCGCGCATAGCGCGAACTCTTTCGAAGAATACGGGAAAGTGGATTCTTCCAGGACTGAGAAATAGGTAAAAATCGTTTGTATAGACCGGTCAGAAAATGGCAATCCTTGGATAAGAGACGACAGAGAGTGTAGCCGCCTGGACGAAAGCTGTGCGGATACTGCTGGAACGTCTGAAAAGAAAGGAGTATCGGCCATGACGCTGACGGAAAAAGAGACAAATGCATTAAAAGATTTACAGACACAGGAGAAGTCCTGTATTACCAAGTATCAGAAATATGCCACGGAGGCAAAGGATACTGAGCTGAAAAGTTTGTTTAAGCAGCTGCAGGAGGACGAGCAGAAGCACTATCAGTCCATTGGGCAGGCATTAAACGGGGATGTTCCGAGCTGCGACTGCAACGATTCGCAGGGTAAAAATTACAGTCCGAAAGGGACATACCGCGACGGCGCGAATGCAGCGGACAAGGAGCATGATTGTTTTCTTGCCACGGACTGTATCGGAACGGAAAAGCTGGTGTCCGGCGAATATAATGAGCATGTTTTCTGCTGCAGCAGCTCTCCCCTGCGCAAGCTGCTCGCTGATATTCAGATCGAGGAGCAGAATCATGCCGAGATGCTCTATAAGTATAAAGAGGCAAATGCAATGGCATAGAAAAAGAGCGGCAGCTCCTTTCAGAGTTTCCGCAGATAAAAAGTTCCGGGTTTGAAGGGCTGCTTCAAACCCGGAACTTTTTATTCTGTCTGGAGACCGGCTTCAAATGCGGAGTCTTTTATGTTACCTGATGCGCTCCATATTGCTTCCTCATGTCAAAGAGCAGCCGGATCAGATTTTTATAATAAGGGATAAAGACGCCCTCGTCCAGCATCTGACAGATTTCATCGACCGATGCCCATTTTACCCGCTGCACTTCCTCATATTGCAGGGTCAGTGTTTCAATGTCCAGGTCTTTTTCGATCAAATAAATATCATCGAAGCCGACATCGAAATTGACCGTTAAATGAGGACGGACATTTTGAAGGTCAATTTTTAAGCCGATCTCTTCAAACAGCTCCCGTTCCATGGCGGTCTGACTTGTATCTCCCGATATGGCGCTCCCGCCGACCGTGACGTCCCACATGTTGGACCAGCCTGACTTAAACGGCTGTCTCTGCTGGATCAGCATTTCGCCTTTTGTGTTAAAAATGCAGGCGTGAACCGCCAGATGGTACTCGCCGCTTTTGAACGCGCTGCCTCTGACCATCGTCTGGTCTGATTTTGTCCGGTCCATGTGATAGACATCCCATAATTCCATCATTGTTCTCCTTCTGACTGTTGGATGCAGGGAAATGATTCATGCCGCGCATAAATGATATGTTCGGCAGAATTGCTCCCGGCGCTCATACGAGCGAATAAGCGATATGCTTTAAGCGCCGTGTGATTTCGTTGCACCCCGCGTCACAGCGCTGGATGAAATACAGCATGATGAAATTCGATTTCGGTGAAACGGTGAAATACGTACCGCACCAGCCGTCCCAGCCAAACTCGCCTAAGTCCGCGTTTGTGCCGCAGGCGGCAGGGTCAACAAGGTGACGCATCAGATTGCCGTAGCTGTAACCGCGCAGGGAGTCCCAGTTTAAGTCCGGGGTATAGGCGTCTGAAAGCTGCGGGGAGCACAGGAACGAAACGGTATTTTTGCCGAGAATGCGCCGCCCCTGCCAAACGCCGCCCTGCAAAAGCATCGTGGCAAAATGGGAATAATCTTCCATTGTGGAGACGAGCCCTGCTCCGCCCGATTCAAATGCGGGAGCGTGGTCATAACCCTCCATGCCAAGATTCTTGCCGGGCTGCGGCGCAATTTTCATGCGCCTGTTTTTTTGATAGATGGAAAAAGAGGAAAGCGTATCGACAACGCTGCCCTTTTGCGGCGCCGGTTCCACACAGTCTCCATCCCGGTCCGGCATCGCAGCGTCTGCACCAGTACATGCGGAAGCTGTCTGTGGTTCCTCTTTGGAGCTCTCCGGAAGAAGTTCTGAGCAGCGGTACAATTCGGCAAAGCGGTGCTTTTTTTCATCCGGAACATAAAAATCCGTGTCCTTCATTTCAAGCGGCTCAAATAATTCCTTTTTCAAAAAATCACTGAGACGCATGCCGGAAGCAGCTTCGATAACCGCGCCGAGCACATCGGCGGATGTGCCGTACATCCAGTGTTCACCGGGGGCAAAAGCGAGCGGTATCTGACCTAAACGGTTGGCAAGCTGCATCGTGGAAAATAAAACGCCGGCATCCTGCGCAGCCATCATCTCGTCGAACAGAGCCGCGACCGCTTTTCCGGCGGGCGTGCAGTCGTCGGGATAGGAGAGACCGGATGTCATGTTCAGAAGATCCGAGATCCGTACCGCGCGCGGTGCGGGAATCGTCTTTGTGCCGTCCGGAGTAAAGACCTGCTGACCGTGAAAACCGGGCAGATAATGTTCGACCGGATCGGAAAGATCAAGGATGCCGCGCTCCATGAGCAGCATGGCGGCGGCACAGATGACCGGTTTGGTCATGGAAAACAGGCGGAAGATGGTATCGTCCGCCATCGGAATCTGCTTTTCGATGTCCGCCATGCCGTAGGAGGCGCGGTGGAGTACGGCGCTGTCCTTTAATAGCAGCAGGTTCGCGCCTGCGAGATTGCCGCGCGCGATTTCCGAGCGGATCAGGTTGTCCATATCTGTTATGCGTGTCTGCTTAAAATCCATAGTATCGTTGCCCTCCTGTTAGCTGTGCAGCAGTAAAAAATTGTTTTTTAAGAATTGGAAAATGAAAGAGGTCGATCGGAACAAATAAAACGGCAGCCTGATTTCGGGCTGCCGCAGGCATCAGTGTTTGGTGAGCAGTACGCGTAAGATCATGCCGAGTCCGCCGAAGATCAGGACAAGCAGCAGGATCCAGTCAAACAGCGTCATCGTCAGTAAATGGAAGTCCGTGGTCATAATGACGGAAGCGATGATGATGAGCGTCGCTGCTCCCATATACAGTTTGGCTGCAAAATTCTTGGGAGATACAAAAAGCCATACAATTCCGATGATAAACGGGACAATTACCATGCCGGATTTTAAGTGAAAGCCGTGGATGGAAAAGCCTGTGGAAAAGAAGCTGGAATATACGAGTACCTTTTGTGAAAAAAAGAACAATCCGGCAACCAGCATGGCGAGGCCGCCGAGAAACAGACCAAGTTCCTTTAGAGGTGAAGAACTGGAACTGTCTGAGTCAGCGTGAATGTGAATATGTAAGTCGTTATCATAATCCTTTTTTTTCATAAAAAATCCCCCTGCTATCGTGTGGCGGCAAAGAATCGGACCGCATTCATTTATTACAAAAACAGTATAGCGGGATTGCGTGCTTTTTGCAAGCGCCAAGATGGAACTGCAAAGTTGCGTGTTTTTTGTGATCGTGATTGAAAAATGGAATTGGCTATACTATAATGAACAAAGAATCTTTGCCACGGTAAAAGCGAATGAAAAAGAGGCGTTTGCAATGAGAACAATGGAATTTAAGATGGAGCGGCCGGGGCTGTTACATGAAGGAGATCGTGTGAGCATTACGGAGGGAAAACTGCCAAGCAACTATTATTACACGATCGATCCGTCACTTGCCATGTCGGGGAACTATCCGTTCCGCGAGCAGCTAAAGGCGCGCGAGGGCATTGTCTCGGAGGTAAAAGAGAATTCGCGCGGCTTTTATGTAACAGTGGAATTTCAGAACGAGCCGCCCGTGTAACAATGCGGCGGGTTTCAGAATGAACCGTCCGCGTAACAGGGTGCAGCCTCGTGGTGGATTTCAAATGGGCGGCTGTCTGCACAGGGCAGCAGCATAAAGGAGGATAAACAATGAAAACAATCAGTACGGACAAAGCGCCTGCGGCAATCGGACCGTATTCGCAGGCAATTCAGGCAGGGGATATGCTGTATGCATCGGGACAGATTCCGATCATTCCGGAGACGGGAGAGATTGCGCAGGGAGATATTACCGTGCAGGCGGAGCAGGTCATGAAAAATGTCGGCGCCATTCTGGAGGCGGCGGGTGCCGATTATACGAAGGTTGTCAAGACAACCTGCTTTTTAGCGGAAATGGCAGATTTCGTGACGTTCAACGCTGTGTACGAGAAGTATTTTACCGGAAAGCCGGCAAGAAGCTGCGTTGCGGTAAAGCAGCTTCCAAAGAATGTGCTTTGTGAGGTAGAGGTCATCGCTTATCTCGGATAGTGGAAAGCGGATGGCATAGGACGGCAAAAAAGGGAAATCATTGTAAAAAAGAAAGATCATGACGCGCAGATGGAATACAAGGCTGCGGGAAAGCGTAGGTAGGATGATGGATCAGAAAGTAATGTTTCAATTCGGATACGGTCTTTATGTGCTGACGACAAATGAGGACGGTACGGACAACGGCTGCATCATTAATACGGCAATTCAGGTGACATCAACGCCCTGCCGTGTTCTGATCGCGGTTAATAAGCAGAACAGAACGCATGATATGATCATGGCATCAAAAAAATTCAATATTTCTATGATCGCTGAAAATGCATCCTTTGCCCTGTTTCAGCATTTTGGATTTCAGTCGGGAAAGAATGTGAATAAATTTGCGGACTTTTCAGACTGTGCCCGCGCTGAGAACGGTGTGATGTATATCACAAAGGGAACAAACGCCTATGTGTCGGCGCGTGTATGCGAGGTAATGGAGATGGGGACCCACACCATCTTCGTGGCGGAGGTAACGGACGGCGCCATGCTTTCCGATGTGCCGACGGCGACCTACAGTTATTATCAGAGCAATATCAAGCCGAAGCCGGAAGCAAAAAAACAGACGGATGCGGTGACATGGGTATGCAAGGTGTGCGGCTATGTCTATGAGGGTGATCCGATTCCTGCGGATTTTGTCTGCCCGATCTGCAAGCACGGTGCGGCGGATTTTGAGCGGCGTGCATAAAAGGCAGTCTGATCAGTGTTTCTTTTTTGTATAAAAATCATAACGGGACATATACTACGACCGGAGAACGTTCTCCGGTCGTTTTTGATCTGATAAGAATGATGTACGCGCGGGTTTTGCGACAGCAAAATTTCGCAAGGAACGTGAAGCGTTCTTCTTTTGAGTGATAAGCGGGCATTTTGCGCCGGCTTATCGCAGTAAGCAGGAAGGGAGTCATGACTATGGATTATTTGAATGCGTTCTGGGTGGGCGGACTGATCTGTGTGCTGGTACAAATCCTGATGGAAAAAACGAAGCTGCTTCCCGGCAGGATCATGGTACTTTTAGTGTGTACGGGAGCGGTCTTGAGCGTTTTTCAGCTCTATGAGCCGTTTCAGGAATTTGCCGGAGCGGGGGCGAGCGTGCCGCTGTTAGGGTATGGGAATATCCTGATGAAAGGCGTGAAAGAGGCAGTGGATGAGCAGGGCTTTATCGGGCTGTTTCTGGGCGGTTTCAAATCGGGAGCGGCAGGCTGCGCGGCAGCACTTGTCTTTGCATATCTCGCAAGTCTGGTATTTAAGCCCAAAATGAAAGGGTAAGATGTGGAAAAGACGCGCAGGCGGACCTTTCTCATATCAAAGAATCCGCAGGCGAATTTTTCGGGCTTTCAAATCTTACGTTGAAATTCCGGTTCTTGCTTGTCGGTAAAAGCTTCTCGTGTTATACTGATGATACATGCGAAGGCGCAGGGATGGGAGAGAAAGAAACATGAGGACAGCAATCATCACCGACACGAACAGCGGAATTACCGTGGAAGAGGGTAAAGAGCTTGGAATCCGCGTCATGCAGATGCCGGTCATTATCAATGGTGACATTTATTTTGAAGGCGTGAATCTGACGCAGGAGGAATTTTACCGCAGGCTGGAAGGCGGGGATGATGTTTCGACTTCACAGCCTTCGCCGGGCGATGTCATGGCGCTTTGGGATGAAGTTCTGGCACAGGGATATGACGGGCTTGTCTATATCCCGATGTCGAGCGGTCTCAGTAATTCCTGCCATTCGGCAATCGGACTGGCAGAGGAATACGGAGGGCGTGTACAGGTGGCTGATAATCACCGCATTTCCGTGACGCTGCGTCAGGCGGTGCTGGATGCACGCTATCTTGCAGGACAGGGACTTTCCGCGAAGGAGGTCAGGGAGCAGCTTGAAAAAGACGGGCTGGACGCCAGCATCTATATTGCGGTGAATACGCTGGAATTCTTAAAAAAAGGCGGCAGGGTCACGCCGGCGGGCGCGGCGATCGGTTCCATTCTCAACATCAAGCCGATTCTGACGATTCAGGGTGAAAAACTGGATGCATTTGCGAAAGTGCGCGGCATGAAGAAATGCTGGGAGCGCATTTTACAGGCGGTTCAAAAAGATAGGGAAGAGCGCTTCGGCAATGTGCCGGACGAAGAACTGCGCATTGGTGCAACCGGGACCTTCCGGCTAAAAGAGGATGCCGAAAGGTGGTATGAGCTGGTCAAGGAAAGTTTTCCGTCCATAGAAATTTTTTACGATCCGCTTTCCTTCAGCATTGGCTGTCATGTCGGACCGGATGCAACGGGAATCGGTATCTGTCCGAAGCACAGGGCATAGGAAATGACATACCGTGTAAGCCGGAATGCGTATTGCAAAGGCTGTGCCATGACACATGCGGTTATGGTCTTTACATACTGGGGGAGAACGAATGGGTTCTATATTTTTTATCATCTTTTTAGTCATGATGTTTAGGGGGAAAGGCAGGGATGCGCTTTCGAGCGATCTGTTTAAGGTGATTTTTACCCTGTGCATATTGGGTTCGGTTTCGTCTTTCTTCTTCGTGCCGCTTCAGTTTGTCGGCGGGATCGCGGTTTTTGTATGGCTGCTCCGTAAGTTCGGAAAAAAGAGCAGGAAAGAGGAATGGGATGCAAAATGGCAGTCCGGCGGCAGACAAGATACCGTCTACAGTAGACAAGATACTGTCTACCGGGAGTATAAGGAGCAGACGAAAAAGAGCAGCAAGAGCAGTATCCTTCCGGCAGCCGCAAAGAAGCGCAGGAAGATTGTAGAAAATTTTAATGAAAAGTACGAACTTTATCTGACGCCGGAACAGATGAAGGGAATTGTGGATGCTTCTTATTTCTCTGAAATATGGAAAAAAGAGATTGAGGCGATGACTCACAAGTACGAGACGCTTGCTCAGTGGTATCAGGGTTATACAAAGTGGCTGCGCGTTTATCTGCGCGTGTTCCATGTGCAGGAGGTCACATCGGATATTAGACAGCAGGAAAGCATCTGTGTTTATGCATTTGAGGAGGTGTTCCAGTATGCGGATTCACTTTCCGATATGCCGCTTTCAGAAAAGATACGGGCAGTGAATGATAAATTTTATGCATCCTTTGACGATGTGAGCTTTATGATCGCCTATCGTTTTTTGGAGTCGAAAGGAAAAAAGCACGATCTGGGGAAGAGCGGCATCGTGCGGGAGGATGCCGATATCGACGAATTACTACATAAATATGATACGCAGAAGGCAGCGCAGTGATGCGCTGTCTTTTTTGTCCACATGAATCCATCAGTGTTGTCATGATCAATGAAAAGGATGAGATTATGATGATACAATCCAAGAGATATATCACGTCAAGACGGGAATGGGAAATTCCGGCAGTCTGGTTTTCACATTACAGCCGTCTCAATCTCATGTTCCGAAAGAAAACGCTGTATTTCTGCATCCCACAGCGGATCAAGCGATTTGTCGGGAAGAAATGTCGTATATGCCGTTCCGGTTGTCAAACGGCAGACGCCTGATTCAAAGCGGACCGTGAGCACAAGCGCCTGCACAAAAGAACGGTCCACCGTGCATTCTTCAAGTGCGGTAAGGCGGTCTGAGGTCTCTTTACCGGCATGAAATGTGATCTGAAAGGAGAGCGGCGTCTTTTTTCCTTTTATAGCACTAAAGCAGAGATTACGGAGGTTCGCCCAGAGAGTGAACGCGGGAAGTTCTTCAGACATCTCGGCAAGTTCCTCTGACGTGTAAAAGGCGGGAACGGTTCTGCCGTCAATTTTCAGCGTACATGCGGTCGTGATCTGAACCGATTCGGTCTGAAACGAATCGAAGAGCGTGCCTGTGAACAGCGCCGCCATGAATGTACGGTTATTTGTGATCGTGAAGCTGCGCATATGAATCCTCCCGCTGTAACGATTGGCCGTCATGCTTTGCGAGCTGGCTTAGCGTAATGAAAATAGGTCCTACGACATCATATCACAATCATCACGCAGATGACAACGGAGAAGAGAAATAAATACAAGATAGAAGCAACTATTTTTAGTTGCACAGTTTAAGAAAACGTGATATATAATAGATAAAGGAGAATTTTTAATGAGTAAGAAAGAAAAGCTAATTGATAGATTATTAAAGAGACCAAAAGATTTTTCGTTTGATGAAATGGAATCTTTACTATCTTATTTTGGATATAAACTAAGACAGGGTGGGACAGGATCGGGAATAAAGTTTGTAAAAGAGGAAAGTAACGAAGTCATCAATTTTCACAAACCTCATCCGAACGGAATCTTAAAACAGTATGTTTTGGATCAGGTAATAGAGAAATTGAGAAAGGATGGTCTGCTATGAGTAATTTATTATTTTATAAAAACTATAACGGAACAGTGGAATACTCAAGAGAAGATAACTGCCTTTTTGGGAAGGTGATTGGCATAAAATCTTTACTATCTTATGAGGGCGATTCTGTAAAGGAGTTAGAACAGGGGTTTCGAAATGTGATTGATGAATATCTGGATGATTGTAAAGAGCGGAATGTGGAACCGGAACCGCCTTATAAAGGTACATTTAATGTCAGGATTAGTCCGGAACTTCACCGGAATATTGCGGTGTATGCGATGGAGCATGGAAAGAGCCTGAATGCCGCTGTTGAGGAAGCCATTGGAAATATGGTCGGATAAATGAAAAAATAAGTAGCAGGGTGAACAGAGAGGGTGGATGCTGGCGGTGTATATCCACCCTTATTCGTATTATGCGGGGAAATTTTCCCTTTACAAGAAGAAAGAGCTATGCTATATTCTATGTAGTAATAAAAACTATGTTTGATGACCTGCGAAACGTGAAATATGTCGAAAGCAGTTTTGCGGGGTATTTGGAGGAGATCATGGGCTATAAGATCATTCTTGACAGCTGCGGAGAGCTGCCGGAAGAATTTCAGAACGATACACGGTTTGAGCGGGTGCCGCTCGGACTGGAAGTGGGAGATTACTGCATTATGGATGATGAGAAATTTGACCAGAAGCAGTTTTTGGAAAAAGTAGCGGCATGTCCGACCTGTCCGAAGTCCTCCTGCCCATCCCCGCAGAGATATATGGAGGCGTATCACTGTGATGCCGATCATGTGTATGTGGTAACGCTGTCGTCAAAACTCTCCGGTTCTTATAACAGCGCGGAGCTTGGAAAGCGTCTTTATGAGGAGACATACGGGAAAAAAGATATTTATATTGTAGATTCCCGTTCCGCATCAGGCGGGGAGACGCAGATCGCGCTTCTTGCCATGGAATTAGAGGAAAAGGGACTGGATTATCAGACAATCTGTAAAAGACTGACCGCCTACCGTAACGGGATGAAAACATATTTTATTCTGGATAATCTCGAGACGCTGCGCAAGAACGGAAGACTTTCCAATGTCAAGGCGCTGATTGCGTCAACTCTAAATATTAAGCCTGTCATGGGAGCAGATAAGGGTTCCATCATCCAGCTTCATCAGTGTATCGGTTTTAAGAAGGCGCTGCACAGACTGGCGGAGACTCTTTGCAGGGAAGTCTGCGACCCGGAGACCAAGCGCGTGATCATCACACACTGTAATGCGTTAGAACGGGCGGAGCTCCTAAAGAAACTGCTGAACGGATATTTCCGTTTTAAGGAGATTCTCATTGAAAATACCGCGGGTGTCAGCAGCATGTACGCTAACGACGGCGGTGTGATCGTGGCGGTGTAGGCACGGGAAGGCGTTAAGAAAGAGGAGGCAGGCGAAAGCAGCCGCAGAGTGTAAAAAGGTGCCGTTTGAAAGCTGCCGCACAGGCAAAGGCGCTGCAGAAGTGACAGCCGCAAAAAGGGGAGAGAAGCGTGGAGGACGGAAAAAAGGTCGTCTTCTATCATGACGAATTACATGATGAGTTTGCGGGAGACCATATAGAGGCTAAAAAAATAGACGAACATTACCGATATGTGAGAGAGGGATTTTTTGGTACGCTTCTGCATGCGTTCTGGTACCGCATCATTGCGACGCCGCTTGCGTTCTGCTATTTGAAGCTGCATTTCGGGCACCGCATCATCGGAAAGGAAAAGCTGAAAGAGGCGGGCGGGGACGGTTATTTTTTGTACGGGAACCATACGCATAATCTGGCGGACGCGCTTGTGCCGACGATGATTGCAACGCCGAGGGATGCCTTTGTAATTGTTCATGCCAACAATGTGTCAATGCCGGTGCTTGGAAGGATCACCCCCTACCTGGGCGCGTTGCCGCTGCCGGACGACGCGGTGGCGGGAAAGCATTTTCTTGCGGCGGTCCGTCATCACGTTACCAAAAAGCGCTGCGTCATGATCTACCCCGAGGCGCATATCTGGCCGTATTATACGGATATCCGTCCGTTTACGGACGCCTCGTTCCGCTATCCGGTAAACTGCGAAAAACCGGTGTACTGTCTGACGAATACCTATCAGAAGAGAAAGTGCAGAGAGACGCCGCGTCTTGTGACGTATCTGGACGGTCCTTTTTATCCAGACGCCGCGCTGCCGAAAAAAGAGCGCCAGAAGGCGCTGCGCGATCAGGTATACAGGACTATGAAGGAGCGCGCAAAAGAAAATACCGTCTGCCTGATCACGTATATCCGGGCATCCGGGCAGGAGGATGAAGGTCATACGATATGATAGAGATTTTATTTTCGGGCAATGAGCGGGTCTTTGACGGCGTTTTAACCTGCATGCTCTCGATCATGAAAAGAACAGAGACGAAAGAGCCGTTCCGCGTGCATGTATACACGATGGACTTACAGAGGGTGAAAAGCGAATATACCGCGATCTCGGAAAAGCAGATTGCATTTCTGGAGCGCATTATGAAAGAATATAACAGGGAAAACAGCATTCGAAGAGTGGATGTGACGGCGCTTTACGAGCAGGAGTTTGGCGGCTGTCCGAATGAGGGAACCTATTGTTCCCCCTATACGCTGCTTAGGCTGTTTGCCGATCTGGTGCCGGATATGCCGGATAAACTGCTTTATCTGGATGTGGATATTCTGTTTCAGAGGGACATCACGCTCCTTTATGAGACAGACCTTGCCGGTTATGAATATGCGGCGGCGAGGGACCATTACGGCAAATATCTGATCAATCCAAATTATATGAATGCCGGCGTGCTGCTCCTGAATATGCCTGAGATCAAGAGGACCGGGCTTCTAAAAAAGGCGCGGGAGCTCATTAAGACGAAGAAGCTGCTCTTTGCAGACCAGAGCGCCGTTTACCGCAGTACAACGCGCAAGAAAATGCTGCCGCAGCGTTTTAACGATCAGAAATTTTTACATAAGCACACGGTTGTGCGCCATTTTTCGAAGAGGCTGTTTTATCTGCCTTATCCGCACACTGCGAATATCAAACAGTGGATGGTGAGCGATATTCACCGGATTTTTGGATATTATCAGTTTGATGATATTTTATATGATTATCTTTATTACAAGCAACAATACCAAAGGGAGTGTGAAAACGATCATGAATAAGATACCTGTTTTTTATGCCTGTGACGATAATTTTGTCAAATTCACGGCGGTGTCGATTTGTTCCCTGATCGAACATGCATCGGCACAGAACCACTACATTATCCATATTCTGCATACGAACGTCTGTGATGAGATGCAGGACATGGTCACGTCAATGGCGCAGGAAAATGTCGAAATCCGGTTTGAGAATGTGTCCGAGTATCTTGAGACGATTCACGATAAACTGCCGATCCGGGACTATTATACAAAAACAACCTATTTCAGGCTCTTTATCGCTGAAAAGTTTCCGGAGTATGAAAAGGCAATTTATATCGACAGCGACACGGTCGTGTTAGGGGACGTCGCTGATCTGTATGCCTATGATATTACGGATTACTATGTGGGCGCGGCGCATGAGCAGGCGATGGTGCAGGAAGATGTATACGGCACCTATGTGGAAAAAGTCATGGGCATTGACCGCAATCAGTTTTTTAATGCCGGTGTGCTTCTGATCAATTGTGAGCAGTTCCGCAGACAGAAAATTTTGGAACAGTTTGGCGATCTGCTTCATATTTATGATTTTGTTGTGACGCAGGATGAGGATTATCTGAATTTAATCTGCAAAGACCATGTATTCTTTTTGCCGCAGCAGTGGAATATGGAGCTGTTCGGCGAGCTTGGCGCACCGGAGGAGACATTCAGGATCATCCATTTTATCATGGTATCAAAGCCGTGGCATTTTGAGGACTGCCGGTGTAAAGAGTATTTCTGGCGTTATGCAAAGAAAACGCCCGTGTATGAGGAAATACTCCAGATCCTGAACTCCTATACGGATGAACAGCGCGCGGAGGACTTACGTTCCTGTGACCGGCTGATGCAGCTTGCCATTGATGAGACCAATAAGGAAAACAACTATCTGAATCTCAAAAACAGCGGCAGACTGAAATCTAAAGACCGCTTGAAAGTGTTGGAGAAGATCGAGCAGTATGAGCGCGAGGGGCGTTTTGATGAGGACGTCGAGGATGATCCGCCCGGCAGGGAGCTGATGCCGGATGAGGTCGATTATCTCGGCAAGAAGCTTTCCAGCAAAGTAAAAAGCCGGTTCACGTATTTTGTGGCGCGGCGCTATCTGAATAACCTGCTGCGGACAGGGCAGCTCGTTATTAAGGAGATTAAGGGCTTAGAGCATTATCGGGACTTAAACAGCGGAGCAGTCATTACCTGCAATCATTTTGGGGCGATCGACAGCTTTATCATGCAGATGGCATATGAGGCGGCGGGACACAAGAAGCGTAAGCTTTACCGTGTCATCCGGGAGGGAAATTATACGAACTTCCCGGGCTTTTACGGTATGCTGATGCGAAACTGCAATACGTTTCCGTTAAGCTCCAATGTTAAGACGATGGAGAAGTTTATGAGCTCCATGGATACAGTGCTGAAAAAAGGACATTTCATGCTTGTTTATCCGGAGCAGAGCATGTGGTGGAATTACCGCAAGCCGAAGCCGTTAAAGAAGGGTGCCTTCAATTTTGCGGTCAGGAGCAATGTGCCTGTGCTGCCCTGTTTTATCACGATGGAGGACAGCGATGTGATCGACAGCAACGGCTTTTTCGTGCAGGAATACACGATCCACATCGGTGAGCCGATCTATCCGCAGCCGGATAAGAACCGTGCGCAGAATATGGAGTATATGCGCAAAAAGAATTATGAGATGTGGAAGCAGATTTACGAGGAGACCTATAAGGAACAGCTGAGGTATGGGTGAAAATGCCTGTCAGGTTATCATGATTTTATGAACGGAGGTGCAGGGATTTTGGGAGGATTGCGGGAAGAAGATGTTTACACGATAGAGGATATATATGCTTTACATGAAGGAGAACGAGCCGAGCTGATTGACGGGAAGATCTATTATATGTCCCCTCCCAGTAGAACGCATCAGCAGATATTACTTTCATTAAGCAGAAAAATTGCTGATTATGTTGATTCTAAAAAAGGAGATTGCGAGGTTAATATTGCTCCCTTTGCGGTATTTTTGAACAAAAATAATATCAATTATGTTGAACCGGATATTTCAGTGATTTGTGACCGGTCTAAGTTAGATGATAAAGGATGCCACGGAGCACCCGACTGGGTCATTGAGATTGTTTCCAAGGGGAGCAGATCAATGGATTATTTTACGAAGCTGTTCAAATATCAGACGGCGGGCGTCAGAGAGTATTGGATTGTTGATCCCACGACAAATAGAATTGTGGTATATAAGTTTGAAAAAGAAACAATGGAAGAATATTCTTTTGGTGAAGATGTACCAGTGGGAATTTATGAAGATTTTTCTATAAAGATTCAGTAGAATATTAAAAATGAAGCCGCCTGCGCACTGCGTTGCGCAGGCGCTTTTTTGACAGGATCGTGACAAGCGCGACCGTGATGATGGCGCAGATTGTCAGCACGATGCCCGACCATGACAAATAAAATCTGTGGTGCAGATAGCGGTTCAAAGTCAGTTCGATTCCGACGCAGAGCACAGCAATCTCCAAGAAACTGACGGTTGCAGTTACCAGAAACGAGAACCGGAATTTCCGGAGCAGAAACGTCATAATTTCGGCGAGCAGTGTCACGAGGAGCGTGACCGGAAGGGCGATGGCGAAGAACCAGGTGTTTTTGTTAGTCAGCCATGTCAGCATGTATAAATAGGCGCAGACGACCACGCCGTCCAGTACAAGTGAGGCGTACGGGGACAGCTTTGTATAGATGATGAGCGGTATCATAAAGACCCACAGAACGATACAGGCGCCGATGATGGCGAGCGACCAGAGATTTGCCTTATAAATAAAAACATTGAGCAGACCGCAGGTAATTGCGGTTGAGAGCAGGACGACGCTGACGAGAAGGGCGGCGTCTTTTCTTTTTACAAGTTCGACCTGTCCTTTTTCGCGAGGAAACGGCGGGACGGTTTCGGGCTGAATGGGCTCAGACGGGTTGATGACCGGCGTATTGCAGAGCGGACATCTTTTATGGGAGGCGTCTAATTCAACGCCGCAGTTGACACAGTAAGACATAAATAAGGGCTCCTTTCAAGGTATATAGATTAACAAATTCCCACTTAAATGCATGGATGATTCGCTGCTGAAACATTGTGTCAGGAATCCCGGTTGCTTGCAATCTTGACGTGAATGCCGTCCTGCACCAGCTTTCGAAAAAAATAGCGTTCGACGTCTGCTTCCACGATGCTGCTCGCAAAGTTGATCGTAAGGATATCTTCGTAGGTGATGATGGCACAGTTCGTGCGCCGTGAAAAAGGCTGTCCCATATAAATATCAAAGCGCTCAATATGGGGTTTCATATCCTCCGGTACTTTTAAGAGTCCCATATTTGTCAGTCCGGCAGAGGAGTTCTTATCCTGAACCGACGCGTAAAAGCGGCTGACGATAAAGTCTTTCAAAAAGAGCGGAACAACACGAATGAGCGGATTTGTCTGTGTTGCCGCGTTCGTCGTAATGTCGCCGCGCAGGAACTTTTCGTTGATATAATAGCGCATGAAATTGTGCGTCTGCGTCACGATTTCCTCAAACGTATAAGCGCCGAGGCGCGGGTCGATGCCCGGATAGACCATTGTGATAAAATTGCGCAGCGTATCGGACGGAAAAAAGCGCCGCAGATTGACCGGCATGGCGATCTTTACCGGGCGCAGTTTTAAGTGCCATTCTTTTTCCTGCTTCTGTAAAAGTGCATAGAGAAGCACGGCATTAAAATATTCCGTGACTGTAACGCCGTATTTTTTGGCAGCCTTTTTTGCATCAGAGGCTGAGAGCGTGCCGCCGATGATATTTAAGGTGTAAAACGGTTCTTTTGTGCCGCGGACGCGGTACGCCTTTTCATGCTGTCTCGGCGGATGAACTTTGGCATTTGCATAGCGCATATAGGCGTCTTCCAGTTCACCGGCGGAAGGCTCGGCATTGACGTCCAGTACGAAATATTTTTTCGTGACAAAAAAACCGAGCAGTTCTAAGTAGACTGCCGTGACCGTCTGCAGCACGCACATGCCGCCCGTACCGTCGCCGAGACTGTGGTGCGCTTCCATGGAAATTTTATTTTCATAATAATAGAAGCGGATAAGGTAGCGGTTGTTTGTCTGGAATCCCATCGGCATGCATGGATTTTTGATATCGGGCATGACGTAGGGACCGGGGCGTCTGTTCGGCTCAAAATAGCGCCAGAACAGACCTTTGCGGATCGCAACCTTATAGGTGGGAAAGCGCTTCATTGCGATATCGACTGCTTTTTGCAAAAGCACAGGGTCGATTTTGTATTTTAACGTGACGCTTAAACGGTATACGGCAGAAAAATCCCGCCGCTGCAGCGTCGGATAGACGATTGCGGACAGGTCGAGCTTGTACCAGTCTCTTCTGGGACGCTTTTCTGTTGACGAGGATTGTTTCTTCCGCATACGGATGCCTTTCAGAAAAATATTTTGAGCTTTTTTGAAAGCTGTCTATACTGTAGCATATCAGGCTTCTTTTTACAATCGTTTCAGATGATAAGGCAGCGCGGCGAAACCGTGGACCGTATACGCAGCGGCTTGTCAAAAGTATGAACATTGATTATAATATGAATGAGAGAAGAGCTGAAAACCGGAAAGGTTTTTATCATCGACCTTTCGGCGGATGCGAAAAGTGTGAGACTGGATATTTATGTGGAGGATGACGACAATTCTGTATATCATATCGAGATGCAGACCACGGAAAACGGAAATCTTGCGAAGCGTACAAGGTATTATCAGGGGATGATAGACCTTGGTATTTTGGAAAAAGGGGAGAATTACAAGAACCTGAAACGCAGCTTTATTATCTTTGTATGTACGTTTGACTTGTTTGGGAAAGGACGTCATATTTATACCTTTGAGAATTGTTGTATACAGGATTGTGCGATACGGCTTGGAGATGATGCCGTAAAGATCATCTTGAACACCAAGGGGATCATGAACGACATCACGCCGGAAATGAAAAGGGTGCTGGATTTCATTGACGGGAAGGAAGCGTCGGACGATTACACAAGGGAGTTAGAAAAAGAAATGAAATCCATCAGGGGAAATGAGAAATGGAGGCTGGATTATATGACGCTGCAGATGAAGTATCAGGAGAAGTATGAGCAGGGTATAGAACAAGGTATAGAACAGGGGAAAGTTCAGTCGGCAATAAAAATGCTGAAGAAAAATCAGTTATCAATTGATGACATTGCATCATATACCGGCTTGACGATGGAACAGGTGGAAGCCTTAGAAAGAGATTTGCAGAACATATAAAAGTATAGGAAAGATACAAATGATATTTTTACGAAAAAACAAGATGTTAAATGGCATCTTGTTTTTTTGAGGCATTTATTTCCGCTTTTTCGGCATGAAGTGGATATGATTGATCAGAATCTAAGAAGAAATATCCGGCAGCCGGATATTTGAAATGCTTTTTCGGAGCAATCATGGTATAATGACCTTATTCAAGGCAGGAAGCGGCCGGATGGCTATCCATGCCGCACTTACAGTTTTTTTACATGCAGATTTGTGCCGGAGCGTCACAAATCTGTTTAATGGCAGACGCAGATTTCAGATTGGTGCCGTCCCATCGCGTAAACGCTCCGGAATGGGGATTCGTATGTCAAAGATTGCGGTTTATTTTCCGGGAATCGGATATCATTGCGACAAGCCTCTTTTGTACTATGCAAGAGAGACTGCCTGTGAAACGGGATATAAGAATTACAGAGCGCTCAGTTATCCGTACATGGATAAAAATATCCGCGGCAATGAGAAAAAAATGAGAGAAACCTATGAGGCGCTGCTTTTGAAGGCGGAAGAACAGCTGTCAGACATTGTCTGGGCGGAGTATGACGACGTGCTTTTTGTTTCAAAGAGCGTCGGAACCATCATCGCTGCATCTTATGCGAAAAAGTATGGCATCGCATGCGCGAGGCATGTTCTTTACACGCCGCTCATACAGACGTTTTCTTTTGAGCCGGGTGATGCGGAAGCGTTCATCGGGACGGCGGACCCGTGGAGCAATGTGGATGAGATCATCCGCCTGTCCGGGACAAGCCGGATTCCGCTTCATGTGTATGAGGGCTGTAATCATTCTCTTGAATGCGGGGATTCCTTGAGAAATCTTGAGATCATAAAGGAAGTAATGCAAAAAACAAAGGATTTTTGCGAAGGGAAATCATGGCCTGCAGGAAAAAAGGAAGTGCAGGAAACCGCGTATCAGCGGCAGTGAACCGGATGCGTTTTCTAGTGGATACGATGTTGTATTTCAAGGCATCGTATATTATAATCAAAATGATGGATGATAATAACCAGAGTCAGGCTGACACGGAGGATAACACGGGATGGCGTGGGGCGGAAAAGCGAACCAGAATTTAATGAATGTGATCCGTAAGGTGCATAATCTGGTGGAGGCTGAGGATATTGATAAACACAGACAGTCGCAGAACAGCCTCGGCGCTATGCTTGGCAACAGGAAGGATACGCTGGTCAGGGAAGTTGCAATCGATGGGATGTATGGTGAATGGGTGAGCGTGGACAGGGCACATATGAAAAAATATGTGATCCTCTATTGTCATGGCGGAGGCTATATGACCGGAAGCAGCCTGTATGCGCGGACACTTACAACGAAGCTTGCCGCGTCTACCTCTATGGACGTACTCTGTTTTGATTACCGGCTCGCGCCGGAAAACCCGTATCCTGCGGCAGTAGAGGATGCCATGCGGGTATGGAATTATCTGATGCTTTTGGGGTATGGCGCGCGTGACGTGATTGTCGCAGGGGATTCCGCAGGCGGCAATCTGGCGCTTTCTCTGACATTGAAACTAAAAGAAGAAGAACGTCTGCTTCCGAGAGGGCTTGTACTGATGTCACCTTGGACGGACTTAACATCAAGCGGCCGTTCCCACGAAACGAGAGCCGCACTTGATCCGGTATTGGACAAGGAATATTTAGAGAAGGCGATTCGTGCGTATGTCGGCGAAACTGCGCAGGAGGATGGATGGGAGGAGCAGTTGAAAAATCCAATGATCTCACCCTTGTTTGGCAATTTTACAGGGTTTCCGCCGACCTATATTCAAGTGGGGAACAATGAGGTGCTCTTAAATGACGCGACGCAGCTCCACAAAAATATGATTAAAGCGAATGTTTCAGTGAAACTGGATGTATTTGACGGCATGTGGCATGTGTTTCAGATGTCGCCGTTTAAGACGGCGTATGAAGCGATGGACAAAAATGCGGAGTTTATTTATGATATCTGCCGGTAGGGGAACATGTCCGGAATGATTGCAGGCGGCAGAATCCTGCAAAGCAGGATTATTTTTGTTTTGGTTATAGGAAATTTCCTGACTTTGGAAGAATCGTAAAGCGATTTTGTATAGATGGGGAAGATTCGCCCCCCTTGGAGATTGAAAATGAGTGTATATCTTTGGCTTGCCGCGTATATGCTGGCAATCAATGTTGTAGGCTTTTTTAGTATGTATCTTGACAAGCGGAAGGCGCGCAAAAAGCTATGGCGCATTCCCGAGGCAACACTGTTTCTGATCGCGATTATTGGCGGCAGTATTGGTTCGCTGATCGGCATGCATGTATTCCGCCATAAAACAAGACACTGGTATTTTGTGTTTGGGATACCGTTTATCTTATTTTTGCAGGTGGCGGCAGTCATTGTGCTTTTTGCATCGCCCATTGAGATTGGAACGATCTGAGCAGGAGAACAGCACAGCGGGGAGCTGTGCAAGGGAGCAGCGCAGCGGGAATTTGTGGCGGAAAAGAGGCGTAGCGGGAACTTTGGCTGAGAGGAAGTGTATCGGGTAAAGGGGGAAGCAGCATATGCACATTGCAGTCTATGATGACAATATTGCGGACAGGAAACAATTGGAGCGCCTGCTTGGAAGGGAGTCCGATAAGCGGATTCCGACCACGGGCAATCTCTATATCGACAGTCACGGCAGTTTTGAATCGCTGCTTCATGCACCAATGCAGTATGAATTGTTTTTTGTGGACTGTCACAGCGGGGACAAAGACGGCATGGACGTTGCGCATATGCTGCGCAAGGCCGGTGTAACGGCCCCAATCGTGATGTGCTCCGGCGAGACGGACTATACCGCGTTCTCGGCCTCGCCCGAACTGCTTCTTCATATCAAAAAACCAATTCAGAAAGAAGCGCTTTCCGCCATCATTGACGAGGCTCTTGAAATTCATACCCATATGGAGCAGCCGATCACGATTCAGGGCGAAAAAGAAACGCTCTATCTGCATGAACATGACATTCTCTATGCGAACGAATACCATCATACAATGCATATTCATACCGCTTCCGGAAAAGTGCATTCCACACTCGGGCGGCTTGCGGACCTGATCATTACATTGGAGGATAATCCACACTTTTTGTGTACGGAAAAAACATGTATTGTCAATCTGCTGCATGTGAGTGAGGTACGGTTTGGAAAGCTGGTTTTTGATACGCAGGAGACGCTTTCGATTCCGTTCTGGCAGACTGAACATGTGAAAAAACTGCATCATTATGCGAAGACGCATGAGACGTAAATAAGATTATGGGACGCAAGTAAGATTATAAGATGCAGGTAAGGTTATGGGATATGAGAAAAATGGATGATTGTGTAAAAGATATGTTTGGAAGAAGGAATTTCAGAATGAAAACTGCAAACAGGATCATAGGCCTGCTGTGCGTCGTATTCCTTGCCGGTGTGCTGACAGCAGGATGCGCGGGTAAAGAATCGGCGCAGAGTGAAAAGGATTCCACGCAGGAGAGCGGAGAGTTACAACAGGATAATTCAGTAGAAGCGGATGCGGCGGATTTGCAGGCACAGGACACTGCGGGGGAATCGGATACGGGGAACCTGCCGGTACAGGACGATGCAGGAAAAGACGCAGCCGGAGACGGGACGGACAACCATGATCCGGGCCTGCCGCCGGACGGCACAGATGGCAGCACGGATGCGGATTCCGGGGCATACAATGGAACGGCATCCAGACTCGGCAGCCTTGTGGAATTTTGTGCGGATACGCTGGACGGGGGCACGTTTACACAGGACGATATTCACAATAAGGATGTGACGGTGATCAATTTCTGGTCTCTCACCTGCGGTCCCTGCATTGAAGAAATGCCGGAGCTTGCCGGGTTTGAAAAAGCACTGCCGGACAATGTGCAGCTCGTTACTGTCTGCTTTGACGCCGCATGGGCAGAAGATGAGACGAGGGAGCTGTTAGAGGAATGCGGTTTTGAAGGCGTGACGCTGATTGCCTTTGCGGGTGATCTTTATGATGTGTGTACAAATATCCAATATACGCCGACGACCGTTTTTGTGGATTCTGAGGGAAATCTTGTAGGGGATTCCATCATCGGAACTCAGGAAAATCTGGCGGAAATGTATTTGGAAGCAATCAATACGGTTTTGCGCGCGGGAGGAAAGGCGGAGATCAGTCTTGAAGAATAAATCTACGTTTATGATTCTCTGTGCCCGCTGCATATGTCTGGCGGCGGGCATTGTTTTTGTCTGGATTGGGATGGGCAGACAGGAGCATTGGGAGGTCATGCAGAAGGCGGTGAGAATATGTCTCGAATGCATCGGCATTGGATGAAGAACAAAAGGGGCATCATTCAGCTTTTATCCGCCGTTTTGTTAAACGGCTACATGGCCGGGTTTCGGAACGGAAAGATTTTTACCGGAAAAACGAAAGCAGTCTGCGTACCGGTCTTAAACTGTTACTCTTGTCCCGGAGCGCTGGGCGCCTGCCCGATCGGCTCCATGCAGGCGGCTGTGAGCGGCGTGAGAGGTCATTTTCCGTTTTATGTACTTGGGACCCTGATGCTGTTCGGCGTGGTTTTAGGCAGGGTTGTCTGCGGTTTTTTGTGTCCGTTCGGCTTTATACAGGATTTGTTACATAAAATACCGGTTTTTAAGTGGAATGTGCCGAAAAGACTGGACCGGCCTGCACGGTACTTAAAATACATTGTTCTGCTTGTGCTGGTCATTCTGCTTCCGGCAGCTTTTTCGGCCCGGGCAGGAGCGTCTGTACCGTATTTTTGTAAATATCTATGCCCCGCAGGAACATTGGGCGGCGCGCTTCCGCTGATGGGGGCGGACCCTGCGCTGAGAGAGCTGACCGGGGCGCTGTTTGACTGGAAACTGATCGTGCTGGCGGCTGTGCTGATCATGTCTATGTTCATCAGCCGTCCGTTCTGCCGGTATCTTTGTCCGCTGGGCGCATTCTATGCGCTGTTCAACCGGTTCAGTTTTTATCAGATGAAGCTCGATCAGTCAAAATGTACGGGCTGTAAGGCCTGCGAGCGTGCCTGCCCAATGGCGGTTGAAGTGACAAAAAATATCAATAGTGCGGAGTGCATTCGCTGCGGAAAGTGTAAGAGTGCATGTCCCGCAGGGGCAGTTTCATCCGGTTTTGCTCCATCCGTTTCGAAAAAAGATGCATGATGGCATCTTTTTTGTTTTGCGTTCGGTTTTTATTGTTTTCATTTTATTCTTTCGCATATATTTTCTTGACATATAAGTAACTAGTTGCTATAATAATGCGTAACAAGTTACTTATAGTAAACAGAGTTTCAGGGAATGTAAAATCATATATAAAAAGAAAAAGCAGAAAATGAGAAAACGCTTCCTATAAAAATCTGCAGGGGAGAGTGAACATGATAACGATTGACGAGTTAAGCGCGCGGTTTTCCGATACGACGCAGAATCAGAGAAAGGCGATCTTCAGCACACTGTTTATTGCGGGGAATAAGCTTCAGACGTTGTTTGACAATCACATTCCGGGAGTCTCATTAAAGCAGTTCATGCTGTTATCCATTGTCAGGCAGGCACAGGAGCCGATTACCTTTACACAGTTGGGAGCGATTCTGGGGTGTTCCAGACAGAACATTAAGAAACTGGCGGAAGTTTTAAGGAAAAAAGGGTTTGTAACGATCGAGCAAAGTCCGAACGACACGAGGGCGCTTTGGATACAGCCCACAGAGAAAGTGCATGATTTTTTCAAGAACGATTTTGCAAAGTATCAGGAAGAATTGAAATATCTCTTTGAAGTCTACACGGACGAAGAGGTGGAGACCCTGTTTACGCTGATGACAAAGCTGTATGCGGGAATAGAGAATCTGGAGAGGAGAACGGCCGGTGAAAAAATCTAAAAAGAAGGTGTTTCTTGTACTTGGGCTGTTTACGATGCTGATGCTTGGCGGTATCATCGCGATGCACAGGATGGTGGAGGAGGTACGGCGGCTTTCGGTTGCCATGCCCGATTTGTCTCATATGCCGGATGGAAATTATGCGGGGGAATATGCGAAAGGACCTGTCCGCGTGGAAGTGGAAGTGACGGTCAGACAGCATAAGATCACTGATATCGTGATTGTACGGCATGATAACGGACTTGGAGGTGCGGCGGAGACGATCACGGACGATGTGATCAGAGAACAATCACTGGAGGTGGATGCGGTCTCGGGGGCAACCGTGAGCAGCAAATGTATTTTGAAAGCAATTGAAAACGCGCTGGAAAATGCAGATTTATAAGCAGTCCGCGCACTTATGCGTTTCGCAATTACCCGAAGCATTTTGAATGAGAAAGGAGCAGCTACAGGAATGAAAAAAGGACTTTTTTTATACAAATCAAAATATGGCGCGACAAAAAGATATGCGGAAATGTTCAAAGAGCTGTGCGGAGAGGAAGCTTCTTTGGAAGAGAAAGTAACATGCGATATACTGGAATTAAAGGATATGAACGAAGCTGACTTCAATGCCTGTGACTGGATCGTGTTTGCGGGAGGCATTTATGCGGGCGGAGTCGCGGGCTTACATATACTAAAGAAAAAATATCCGGGCATAAAGGATAAAAAACTGGCGGTATTCTGCGTGGGCGCGTCCCCGTATGACGAGAATGCGTTTACTCAGCTGAAACAGCGCAGCCTTCAGGGGGAATTGGCTCACATTCCCGTTTATTACGGCAGGGGTGCATGGGACGAGAGCAGGATGACTTGGAAAGACCGGACACTGTGCGGCATGCTGAAAAAGGCGGTTGCAAAGAAGGATGCTGCCTCTTTAGAGCCGTGGATGAAAGCGCTGTTGTCCGTCGAAGGGCAGAAATGTGACTGGACGGACCAAAAGTATTTGGAGCCGCTGATGGAATATATCCGCGGCTGATAACCAGCCTGTAAATGAATTTTTGTAAGAGGATTGCGCTGGCGGCATTTCATACAGGATTTTTACAGGCAAAATCTGTAGTCAAATAAACTATAATTATAAACAAAATGCACAATAGAAGGTGATATAGACGTTCCGGAAGCGGCATGATATAATAGCCGCAAAGGAAAAGGAAGCGGCGGCGAAGCCGACATTTACTTTTCCGGCGGCATTAACGAGCAAACGCCCGATGAAATCGGGCAAAAAGCGCGTAGCGCGAGTCTGCGAGTTTAGATGATATAATGAGCGTTAGTGAGAGCGAGCGGCGAATGTCGATCATGAATCGCAGATTCATGATATCATAAGCGCAGATAAAAGACATCGGAGGAGACACAGTTTGAATCAAAGTACTCGGTTCAGAAAACAATGCATGGCACTTGGCATCCTGATGATATGCCTGCTTGCCGCACAGATTGTTCTGCCGGTCAATGTCATGGCGCAGGAGCAGAATACGGGCGGGGTGCAGGACATTGGAAGCAGGATTGAGGAGTATGTCGAAGAACATGCCGATACGACTGCAGGGATGAGCGTGTCCGTGTTTAACGGGGATGGGATTCTTTACCAGAACTGCTTTGGATACATAGACGTGCAAAACGAAATCCCGGTTACAGAAGATACGGTCATGGAATGGGGCTCCGTTTCAAAACTGCTGGTATGGATCAGTGTGATGCAGCTTGTGGAGCAGGGGAAAATAGACTTAGAAGCGGATATTAACACGTATCTGCCGGAAAACTTTTTGCAAAACAGGGCGTATGACGTTCCGGTCACGATGCTGAACCTGCTGAACCACAATGCCGGGTTCGAGGAAAGTGTGGTCGGCATGGCAACGGGCAGGGAAGAAAGAATCACACCGCTGGAGGAGTTTTTGAGGACGGTCCAGCCAAGGCAGGTGTTTGAGCCGGGAGCGGTCTGCGCTTACAGCAATTGGAGCACGACGCTTGCCGCTTATATTGTCGAGCAGGTTTCCGGCATGTCCTATGACGAGTATGTGCGGAAGAACATTTTTGAACCGCTGGGGATGAATGATAGTTCGATTCGCGCCGATGTCAGCGATCATGCGGGTGTGAAAGAAAGAAGAATGCAGTTAAAGATTTATACGGGCGATGTTAAGGAAATCACGCCGAATATGTCATATATTGTCATGTATCCTGCGGGTATGTGTATTTCGACGATCGGCGATATGCAAAAGTTTGCCCAGTCGCTTTTATCGGAAGACACCGTGTTATTTCAAGAAAAAGAAACATATCGAAAGTTGTTTACGCCGTCCCTGTATTTTGGCGAAACAGAAACGCCAAGAATTTATCATGGTTTTTGGGCAATTGAAGCCTACGGGGAAAATGTGATCGGCCACAGCGGAAATACTGCGGGCTGCAGCAGCAGTCTTTTTTTGGACCTTGAAAATCATACCGGAATGGTGGTTATGACGAATCAGTATGGCGAGGAAATCTACTGTCACCGGATGCCGGAGCTTTTATTTGGTCCGTATGGGGGAACCGCATCCGGCTATACCGGAATGGTTATGGCGGCAAGGACGATTTTTCACGGACCGTTAAAGCTGTACCGATTGTTTTCTGTTTCGGAGTTTGTGCAGGAAAACCCGCCGCTATCCTTTGACGTGAGGACAGATGCGGATGGGATCGACAGGATTTCCTGTCCCTATGGCGATTATCTCGTCGTAGGATTTGGGGATATTGCGCCTGATCTGATCGTCTTAGGGCTCTATGTCTTAAGTCTGGCTTTTTGCCTGATACAGATCATCCGGTGCCTGATTATGGGGCTGGTAAACAGGGTTCGGCATAAAAAGGATAAAAAACCGATGCGGCTGTGGTGTACGGCGGGGCTGCTGCTTCCCTTTATTCCGGTGGCGGTTTTTGCACTCATGATACCGACGCTGTTCAATTTTCATCAGTGGACGCATTTTGGGTATCAGGCGGCTCTGTTTGTAGTTTTTGTGACAGCGCTGGCAATGGCGGGAATGATCGTTTCAGCAATTGTCAGATTGAGGGCGTATCCGATGAAAAAATCGCGGAAGGGATACATCAGCGCTGTCAGCGTCTGCATGACGCTCACGATTGTGAATATCATTTATTGGGACTGGGGCATGTTCTGGATGATCTAGGGCGGTCTTAAGAGTTAAAAAGCATTTATGGGGAGGAGCGGGAAGGTTGAATAAATTCTCTGATGAGCAATTTATTCAACCAAGAATTTGTGCCGAAGCGTCACAAATTCTATTGATCGCAGAGCAGAATTTGAGATTCTGCTCGCGTTCCTCAGCAAAAAGTGCTTCGGAGGAGCGGGAAGAATGCAGCAGAGTGATTGCAGGCGGCAGACGAAAAAAAGCTTAAGACGGATTGTTTCGGCGCTGATCGGTTTTTTCATTGCCGTTGCCTGCGGCGTGACGTTTATGGTCCGTCTCAGATCGGATAAAACATATTGGGAATATACCGACTATGCCTCGCTTATCGTGGCAGCAGCTCTTGCGGCAGCCGGATTCGCCTTTGGCTTGTATGAACTTGCAGTCTGTATCCGGGATGTGTTTTTTCCGGAGAAGAGCCGTCTTGCAAAATCCATCCGTGCCCAGCTTCCGGGACCGGATACCGGACGAAGCGCAGAAGAATTATTTGGGATTGTCGATCGGGATATCAGTCAAAATGGGATATGGTTTGGCGGGAACAAGGCGGCTGTCGGGCAGGAATGGGTTCTTTCGGATGATGCCGTCCTCATTTCGCGCATCCGTGCCGCATGCGGCAGGGATCAGATTACAACGCACCGTACGGGCAGCGGAGTCCGCTCTTCCAGAATCATTGCCTGTTATCTGCTGGATGACCAAAAACAGACGCACAGAGTGGATTTTCATCAGCCGGATGAGGTGCGGGCATTTTTAGATTGTCTGAAACTGCGTTCGCCGGACATTTTTTTCTGCTCCTATCAGGAATACCTTTCCTGTCGTACATCGGAGATGGAATGGGAGAAAATGCTGCGGGATTTTCAACATAGAAAAAACGAGCGGGAATTTCGTGCTATGGAGGAGGAGCGTGCGGCATACAATTCTATGCAGGCTGCGGGGGCAGAAGCATCAGAGGATACCTCAGCTTCATGGATTCTGCCGGAGGCAGAGGAACAGGATACACAGCAGTCCATGCCGCCCTGCCTGATTCTGATTGCGGCGTCCGGCGTGCGCCAGTATCATGAGACATTTACGCGGGAAGATGTGGAAGTCGCTGCGGAAGGGCTGATGAACGGGAGTTATTGTAATGTGGAGCTTCATACGAGGTCCTTCTGCTGGATGGTGGTCGAAGGGGAAAACGGACAGACGGAATGGTTTCATATCGGTGTCACAAGACCCGATACGGATAAGCTGCGCTATTTTTCTGCTGACGGCACGCGTAATCAGGCGGCTGTGTGGCTGATGGAATTTTATGACGGGTATCTCAATACGGGAAATCCGCAATGGAGGGATGATACGAAGCAGATGGAGAAGAAAGTCAGGAAGGAAGTAAGAAAAGCTGGAAGGAAGTAAGAAAAGCCGGGAAGAAAGTAAGAAAAGCTGGGAAGGAAGTAAGAAAAGCTGGAAGGAAGTAAGAAAAGCCGGAAGGAAATAAAAAGGTTAGGAAGGAAGTAAGAAAAGCCGGGAAGAAATAGGAAAGTCTGAAAGAATATGAGAAAAGCCGGAAAGAAGCGAGAAAGCTTGTTAGGAAATCGAAAACAGAAGGCGGTAATAAGGTCAGGAAGGAAATAAAAACGGCTTAAAGAAAAGCCAAAAAGGAGGAACGATCGATGGGAAGGATTTTCAGCGATGCAGTGGAGCAGGCACTTAAGTATATTTATTATGATATGGGCGCCGGCGAGGGGCAAAAGGGCTTTGAACTGCTTAAGAAGGCGTCCGAGGAGGGAGACGGCGACGCCAGCTGTGTTCTGGCAAGATGCTATTGCGGGTATCAGTATGTATGGGATGGTCATGGATTTCCCGAGGATGACAATATGGCGAAAAAGCTTCTGCACAAGTCGGTAGAGCAGGGCAGCGCGTTAGGCGTGTTGATCACGCTGCGGAGCGGACTGCTGACGCCGTCCGTACAGAGAAAAATGCCGTTTGAGAATCTGAAGGAAGCGTTTGAACAGGTTCTAAAAAAAGCTTACGACGGGGACGCGTTCTGCCAATACACGATCGGCAATGCTTATTTCTGGGAGGATTTTCTGCGCATTGAAGAGAAAGGAAGAGCTTCTTTTTCTACGGATGAAGAATACAGGGCTTACCGTGTCGAGAATCTTTCCAAATGTGAGGAGTGGCTGTGGAAGGCGTTCCGCGGCGGCGTTTATTTCGGAGGGAACAACTTAAGGCACTATTATACCGAGGGGGAGCGGGGACTGATCGCGCCCTGTCCTGAAAAAGCAGAGGACTTAAGGCGCATCGGCGCGGAGTACGGCTATCCGAATTATATGTATACTTACGGATTGGAGCTTCAGCGGCAGAAGAACCCCACCGCGCTGGACTGGTTCAAAAAGGCGGCGGAAAAAGGAGAGGGAAACGCGTGGTATTATGTCGGGGCTGCCTACGAGCAGGGAGAAGGCGTGCCGAAGGATTTTGCTTACGCCGCGTCCTGCTTTGATAAAGGGCTCTCTTCCAAAAATGCCAAGGAAACAAGGGGATACAATTCCGACATGCTTGGAGCCATGTATTATGAAGGCAGGGGAGTCCCTGTGGATTATGATAAGGCGTTCGGGCTTCTGACCTATGCGAATACGAACGGCAGTACATGGGGCAGCGATTATCTGGGCAGATGCTATTTTAGAGGAAGAGGAACAAGGCAGGATTTTACCAAGGCGAGAGAGCTTGTGGAGTTAAAAAAATGGAACCGGCCGGAGAATTGGTATATGCTGGGCTATATCTACGGACGCGGTCTGGGTGTGCCGGCGGATATTGAAAAAGCAGTCCTTTATCTTCAGAAAGCGGGGGATCATCCGGAGGCAAAAGAAGAACTTCTGCGATATAAAAAGACCATGTTTGGGAAGTGGAAGGTGCGCTGAGCGCGTAGAACCGCGGATAAGGTTCGTTGATTGACGCGTGGATGAAAACAATAGGGGGTGCTCAGGCAGGGGGTATGCAGAGTCCGGATAGATCGGTTGATTACGCGCGGATGAAAATAACAGCCGTTGCATAGGGTTTTCAGCCGGTAGCTGTAATTTGTTCCTGCGTTCTCACCTGCGGTATATCCACATTGCGGGACTTAAGCAAGAGGGTACGAAAAAATCATAAATAAATAGGATTGCTTCATGCAAAAGACACGATCTGAAACAATTGTAAGGCAGCAGCTTCGCTTTCAAAAAAATAAAAACTTTAATGTTTTGAAACCGTGTTCTTGTTCATGCTTATGTAGAGGAGCGCTATCAGGAGGGGAGAACCAACTACCTGTTTGTAGATGAAGTCCAGATGTGTCCCAAATTTGAACTGGTAATCAACAGTCTTTACTCCAAAGAAAAATATGATATTTATATTACGGGCTCTAATGCTTTTTTATTGAGTGCTGATCTGGCAACTCTTTTTACCGGCCGCTATATAGAGATTCCTGTGTTTCCGTTTAGTTTTCAGGAATACTGTCAGTATTACGATGAGACTTTAGACAGGGAAAAACTCTTTGAAGAGTATACCGTAAAGGGAGGACTGGCAGGGTCTTACGTCTACAGGATTGAAAGGGATAGAATCAATTATATGAAAGAGGTTTATGAAACGATCGTCACGAGAGGTCTTGCGCAGAAATATTCTTTGCCGGATACGTTGGTCTTACAGAGATTGAGTGAATTCCTTATGGATAATATCAGTGATCTTACTTCCCCGAACAAGGTCAGTCAGCTTCTGACAGAGAATCAGACAACGACCAATCATGTGACGATTGGCAGATATATGAAATATTTGTGCAATGCCTTTGTTTTTTACGATATTAAGCGTTATGATATTCGCGGAAAGAAGTATCTGGAAAGTTCCGAAAAATTTTATTTGTGTGATACAGGTATCCGATATGCCGTTCTTGGAAGCAGGAATATGGATTACGGCAGGGTGTATGAAAACATGGTCTGTATGGAACTGCTCCGTCAGGGATATGATGTGTACGTCGGAAAACCGTATCAGAAGGAAATTGATTTTGTGGCGCAAAAGGGGAGTGAGAAAATTTATATCTAGGTGAGTGACAACATTTCGGATCAGAAAACGCTTGAAAGAGAATGTCTGCCATTACTGCAAATCCGGGATGCTTATCCCCAAAAAATCATTGCCCGGACCAGACACCCGAAATATAGTTACGAAGGTATCGAAATTTATAATATCGTTGACTGGTTATTGCAAAAACGGGAAAATGGTGCACAATGAGTATAATATCATTATGATCATCAAATATTCGTCATCAAATATCCGTTTTGGCAGATGAAGGCAGAGAACGCGAAAGTGGCTTATGCATGGATAAGACAACGGATACCATTACCTTGTCCAATTTGTGTGTGCATGATGTATGGATGTAATCCGATCAGGGGCATGCTATGACGGCAGGGGAGTCCCTGTGGATTATGATAAGGCGTTCGGGTTTCTGACCTATGCGAATACGAACGGCAGTACATGGGGCAGCGATTTTCTGGGCAGATGCTGTTTCAGAGGAAGAGGAACAAGACAGGATTTTACCAAGGCGAGGGAGCTTGTAGAGTAAAAAAATGGAACCGGCCGGAGAAGTGGTATATGCTGGGTTATATCTACGGACGCGGACTGGGTGTGCCGGAGGATATTGAAAAAGCAGTTTTTTGTCTTCAGAAAGCGTGGGATCATCCGGAGGAAAAAGAAGAACTGCTGTGATATAAAAAGACCATGTTCGGGAAGTGGAAGGTGCGCTGAGCGGGGAACTTTGAGGATATCGCTTTTGACATGGTTTGTGCCCTAGGAAGAGAGAAAAAGCCAATTTTTTATTGACATTAAAGAACTATATGCTATGATATCCTTAAGGTGAGTCCTACCTAATAAGTGGAGGTTGTAAAAGCGTTGGAACCGCTGATGGTGGTTTCACAATGTGGCTATGCCTTATGGCATAGCCACATTTATATTGTTTTTGTAAACCAAAGAATGATGAGGTGCGAATGAGGCAGGAAAGATTAAATCTATACCTTATTGATATGAAATACATACGAAATCTGCACAGGGCAGACGATAACGTGTCTTCTGTTTCGCCGCAGATCGGGAAACAGCATCGTGTTTATGTAGGAATCATTGTTTTGTGTAATAACAGAAAGTATCTCATCCCGCTTTCCCATGCTGCTGCAAAACATATAAAGATGAAACCACGGGCTGATTTTGACAAGATATTTGATAGAAAGGGCAAGCTGATTGGTGTCCTAAACTATAATCTTATGATTCCGGTTGAGGAGGCACAAATATACAAAGTCAATCTAAAACCTGACATGAATGATTCCGCAGGTGAACAGCACTATAAGCAGTTGTGCATAGATGAATTATCATGGTGCAGAAAAAACCAGGAAATAATCGTAAACAAGGCGAACTGCTTATATAATTTGTGCCGAAGCGAAGCTGGATATAAAGGGAAGGCAAGATGCCTTGATTTTGTGAAACTGGAGCACATATGTGATAAGTATAATTCCCGATTTTAATTATCTCTGCTTGTCTTATAATTGGGTATGGCAGGGAGTGAGCCTGCTGTTTCAGATCTCTTTTAATCCGTATTCTTTTCACTTGATCCATTGAAATTAAAATGATTCTTGTATTTCTGACTGTAAAACTCATTCTGTTTCCAGTGTAATCCTGTAGGCTGAGATATGCCGTCGAAAGCGGAAATGTGTGATATGGAAAAGCTATAGATTTTGCTTTTCTTTGTATGCCATGAAAAACGCTCTCCATCACTTGAATGGAGAGCGTTTCAGACTGTAGACAAAGTCCCGCACTTTTGTGCGGGATTTTTCTATGCCCAATATCGTAAACTTCAGTGTTTATGCAGATTTCGGTGTACTTTTCTGGTATAATAGAAGTATCAAATCAAGGCAGGTATTTCTACTTATGATGACCCAGAATGCAGATAAAAAAAGAGAACAGGTGCAGTTCCTTTGCATGGATGACATGGTACCACAGGATCACCTTCTACGAATCATAGACAAGGCAATTGACTGGAACTTCATTTATGACCTTGTAGCCGAAAAATATTCGCCGGACAATGGTCGTCCCAGTATGGATCCCGTGATGCTGATCAAGATTCCTTTTATTCAGTATCTCTATGGAATCAAAAGCATGCGGCAGACCTGTAAGGAAATCGAGGTGAATGTTGCCTACAGATGGTTTCTTGGCCTGGATATGATGGATAAGGTGCCGCACTTTTCTACATTCGGAAAAAACTATACCAGACGATTTAAGGATACAGATCTTTTTGAACAGATATTCTCCCATATCCTGATGGAGTGTTATAAATTTAAGCTCGTTGATCCCAGTGAGGTTTTTGTGGATGCCACTCATGTAAAGGCAAGGGCCAACAACAAAAAGATGCAGAAACGCATTGCCCATGAAGAGGCCCTTTTCTATGAGGAACTCTTAAAAAAGGAAATCCAAGAAGACAGGGAAACTCATGGAAAGAGACCTATGAGAGAAAAGAAAGACAAAGACGATGATGATAACGACAGCACACCATCAACCGGAGGTGATCCCAAAGAATTCACAGATGACATCCCAAAAGATGCAAAAACAATAAAGTGCAGCACTACTGATCCTGAAAGCGGATGGTTCCGCAAAGGGGAGCACAAGAATGTATTTGCCTACGCAATCGAAACTGCCTGTGATAAGAATGGCTGGATTCTTGGTTATACAATCAACCCGGGAAATCAGCATGACAGCAGAACTTTTAAGGGGCTGTATGATAAGATCAGGGATATCGGTATAGAAACGCTGGTTGCAGATGCAGGATATAAAACTCCGGCGATTGCAAAACTTCTGATAGATGATGGGATCAAACCTCTCTTACCTTACAAAAGGCCAATGACCAGAGATGGATTCTTCAAGAAATATGAGTATGTATATGATGAGTATTATGACTGTTATATCTGTCCGGGCAATCAGGTGCTGACATATCGTACAACAAACAGGGACGGATACAGGGAGTATAAAAGTTGGGGAACAGTCTGTGCGCAATGCCCGTATCTTTCACAGTGTACTGAGAGCAGGGATCATGTAAAAACTGTTGTGGTCAAGCATTTTTGTA
>DLAJ01000031.1:62344-114672 GCA_002493905.1 Lachnospiraceae bacterium UBA7050 | reverse complement strand
AGGAGCTCGCAGCATGAGCGCAAACATGGGAAAAGAACAATACAGATTTGAAACAATGCAGCTACATGTCGGACAGGAACAGGCAGACCCGGCGACGGACGCAAGAGCCGTGCCGATCTATCAGACCACCTCTTATGTTTTTCATGATTCCGCACATGCGGAGGCAAGATTCGGACTTTCGGACGCGGGCAATATCTACGGGCGTCTGACAAACTCCACACAGGAGGTTCTGGAAAAGAGAATTGCAGCGCTGGAGGGCGGCACTGCGGCGCTTGCGCTCGCAAGCGGTGCGGCAGCGATCACTTACACGATACAGGCGCTTGCGCAGGCGGGGGACCATATCGTATCGCAAAAGACGATTTACGGCGGTACCTATAACCTGTTTTCCCACACACTGCCGCAGTTTGGTGTGGAGACAACCTTTGTGAATGTGCATGACCTGAATGAAGTCGAAGCGGCAATTAAGGAGAATACAAAGGCAGTCTATCTGGAAACGCTTGGAAATCCGAACAGCGATATTCCAGACATGGATGAGATCGCTAAGATCGCGCACAGGCACGGACTGCCTGTTGTCATTGACAATACGTTCGGTACGCCGTATTTTATCCGCCCGATCGAGCATGGAGCGGATATTGTGGTGCACTCCGCGACCAAGTTTATCGGCGGACACGGCACGTCTCTAGGCGGTATCATTGTGGATTCTGGTAAATTTGACTGGCGCGCGGGCGGTAAGTATGCGGCGATTGCGGAACCGAATCCGAGCTATCACGGAATCTCGTTTGTGGAGGCAGCGGGTGAGGCAGCATTTGTGACCTATGTCCGTGCGATACTGCTTCGCGATATGGGAGCGGCGATTTCTCCGTTTAATGCATTCCTGTTATTGCAGGGCGTAGAGACGCTATCGCTTCGCTTAGAGCGGCATGCGGAGAATACCAAGAAGATTGTGACGTATTTAAGGCAGCATCCCAAGGTGGCGCATGTCAATCATCCGTCCATACTGGAGCATCCCGATCATGCGCTGTACGAACGCTATTTTCCGAATGGCGGCGGTTCCATCTTTACGTTTGACATTGTGGGAGGCAAGGAAGAGGCGCACCGTTTTATTGATCATCTGCAGATCTTTTCCCTGCTTGCCAATGTGGCGGATGTCAAAAGCCTTGTCATTCATCCGGCGACAACGACGCATGCCCAGCTTTCTGAGCAGGAGCTTGAGGAACAGAATATCCGTCAGAGTACGATCCGCCTCTCGATTGGAACGGAGCATATCGACGATCTGATCGCGGATATGGAGCAGGCGTTTGCGGCAGTGTAGGATAAGGGGATGGTGATTTTGCCGGTAATCCCTGCCGGATGCCGGTTACAGCAGCTGCCTGTCAGTATCCCCAGTAACTGTCCGGTTCATGGAAGCGATCGTACGCGTCGGGGTATTCTGTCTGAAGCCCCGGCGCGACAAGCGCATAATAGCGTTCATTCTCTAGTACGGTCACGCCGTCCTGATCATAGACGGTTTCTTCCCATTCCCAAAGCCTTCCGTCTTCTGGAATCTGTAAATCCGGCATAAGCTCGGCTGCCTGGTAAGTCACATCATCTTCGATCAGCTTACGTTCCATGCGATAGTCGCCGGTCACCTGATCATAGCGGTAGATCGCCCAGCCGTGGCTGACGGCGTTGTTGCGCCATGAGCTTCTTACTAATTGATGTTCGGTGTCAACGGATGGGTTGGTAATGCTCTGAAAGGAATTGGAGGGAAGATAAAGTCCGCTTTCAGGGTCATAAATCCATCCATATTCGAAGGTCCATGCAGAATTTCCGAAAGAACCGGCTTCAAGCGTAATGTCTTTGATCCCATCGAAATTAATATCAATGAGATAGACAGGGTCTGTCTGATAACTGCCAAAGGTGGCATATTCAGAGTCGCGCGGTTCGGGAAGAAATTGCTGCACATGCTCCCCGTCTGTCACCCGAAGAAAGGTCCGGACATTTTGCAGCGGGTAAGGATAGGCATATTCCCTGCCATAGTCTTCATTTCTGCATCGGATAGAAAAGCATTCGATCTTTCTCCCCTCGTCCATAAAACGCTGGTAAATGCCGAGAAAATTGTCAGCATCACCGGATTCGCGCCAGCCGAGCGCTTCATCAAATGCAGGAAAGACGGCGGGCTCGCCGTCCGGATACAGTGGGGAATCAAATTCAATTTCTGCCGGGCAGAAAAACAGTCTGAGGGACCAAGCCTCGTTATCCGATACAAAGGAGAGATCCGCATCCGCCGTGACGCTGCAGGAGATTGTTGTAAGCTGCGGAAACAACTGAAAAATGGAGGTATCCGTCTGCTTGTCTATGACGAAACCGGTCAGATACCGCAGAGAGCTCTCCGAAAGGCATTCTTTGTTTTTGACTTCAATACGCTCTTTGTTCAGACTAAGCTGCACCAGCGACTTCATGCCGGCGGCGGCATCCAAAGGGAACGGAAAGCCGGATCTGATTTGAGAAGAGCGATGCACGCTGAGGAACTCTATATTGGAATCCTGCATGCATGCAAACAGGTTTTCAAATGTGCAGGGCGTATCGCCAGAGGAGTATAGGGTTACATCCCTGACGGTGTCAGGAAATGTTCTGCCGGGAGGCAGCGTGCCTGTGACGTCTGCAATGTTATAAAAAGTAAGCTCGTCCGTTCCCGTAAAAAAGATCAGTACCTCCGCCGGGATGGTATCTTTTGTGCCTGCAATCTGGACGGGCTTTTGTAAATCTCTCAGCCCGTCAAGCTGTGCGGCGGTCCAATCATGAAGATCAGGCGTAAATTCAATAGAAAAATGATAGAAGGAATCCAGATCAAAATAAGTCCGTACAAAGTCCAGTTCCTGACCGTTTGCGATCGTAAGCGAGTAATCCGATTCCCTGAGCAGCCCGCAATAATCGGCAAGTTCTTCCTCGTACAAGGGAGTACCGTCTTCTTTTCCGAGCTGTTCGTAAACACATTCCTGCAGTCTGCGGTTTTTCAATATGATCCCCGCAAACGGTTCTCTGAAAGCAGACTTGCATTCGATCATCGCAGTGTTCTTTAACTTGAAAGAGGTCGTTTCAGGGGCCGGTATGCTTTCCGGTACGGGTTCTGAAACGGAAGCGGCAGCGCCCAAAGCTGAGCTTTTCAGTTCGCCAAGCGCGGAAAATTGGGTGTTTGCGGGCACATCTGCGGAATCCTTCTGCCCGCAGCCTGTGGATAGGATCAGCAGAGACAGGATAGCTGTCCGTATCAGTCTGTTTTTGAACCTGCGTACTTTTTTAGAATCCATGGGGTATATGCTCCTTTTGCAACGTTGTAATGAAAGCGGCATGATTATTATAACATAAAGAATTTGAAGTGGTAATTCTAAGAGAAGTGTTTTATAATAGCAGATAGGCAAAAAATGAACGGTATCAGTATGTTCTATGAGAATATATCGTAAAACGGAGGATAAGATTGAAAATTAAAAATTTTCAATCCCAAGTTTGCGCTGCGAGCATCGCAAACATTGGCGCATTAGCTGCTCGCAAAGAAAGGAGTTCATAGCATGAGCGCAAAAATGCAGAATGAGAATTTTATGAAAGAAATGGAAGAAGTCAATGATTATACGTATATAGAGGGCGGCGTGTGCGCGGCGGAAGGGTTTACGGCAAGCGGTCTAAACTGCGGCTTAAACAGCAATCCGGATAAAAACGATCTCTGCATGATCTATAGCGAACGCCCCTGTGTGACGGCGGCGGTCTATACGACGAATAAGGTAAAGGGCGCGCCGGTCATCGTGACGAAGCGGAATCTTATAAAGACGGGCGGTATGGCGCAGGCGGTGATCGCAAACAGCAAAAATGCCAACACCTGCAATGCGGACGGAGAAGAAAAGGCAGAGCGCATGTGTGAACTGGCGGCCGCGGCGCTCGGCATCAAACCGGAGGAGGTCGTCGTGGCGTCCACCGGCGTGATCGGACAGATTCTGCCGATGGAACCGATTGAGGCGCATGTGGAGGAGCTGGCAAAGGGATTAAGCCGGGATGGAAACCTGCGGGCGGTCAATGCGATCATGACGACCGACACGGTAAAAAAAGAAGCGGCAGTCACATTCAAGATCGGCGGCGTACCCTGTCGTCTCGGCGGTATGGCAAAGGGAAGCGGCATGATCCATCCGAATATGGCGACGACCTTAAACTTTATTACGACCGATGCGGCAATTTCACAGCCCCTGCTTCAAAAAGCGCTTGATGAGATCGTCAAGGTGACCTATAACTGCTTAAGCATCGACGGAGATACCTCGACGAACGACATGGTGTGCGTGATGGCAAACGGCTTGGCGGGCAATCCGCTGATTGACGCGGAGGATGAGGCGTATGCATGTATCAGGCAGGCGCTGTATCTGGTTATGCGCGACCTTACCAAAATGCTCGCGAAGGACGGCGAGGGCGCGACAAGGCTGATTACCTGTACCGTTACGGGAGCGCCCGATCAGGATACGGCAATTACGGTGGCAAAAAGCGTGATCCGCTCTCCGCTTGTGAAATGCATGATATTCGGCAGGGATGCCAACTGGGGCAGGGTCTTATGTGCAATCGGCTATGCGGAGGCGGATTTTGACATCAACCGGATGGAAGTGGACGTAGAGTCGGCAGCAGGAAAGATTGCGGTATGCCGCGGCAATGCCCTGATCCTGCCGTTTTCAGAGGAAGAGGCGGCAAAGCTTCTTTCGGAGGATGAGATCACCGTCCACGTGAACCTGAATCAGGGAGAGGCAAAAGGCACCGCATGGGGCTGTGACTTAACCTATGACTATGTCAAGATCAACGGGGACTATCGTTCGTAAAAAGGAGAATATTGTGAAATCTGTGACTCATTGGCTGAAAAATAATTTAATGGCAGTCATTCTGGTATTATGTTTTATCCCTATTTATATATATTCACAGATAACGGGAACAGCATTTGAACATTGGGGCTCCACGAGCATGGAGTATCTGGATCATGAATATTTCCGGTGGCTGACATGCATTTTCCTGCATTTCGACTTTGTGCATATTTTCTTTAATTCTCTTGCATTATTAGCCGTTGGTTCTCTGTTAAGCCCGTTTATCGGTAAATGGAGGACCCTTTTTCTGTTTATCCTGTGCGGGATATTGGCGGAAGCCGCCTGCTCTGTAATCATAAACTATTCCGTACCGGTTTATGGAGGCGGTTCATCGGGAGGGATCTTTGCGCTGATCGCTGTTTTTGTTGTATGTTATTTAAGGTTTCCACAAAATTTCGCGCTTAAGTGGTATCGGTTGGACACGATCATCGTAATTGCATTTTTTGTCTTTGCGAACGATAATATCGGGTCGTTTTTGACGCATGTCTTTGGCTTTGCCGCAGGAATCATTATAAGCTTTGTAATGGTATTATTCGGATGGATGAGTCATAAAGAACAAAAATCCATGACAGGACAGAATTGATCGTTTGACTGTAAAAGGTCCGATTGCGGTTTATTTATAAGATGAACAACGTGGTGTATTCGATTTGCCTATATCAGAATATCGGCAAATTTATAGCAGATCATCAGGGTGATTGGAATCTGAAAAGAAGGGCTAAACTTATGAAACATTGTGGAACGCAAAGGTTAGAGACGGAACGGCTGGTTTTAAGGCGATATGTGCCTGGGGATGCTGCGGCAATGTATCAAAACTGGGCATCGGATCAGGAAGTCACCAAATATTTGACGTGGCCGGCCCATTCAGGTCAGGAAGTAAGCCAGCGTGTAACAGACGACTGGGTAAATCAATATTCCAGCGAACAGTATTATCATTGGGCGATTGTACTGAAAGACAATGGAGATGAGCCGATTGGCGATATTGCGGTCGTAAATATAAAAGAAAACGTTTCCATGGCACATGTTGGCTACTGCATTGGAAGAAACTGGTGGCATAAAGGAATTACGTCGGAAGCACTGAAAGCGGTTATGGACTTTCTGTTTGATGTAGTGGACGTAAACCGGATTGAAGCAAGGCACGATCCAAGAAACCCCAATTCTGGTAAAGTCATGAAAAAATGCGGAATGAAATATGAGGGAACGTTACGCAGTTCTGACTGGAATAATCAGGGAGTCTGCGATGCCTGTTATTATGCGCTGTTAAAATCGGAACGCTAGATTTTGGTATGCAGGATTTTTTGGTATGCAGAATTGGAAAGCGGCGCAAATTCTGTAATTGCGTGCAAGAATAGGCATTTTATATCAAGTTCTATGCACGGGAACACTTTTTCGGGAAGGTAGAAAAGGAGGACGGTATATGGGTGTACTGACAGGGCTTTACCCGCAGCGCGTATTTGATCATTTTGAGGAGCTTACCCGCATTCCACGCGGTTCGGGGAATGAAAAAGCGGTGAGCGATCATCTGGTTTCTTTTGCAAAAGAACATGGTCTTTCTTATGTACAGGATAAGGCGAACAATGTCATTATGATCAAGGAGGCGTCCGACGGTTATGAAGCGGAGGAACCGATCATCCTTCAGGGGCATATGGACATGGTTGCGGTCAAGGACGCGGACTGTGTGCTGTCGCTGGAGCATGACGCGCTGGACATTGGCGTAGAGGGGGATACGGTCTATGCAAAAGGAACGAGTCTCGGCGGGGATGACGGGATTGCGCTTGCGTATGTGCTGGCGCTTCTAGAGGATGAGGCGCTTTCCCATCCGAGGCTGGAAGCGGTGTTTACGACGGACGAGGAGGTCGGCATGAACGGGGCGGCGGCGATCGACCTGTCCATGCTGAAAGGAAGAAGGCTGATCAATATTGATTCCGAGGAAGAGGGCGTGCTCACGGTCGGCTGTGCGGGCGGCGTGCGCGTACACAGTGTAATTCCGGTGAAAAGAGAACGCAGCAGGGGAGTGACAGCGCGCGTGCGCATTGACGGGCTGCAGGGCGGGCACTCCGGCGCGGAAATTCATAAACAGCGCGGAAATGCGAATGTCCTTATGGGACGATTCCTTAACGGCTTGTCTGTGAAAATGTCATATGCGCTTGTCTCCTGTACGGGCGGGACAAAGGATAACGCGATTCCTGTGGAAGCGGAGGCGGAGCTTGTGATCCCGGTTAAAGAGAAGGAAGCGCTTGTAACGGCAGTGGCGGAATATGATAAGATGTTGCAAAAAGAATTTGCCAACAGGGATGCGGGTGTGCGGGTCTTACTGATTTTCGGTGAAACAGACAGCGCGAATGCATCTGATGACGCGGGATGCGGTGAAAGGGAAATAAAACTGCAACCGGGGGATACCGGATGTGGTGATTTCGCAGAGTCGGGATACTATGCGCTGGATGAAGCCTCAACGAAAACGGCCGCGCGTTTCCTTGCCTGTGTGCCGGACGGCGTGCAGGCGATGAGCACGGACATTGACGGTCTGGTGGAGACGAGCCTGAATATGGGGATCGTCCGTCTAACGGAAAAAGGGCTTGAGACGGATCATTCCATCCGCAGTTCGGTGGCTTCCGCGAAGGACGCGCTGCGGGAGAAGCTGACGGCATTGTCGGCGCTTGCGGGCGGCACGGTGTCCTGCCATGGAGATTATCCGGCATGGGAATACCGTAAGGACTCGCCGTTACGCGAATGCATGATCGCACAGTATCGTGAACTGTTCGGAAAAGAACCAAGGGTGGAAGTCATTCATGCGGGCTTGGAGTGCGGACTGCTCTCAGCAAAGCTGCCCGGCTTGGACTGCGTATCGTTCGGTCCGGATTTAACGGATATTCATACGACATCGGAGCGCATGCACATTGCGAGTGTCGGAAGAATGTATGAGTACCTGCGGGCGCTGATCGGGAAAAAAAGCGCGCGCTGACCGCAAAACAGCCTTCAGATAAACGTGCTGCCCGGCGGGGGCTTCCCTGAAAGCAGAAGCCGGTCAGGAAAGCGGCTGATAAGAAAAAGGATGTCCGTTATGTTGCAGGACGTCCTTTTTTATGCGTGAAAAGAGTAATTCCGATATAAGAATAGGAGGAAGAATGCCGATATATACAATAACTGGAAATATATTTTCAGAGGCTTTAGAGAACTGAAACGGATTTCAGCAGCGGTTGATTCAAGGAGGATGGTCGAAGATGGATAAGATTAATGGTTACAGTGCTTATGAAGCGGGGATTTACGGGAATTCCACGCAGAGCACGCAGCGCGGCAGAAGCAGTGCGGCAGCAAAGGGCAGTGAGTCGGAACGCGTACAGGAAACGAAACTAAGCGCAGGTGCAAAGAAAGTATTAAAGGAACTGCAGGAAAAGTACGGGGACAAAATGGACATCATGGCAGGCCGCTATGAGAACAACGAGCAGGCGAAAGCGTATCTTTCCCGCGGCATCAAGCAGTACAGCGTACTCATTCATGCCGATGAGCTGGAAGCAATGGCGAAGGACGGCAGGACAAAAGAGAAATACATGTCCATGATCGATGACGCAACAGCAAAGTTGGACGAGGCAAAAGAACAGCTTGGCGATAAAGCGGACGACGTTTTGCGCATGGGCGTTTCGGTTGGCAAAGATGGGAAAATGAATTTCTTTGCAGACTTAGAACAGGCGGGTGCAAAACAGCGCGAGCGCCTGGAACAGTCGAGAGCCGATAAGAAGGAAGCGGCAAAGGCGGACGAGAAAAAAGCGAAGAAGCGCAAAGAGGAAGAGCGCATCGAGGCGCGCCGGGATTCCAGGGCAGAGGCGGCAGAGCGCGGTGAGTGGACGAAAACAGCACATCTGGAATCGGACTCTCTGGACGATCTGCTTACCCAGATTCAAAATCTGGATTGGAACGATGTCAAAGCGCATGGCGTCATGCCAAGCGGCGGCAGGATGGATTATACCATTTAATGCAGGATCATGGATGCAGGATAAAAAAAATCACCGCTGATAAGGCGGCGATTTTTTTATACCCTATTTCCAAGCCCGGAAGAGTCCGTTTTGTGACTCTTCTGAGTGAAAACAGCTTTATGGATTTCTTAAAAACTGAATTTAATCCGCTTTGTGGATTTTTCAAAGCTGAAACTGCTGTATGGTTGTCTGAAGGGATGAGATACTTTCCATCACATTCTGTGTCTCATCCGAGACCGTTTCACTCGCATAAGTGATTTCCTGCAAATTCCCGTTTACAGACTGTACGGCTGTGTCCAATTCACGCTGCGATAAGTTGATCGTACCAAGTATCTCGTTGATGCTGGCGATAGAACTCCGCAGTTCCTTTGCATGTTCGCTTAACTGATTGCTG
The DNA here is from genome assembly GCA_002493905.1 of Lachnospiraceae bacterium UBA7050. Classification (GTDB taxonomy): domain Bacteria; phylum Bacillota; class Clostridia; order Lachnospirales; family Lachnospiraceae; genus DLAJ01. The sequence continues at coordinate 105,442 of DLAJ01000031.1, read as the reverse complement.
ACCTGCGCATAATAATCAGCGTCTTCTTTATAATTATCTGCCAGTGCTTCCAGCTTATCGTAATCCTTCAGCACAATTTCATCAAGAAATGTGATAATGTGGTTGCTTGCCTCGGAGAGTGTCCCGACGCTTTTTAAGACTTTTTCTGTCAGTGCATTTACTTTTTCTATTTCGCTGCCTGTTGTCTCGCTCAGTTTCTTGATTTCTTCCGCGACGACCGCAAAGCCTTTTCCGGCTTCGCCGGCCCTTGCAGCCTCAATGGAGGCATTTAATGAAAGAAGATTTGTCTGTCCTGCAATCTCACTGATTGCCTGAGATACCTCTACGATCTGGCTGATGACCTTGGTTTCCTCGATTGCGGTTTTCAGCTTTTCTCTGCTGTCCATAGTCACCTTGATCGCATTTTCTTTATCCTCCAGCACTTCGGGAACCATCTGGGCAACCCGCTCAATGATCTCCGCTGCACGGTCTGTAATGGTCTGCGCGCTTTCCGCCAGTTCGTCGATTGCATTCGTCACGCCTTTGCAGGTATCGTCAATCTCGGCGATGCTCTGGGTCTGTCCAGTGACGCTTGCACCGGTTTCTTCCATGATTGAGCTGATTTCCATGATGTTTCCGTTCATTTTGGAAACATGCTCGTTCGTGCCGGATACCATATCCTGTATACGGACGGTTTCCTGCTGTGTTTTGCGGATGGTAGAGATCACCCGGTTTTCCAGCTCTGCTTTTAAGTAGCTGATTTCCTTTACCTCTGATTTTTCGGCCCTGCAATTCTGGCTTCCGATTACTTTTTCTATGACAAATCGTTTCAGCTCGCTAAGAGGCTTTAACATAAGGGAGACAACGATATTCAGCACAATAATGGACAGTGCGAGAAGAACAATATCCGCGATCAAGGGGAACACCAGATTGCTGCCAACCTTGCTGCCGATCACGGATACGCTCTGCGTAATACCCATTTTCCATCCGGTAGTTTTTATCGTTCTTGTGACGCAATATTTTTTTTCACCGTCATAGTCAGTAAAGGTGGAGATATTTTGATTTTCCAAATTGATCCGCAGTACGTCGGTTAAAATCGTATTTCCCTCTTCTTTCGGAAGATACGCTTCATTTTCATGGGTGATGACGCTGTTGTCTCCCGCCAGCAGGAACGTTTGTATGCTCTCGTCCGTGCTCACATTTTTTACGATTTCAATGAGGCTGTCAATTGTAATATCGGCAAGAACAACAGCCTGCTCGTTATCAATGGTACAGGGAACGGCAATGGATACGATCATCTGTCCGGTGGCAAAATCCGTATAAGGAGCGGTGAAGATTAACCCGTCCTTTGCAATGGCGTCAATCCACCAGCCTCTGGTGGTCGGATCGAGATCGAGACTGGAATGGTCTGCCGGCAGAACACCGCCGTTATATCCAAAACAGCAGTAATACATAAGGGCATCGGGATTGCCTGCCAGATTCGCTTCCAAAAAATCCATAATGGCTTCCGGGTCGTCCTTACGCATGGTTGACAATGCGTTTTTCATTGTTTCAACAATGTTTGCCTGACCGACAAGCCATTCATCGATGACGTCGCTGGTACTTTCCGCTTCAGAAGTGAGGATGCTGTGCTCGCTTGATTTCAGTGCATCATATAGCACGAAGCCGTTGATTGCAGCGGTCACAACAATAATTACGATCGTGCTTAACGCCGTATAAAGAATAACCCTCCCCTTAATGCTTCCTAAAAAAGACTGTTTTTCTGTTTTTGCTTCCATAAGCGTTCTCCTGATGTAAAAGTTTTAGTTTACCCAATCAGGCATATTACAACAAGCTTCCCCCCGATTGGGATGATGCTTTGTATGAAAATGATACTTATTATTTTATCATAGAAAGATTTAGTTAGCAAACCGATATATACCATTTTTTCAACGGTTTGTACCAGGATTGCGCGTAATGCCTCCCGTCGTTTTAACTGTGACGACCTGATGAAGATGAGGGAGCGGACATAATGAACTAAACAAATGAACTGAACAGGATTCTTACGGAAAAATTTAAGACCCGGAAGGAGTAAAATCATCTTGAGAAGCTCATATAACTTTGGTATGATAAGGATGATCGTTTTACGGCGGAGGAGCTTTTTATGAAACAGCTGAAACATTATGGCAATTTGTATCACCTTTATTGCTGGAGCACAAAAAAATTAAAAATTCCGTTTTTTATTTTCTTGTTGATCTTTTTTCTGACGTTTGCCACTTTTCTGATTGACCATTTTCCATTTGGGCTGTCGCTTGCGATGGCAGGAATGATTTTCCCGGCAATTTTGTTCGGGACGTTGTGGCTGATTGCGGGCATTCGGACAAAAAAGCTTCTAAAGCCATTTTCGCCGCAGCAGTTACAGATCATCGACAGGGAGCTGCCTGCATGCGCAATGTGTGACAGACTGCTCGTGACCAGTCAGGCAGTCGTTGGGACGAAGATCGGGCTGGTGCCTGTGCCGATGGCAGATATCTTGTGGGTGTATACCGCGGTTGAGACCGGCAGGCTGGAGGGAGTTATTCCGGTATATAAGGATACGACCCTGGTGATTGCGGGCAGGGATCATAAACAGTATGGATTCCGGATAAAAAATAATCAGCAGGCTTTTCTTTTTATGCAGTCAGAGCTGTTGAAATACCGCCTGGACATTGTGTTTGGCTACGAACGCGGTATGGATGATATTTATAAGCATGAGATCAACCGGATGATCGCATTTAGTCAGGAATGCGCCGAGAAACGGCAGAAAGAGATGGGGGGATGATTATGAATACGGATTATCTGGATACGCTGCCGGAAATCAAGAACCGGTTTAAGGTTGACCTCAAACCTGGGGAAAAGGTGGTATTTACAGCAAAGCCGTGGGCATTTTCGACGGAAAAGGGGGATTTACTCGGTGCGGATGATGCCCGTATTACGATGACAAACCGGAACATCATTGCCGATAACGGAAATGGTATCTGGGTAACGGACATCGCAGAAGACGTCGTGGATATGCGTAAGCAGGAAAGCGGTAAATTCCTGACAAAGCAGGTATATATCCTGGTTACGTTAAACAAGGAAGTGACGTATGGGATCGGTATCCAGAAGCTGACCGGGTATCAGTTCCATTTTCACAAGAAAGATATGGCGGTGTTTGAGGAGATTATCAGACATATGGCGTATTGAGCCCCATATTGCAAGGGAAGACAAACGCCTGCATCCTTAATCACGATGGACCACAGGATGAAACGCAGGACGTAAAAGGGGTAGGCAAATCGTCTGCTTTATGCTACAATGGAAAAAACAAAAAGGAGGTTTCCCATGACAGCAAAAGAATGTATTACAACGAGACGCAGTATTCGTAAATTCAAGGCGGACCCGGTCAGTCATGAGCTCTTAAATTCGATTGTGGAGACAGCTTCATTTGCACCGAGCTGGAAAAATACGCAGATCACACGTTATACCGTGATCGAAGATGCCGCGAAGAAGGCGGAGTTAGCTTCAAAGGCGACGATTCCCCATAACGCGGATATTATCAACGGCGCGCCTGCGCTGGTCGTCGTTACACTGATCAAAAACCGCTGCGGTTTTGAGCGGGACGGCTCTTATACGACAAGCAAGGGCGACCATTGGCAGATGTTTGACGCGGGCGTTGCGGCACAGACGTTCTGCCTCGCGGCGTGGGAACAGGGAATCGGTTCCGTGATCATGGGAATCTTCGACGAAAAAGAAATCGAAGATTTATTGGCAGTTCCCGAAGAACAGGAAGTCGCAGCACTGATCGCGATCGGTTATCCCGATGAAGCACCTGCAGCTCCCGCAAGAAAATCCACAGACATCTTACTTCAATACAAATAATCAGAGGCGAAGAGTTTTTACTCTTCGCTTTTTCAACGTATAGGAAATTGCCCGCCTGGAAGAACGCGCAGCGTTCGAAAGAGTTTGCGGAACGCAAGCTCTTTTTACGACTGAAATACGGATAAGGAGAATTTCGAACATGAGACATTTGATGAGTCCACTTGATTTTTCCGTGGAAGAACTGGAGGCACTTTTTGAACTGGCGAACGATATTGAGCAGCATCGTGACCGTTACGCGCATGCCTGCGACGGCTTAAAGCTTGCAACCTGTTTTTATGAACCGAGCACGCGCACGCGCTTAAGCTTTGAGAGCGCCATGCTGAATCTGGGAGGTTCTGTGATCGGATTTTCCGATGCGGGTTCTTCCTCTGCTTCGAAGGGAGAGAGCGTTGCAGATACCATCCGCGTCGTATCGTGTTTTGCCGATATTTGCGCAATGCGTCATCCGAAGGAAGGAGCGCCGATGGTTGCGGCGCAGTTTTCCGGTATTCCGGTCATCAACGCAGGGGATGGAGGACATCAGCATCCGACGCAGACGCTCACTGATCTTTTAACGATCCGATCCCTCAAAGGGCGGCTTGGAAACTTTACGATCGGTCTGTGCGGCGACTTAAAATTCGGGCGGACTGTGCATTCGCTGATCAACGCGCTCGTGCGCTACGAGGGCATCCGGTTTGTGTTCATTTCGCCAGAGGAACTGCGGATTCCGGATTACCTGATTGATATGCTGAAAGAGAAAGGTATTCCCTACCATGAGGTCATCAGTCTGGATGACGTCATGCCCCAGCTTGATCTGCTCTATATGACGCGTGTACAGAAGGAACGCTTCTTTAATGAGGAAGATTATGTGCGCCTCAAGGATTTCTATATTCTGGATAAGACCAAAATGGAGCGCGCCCGCGAGGACATGCTGATTCTCCATCCTCTGCCGCGTGTGAACGAGATTTCTGTGGAAGTGGACAACGACCCGCGTGCGGTCTACTTCAAGCAGGTACAGTACGGCGTCTATGTGCGCATGGCGCTGATCCTGACGCTGTTAAACATTTCGGTTTAAGCAGGCGGCAGGCAGGGACGCACGGTAAACTGCAGAGAGAAAACCGCGGTCAGGCAGTATGCCGGGATGCGGATCGAATCAGGAAAGGAAGGCTTACAAAATGCTTAACGTAGGAAAAATTGAGGAGGGCTTTGTGCTTGATCATATCAAGGCGGGGAAAAGTCTCTCTATTTATTACCACCTTGGACTGGATAAGCTGGACTGCACGGTTGCCATCATCAAAAACGCGCGCAGCAATAAGCTTGGGAAAAAAGATATTTTGAAAGTGGAATGCGACATTCATATGCTGGATATGGATGTACTTGCGGTCATTGATCATAATATCACAGTCAATGTGATCAAGAACGGCAAGATCGTGGATAAAAAGGACTTACAGCTTCCCAAAGAGATCAGGGATGTTTATCAGTGTAAAAATCCACGCTGTATTACATCGATTGAACAGGGGCTGCCCCATATTTTCGTGCTTGCCGACGAGGAGACGGAAACATATCGCTGCAAATACTGTGAGGAGAAGGCGCGTGAACAGATGTAACGGTGTCTGACCGAAAACGGTGTCTGACCGGATTGAAATGCGTACGGATACAAATGTGTCTGGCGGGATTGAAATACGGGCAGATATAAATGCGTACGGTTTTGCACGATTTTTGACGGTTTTTAAGAAAAACAGTTTCCCTTTGAGAAGGAACTTGTTATACTGTAACTAGCGTACCATGATCAGGTATGCATGTTCCTGTCTGGAAACGCAGGATTCCGCGCAGAGCGCGAAGAGTTATGCGGATACTTGCGCAGAGTTACAGGTACCTGCGAGGAGTCAAATAGAAAGGAGACAGGACGGAAAGGAGTCAGGCATGGCGGAATTTAGGGAAAGAAAAAGATGGGTATTTTTGGGACTTCCGTTTACATTTACCAAATATACGGTCAAGGAAGATATGATCACGGTAAATACCGGACTGCTCCGCACGGAGGAGAACGACTGCTATATGTATAAAGTGCAGGACGTGAAGCATACAACGACGCTTTTGGAGAAAATGTTCGGGCTTGGCACAGTCATCTGTTTTACAGGTGATACGACGGACCCGCAGCTTCAGATTGCACATATTAAGAACTCCAAGGCTGTGAAAGATTTTATTCTTCAGGCGTCGGAGGAGGCACGTATGAAGCGCCGTACCATGAATATGCTGAATATCGGCGCAGGAGATATGGAGGATGCGGACCCGGCGGATTTTTAACGGCAGACCGGCGGATGGGTGGAATCCGGCTTGCCGTGCCGCTTTGATAACAGCCGTTCAACAAAGAGGGAAAACCCGAGCCAGCAGGGGGCATAATCAAGACGGATGACGCCGTTTATGTGGTAGGGCGAGCGGTAATAATTCCACGGGCAGCGGTTTCGCCTGGAAAGCAGGCTGCCGCTGATAAATTCAATCGTAAAAATGCACAGGGTGTAGAGCATTCCGCGCGCGGGTGCTTTCACTCTGTGTTTTTTTAAGAGAGAGGAAACCGGATAGACGCATGCGGACAAACCATAGATCGGAAACATCCAGAGAGAGGTGATTCCTTTCAGGGAATAGTCGCGCCGTCTCAGCGTCTGTATGGCAGTGAAAAAAATTTCAGTCAGCCAGCCGAGCAGGCCGCAAAAAAGGAAGTCACCGAAAAAAGCCGGGAGCGCGGCTTCTTTTGATGCACTTTTAACTGTGCGGGGTGTTGTTTGAACAGAATCATTCTTTTTCATGAACACAGTCTGTGCCGATCTGCCTCAAACTATACGCTGATATCTTTTCTACAATATTTCCAAAAAGCAGCAGCGATGCCCGCCGCGGTGAAAAGTATGCCGACAGTGACATATTTTGCCTCCAGATGGCCGCTTATGAGAATCTCAGCACCGTCCGTATAGCCAAATGGGGTAAGAAATTTCAAAAACTTTGCGCCCTCTGCCAGATTTGAGATCAGGTTCAAAAAATAGAAGAGTGCAGCTCCGCCGAGACCGATTCCAAGACCGCCGCTGCTTATCCACGCGGAGATACCGAAACAGACCGCCGCTGTTTCAATCTGCATGGTCAGGTAGGCAAGAAACAGCAGGGTAAGGGAGCCGATATCCGGTTTTTCTCCGATCAGGAAGGCGCAAAACGCGCAGGCAGAGACTGCAGCGGCGTTTAGAATGAGAATCTGCACGAGAACGGAAAGTCCCTTTTGCAGCACAATGTTTTTCCGGCTGAGCGGGTGTGTCAGAAGAAACTCCGCCGTATGTTCTTTTTCTTCTTTTGCAAGCGCGGAGATACCGAGCAGCGCCGCAAAGAATGCGCCGCCGAGACCGAGAATATTCCCGCATTCCACACTGAAAAATCCCATAAATTCACCAAAGTTGATTTTATCCATGCCAAACGCTGCGGAGAAACCGCCCATATTTGCAAACGCGCCGCTGAGTTCGTTCATCTGACTGCCCATTTCGGGGTAGATTAAAATGCAGATCAAAAGCATGAAGACGATGACTGCCGTCCATAGGATCAGTGCATTTCTGCCTTGTCGAAGTTCCTGTTTCAAAATGGTCATTTGAGTGTCCTGTCCTTTCAGTTCTATTGCGTTACATGTCCCCGGAACGATAATAGTGCATAAAAATTTCCTCCAGGTCCGGCTCGGTCATATTCATGTCTGTGACAGGCATGGACGAAAGTGCAGAAAGCAGCGCATGATAATCGCCGCTGTATAAGAACTTTACGCCGTCTTCCACAGATTCTATATTTTTGATGCCGTCGATGGCGGGGGGAGCGGATACTCCAAGGAGCGTGATCTGCTTTGCGCGGGTATGCCCTAAATTTTTGACCTCATCACAGATCAGGATATTTCCCTCACGGATGACGGCGGCATGCCTGCAATAGCGCTGTATCTCCGAGAGAATGTGTGAGGAAAGAAAAATGGCGGCGCCGTCTGCATTGTGCTCTTTTAAGATAGCAAAGAACTCCCGCTGCATGAGCGGGTCCAAACCGCTTGTGGGCTCATCAAGGATTAACAGGCGCGGATGATGCTGCAGCGCGCAGATGATGGATACTTTTTTGCGGTTTCCGAGCGAGAGCTCGCGGATCTTTTTATCCGGGTTTAATTCGAGCCGGTCAAGGAGCCGTGCGGCTTCTTTCCGGCAGTCGAGTCCGCGCAGAGCGGCGCTGTAGCGGATGACCTCGCGGACTTTCATGCCTCGGTAGAAAGAAGCTTCCGAGGGCATGTAGCCGGTTTTTTGGAGGATTTCGTTTCTTTGTTTCATGATATCCATGCCGAGAAGCTCCGCGCTGCCGCTTGTCGGGGTGATCAGGCCGAGGAGGGTGCGGATGGTTGTGCTTTTTCCGGCGCCGTTCGGACCGATGAATCCGAAAAAGTCTCCTTCGGATACCGTTAAGCTGATATTGGTGATGCCCCTTGATTTCCCGTAATACTTTGTCAGGGAATCGGTTTTGATCGCATACATGGTGTGAGGGTTCCTTTCTATTTATTTATGTGAAGCCGGTTTACACAAAGTGTGGCGGCGTTCGTTGGCATAGTGAGTCAAAAGCGCTTTGCAGGCAGGCGTTTTGAATGTCACGGCAAAAGCTTTTGCCGGGCGGATGTTTTGAAGGCGTTAAGTCAGGGGCACCCGCTGGATGGATGTCTCAAATAAATCTGCTTCCAGAATGACAGCATCTGCTCAAAATCATGCTCCAGCTTTGCCGTATCAAGCTCGCCGTCCCGCTGAAAAATTTCCCAGAGATAACCGACGGAAGAAAGATACATTTCACGGTACATCATGGAAAGGTCCAGCCCCGGAATAAAGTCCTGCGCATGAATCCGGGACAGGGCATCGTTTGCTTTGATGCCGAAATACGACCGGTAGCTTTCCTGAATAGCGGCAGAGACAGCGGGGTCTTTTTCATAAAATGCCCGGATGACGAACGAAGTCATCGTGGGATACTTTTTCATCATGTAAAGCTTTGCCCTCATGCCGCGTTCCATCATTTCGAACAGATCGTCCGGCTCATAGCAGCCGTATTCGTTCAGATATTTTACGGTAGTTAAGCACGCGTTGTCCCACAAAAACAGATACAGCTCCTTTTTGTTTGTAAAATAATGAAAGAGCAGCGACTTACTGATCCCGGCGCGGTCCGCTATTTCCTGCATCGGGCTTTTTTTATAAGAATTGCGGGAAAACACAAGAAATCCCGCATGAATGATCTTCTGCTGTTTTTTTCGCGGCAGTAAATAAAATTTTTCGTTCATTGTGATTCCCTCTTGGCACCGGTCGCTGATTCTCATTACGAAAACTATTATGAACCCGTTGACCGTTTTTGAGAAGCCCCCTAAAAGCATTTTCAAAGGTTTTCAAGGCTGCGTTTTTAATGCTGCCGGCGGTTTCTTGAAACGGAAAATTGTTCGTGATATAATGAGCGCAAGCGAGAAGAATGAGCTTGCTCATTCGGTGAGCGGCGAATGATATAATCAGTTTGAAAAATCAGGATTGTGGAGGTATAAGAGAAATGAAATTAAGATTAAGACAATATAAACCTTGCGATGCTGATAGTATTGTAAGTTGGATAAAAGACGAGGATGCCTTGCGTAAATGGAGTTCAGACAGATTCAATGATTTTCCAATTACAAGCGAGGATATAAACAATAAGTATATTAAAAACAACGGTGATTGTATTGAGTATGATAATTTTTATCCTGTAACTGCCTTTGACGAAAGTGGGGTAGTAGGTCATCTGATTTTGAGATATACTGATGAGGAAAAGAAAGTAATCCGCTTCGGCTTTGTAATAGTAGACGATTCAAAGAGAGGCATGGGTTACGGCAAGCAAATGCTTATCCTTGCAATTAGATATGCTTTTGATATTTTTGGTGCGGAGAAAATCACGCTCGGAGTATTCGACAACAATAATCCTGCGTACTACTGCTACAAAGCCGTAGGATTTAGAGAAAACGGCGAAGAGATGCTTTGTGAATTGTTTGGTGAGAAGTGGCGAATCGTCGATATGGAAATCAAAAGATAAGTTTGGTATGACAAAAAGACAAATTCCAGTTTATCAGATTAGAAAAGAGGTGCATTAAATGTCAGATTATGCAATCCTTACGAACAGAGGAGAGTATTCGATATTTCAATTTAATAATCAGATAATCCGTTTTGCAACATCAGATAGGCTTGAGAAATACACCAAGGTTATAGAGTGGGATAAAGGATATATTGTTGTGATGGCAAAGTATAAGGATCTTGAAGAGGTAGAGGAATATATTGATTTAGTGCCTATACTAGAAATGCTATATTATGATGTTGACGAATTTTTAAAACCGATTAAGGAGGTGAAAATTGATTATGCAGCTTGATGTAAAAGAAATTGCAGATAAAGCAGATATGATTATAAATGGTTATGCCTTTACAAAAGAGGGAGAGTATGTTCGTGTTCTAAATATTAATTGCATAAATCATGCGGCAGCAATTTACGGTGGAAAGATTGTAGATACCAATATGGACGATATTGAGAATCAAATTGTTATGGATTATTATGAGCAGAATAAGCAGTTTATGGAGGATTAGAATGCCAAAATACTATGAATTTAAGGTCTGTGGATATTATTTGTATTATACAGCCAGCTGTGTGATAGAAGCTATGCATGTTCATGCGAGTGATAGAAAATTAACGGAAGCAGGCTCCGCAAAGTTTTTTGTAATGAATAATGGAGATACAACTGTTGAAAGACAGGGACAGTTAAGTGATCGAGAAGTTAGGAAAATCAGAGAATTTATAAAGAAACACTATAAAGAAACACTATAAAGAAACACTATAAAGAAACACTATAAAGAAATGTATTTTAAGTGGCAAGAAATCGCAAATACCGGATACTACGGAGAATAAATTTGAAAAACCTTTGGAGGTAAGACGATATCGGTATAGAAAGTGAGAGCACGTACTTTGTCGGTCTTAGATGAAAAGATCGAAGAGAATGAGAAGATAAATTGGGATTTGACGGAGGTAAGAAAAGTGAAAAAAGCATTGTTGGTGATTGATATGCAAAATGTATGTGTTGGAGATAAACATGCTACATATTTTAGATATGATAATGAAATTCTGGTTCAAGCTGTAAATGAAGTTATTGATGCAAATGAAAGTAATATGGTTATTTATATAAAAAATGTAATGAAGAAAAACTTAATAAATAAGTTTGCGCCATTTCAGGCTTATGAAGGAACAGAAGAAGTGGAATTAGTTAGCAATCTTCGTATTGCATCAAATTATGTATTCACAAAAAATGAAGGAAACGCATTTACCAATCCTAAACTTAATGATTTCTTGAAAGAACATAATATTGAATGTGTTGAAGTTGTAGGCGTCGATGGTGGAGGGTGTGTAGCATTGACTGCATTAGGAGCTATAAAAGAGGGTTATAGTGTAATAGTTAATGAATCGGCTATTGGAACAATGTTTGATAAAAACAAAGAAAAATATTTCAAAAAACTCCGAAAATCAGATGTAAAGTTCGTTTAGATAGGTATAATGCACTCAGAAACTTCCAGTTTATCGGGCAGTGGAAAGGATGCTTTACTGCCGCTTTGCGATTTTGACGAGGGGAAAACTTGATTTGTGCAGGAGCGTCACAAATCTGTTCGATGGCATACGCAGATTCGAAATCTGCGTTTTTTGCCGCGTAAACGCTCCAGAATGGGGATAAAGATGAAACTATCAAAGAAAAAGAAACAGGAGCTTGCACGCGAGATCATAGCGCGGTTAAAGAGGGAATATCCGGATGCGGCGTGCTCCTTAGATTACGATCAGGCATGGAAGCTTTTAGTCAGCGTACGGCTTGCGGCGCAGTGTACGGATGAGCGCGTCAATGTGGTTGTGCAGGAGCTGTATGCAAAATTCCCGGATGTGAATGCGCTTGCCGATGCGCCTGTCGAAGAGATTGAGCGGATTGTCAGGCCATGCGGTCTCGGAAACAGCAAAGCGCGCGACATCAGTGCATGTATGAAGGTTCTGCGCGATACTTACGGCGGGAAGGTGCCGGATGATTTTGACAAATTACTTGCGCTGCCCGGTGTCGGAAGAAAGAGCGCGAACTTGATCATGGGGGATGTGTTCGGGAAACCGGCGATCGTTACGGATACGCATTGTATCCGGCTTGTCAACCGTATGGGACTGGTGGACGGGATCAAAGAGCCGAAGAAAGTGGAAATGGCGCTTTGGGAGTTGATTCCAGGCGAGGAGGGCAGCGATTTCTGCCACAGACTGGTATGGCATGGGAGAGAAATATGCACAGCAAGAACCAATCCACATTGTGAGCGCTGCTGTCTTGCAGATATCTGCGCCCAAAGCGGCGTGAAGGAGAAATAAAAGACAATGAGTTCAACATCAATGCTTTTTGTCAGCGTCAACGACCGTTGCTATGCCTCTTACCGCTTTTTTGCGGGGAGGCTTGCAGAGGCAGTAGAGAAAGAAGGGATCCGTGCGGAGTGGTGTTATCTGCCCGAGGGGAGCGGAAAAGATACGGAAGCTTGGAACCGGGTACTGCAGGAGGTTCTTGGAAAATCATATCTTGCAGTAGTCGACTTTAATTCCTTTCTGCCGAAGCTCCATGCGGACGGGAAAAACATGATTGATTTATTCGAGGCGCCGTTCTATCATATTATTTTAGACCATCCGCTTTATCATCACGCGGCGCTTTCTGCGGAAACGGATCTTCAACATGTGATCTGCGTGGATGAGCGCCATGCTGATTATGTGCGGGTGAACTATCCGCGGATTGCTAAGGTGTGGACGCAGACAATTCCTGGAACGCGGGGAAAACTGGCGGATACGCCGTTTCAGGAGCGGAAAAACGAGATTCTGTTCTGCGGCACCTATGAAGACCCGCAGCAGTATTGGGAGCTGATGGGAGAGCTGCCGGCGGAGTTGAAAAGAGAATGCCGCCTGTTGGCGGAGCGGATGCTTGCATATCCTGAACGGACGATGGAGGAGCTGCTTGGCGAAATGCAGGGCAGTTCCTGTGCAGAAACGGGAGAGAAGTGGAAAAATGTGTCCGTGGAGCCGTCTCGTAAAAGCAGCACCACGCGTTTTGCGGCGCGGATGCAGGCGGATTTTCTTGCGGATGCCTATGTCAGAAACCAGCGCAGAAAGCAGGCTGTGGAAGCGGTCATAAAAGAAAAACTGCCGCTTGCGTTATACGGACAGGGCTGGGAGGCGCTTGACGCCGAGGTTCAGGGACGTCTTTCTTATGAAAATTATGTAAACCAAATCGGCGCGTATCGTTTTGCCCTGCATTGTATGCCGGGATTTGTTTTCGGCGGGCATGACCGGATTGGAAATGCCATGAGCAACGGAACCGTATGTATTTCGGATCGGACAGGTTATACACGCAGCCGCTTTGAGCAGGGAGATTCTCTTTATGTCGGCTATGAGACCGGACAGCCGGAAAGCCTTATCGAGCGATGCCAATATTATCTTTCCCATGCGGAGGAGGCGGAGGCGGTGGCAGAAGCGGGGCGGCGTTATGCCGGAACTCATGATACATGGGAACAGTTTGCTAAGAAGCTGATCATGCATGCGGGAGACGAGAGAAGCGAATAGCTGTAATGCAGGACTGCCGGTATTTGCCAAGGGGTTCTGCGAACTCTCCGGATAGTCATTGATGGGAATGAAAAAGGACTGGAAATGCAGACATGGAAAGTGAAACAAAACAGGAAGATTTAGAAAAAGATTCTATAACAGAAGGAAAAGGCAAAATGCCGCGCAGCCATGAAATTGACATGGTGCACGGGCCGCTGTTCGGCAAATTGCTGCTTTTCGCCCTGCCGCTTATGCTGTCGGGTATTTTGCAGCTTTTGTTTAACGCGGCGGATATTATTGTCGTCGGAAAATTTGCCGGGGACGAATCGCTTGCGGCAGTCGGTTCGACAGGTTCGCTCATCAATCTGCTGACAAATTTATTTATTGGGATGTCTGTCGGCGCAAACGTCGTGGCGGCACAGTTTTACGGCTCAGGACAGAGGGATAAGATTTCGGATACGATTCATACGAGCGTATTTTTGAGCCTGGTCTGCGGCATTGCTATGTTGGTGATCGGAGTCCTGCTGTCAGGACAGATGCTTGTCTGGATGTCTTCACCGGACGATGTGATTGGCTTAGCCTCAGTTTATCTGCGTATTTATTTTCTGGGGATGCCGGCGGTCATGGTTTATAATTTCGGCAGTGCCATCCTGCGCGCAGCGGGCGATACAAGAAGGCCTCTGTACTTTCTGATCTTCGCGGGCGTTGTCAATGTGATCTTAAATCTGGTTTTTGTGATTGTTTTCCGGCTGGGCGTTGTGGGTGTTGCGGTGGCAACGGTCATTTCGCAGATCATCTCGGCTGTGCTTGTGCTCCGGTGCATGATAAAGGATGAAGAACTGCATTTTTCACTGAGGGAGCTGCATTGTTCGAAAGCGATCTTAAAGCGCATTGTACGCATTGGTATTCCGGCTGGGATACAGGGCACCGTATTTTCATTGTCCAATGTCGTAATTCAGTCTGCGATCAATTCGTTTGGAAAAATTGTGGTGGCTGGCAATGCGGCGGCTGCCAACATTGAAGGCTTTGTCTATGTCGCAATGAATTCCATGTATCAGACGGCGCTGACGTTTATCGGACAGAATTATGGCGCGGGTGAGAAAAAGCGAATCCTGCGCGTGCTGCTTTATTGTCAGGGAATTGTGATCGTGGTTGGAACGCTGCTCGGAAACGCGGCAGTATTTTTTGGAAGGGAACTGTTGTCAATCTATTCCGATACGAAGGCAGTGATAGAGGACGGGCTGATCCGGATGCAGTATATCTGCCGTTTTTATGCACTCTGCGGAATTATGGACGTGATGGTCGGGGCGCTGCGCGGAATCGGGTATTCCGTGATGCCGATGATCGTATCATTAGTCGGTGCATGCGGCTTAAGGCTGTTATGGATCGCAACGGTTTTTAAGATGAACCGGACAATGGGTACGCTTTATATGTCATATATCGTAACATGGGCAATTACAGCGGCGGTACATATCGTCTGCTTTGCAGCTGCTTATCGGAAAAAATATAAAACGAAAGGTCATGTCGTTTCTTCTTCCTGATCGTCCTCGACCGGCTTCCATGCCTGTCCGAATTTGACGTCCTTAAATAGAGAGGCAAGGCCGGTAATCTGCTTTAACCGCAGAATTTCATCTTTATCCATGCCAAGATGCTTTGAGATCCATGCGTCGCTGCGGCCCAGCTCGTGTAATTCTTTGATAATATTGCTCATCAGATCGACGTCATGTGAACCGCGTGCGCGGTTATGGCGGACTGTGCTTGCCATGCGGTTCGCGAACGGCTTGTCGATGACGGATACCGGCATCATGCCGTGTTCTCGTTCGTAGATATCGGGATATTCCTTCATGACACGCCAGCGGTGAAAACCGTCCACAATGGCATAGAGGTCTTTTTGTTTGGAATAGTAGCATACGATGGGCATGGTATAACCGTCTTCTTTGATGCTGTCATAGAGCAGCTTCATTTCGGGGGGAGCCATATTGTTCGGGTTGTAAGTATTAGGTATGATTTTTTCAAACGGTACGGCAATGACGCCGTAAACCGGGCTTTTGTAATTATGTTCCGTCATGAAGAAGTTCTCCGTATTTTCTTTTGATCCTGTCTATTTTCAGCTGTTCCTGCTTTGTCAGACCAAATCCCATAAAGCGGCAGATGTGGTCGTTTTTCAGGATGCAGTAACACATGCGTTTCCAGCTTGGAATATCTTTTGAAGATTTAATGTCGTCGGTATTATCGGGAATATTGCCGATAAAGACTACTCTCGAATGTTTCATCAGCGTATAATTGGAAACGCCGTTGCGCCTGATCTGGTATCCGTGGTCGATCAGCTCCTGAATCACGTCTTCCTCCAGCCCGCCGCCTGTTTTATGCCAGAATTCGATGGAAGTCCTGAATTTTTTGACATAATTATTCCGCAGTCTGGCAGGAAGCGTGTCCAGCAAAAATTTCGTGTAGGATTCCCATGTATGGCCGGGCGGGAGCGAGATGCTGCGATAACCCATTGCCTTTGTCTTTCCGTAAATGGAACCGAAATTGGCGCCGCGGACTCTTCCTACGAGCTTTGTCCAGATTTCGGGGTCGATGACCCTGTATAAATTCAGGGAATCCTTGGAATAATCGTTGAACGGCGAGGCGACCCGCATCTGGTTGATTTTCAGGCCAGCTTTATAATACAGATCATAAAGCTGGTTATAGTCGTAGCCGAACTGATAATTTGCGACCCAGACGTCCTGATTGGACCAGTCGTAGAGCGGCGAAGCGCACCACACGTCCTTAAACTGCTTCGTAATCCAGCATTCGCCGTTGTAACCATATTTTTTGTTGACAATACCGCTGTATCGCTGCAGCGATTCGTCTGCGCGCAGACCGAGCAGGCAGACCGTATTTTCATTGTTGTGTGTTTCTTTATAAAAGCGTCCGAACTGCTTTGCGAGGTCCTCCTGATGCATTTTGTAGCGGTAATGGTGAAAAGGATGTTCGAGCGTTATGACATAGGGATAATCGGGACGTTTGCGCACCCACAGTTCCTCCTTGGCGTCATCCCATGGGTACCAGTACATTTCGTAGCTGCTGAGCGCGGTTCTGGTCGCCATCGGCAGGCAGACCCAGTAGAGATCGCATTCTTTTTCCAAAGCATGGAACGTTCGTGTAATATATTCTGTCGTTACGGTATACTGCGCTTCAAAGTCCTGATGAAACACCCCGATCCTGCGGTCGGGATAATATTTACGCTTAAAATCCAAAAGAAGGTTCAGCAGCACGCCGCTGTCCTTTCCGCCGCTGAACGATACATAGATATTTGGAAATTCACGAAACAGGTAATGAAACCGCTGCTGTACAGCTTCATAGACAGTCATGTCCTGATAGCCTTTTGTCATCATGTCAGCTCACCTTATCTTTCGTAACGCTTTTTCAGCTTTCATAAAAACCGAAAAGAATCAATTTTTTTCCGCTTTTGTAAACAGCTTGCGAAGCGCATCCTCACTCATGGTATAGAGCGGGCGCGCGGAATCCTTGTTCCATGCTGCAGCGCAGCGGCACAGGCTTGCAAGCAGGCATGCCGCTTCCGCATGTCCGTCCGCGGCAAGGCGCGGGAGCGGACTTGTGCAGATCAGGAGAGGAACATCCGTATCCGCAAGCTTCAGCTCATAGATCAGCCCAAGCCGGTGGTTGCGCTCAAAATTGTCGATGGTCTGCACGATCGGAACCAGTTCGGTCTCATCGAGTATGGTGGAAGAGGAATTCATGACAATCTCCCACCATTGGGGTGTGGAATAACTGTTTGTCGGAAAGCCGGACAGCGCCGGATGCTCTTTTCGGATCAAAAGCCCCATAGTCCCGACCGGAATTTCTTTATTCATGCCTTCCGAGATGCTGCGGAACATCGGATAACACCAGAAATCTGTACAGTAAGTGCCGGTAATGGAATTCGGATTCTCTTCCCTGGAGAGACAGAGAACCGCAGGGCTGCCGGTGCGCACAAGGCGGATGGCACTGTCCAGGCTTTCTGTGACATCGGCGTTATGGAATCCTTGGCAGGAAGAGGGATAGCTCCAAAGCTCATAACTGTTCAGAACGTCCGTGTCCGCAAGGCGGACGTGCAGCAGATAATGCTCCGGCTGAGTGGATTCCGGAAGCTTTACCGAAAACGGGCATAACTGCACATAACCGTTTTCCTTGAACGGTACGGCAGGATTCAGACGCTGCTTTTGGATTACGGAGCCGCTTGTAAGATCGGTGAACGTAAGCTCCACCAGGGCAGACTCCGGCAGCGCTTTGCGGTACCATGTCAGGGAAAGCATGCCCTCAAACGAGGAACCGTTTTGCAGTACATAGGAAGGAAATTCCGCCTGTATGACGGCATCGGAGCAGAATTGTCTGAATTCTCCGGCGCTGATGATCCCTTTATTTTCCATGAACGCGTCGAGCATGCCGACAAGCGCGGTTCCCTGTCCTGAAAAATCCTGAATATCCAGAATCTGAAAGCCTGCCATATCTTTCGTGCGCAGGGCGGTTTCCAGTTCATCTTTGTAGCACGCAGCGGCGAGTGCGCCGGAGGCCTTGAAATAATCTTTTGCCATTGCCAGCAGACCTTTTTCTTTTAGCCGTTCGCGGAAAATTTCAAAGTTGCGCGCTTTTAGTACACCGGTGTATTTGGCGATCTCGTCAAAATCGGGGTAAGTCTCATACTGGCCGATTTCGTGGGATACAACCGGAATATCCGGAATCAATTCTTTTGCAGCCTCGGTGAGTTTGACGCGCTTGATCCCCGTACCATATTGGATTTCAATGGTGCCGTCCTCACCGACTTCGGTGTTGTTCTCCGGATAATCGGGGAAAATCGCGGATTCGTAATTAAAATCCGTACAGGGGCGGCCGGTCTGCACATGGCCGAGCGGCTGGTCGCACATGGCATAGGAGCCGCGTATCTGACGGTCTACGGTAAAGCGCACGCCGCAGAAAAAGTCGTCATTTGACTGGATATTGGGAATCCACTGAAAATTGTTAGAACCCTGCGTATACAGATGGCGGCTGTCATAGGATTTATAGCGCCCGACCAGTTCATTGACTGCCGCGGGACTTCCCCAGAGCTCGTTGCCCATCGACATCATACAGAAAGAAGGATGATTGCCGAACGCATCTAAGATGCGGAAGCCTTCTTCGGTCAGATAGCTCTGGCTGACCTCGTCGTAACCCTCTTCGCCTTTTGCGGCAAAAGTCCCCCAGAACGGGAGCTCCGGCTCGTAATAAATGCCAAGGAGGTCCGCAGCAAGAAAAGCGGCCTCCGGCGGGCAGCAGGTATGGCAGCGGTAATGGTTGATGCCGAATTCCTTCGCCGTCCGCATCACAGTAAGCCAGCCGGACAGATTCATGGGCGCATAGCCGGTGAGTGGAAAGATCATGCCGTCATGCTTGCCGCGCAGGAACGTTTTACGCCCGTTGCTGTAAAAATGTGTGCCGCGCGCTTCAAATTTATGGATACCGCACCAGACTGCGTAAGAGTCGCCCTTTTCTTCCTCATCCGTCAGGGAAACTGCAAGCCGCAGGACGGTAGGATCGTATTCGTCCCATACCGGAAGGGACGCGGGCAGTGCTGCACTGAAACGCACAGTGCGGCTCTGGACCGGCGCCATGGACACACCGTCTGATCCGGGGTCCTCCGTCCTGGCTTCCGTTTTTTCAGACGGAGAGTCGCTGGCTGCTATGGTAAACTGCAATTCGTCGGAACCACCGCAGGCAAGAGTGACTGCGTCAGGGTCGGCAAGGACCTGATCTGCGGGCAGGAGAGCGTGAAGCCCGTATGCGTCAGAAGGAGCATCAGGTATGGACAAGCGGTCCAATGTGACGGGAAGCGCCTTTACAGTCAGATTGGCATGCGGAAAATCTTGATAACAATCAATCAGAAGCGTACCAGTTAGTATTTTTTGATCATAATCCGTATCAATGCGGACATGACGGATGCGCAGGGTATCATAGAAAGTCAGCGTCATTTCACCGACGATGCCGTTCCAGTTTGTCTGTGTGTCGGGTGAGGTCATATGACCGCCGCACGTCGGGTAGTCTACATTGGAAGTCATGATCGTCAGAACAGGGTGCTCCTGCCTTATAAGTGTGGTCAGATCATAACTGTGCGGCGTGCAGAGGCTGTTCCTTGTGCCGGCATAGACGCCGTCCACCCAGACGTGGGAGATTCTGGTGCGCTCCAGCTTTAGAATGGCATGCTGTCCGACTGCACCGGCGGAGATCGAAAGCGTCCGCTGATACCATGCATAGCCTTCGGTCAGATAGGCGGCGGTCAGAGTGCCAGTTTCCGCAGCCTCGTTCGGAGTGCCTTTTTTCTGCTCCGAGGTTGTGCCGGGAAGGTGAATGGTATCAGAAAAAACGTCGGTTTCGAAGTGCGCCCCGATTCCTTTTTTTTCATTGTCAAGCCGGAAATTCCAGATTCCGTCTAAAGAATATTGATAGGTCATATGAATTGTCATGCTCCTTTTCTTAGTCAGCCTAAAAGAGGGAAAATGCCGTATATACGGCATTTAGCTGTAGTTATAAGCATAGCATAAGTGGAAGGGAATTGCGAGGGGGCGCACGCATTTTTTACCAAAATTTTCCAATTTGAGTGTTTGGCTTTCGATAATTTTCTCTAAAAAACAGTTGGATTCAGCAGTTATTTTTGATAAAATAATACAATGAAATTAAAAAGAATCCGGTAATACGAGAGGGTGCTAGATTGAAAAATCATGCTGATGCACTGATTTTCCAATCGGCTATTTGTGCCGGAGCGTCACAAATAAGCCTTGATGGCAGACGCGAATCTGATATTCGCGTCGCCCCGTCGCGTAAACGCTCCGGAATGGAGATTAAAATGATTTATAAATGTCACAACTGCGGCGGAAATGTCGTTTACGACCCGCAGCGAAAAAAAATGTATTGCGCGCACTGCGAGGGTACGGACAGTGAAGAGCCGGTATCGGGCGGCGGGGCGGCCCAGTGCGCAAGCTGCGGCGCGCCGCTTCAGATCAAACCGTTTCAGTCAGCGGGGAAATGCGAACACTGCGGCTGTTATCAGATTTTTGA
The DNA here is from genome assembly GCA_002493905.1 of Lachnospiraceae bacterium UBA7050. Lineage (GTDB taxonomy): Bacteria > Bacillota > Clostridia > Lachnospirales > Lachnospiraceae > DLAJ01. Next base: position 84,901 of record DLAJ01000031.1, on the reverse strand, counting down.
GGAACGGGTCAGCGGACAGTTTACGCCGCATCTGATTCTCCCGTTTGTGGTCAGCAGGCAGGAAGCAGAGCAGAAACTGAATACGGAGTTCAGCTGGCGTACTTTTGCGCCGGCCTCGTTTCTTTCGCGGGCGACCCTGCAAAAGATGGAAGGGATGTATGTTCCCTTTTTTATGTATGACTATCATGTGCATTATGACTGGTCGGGGAAGGGAACGAAGGTGCGCGCGTGGACGTCGGGCGATACGGAATATACGGAAACTTCCTACTACCATATTAACAGGAGCATGGAAGTTGATTTTACGCGCATACCGGTGGACGCCTCGAACCAGATGGATGATAAGAAGATGGACCTGATAGAGCCGTATGACTACTGGGCGCTTGAGCAATTCCAGATGAAATACATGTCGGGCTTCTTTGGAGAGATGTATAATCAGGGTTCCGAGCAGCTCGAGCCGCGTGCGCATAAAAAAGCGGAACGGGATACGGAAGAGCTGATGATGCAGTCCATTGTGGGATATTCGACGCTTGCGAACGAATACCGCAACATGAACGTCAATCAGAAAACGGTTGATTACGCGCTGATGCCGGTCTGGGTGTATGAATATGCGTACCGCGGCGAGACGTATACATTTTATGTAAACGGGCAGACGGGCAAGGTCATCGGCGAGATGCCGGTATCCAAGCCGAAGATGATCGGTTACAGTGCATCTGTTTTTGGATTCATGATGGTCATCGGACAGCTTGTGCGGATGATCATGGAGGTAGTGTGACATGAAAAAATACATAAAAAGCATGGCGTTTTTTCTGATTGCCATTGCAGTGCTTCTGATCATTTATTTTGTGATACGGGGAATGAAGGGGGTTGTCGGAGAGGATTATGTGCGGGGAAATAGTACGGCACCTGCGCAGAGAGTCTATGATTATGCCGATGTGCTGACCGGTTCCGAAGAAGAAAAGCTGGAAAAGCTGATTGCGAAGCGGGAGGCGCAGATCGGGTGTGATATCGTGCTTGTCATCTTAAACGAACCGCTTGCTTCCTATGCAAAGGCGTACGAAGACGTGCTCGGCAGCCTTTCGGAATCGGAATATGTGATGGTGTATGCGGATAATTTTTATGACGAGTATGCGTTTGGCTATAACAAGCCGCACGGGGACGGCTGCGTGCTTGTGGACAACTGGGACCGGAGCGACAGTGTTTACGGCTATGCCTATAACTGGCTGTCCACGTCAGGCAGGGTGGAGAGCCGGTTTTCCACGAGCATGATCAATCATGTGATAGACGATGTCAACGACAGAGTCAACGACGATCCCTATGAAGCGTATAAAAGTTATGTAAACAATATTTATTCCTATATGTCATCGGGGAAAAGCGCATCGGACAGAGTTGTGATCCCATTCTATGCAATTATCATCATCAGCGCTGTGGTTGCGGTTATCTATCTGATCGGAAATCTGACAAAAAATGTCGGCACAAGAACGACGGCAAGTAATACTTATGTAAACGGCGGAAAAGCGAAAATGACGGTCATGACGGACCAGTTTATCAGAAGGAGTACGACTAAAAGGCATATTCAGAGGAGCAGCGGCGGCGGAGGCGGTGGAGGCGGCGGTCATCATACTTCCGCAGGCGGTCACTCCCACGGCGGAGGCGGCGGTCATCATTGACGGCTCATGGTAAAGGAGGGATTCCAATGAAGAAAAGAACATGGAGAGCGGCGATTGCTGTTCTGGTTTCCACAGTTTTGATGATGTGCAGCGCTTGCGGCGGCGATGCAGCAGATACTCAGAAGCATGGGGATGCAGCAGAAGAGACTACGAATATGCCGGAGGACGGCAGCAGGAATGAGGCGGAGGATGCAGCGGACAGGGGCATGGACGCGGAAGAGGATACCGGGGACAGCAGCGGCACGGATGCTAAAGAGGATGCTGCGGACGCGGGAGACGGTCATTCGCCGGATGTTTCTGCGCTGAAAGAGCAGATGGGCTTTCGCGTGGACGGGCGGACGCTTCTGGATGCAAACGGAAATCCGTTTATTATGCGCGGCGTCAACCATGCGCACACATGGTTTGCGAGTGAGCTTGGCACTGCGCTAAAGGCAATTCAGGAGACGGGTTCCAACGCGGTGCGCATTGTACTTTCGGACGGAGCGCAGTGGACGAAGACGGAGGCGCAGACGGTAGCGGATATTCTGGCGATCTGTAAGAACTTAGGCATGGTCGCGATTTTGGAAGTGCATGATGCAACCGGTTATAATGATGTGGATTCCCTGTTACAGGCAGCGGAATATTTTGTGGAGATCAAAGACGTGCTGATCGGTGAGGAGGATACCTGCATCATCAACATTGCCAACGAGTGGGGCGGCGACTGGAACAGCGGACGCTGGCGTGAAGGATATACGCAGGCAGTTCCGATGCTGCGCGAGGCGGGGTTAGCACATACGATCATGGTGGATTCCTGCGGATGGGGACAGTACGGGAAGTGCATCGGCGATTATGGAAAGGAAGTGCTGGAGTCGGATGTGCTTGGAAATACGATGTTTTCGGTTCATATGTACGGTACGGCGGGCGGCACCGAGACATCCATTGATGAAAATATGGGCTATGCGCTTGATCAGGAGTTGTGCCTTGTGATCGGAGAATTTGGGTATAACCATTCGGACGGCGATGTGCTGGAAGACTATATTATGCAGCGCTGTGTGGAGCTTGGCGTTGGGTACCTTGCATGGTCATGGAAGGGTAACGGAGGCGGCGTGGAGTATCTTGATCTGGCGCTGGACTGGAACGGCGCGCGGCTTTCGGAAGACTGGGGAGAGATCGTGGTCAACGGTCCGAACGGAATCCGGAAAACAGCAGTGCCGTGCACGGTGTTCACGCAGTCAGATACCCCGTAGCAGAGAGGTATGTCTTTGGACACATTGGCATCTGGCCTTTTCTTAAAAAATTCTTTTGGGTATGATAAAAAAAGAGTTCCGCAGGGGTGTCGCGGAACTCTTTTTTTGTATATAGGAATTTCAAAATTCCTGAAGAATCCGCCTCGCGGATATTTCCTCAACCCGGAAGAACGCTTCGCGTTCTTCGAAAGAGTTTGCGTTCCGCAAACTCTTTTTTACATTTTATTGACTGCAAGATTCAGGCGGGAAATTTTTCTGGAAGCGTAATTCTTATGATATACGCCTTTGCTCGCCGCCTTATCAATCGCGCTTGTCGCCGCAAGTACGGCAGAAGCTGCAGCATCCTTGTCCTTCGCGTCAATTGCAGCGTATACCTTCTTGACTGCAGTTCTTACGCCAGAGCGGATTGCTTTATTTCTGTCTGCCTTTTTCCGGCTGACTAAAATTCTCTTTTTCGCGGATTTGATATTTGCCATGATAACACCTCCATATCTGATCGTTATTGTAACTGCCGGTGTTTCATTATAGCCGGACACGGACGAACTAATGTAAACACACATGGAATATAATAGTGAATTTGCTTGATTCTGTCAATACATAAAATACATAATTTTCTTTTTTTCGGTCAAAATAAAAAAATCTTGTAACAGGATTGTTTTTCATTTGCCATTACGGTTATATTAGCACAATACTGCTGTTAAGAAAAGAGGGATAAGTAAGATGCCGTGTCAAGTCAGAACAGATCTCGCATTAGAGGCGCGGGAGAGCGCGGAGGAAGCGTCGGGAGATTTGCGGGGGGTAAGCGTGGATGAGTATGACCTGGAAGAATCGGATATCCACGTGACAAAAGTGGTGATAGAATCTGCGAACGGAGCGACTGCGCTTGGAAAGCCGGTGGGAACGTATATCACGCTGGAAGCGCCGGCAATGACGGAACCCGATGAGGACTATCACAAGGAGATTTCCGAGGAAATCGCGCGCCAGCTCTGGGCGCTTCTGCCGGATATGACAAAAGAGCAGTCTATTCTGGTCGTGGGTCTCGGAAACCGGGATGTGACGGCGGACTCCTTAGGACCGCGCGTGACGGACAATCTGCTGATCACCAGACAGGTGATGAAGGAGTTTGGCGCCGCCGCGTATGACAGGGAAAAAATGCATCTTGTCAGCGCGGTAGTACCCGGCGTTATGGCGGCGACGGGGATGGAGACAGCAGAGATTATCCGCGGCGTGACTTCACAGACCAAACCGGATGCGGTTGTTGTGATCGACGCGCTCGCGGCTCGCAGCACAAGACGCTTAAACCGTACGATTCAGATCACGAACACGGGCATTCATCCGGGATCGGGCGTAGGCAATCACAGGAGTGCGATTACGGCGCAGTCGATTGATGTGCCGACTGTCATAGCGATCGGAATACCGACTGTTGTGGACGCACAGACAATTGTAAATGATGCCATCGGCAGATGGCATGGGGGAGAACAGACAGGAGATGTGGAAACACCCGAACTGATTCCGGAACTGGCAAATTTTTATGTCACTGGAAAGGATGTGGACGAGATTGTAAAGCGTTTAAGCTATACGATCTCAGAGGGATTGAACAGAACGTTTGAAAGATTCAGTGCGGAGGCATAGATTGAAAAATCAAAGATTTTTCATTTTCTATTTGAGCAGTATCGCAAGCTTTGCTTGCGATATGCATGGGGATTAACATGAAAGATCAAAAATTTTCTAAGCAGTCAAAGTGCGCCTGCAAAGAAAATCGAAATCATTCTTCATCCGTATTTGGAGTTCCGCCTGAGCGGGAACATGGAAGGCAGCATGCCGGTATGACGCACGTCATATCGGTGCGCCTTGTCTCATAGAATAGAACAGATTACGGGTAAGAAGGTAATGCCGTGAGGATACGGGAAATTTCCATTGAGCCGGGCGGGGAGCGGCGGGGAAAGGTGTGCCTGATCGTTTTCCTTCTGTTGTTGTTTTTAATAACGGTATCCAATATCGTACATAATGCGGCGGGGAAAAAGACGGATGATACCGCGCAGAACGCAGAGCAGATGCCGGCGGTCGGCCGTGACGGAATCGGAACCGCTTTTCTTAAAGAAATGCAGGAGCGTATTTATCAAAGCCTTGTGCCGGTTTATGCGTTTGCAGCGGAAAAAAATCTGCCGGACAATTTGTGGGAACTGTCTTTCAAAAGTGCGTGCGGGGAACTTCCGGTTTTTAGCGGGATTATGGAGCAGACAGCGGAGGAAAGCCGTGAAAGCCGCAGTACCTATGAAGAGTTGATTGCGCTGGAGATTGAGCAGGAGAGAAGCCTGCTGGAGGATGCCCAGCCGGGACCGGAGCGGGAAGAAGAGGTGTACTGGCAGGCGGACAGTGAGCCGGGCATGGCGCCGAACCCGGCGGATACCCGGCTTGTAGATGAATTGGTACTCTCCGAGAATCAGGCGTATGTAAACGGAACGGAGCAGGGAGACATTGCGGAAACCATGTCGGGCAGTTTTGCGCTTCGCACTGCGCCGAGCTTTACTTATGACTGGTCGCAGTATCTGGAGCTTTCTGAGCTTGTGAAGGGCTTTTATATTGTCGATCCGACGACAACAGCGACAACAGAGCGTTTGAATATCGCGGAACTGACAGGAGCAGATATGACGTTAAAGGGTGATGCGTCGGCTCCGCAGATTTTAATTTATCACACGCATTCCCAGGAGGGGTATGCGGATTCCGTACCGGGTGATGTGTCAACCGGAGTGGTCGGCGCCGGGGAATACCTGGCGCAGCTTCTGCGCACGCAGTATGGCTTTAATGTAATCCATCACACCGGACAGTATGATGTGGGAAACCGGGACATGGCGTATTCCTACGCGGGTCCCGCCATACAGCAGATTTTGCAGGAGAATCCGACGATTGAGGTCGTGATCGACCTGCACCGGGATGCAGTGAAAGAGGATACCCGGCTTGTTGCCGACATCGACGGCAGACCGACTGCCAAGTTTATGTTTTTTAATGGATTAAGTTATAATAATACGCAGGGAAATATCGATTATCTGTATAATCCGTACATAAAGGATAATCTGGCTTTTTCTTTTCAGGCGCAGGCGCTGGCAAATGAATATTATCCGGGCGTGACGCGCGGGATTTATCTGCGCGCGCTGCGCTACAATATGCATTTTTGTCCGAAAAGCATGCTGATTGAGCTGGGGGCGCAGACGAATACCTGCGAGGAAATCTGGAATGCAGTTCCGATCATTGCGCAGATTCTAGGCATGGAGCTTAGCGGGACGCGGTAGCGGTGTTCTGAAAGGGGGATCCACGCCGCTGATTTTACCACAGGCACATGGACATGGAAAGCATTCTTTGCTATAATCCATTATAAATGCGGGCGGCAGCGTTCTGCGGATACCGGATGTACCGCATTTAGAAAAGGGGTACCGTTATGTCACAGATCGACCAGAGTAAGATTCGTAATTTTTGCATTGTAGCTCATATCGACCACGGAAAATCCACGCTTGCGGACCGCATCATTGAGCGGACCGGGCTTTTAACCGAGCGGGAGATGCAGGCACAGGTGCTTGACAATATGGAACTGGAGCGGGAGAGGGGCATCACGATCAAAGCGCAGGCAGTCAGGACCGTCTATAAGGCGAAGGACGGCGGGGAATATATCTTAAATCTGATTGATACGCCGGGACATGTGGATTTTAATTACGAGGTCAGCAGAAGCCTTGCCGCATGTGACGGGGCAATCCTTGTCGTGGATGCGGCGCAGGGCATAGAAGCGCAGACGCTTGCGAACGTATATCTCGCGCTTGACCATGACCTTGAGGTGATTCCCGTCATCAATAAGATTGACCTCCCGAGCGCGGAACCGCAGCGTGTCATAGAAGAGATCGAGGATGTGATCGGGATTGAGGCACAGGACGCGCCGCTCATTTCCGCCAAAAACGGAATCGGTATTGATGATGTGCTGGAAGCCGTTGTCAATAAGCTGCCGGCTCCTTCCGGGAGCGTGGACAACCCCCTTCAGGCGCTGATTTTTGATTCGGTTTATGATTCCTATAAGGGCGTTATTATTTTCTGCAGGATCAAAGAGGGTGCGGTTAAAAAAGGAATGAAGATCAAAATGATGGCGACCGGCGCCGTGCAGGATGTCGTTGAGGTCGGCTATTTCGGTGCGGGGCAGTTTATTGCCTGCGACGAGCTTTCTGCAGGCATGGTCGGCTATATCACGGCGTCGATCAAAAATCTGAAGGAGACACAGGTCGGTGATACCGTGACTGATGCGGACCGGCCGTGTGATGAGCCGCTTCCGGGATATAAAAAAGTGCAGTCCATGGTCTACTGTGGTCTGTATCCTGCGGATGGCGCAAAGTATCCGGATCTGCGGGATGCTCTGGAAAAACTGCAGCTCAACGATGCGTCCCTGCAGTATGAACCGGAGACGTCCGCCGCGCTTGGATTTGGTTTCCGCTGCGGATTTCTGGGACTGCTTCATCTGGAGATCATACAGGAGCGTTTAGAGCGTGAATACAATCTGGACCTGGTAACGACGGCGCCCGGCGTAGTCTACCGCGTTTATAAGACAAACGGGGAAATGACGGAGCTGACAAACCCGTCCAATCTGCCCGACCCGTCCGAAATTGATTATATGGAAGAACCGGTCGTGAGCGCGGAGATCATGGTGACGACGGAATTTATCGGTTCGATCATGCAGCTCTGTCAGGAGCGGCGCGGCAGATATGTGGGTACGGAATACATCGAGACGACCAGAGCGCTCTTAAAGTACGAGCTGCCCTTAAATGAGATTATTTATGATTTCTTTGACGCCTTAAAGTCGCGCTCAAGAGGGTATGCGTCGTTTGACTATGAGCTGAAAGGTTATGAGCGCTCATCCCTTGTCAAGCTGGACATCCTCATCAACCGCGAAGAGGTGGACGCACTCTCCTTTATCGTTCATGCGGACAGCGCCTATGAGCGCGGGCGCAGGATGTGCGAGAAGCTGAAAGAAGAGATTCCGCGCCATTTATTCGAGATTCCGATACAGGCGGCGGTCGGCGGCAAGGTCATTGCGCGCGAGACAGTCAAAGCCATGAGAAAGGATGTGCTTGCGAAATGCTACGGCGGCGACATCACGCGCAAAAAGAAACTGCTGGAAAAGCAGAAAGAAGGCAAGAAACGTATGCGTCAGATCGGCAGCGTCGAGATTCCGCAGAAAGCGTTTATGTCGGTCTTAAAGCTGGATGATGATTAAAAGCCGGCTGATTAAAGAAAAAGTATCAGAAATGATGCAGGAATTCACTTCCATGATTGGAATGTGAGGGAATTTGGGTGTCTGCTTAAGAGGGCAGATGTTTCTGGCGGGTGCGTTTTTTGAACGCAGTTCCGGGGATTATCCTTCAGCTTGTATTCATTCCTGCGCTCATGTTGGCTTTGAATAAGACGGGGCTTGTGCGGTTTCACAGGGAAAAGAAAGCGGTATTGCAGGTGGAGGAATAAATGAAAGAAGGAACGTCTGCCAAAGCGGGGGAGGGCTGGATGAGAACAGAAAGCGGTACGGGGAAAAAGCCGCTCGGCGTATACGTTCATATACCGTTCTGTGTACGGAAATGTCTGTACTGTGATTTTTTGTCCGCTCCCGCGTCCGGGGAACGGATAGAACATTATGTAAACTTGCTTTTGCGCGAAATGCAGGCGTCGGCTGACATGGGACAGTTGCAGAATTATGAGGCGGCAACGGTTTACCTGGGAGGCGGGACGCCTTCTCTTTTGACTGCGCGGCAGTTGGATTTGATTTTATGTAAACTAGGAACTCTGCTTCCGTTCCGTGCGGATGCGGAGATTTCCATGGAAATGAATCCGGGTACTGTGACGAGGCAGCAGCTTGCGGACATAAGGAGCATTGGCATAAACCGCATCAGTATCGGCGTGCAGTCGCTTCAGGATGACGAGCTTGCCGCGCTTGGGCGCATTCACCGTGCGGCAGAGGTATACCATCTGTGGGAATGGACGGAGCCGCTTCAGTTTCGAAGCCGCAGCCTCGATCTGATGAGCGGGATTCCGGGACAGACAAAGGAGAGCCTTCGTGCCACGCTGAAGCGGGCGGTATCACTTGCGCCGGAGCATCTTTCCGTATACAGCCTGATTGTCGAGGAGGGGACGCCCTTCTATGAACAGTATCCGGACGGCGCGGTGGATGAGGATACGGACAGGCGGCTCTACGCACTGACGAAGGTGTTTTTACAGGCGCATGGCTATGAGCGCTATGAGATCTCCAGTTATGCGAGGGATGGTCATGCGTGCAGGCACAATCTGACGTATTGGATGCGCGGCGACTATCTGGGGTTTGGTCTTGGCGCTGCCTCCCTGATGAAGGAAGTCCGATTTCGGAACGCGGCGGGCATGACGCAGTACGAGGAGGATATTGCGGCGCGGGAGACCTGCGGGGGGGAAAGCGTGCGGCAGCAGGGAGTGGACAGCGTACCGGAAGGCGCACGGCAGCAGGGAGAGGACAGCGTACCGGAAGGCGCGCGGCAGGCAAAAGCCTGCCCGGTGTTCCCCTATGCGGAGCGGGAGGCGCTTTCTGTGGAAGACCGCATGGCAGAGACCATGTTTCTGGGACTCAGAATGACTAAGGGTGTATCGGAACAGGCTTTCCGCGGACAATTCGGATACGACATGCAGGAAATATACGGAAATGTCTTGAAAAAACATATGAAAGATGGTCTGCTTGCGCATGAAAACGGATTTTTTCATCTGACGGAGCGCGGGTTGGATGTCAGCAATTATGTGATGGCTGACTTTTTATTGTGAATAGTTACAAAAAAGTTCCCCTTTTTATCGTGTTTTTCTTGCACTTTATGGATGAGATTTGTATAATAAGGATAGCGCGTGAGCCGCGGAGCAGTTCAACGCCCGTCTGTCCGGTCCGCAAATTTTCTGCTGACAGGAATCCGGGGGTGGAAAGGCACTTTCAATCCCAAGGTCACATAGAATATATCAAATTGACTTTGGGGGCTTCTTTTGAAAACGTTTCAAAAACCGTTATCCGCGCAGGAGGAAACCCGATACCTTAGGCAGATGCGGGAGGGCGGCGAGGAAGCTTTAGAAGCGAGGCGGATCCTGATCGAGCGCAATCTTCGTCTTGTCGCCCATGTTGCCAGGAAGTACCAAAGTCCGTCGCAGGAGCTGGACGATTTAATCTCCACGGGCGCGATCGGGCTGATCAAGGCGGTGGACAGTTTTAATCATGAGAAGGGAAGCAGACTTGCGACCTATGCAGTGCGCTGTATCGACAATGAACTTCTGATGATGTTTCGTTCCCGAAAAAAAATTTCCAGAGAGGTTTCCATATACGAGCCCATCGGCGCAGACAAGGAAGGCAACGAGATCAGCCTGCTTGACATTATCGAACACGAGCAGACGGATGTTGTGGAGCGGATGGAGTTAGAGGAGAGGCTGAAGGTGCTGCCGCATTACTTAAAAGATTGTCTGACTAAGCGGGAGCAGCAGATTATTTTTATGCGTTATGGTCTTTTGGACGGACATGAGATGACGCAGCGTGAGATTGGCGAAAAGCTCTCTATATCGAGAAGCTATGTCTCGCGGATTGAAAAAAAAGCATTGCATAAGATGCTGGCATGTTATGCGGAGAGCGAGCAGAGACAGCGTGTACGACAAAAGCGGGCGTAAAGGGGGAAAGCGGGGATGTTATTTGTCAGAACGGCGGAACTGAAATCTGGAATGAGACTGGCGAGACCGATCTACAGTAAGGAAGGTGTTCTTTTGTATGAACGGAATTCCAAGCTGACCCCGCAGAGCATCACTTCCATTAGAAATTTCGGACTGATTGGCATTTTTATCCTTGAGCCGGCAGAACCCGTTCCGCCGATGACAAAGGACGATATTGAGTTTGAACGTTTCCAGACGATGAATGTCTATGCGATTGACGATGAGTTAAGCAGGATCATTCAGACAAAGCGTGCAACGAAGACGCAGGTGATTACTGCCAATGTGATCCGCTCATATGGTCATTTGGACAAAAGGATTAATTTCGTACAGAATCTGCGCAGCAAAGAGGATTATGTGTGCAAACACGCCCTCAATGTTGCGATTCTGTGCGCGATGATCACGCATGTAATGAATATGAAACTGGATGAACAGTTAGATACGGTGATTGCCGCCGTTGTGCATGATATCGGCAAGCTTATGCTTTCAAAGACGATGCCGCAGATGATGGCGGACGAGGAAGCGCTTGAACGGTACGAAGTTCAGGGGTTTGATCTGGTGGACAAGACATTTTCTTCTAATCCGGGCGTCAAACGGGTCTGCGTGCAGGCACAAAAAATGCAGAGCAATTTTGAAAAAGGAATTTTTAATCCCGATATCAAAATGGTACCGGGAGCTAAAGTGCTTCTGGTCGCTAATGCTTATGACGAGATGACGGCAATGCAGTTAGAGGGAGAACCGGCATCGGAAGTCAGGGCTCTCCGGCTGTTAATGGAAAATCCGGATGTGTTTGATCCGGACGTTGTGGATGCGATGATACGGTCCATTAATATTTTGGCGCCCGGAAGCTGTATTGAGCTGAATACAGGCGAAAAGGGACTTGTTCTGACTCAGAATGACGAGAATATCCTGCGTCCGATGGTGCTGACATTTAATACGAATATGATTGTCGATCTCAGCAATGAAATGGCGTACGGCGATCTGGAGATCAAGGATATCATGAAGACGATGGACAATCGTTATGTGATTGATACCGAGGCGTTGAAGCGCAGCGGTTTTGCGTTCAAGGAGCCGGAGTATGTGGAGGTTCCGGAAGAAGAGAAATACGTTCCGGGACGAGATTTTTAGGGAAAACGCATGCTGTAAAATGGAATGCCGGCATTAGGGTAAACCAATCAAAAACAAGACGAAACGAGGGGATTGCGCGAATGGGAATTATTTCTGTGGAGGATGTGCTTGCGAAAGCAAAGGCGGCAGGGGCTTCCGATGTACATATTACGGTCGGCGTGCCGCCTAAAATGCGCGTAAACGGCGATTTGATCACGATGGATTATGAGCGCATGCTTCCGCCGGATACACATAAAGTTGTCGAGGATATTATGAGCGATTTCCAGCTCCAGAATTTTGAAGAGCGCGGAGAGTACGATATGTCCTTTTCCATCCCGAATATCGGGCGTTACCGTGTCAACGCCTATAAGCAGAGAGGCTCCGTTGCAGTTGCACTTCGTCTGGTAGGAACGGAGATCCCTGCGCCTGAGTCACTTGGCGTACCGCCCTCCGTTGTGGATCTGTCACAGCGTAAAAGAGGACTGGTACTCGTAACGGGACCGACCGGAAGCGGTAAGTCCACGACGCTTGCAGCGATTATCGATAAGATTAATAATACACGGGACGCACATATTATTACGCTGGAAGACCCGATCGAGTATCTGCATTCCCACAAGCTTTCCATGGTAAATCAGCGTGAAATCGGCCTGGATACGCAGAGCTATGCCAACGCGCTGCGCGCTGCACTCCGTGAAGATCCCGACGTCATTCTTGTTGGCGAGATGCGTGATTTTGATACGATCAGCGTTGCGATTACGGCAGCGGAGACCGGGCACCTTGTTCTTTCCACGCTGCATACGATTGGTGCGGCGAGCACGGTGGACCGTGTGATTGATGTTTTTCCACCCCACCAGCAGCAGCAGATCCGCGTGCAGCTCTCGAATGTCATTGAGGCGGTCGTGTCTCAGCAGCTGATTCCGACTGCAGACGGCAGAAGCCGTGTCGCTGCGTTTGAGGTTATGCACGCCAATCATGCTGTACGCAATCTGATTCGTGAAGGAAAATCCCATCAGCTCGTATCCGTGATGCAGACGAACCGCAAAATGGGTATGATCACGATGGACGAGGCAATCCAGCAGTTATACATGGAGGGGCGCATCACGCGGGAAATGGCAATTCAGTTTGCAACCGATCCGGATGGTATGTCGATGAAATTGATGTAGGACAAGTATGTTACCTGCAGGAATGATACAGTTTTTGAAGACTCTACGCATGAGCGGAAGTCTTTTTTGTCCGGCAGTCTGTCTGTGGACTGCCGGATTCCATACTTCTAAAGGGCAGGCATCTTCCCAAAGAGGGAGTGCTGTTCGCCGATCTGTTCCCAAAATGAAATGACGGATATGTACTAAATATGCAGAACCCTAAACAGGTGTGCCGATATCGTGCCTGTGCTGGATTTGCATATTTGATATACCTATAAACTGTTATTAGTGAAGCGTTTTCCAAACGCTTATAAACGACGTCTGCAAAAAAAAGGAGGTATTATGTGTGTTTACGAAAACTTTATCGGGGGGCCTGAACGGGATCGAGAGCTATCTCGTTCGTGTGGAGGTGGACACTGCGCAGAGTCTTCCGGGCTTTGACATGGTCGGAATGCTTAGCAGTGAAGTGCGTGAAGCAAAGGAGCGTGTGCGTGTCGCACTCAAAAATACGGGGATTCGTGTACCTCCGGTAAGAATCACCGTGAATCTTTCGCCGGCAGATATACGCAAAGAGGGAACAGCCTATGACCTGCCGATCGCAGTGGGAGTTCTGAAAGCATTAGAGCTTATACCCTGCGGAGGAAACGAGGAAATTCTTTTTTTGGGAGAGCTTGGACTAAACGGAGAGGTCAAGGCGGTGCGGGGGGTTCTGCCCATTGTGCTGGCTGCGCGTGAAAAAGGGATCACCTGCTGCATTGTGCCGAAAAAGAACGCGCAGGAGGCATGCGTGGTACAGGGAATGCGCGTTGTGGGAATTGAGAGCGTCAGACAATTGTGTGCATATTTGTGTGCATTGCCTAAAGAAAGAGAAAAACAGATTCCGTATGAGGCGCAAATAAGGAATGCGACGGATGCCGATACAGCAAAAACGCTGGATTTTGCCGATATGAATGGGCAGCCTGCCGTACGCCGGGCGGTTGAGATCGCGGCAGCGGGATTTCATCATCTGATGCTGATCGGACCGCCCGGCTCCGGAAAAACCATGACCGCAAAAAGGATTCCTTCTATTCTGCCTCCGCTTTCTTTCGAAGAAAGCCTGGAAGTCTCAAAGGTCTACAGCGTTTCCGGTCTGCTCCACGCAGGCGAAGCGCTGATCACAAAACGTCCGTTCTTAAATCCGCACCACACGATTTCCAAACAGGCGCTGGCAGGCGGCGGCAGGGTGCCGCTTCCGGGCGTGATCAGTCTTGCGCACAGAGGTGTCTTGTTTCTGGACGAACTTCCGGAATTTGGCAGGGATGTCATTGATATCATGCGCCAGCCGCTTGAGGACAAGCAGGTGCATATTGCGAGGAGCTGCGCAAGCTATACTTATCCGGCTGATTTTATGCTTGTAGCGGCAATGAACCCATGCCCGTGCGGATATTTTCCAGATCATAACCGGTGCCATTGTACGCCGGGAGAAATCAGGCGTTATCTCTCGCGAATTTCGGGACCGATCTTAGACCGGATAGATATTTGCGTTGAAGCGCCGCGTTTATCCATAACGGATATCTCGGCAAAACAAAAAAACGAGAGTTCGGCTGTGATCCGGGAGCGTGTCATGGCGGCAAGGGAGCGTCAGGAGTATCGCTTCCGCGGGACGCCGTACCGTTTTAATACCGATCTTGGCGCAGGGGAACTGAAACGGTTTGTAGCGCTTGGAGAAGCGGAACAAAAGCTGATAGAGCAGATATTTCAGGTGATGAATCTGAGTGCAAGAGCGTATCACCGCATGATACGGCTGGCACGAACGATCGCCGATCTGGACGGGAGCGATAGCGTGCGGGAACGTCATATCAGTGAAGCGGCATGTTATCGTACAGCGGATAGGAATGAACGGCTCATGGGAGAAATCTAAAAAAACGTATGGTCCGTAAAGGGCGATGCATATAGGAGGTGGAAGATTGAAAATGAAAAATTTTCAATCCCAAGTTTGCGCTGCGAGCATCGCAAACATTGGCGCATTAGCTGCTCGCAAAGAAAGGAGCTCGCAGCATGAGCGCAAAAATGAGTTTACATAATGCCAGGACGGCAGAGATGGAAAGATGCGTACAAAATGATGAGGAGATCATCTATCAGTGCTGGCTGGACCGGATCCCTTCCATTGGAAGTGTCAGCGCAGGCCGCCTGCTTACTGAGTACGGGAGCGCAGAACGGCTTTACCGGATGTCGAAAAATGAGGTTGCGGAATTAACGGCGAAAAAACTGCTCACGGCGGCACAGACAGAAAAGCTGCGCGAATACCAGACAGATTCCCGATATGAGCCGCACAGGCTTTATGAAGGGATGGCTATGCAGGGCATCAGGGCATTCCGGCTGGGAGAGGATGCATACCCGAAGCGGCTGTATGACATACCCGATCCGCCGCGCATCCTGTATGTAAAGGGGGAGCTTCCTGATGAGGAGAGACCGAGCGTCAGTATCGTCGGCGCACGGCTCTGCTCTGATTATGGCCGTTATACGGCGCGTAAGTTTGCCTATGTGCTTGCAGAAGCCGGGGTGCAGATCATCAGCGGCATGGCGCTTGGCATTGACGGCATCAGTCATAAAGCGGCGATAGAGGCGGGCGGCAGGACATTTGCCGTGCTCGGCTGTGGTGTGGACGTCTGTTATCCTGTGCAGAATCAGGAAATTTATGAACGGCTCCCGTCGTATGGCGGCGTGTTGTCGGAGTATCCGCCGGGGACAAAGCCGCACGCAGGGCTGTTCCCAAGGCGGAACCGCATCATCAGCGGGCTTGCGGAGCTTTTGCTTGTGATTGAAGCGCGTAAAAAAAGCGGCACACTCATTACGGTGGATGCGGCGTTAGAGCAGGGAAAGGAGGTTTATGCCCTGCCGGGGAGGGTGACGGATGCGCTAAGCGGGGGATGCAATGCTCTGATCGCGCAGGGTGCGGGAATTGCAACGTCACCGGACCGGCTGCTGGAGGAGTTGTCAGGAATCTGGGGAAGGGGGAGCGGTCTGCGCGCGGGCAGCAGGACGGAAAAAGAGATGGCGCAGCGGATAGGGGAAGCGGGGGAAAGAGCAGCAGAAGAAAGAACAGCAGAAGAAAGAACAGCAGGAGAAAGAACAGGAGAAACGGGATCAGGATGGCAGAGCGGAAGGAAAGAAACGCCGGAGCGCCTGGTTCATGCTCTTTTAACGGAGGAGGGACAGACGTTTGATATGCTGATGAGCCGGAGCGCACTTGCAGCGGGTGAATTTTCCACGGCGCTGATGCGGCTTTGTGTTGACGGACTTGCGGTATGCAGGCAGGGCAGATATTACCGGGGAGATATGGGTAACTTCTGATTTGACAACCTTTCAGCGCAAGATTTTATAAAGGCAAATTATATTATCGCACTACAAGCATTATGCTGCTGCCGGATAAGCTCTATTATGCTTCTTTAGCGGCAACGGTTCTTACTTTGGGAATCCTGTTTATGCGATGGAAAGAAAATGTACAAAGATAAAAGAACACGGGGAATCTCCCGAAGGCGGTTTCATGAAATTTTTCAAAATTTTCAATTTTCCCTTGAAACAACATAAAATTTAGTGTATAGTCGTACGCGTTACTTCTTATATTAATGGTGGACAGGGGAAGCAAAATGGCAAAAAATCTGGTAATCGTGGAGTCACCTGCAAAGGTGAAGACAATTAAAAAATTTCTCGGAACGAATTATGAGGTGATGGCAAGCAACGGACATGTCAGGGACCTTCCGAAAAGCAGGCTCGGCGTGGATGTGGAGCATGACTATGAACCGCAGTATATTACGATCAGAGGAAAGGGCGACATTCTTGCAGGGCTCAGGAAGGAAGTAAAAAAAGCGGATAAGATTTATCTCGCAACCGACCCTGACCGGGAGGGTGAGGCAATCTCATGGCATCTGATCGCCGCCCTCAAACTTGAAAATAAAAAAGTGTACCGGATAACGTTTAATGAGATCACGAAAAATGCAGTCAAAGAATCCTTCAAACATCCTCGTGAGATTGATCTGGATCTGGTGGATGCGCAGCAGGCGCGCCGCTGCTTAGACCGGATGGTGGGCTACCGCATTTCCCCGCTGCTCTGGGCGAAAGTGAAGCGGGGCTTAAGCGCGGGCCGTGTTCAGTCGGTCGCACTGAGGATTATCAGCGACAGAGAGGAAGAGATAGGCGCGTTTGTGCCTGAGGAATATTGGACTCTGGATGCGATACTTTCTGTAGAGGGGGAGAAAAGACCGCTTACTGCCAAATTTTACGGAGACAAAAACGGAAAGATTGATATCCATACAAAAGAGGAGATGCAGGCAGTCACAGAAGCACTGAAGGGCTCAGCGTTTGTGGTAGATGAAGTTAAGAAGGGCGAGCGTATCAAAAAAGCGCCTCTGCCGTTTACGACGTCCACACTCCAGCAGGAGGCGAGCAAGGTACTCAATTTTTCTACTGCAAAAACGATGCGTCTTGCACAGCAGCTTTACGAGGGCGTTGACATTAAAGGTGCAGGTACAGTCGGACTTATCACATATCTGCGTACTGATTCCACGCGTGTTTCCGAGGAAGCGGAGCGTATGGCGTATGAGTTTATCGAGGAGCAGTACGGGGCGGATTATAATCGAAAAGAAGATCAGAACGAGAAAAAAAACGGCCGTAAGATTCAGGATGCGCACGAGGCAATCCGGCCGACAGATATCTCACGTATCCCGGTTTCACTGAAGGATTCCATTCCGAGGGATTTGTTCCGGCTTTATCAGCTGATCTGGAAACGTTTTGTTGCAAGCCGTATGGCATTCGCGCGTTACGAGGCGACTTCTGTTACGATTGCGGCGGGGGATTACCGGTTTCATGTTTCAGCCTCCAAGCTTGTTTTTGACGGTTTCTTAAGTGTTTATGTGCAGGAGGATGAAGAAAAAGAAGGCGGTAACGCCATGATGAAGAGCCTGGACCGCAGCGCGCAGCTGTCGCTTATGAGCTTTGATGAAAAGCAGCACTTTACACAGCCGCCCGCGCATTATACGGAGGCAACGCTTGTCCGGGCGCTCGAAGAGCTCGGTATCGGCAGGCCGAGTACGTATGCGCCGACGATCACGACGATTCTTGCGCGCCGTTATATTGTAAAAGAAAATAAAAACCTGTATGTGACGGAGCTGGGCGAGGTCGTTAATAACATGATGAAGGACGCATTTCCGACCATTGTGGACGTAAACTTCACCGCTAACATGGAGACGCTTTTAGACGGTATTGAGGAGGGGAACGTCAACTGGAAGACCGTCGTTTCCAATTTTTATCCAGACCTGGACGAAGCGGTCAAACAGGCGGAAAAGGAGCTTTCCGAAGTGGAGATTGCTGATGAGGAAGCGGATGAGGACTGTGAGCTCTGCGGACGGCGGATGGTGATTAAATACGGACCGCATGGTAAGTTCCTTGCATGCCCCGGCTTTCCTGAATGCAGGAATACGAAACCGTATTTTGAGAAGATTGGCGTGCAATGCCCCAAATGCGGGAAAGACCTCGCGATCAAGCGTACGCGCAAGGGTAGAAAGTATTACGGCTGCCTTGGTTATCCGGACTGTGATTTTATGTCGTGGCAGAAACCGGAGGTGTCAGGGGATCCAAAAGAAGCTTCCGGCGGCCCTAAAAACGAAGCTTCATGATTGCGGCGGTGTAATGTTACCAGCACAATTGCTGTCTGATATTTTTCAATATGAGTGGACAAATAGAAAGCCTTATGCTACAATTATCGTGCATAAGGCTTTTTTGTCTGAAAATTTAAGAAATAGACCGCAAAAGATGAGGAGAGTACCATGGGTAGTGTGCAATTGCTGGATAAAACAAGAAAAATAGGGAAGCTGTTACATAACAATAATTCCAGCAAAGTTGTGTTCAGCGATATCTGCAACGTCATGCAGGATATTTTACAATCCAACGTGCTCGTGATCAGCCGGAAAGGAAAAGTGCTTGGAACCGGCAGTTATCCTGGCATTGAGAATATAACGGAACTGGTTGTGGGAGAAGTCGGCAGATTTATTGATACACTCTTAAATGAGCGGATGCTTTCCGTACTCTCTACAAAGGAGAATGTCAATCTGGAGACGCTTGGTTTTGAGGGGATTGATACGACGCGCTTTCAGGGAATCATTGCGCCAATTGAAATTGCGGGGGAGCGGCTCGGAACCTTGTTTTTGTATAAGAGCAGCGGTTCGTATGATATCGACGATATCATTTTGTGCGAATATGGTGCGACTGTAGTCGGCTTGGAGATGCTGCGTTCTGTCAATGAGGAGAATGCCGAGGAAGTACGCAAAACCCAGGTTGTGCGCTCGGCAATTAATACGCTGTCAACCTCGGAGCAGGAGGCGGTCGTTCATATTTTTGACGAACTTGGTGGTATGGAGGGGATTCTGGTCGCAAGCAAGATTGCAGACCGTGTTGGCATTACGCGCTCGGTCATTGTCAATGCGCTGCGCAAGTTTGAGAGCGCCGGTGTGATCGAGTCCCGCTCATCAGGCATGAAGGGAACCTATATCCGTGTCCTGAATGATCTTGTGTTTGACGAGATCGGAGAGTTAAAAGAAAAATTGCATGGAAAAAACAGGAATCCTATGCTATCATAAAAGATAGGATTTAGAACTTTTTTACTAAAAAATCATACATAAAGCAGGGTTGATCATGGTTGGATTAAGAAAAAAAATACGTATTGGCGATATGCTCGTGGACGCAGGAGTCATCACGCAGGACGATCTGCAGAGAGGGCTTGAGCTGCAGAAAACGAGCGGAAGAAAGCTTGGCGAAACGCTTGTCGAGGAAGGGATTGTTGACGACGAGGTATTGGCGCGGCTGCTGGCGGAGCAGCTGGGTATGGAAATGGTCGATATTCAGAGCATTTCCATTCCGGAGGAAGTCTTAAATCTGGTTCCCCAGCATATGCTGCGGAGCAAGAAGATGATTCCTTATGCAATTGATCCGAACAATATGAACGTACTGCTTGTAGCGATGGCGGACCCGATGGATTTCTCTGCGATGGATGACATTTCCATCATCACCAATCTGCAGGTTGAGCCGGCGATTGCGACACAGCACAGTATCATGCTTGCGCTTGACCGTTTATACGGCGGCAGCGATGTGGATGAGGCGCTTGAGCAGTATGCGAAGGAGCGGGAGCAGAAAGAAGTTGATGTAGAGGAAGAGCTGTTAAATGAGGATATTAACAACTCACCCATCGTTGTGCTAGTAAATGAGATGATCGAAAAGGCAGTGCGCCAGCGTGCCTCTGATATTCATATTGAACCGCTTGAACGCAAGGTGCGTATCCGTTATCGTATAGACGGCGCGCTCTATGAGAGAGCGTCTTATTCTACGGCGATTCTGCCGGCATTGATCGCACGAATTAAGATTATCGGCGGAATGGATATTTCCGAAAAGAGAAAACCGCAGGACGGCCGTATCACATCCATTGTAGACCGAATGGAATATGATATCCGTGTGTCGATCCTGCCGACGGTATACGGCGAAAAGGTCGTAATGCGTCTGACGAGCAAGACGGCGCTGACAAGAAACAAAAGCCAGCTTGGTCTGAAAGAAGGAGAATTGAAGCAGTTTGACCATATCATGCGCAATCCGCATGGCATCATACTGGTAACAGGGCCGACAGGAAGCGGTAAATCAACGACGCTCTATACGGCACTCAGTGAGCTGAATACGGAAGAGGTCAATATCATTACTGTCGAGGACCCGGTGGAGGCGAATATTAACGGTATCAATCAGGTGCAGGTCAACAATAAAGCGGATCTGACATTTGCGTCCGCATTGCGTTCCATCTTGCGTCAGGACCCGGATATCATTATGATCGGTGAGATCCGTGATACCGAGACCGCGGGTATTGCCGTTCAGGCGTCCATAACGGGACATTTGGTTGTCAGCACGCTGCATACGAATTCGGCGGCAGGCAGTGTGACCCGTCTGATCGATATGGGCATTGAGCCGTATCTGATCGCGGACTCCGTTGTCGGCATTATTGCGCAGCGTCTTGTAAGGCGCTTGTGCCCTGACTGTAAGAAACCGCAGGAGGCGACAGTGGAGGAGAAAGAGCAGCTCGGGGTTCCTGTTGAACAGCCGCTGACAATCTATAAACCCTGCGGCTGCCCGAAATGCGATCAGACCGGATACAAGGGACGGATCGGTGTCTATGAGATTCTGGAGATGTCCCAAAAACTAAAATCCATCATCGTGAAAGGCGGCGGTGCCGAGGATATTAAGGAGCAGGCGCTTGCCGAGGGTATGCATACATTACATATGAGCGCGTCCGAGTATGTGATTGAGGGCGTTACATCGTACCACGAAATGATGAGAGTATCGTTTGATCTATAATACAATGACGTAGATTGCAAAAATCGATATAGTGAGAGGACAAAGGAGTACAATATGGAAAGCTTTGGCTATGTAGCGGTCAATAAGGCGGGAAAAGAGATCAAGGGAAGTATTGAGGCGGAAACGGAAGCGAAGGCGCTTGCCGAGATCAGAAACCGCGGTATGATGGTTGTTTCTCTTTCGAAGCAGAGCATGCTGACGAAGGACATTAATATCGATCTTGGAGGTGCGCCGAAGCCAAGGGATTTAAGTGTATTCTGCCGCCAGTTCGTCAGCATGACGAGAGCGGGCGTCACGATTATTGATGCGCTCAGGATGCTTGGAGAGCAGACCGAAAACAAGAAGCTTCAAAAGGCGGTCGTTGCCGTCCGCGTTGACGTGGAGAAAGGAGAGCCGCTTGCGGAGGCATTTGCCAAACATCCGAAGGTATTTCCGAATCTGCTTGTCAGCATGACGCAGGCAGGCGAGGCTTCCGGTTCCCTAGATATTGCAATGGAACGTATGGCGGCGCATTTTGAAAAGGCTGCAAAGACCAAGGCGCTGATCAAAAAGGCCATGATCTACCCGGTGGTGCTGATCGTCGTAGCAATTGCCGTTATGGTTGTCATGCTGGTCGTTGTCATTCCTTCCTATACGGGAATGTTTAACGATCTGGGGACAGAGCTTCCTGCGATCACAAAGGCGATGGTGGCGGCGAGTGACTTTTTACGGGCATACTGGTATTTGGTTGCCCTGGCTTTGATCGGTGTGATTGTGGCGCTCAAGCTGTATTCAAAGACCAATTCCGGAAAGCATGTATTCGGTAAGCTGGCACTGATCATTCCAGCGATGAAAAACCTAAAGCAGAAGGAAGCGTCCTCCATGATGGCGCGTACATTAAGTACGCTGATGGCAGCGGGCGTTCCACTGACGGAAGCAGTCGGTATTGTATCAAACACGATGCAGAATATCTGGTACAAGGAGGCGCTGCTTGACGTGCGTGACCAGATCACGCTCGGCGTGCCGCTTTCCCAGCCGTTAGAGACCTGCGGGCTGTTTCCGCCCATGGTTTATCACATGACGAGAATCGGTGAGGAATCCGGTAATACCGAAGACATGCTGAATAAGCTGGCGGATTACTACGATGAAGAAGTTGAGATGGCAGTACAGTCCTTGATGGCGGTCATGGAGCCGATGATCATTATCGTGATGGCAGTGATCGTAGGCGTCATGGTATTTGCAATCCTTTCGCCGATGATGGATCTGTACGATTCGATTGGATAAAAAAAGACTTCCGCATAAGCGGAAGTCTTTCAAAGAAATGCCAAAGGCATTTCTTTTGGA
>DLAJ01000031.1:39197-62017 GCA_002493905.1 Lachnospiraceae bacterium UBA7050 | reverse complement strand
AAGGCATTTCTTTTGGAACGCCAAGCGTTCTTTCATGATGAAGGAGTTTCCGATAGGTTAAAAAAGACCGCAAAGCGGTCTTTCGAAGAATCCGCTTCGCGGATTCTTCTTAAATTTTTTAGCGATTTGTGTAAATGGGAAGGTTTTGGGGGGGAAGAGTCATGACGCATAAAGAAAAAGCAGATGCACTGCTGCATCAGGGATATCATTGTTCGCAGGCGCTTTTCGGTGCGTTTGCGGATGATCTTGGCATGGACTTAAAGACGGTTTTTAAGATCAGTACCTGCTTTGGGGGCGGCATGCGTCAGGGTGGAACCTGCGGCTGCATTACAGCGGCGCTTCTGGTTCTTGGCATGGCACTTGGCTTTTATGATCCGCAGGACAAGGAGCAGGAAGTATACGGCAATCAAAAAACGGATGAATTTATCAGACAGTTTGCAGAGAAAATGGACGGTGAGGTGAACTGCCGTGATATTCTGGGACAGGACATATCTAAACCGGAGGGACTGGCAGCTATTCGTAAGGAAGGGCTGATCTTACAAAAATGTCCGAGAGCGCTTAATGCCAGCATTGAGCTGTTGGAGAAGATGCTTGCAGAGTACCTGAAGGACAAAACGGAGAGCAGTATCAGACCGGAAGATATTCCGCAGAATGATGAGCTGCAGAGTGTCCTAAAGCGAATCAGTAAGTTAAACAGGTTTCAGAGAAACGTCAATAATCTGGTTCATTCCTCCACGAAAAAGATTGGGTTTATCCAGTTTGACATACGTAAATTTAAGATTGTCAACGATCTTTACGGTGAGAAATTCGGAGATGAAATTTTGGATTTTATCATTAAACAGCTGAGTGAATGCTGTCGTCCCGAACAATTTTTTGTGAATCTGCGGAGCGATGTATTTATGGTTGTTACAGAATATGAGGGCGAGGAGGAGCTCACGGCGTTTATCCAAGCGCTTGACGCGCGGATCAGCAGCTTTCGGAATGTAAAACTTCAAATGTCCTACGGCGTATATATGGTGGAAGACCGTGGGATGGAGCTGCGGCAGATGGAAGACCGCGCCGCGATGGCGCGCAAAGCGGCAAAAAAGAATGTTTTGAGCAATATTCTTTTTTACAAGGAGCAGTTCAAGGAGCTGTTGTATAATCGAAAGTTCATTGAAGAAAATATGCAGGCGGCCATTGCGGAGCGGCAGTTTGTGATGTTTTTACAGCCGAAATACAGCA
The DNA here is from genome assembly GCA_002493905.1 of Lachnospiraceae bacterium UBA7050. Lineage (GTDB taxonomy): Bacteria > Bacillota > Clostridia > Lachnospirales > Lachnospiraceae > DLAJ01. The sequence goes on along the minus strand of DLAJ01000031.1, from coordinate 60,793 downwards.
TATCCAGAAATGAAATTGTGGGCGCGGAGGCATTGGTACGCTGGCGGAATCCCGAGCGCGGCATGATTTATCCGAATCAGTTCATTCCGGTCATTGAGGAAAACGGTTTTATCAAAGAAGTGGATTATTATATCTGGAATGAAGCGTGCCGTTTTATCAGGCGCTGCAGGGATGCAGGAATGGTCCGCTGTCCTGTATCCGTGAATGTGTCGCGCGTGCATCTGCAGGATCATGAGTGTGTCGAGCATCTTTCCAAAATGATTAAGGATAATGGGATTCCGAAAGAGCTTTTGGAGCTGGAAATTACGGAGACGGCGGATGATCAGCAGATCAGCTTAAAAGCATTGGAATTAAAAGAAGAGGGTTTCAAGCTTTTAATGGATGATTTCGGGAGCGGTTATTCCTCGCTCAATATTCTGCTGGAGACGCCGTTCGACATCATTAAGCTGGACAAGAAATTTATTGAGAATATGATTATTTCAGGCAAGGGCAGGTTGATTCTCGAGCAGGTCGTTCTTATGGCAGATAAACTGAATCTTGGGATCGTTGCGGAGGGTGTCGAGACGAAGGAACAGGTTGAACTGCTTAGGCAGATCGGCTGCGATCAGGTGCAGGGTTATTATTATGCAAAGCCGATGCCGGAGGAGGAATTTTTTGAACTGCTTGCGAAACAAAAGGGAGCCGTCTGATGAGGGTACTGGTTGCAGAGGATGAGACCGGAATTGCAAATGCACTGAAAGTCCTTTTGGAGAAAAGCTGTTTTTCTGTGGATGTAGTTTCGGACGGAATAAGCGCATGGGACGCGCTGTGCTGTAAAAGGTATGATGTGATCGTGCTTGATATCATGATGCCCGGAATGGATGGTCTGACTGTATTAAAGAAACTGCTGGAAGCGGGGAACGCTGCACCCGTATTGCTGCTTACTGCAAAAACAGAGGTGGAAGACCGGATAAATGGACTGGATGCCGGTGCAGATGATTACCTTCCAAAACCGTTTGCTTCCGGGGAACTGGTCGCAAGAGTCAAGGCGCTGTCACGACGAAGCATGCATTATACGGATCATATACGGACATTCGGAAATATGGAACTGGATTGCAATTCCTATGAGATTGCGGTGGGAGAAAAACGTATCAGGCTGAGTAATAAAGAATATCAGCTGATGGAATTGTTTATCCGCCATCCGCGTTCTGTTTTTTCCACGCAGCATCTTATGGATGTGATCTGGGGGGAAGATTCCGAATCAGGTCTGGACGTCGTTTGGACCCATATCGGATTTCTGCGTAAAAAGCTGCGCCAGTTGGGAGCTTCCGTTGAAATCCGGACAGCCAGAGGAGCGGGATATTTTTTGGAGGAAAAAGTTTGAAAGTTCTTTTCAAACTACTTATTGATGGGGTATAGGAATGTTAAAAAAGATGAGACGGCGGTTCATAGGTGCAGCAATGTGTGCTGTCTTTGTCATACTTAGTGTGCTGGCGGCGGTCATCAATATTTGGAATGCCGTCGTGACGACGGACAGGCTGGACCGGACATTGGAGTCGGTCTTTTTGTTTGAGCAGGCTCCAAGAGAAAAGCCGCCGGAGCGCTTTGAGCTGCCGGAGGGCGATAGAAGGGACGGCTTTTTACCGGAGATGGAATATACCACGCGTTTTTTTTCGGTGCGCTATGATAAAAATGGGGAAAGGCGCGGCGTCTCCGTACGGTTTATCGCATCAGTCTCAGAGGCAGAGGCGCTCAGATACGCGGATGCGGTCATGGCAGGGCGTTCCGATGCCGGATATTATGGCGATTACCGCTACCGTGTTTATGATACCCCGGATGGAAGCATTGTGATTTTCCTAAACGCGGGTATGGAGCGGCGTTCTGTGCGGACGCTTTTGTGGATTTCATGTGTGGTTGCGGCAGCGGCGCTGCTTGCGGTGTGGCTGCTGCTCCTTCCTCTTTCAAAACGTGCCCTTATGCCGTATATTCGGAATATGGAACAACAGAAACGTTTTATTACGGATGCAGGACATGAGATTAAGACACCGCTGACGTCGATTGCGGCAAGCTGCGATGTGATTGCGATGGAGCATGGGGAAGATGAATGGACCAGGAATATCAAAAAGCAGACGGACAGGCTGTCAAAACTTGTTCGGGAGATGGTGATGCTGTCCCGCTTTGATGAAGCACAGCCGTTTGCGCAGAAGGCGGAGTTTTCTTTGAGCGACACGGCGTGGGAGATGGCGGAGGCGTTTGCCTCGATGGCAAAAGCGAAAGGAAAGCATTTTGAGCAGGATATTTCGGATGAGGTGAAGCTGTGCGGGGATAAGGAGGCTGTCAGCCATATGCTGTCCATTCTTTTAGATAATGCAGTCCGGTATACGGATGAAGGAGGGCAGATCCGTCTTATCGTCTCGAAAAAGCGTGGAAAGGCAGTCATAACGGTCTGGAATACCTGTCATATAGAGGAGACGACCGGACTGGAACGCTTGTTTGACCGGTTTTACCGCCCGGATGAATCCCGCTCCAGAGATACGGGAGGAAGCGGGATCGGGCTTTCGATTGCACAGGCAGCCGCCAGAGCACATGGAGGAAGCATTACCGTAAAAAGCGAGGATGGGAAATCCATCTGCTTTACGGTGGTGATATAGAGTCTGGATATTCAACCTATAGGAAATTTCTTCGAGACTTCCGCATCAGCGGAAGTCTTTTTTCGATAGGAAATTCCTCATCCCATAAGAAATGCCAAGGGCATTTCTTCGAAAGAGTTCGCGGAACGCAAACTCTTTTTTTCACAGAAAATTCACATGGAATTTCAAGTACATTTCAGGATGATTCTCTATACTGAAACGTGCAGGGCACCGGTTTATCGTGGAATCTGCCCGGCGTCAGGCTCTGCCGCGTAAACGTTTCGGGATGGAGGATGAATATGGGAAAAGAGCAGTACCGTCATGAATTAAAATATCAGATTGAATATGCGGATTATCTCGGCATGCGCAGCCGCTTAAAGCGCGTGATGCGGGTAGACCCGCATGCAGGAGCGGAAGGAATATACCGTGTTCACAGTATTTATTTTGATAATTACCGGGACCGGGCGCTCAGAGAGAAGATACAGGGACTGGCAGAACGTGAGAAATTCCGGATCCGTTTTTACAATGAAGACCGTTCTTATTTTGTCCTGGAAAAGAAGCAAAAACGGGACAGTCTTTGCAGGAAGACGGGGGTGGTGCTGGATGCGCGGACATCCGTCCGGGCTGGTGCGGGAACTGTATGTCCGGATGCAGGATCAGGTGTTAAGACCGCGGGTCATGGTATCGTACGTCAGAGAGGCGTATCTTTATAAAGCGGGCAATGTGCGCGTTACATTTGATTCCCAGATCAGGACGACATTGTTTGACCGCTCATTTTTACAAAAAGAAGAGAGCGGCATCTGCGCGTCGGACAAACCGGGAGATAGGATTCTGGAAGTGAAATATGATGCGTTTCTCCCGGAAATCGTGGCGGGTCTGATCCAGACGGGAAATCTCAGGCAGCAGGCATTTTCCAAATATGCACTCTGCCGCAGGTTTGGATAAAACATGGCTTAGGAAAGACGGGAGAGGGCGTAGCGGAAGACGGGAGAAGTGCAGTCTGAAAAGTGGGAAAACCGCAGAAAATAAAAAAATTCAGGTGACAAAGAAAAATAAAGTTTTCGCCCGCATACAGGGGCTTTGAGATGGAGGATCTGTTATGACATTTAATGATATTTTCAAGTCGGGATTTTTGGAAAGCGTTACGGAGTTTTCGATCATTGATACCGTGATCGGGATGGTATTTGCACTGGTTACAGGATTATTCATATTTGTTGTTTATAAAAAAACTTCACCGGGTGTTATGTATTCCGCCGGATTTGCCATGACGCTGGTGGGATTGTCTTTAGTCACCACACTTGTGATCATGGCGGTGACTTCGAATGTTGTCTTATCGCTCGGCATGGTCGGAGCGCTGTCCATCGTGCGGTTTCGCGCCGCAATTAAAGAACCGATGGAGATCGTCTATCTGTTCTGGGCGATTGCGGCTGGAATTGTGATCGGTGCGGGGATGATTCCTCTTGCGGTCATCGGATCGGCTGTGATCGGGCTTATTCTTGTCGTATTTTCCAATCGAAAAAGTGCTGAAAATCCGTATATCCTGATTCTGAACTGCAGGGACGAAAAGGCGGAGGAGGCTGCGATGGAGCTGACAGAGCAGTCTGCTAAACGGCTGATTGTGAAGGCCAAAACGATACGGGCAGAGGGAATGGAGCTGACGGTCGAGATCAGAATGAAAGATGCGGGAACCGCTTTTCTCAACCGGATTAACGAACTGCCCGGAATCTGCGATGTGTCCCTCGTAAGCTACAACGGAGAATATATGGAGTGACGGGGAGACATCTAAGCGTGATGGGAAAAGAACATTGACAGGAGAGAGGATATGATCGCAAAAAAATATATAGAAAAGGCGGCAGCTGGACTAATGATTCTGGCGGTGACATTATGCCTTGCAGCAGCAGCCTGTGCAGAGCAGGTTACGGCGGTGTTTGGAGGAATGGGCGTGAAAATGGAGTATGAAACAAGCCTGTTTGACAGGGAGGAAATTCTTTCTATCGACATCAGGATTGAGGACGAGGCGTGGGAGTCTCTGCTGCTGCATGCTGCTGACGAGGAGTACATTTCCTGCGATGTCATTGTGAACGGAGAGACATTTTACAATGTGGGGATCCGCCCAAAGGGAAATACGAGCCTGTCTGCAATTGCCGCTGATCCGGAAACGGACCGTTATAGCTTTAAGGTAGAATTTGATCATTACGTGGAAGGACAGAGCTGTTATGGTCTGGATAAGCTCATCTTAAATAATCAATATGCGGATGCGACGAATATGAAAGAGGCGGTCATCTATGATATGTATGCGTATCTGGGTGCGGATGCTTCCCTGTATAATTATGCAAAAGTATCGGTGAACGGGGAATATTGGGGCGTGTATCTGGCATTGGAAGCTGTGGAGGAAAGCTTTTTGCTGCGCTGCTATGGCACGGAAGACGGCAGGCTCTATAAGCCGGAGTCCGTGGGCGGCGGAATGAAGGAAAGTGCGGATGCGGGAAGCGGAGGCGCGGATCTAAGCTATACGGATGATTCGCTATCCAGCTATTCTGATATTTGGGACGGAGAGGTCATGGACAGCAGTAAGAGCGATCATGAGCGGGTTGTGAAAGCGCTGAAACAGGTTCATGAGGGTACGGATCTGGAACAGTATCTGGATGTGGACAATATCTTAAAATATATGGCGGTACATACATTCAGTGTAAATCTGGACAGTCTGTCGGGAATGATGGCGCACAATTATTATTTATATGAGTATGAAGGCAGGCTGAATATCCTGCCGTGGGATTATAATCTTTCTTTTGGAGGAATGCAGGCGGGGGAGAACAGCGCATCGGATGTCATCAATGATGCGGTTGATACACCGTTTTCGGGGACGCAGTTTTTTGATGCGTTATTGGAACAGGAAGAATACCTGGAAATCTATCATGAATACCTAAGACAGCTTGCGCAGGAATATGTGCTTGGCGGGCGTTTTCTTACGGTCTATGAACAGATACGCAGCCGGATTGATGAATTGGTAAGAACGGATCCGACTGCTTTTTATTCCTATGAAGAATATGAGGCAGGCGCCGGTATGTTTCAGCAGACAATGCTGCTTCGTGCACAAAGTATCTGCGGACAGCTTGACGGGCGGATTCCGTCTACGGACGAAGGACAGCGTGAAAACGGTAGTGATTTAGTGGATGCTTCCAAGATTGATATAAGCGTTATGGGTACCTTTGAGATGGGAGGAAACATGGAGCGAAACGTGGGTGCACAGGATAGTGAGCCGGAAGGACCTGGAGCGCCGCCGGACGGAGAGACGGGAGAACTGCCGGAAGGGTTTGGAGCGCCGCCGGACGGAGAGACGGGAGAACTGCCGGAAGGGTTTGGAACGCTGCCGGATGGGGAGACGGGAGCAATGCCGGAAAAATTTGCGGTACCGGTTATGGGGAGTGGAATGTCGGAAAGGCAGCAGACGAGCCAAAATGATGTCGTCAAGGGAAATTTATTAGGCTATGGGATATGCCTGTGCGTAATTTTGACGGCACTGGTAATTGCAAAATCGTATCGGAGAAGGCGGAGGTAAGGGTAATTAACAGACGAAATAAGATAGACCGCAGAATGGACGGTGCAGATGGAAGAAAAGCATGATTGAGTATCATAAAAAGTTGTTGACATTATGGAATCCCAGTATTATCATATATTTAGTAATACTAAATGATTAGAAATTCAGATTAAAGTGATGAAAGGGAGAATACATATGGGGTTTTGGATTTTTATGCTGCTCATGAATCTGATGATTCCGCTTATGATGATTGGTTTCGGGAAGCTGTTTGTTAGAAGTGCACCGAAAGAGATTAATCCGCTTTTTGGATACCGGACAACAATGTCAATGAAAAATCAGGATACGTGGAGTTTTGCACATGCCTGTTTTGGTAGGTATTGGTTTTGGCTTGGAATCATCCTCATTCCGGTATCCATCATCCCGATGCTGTTTGTGACAGGTGCGAAAGAAAGCACGGTTGGAATTGTTGGCGGGGGGTTATGCACGTTTGAATGCGTCTGCATGCTGATACCAATTTTCTTTGTGGAGCGAGCGCTGAGACAGCACTTTGACAGGAACGGGAAGCGGAGGTCCGCCTAGAAAGAAAACGAGAACGGGGCGGAGATGACAAACGGCAGCCCGGGGAAGAAAACGAAGGCAGGCTCCGGCAGACTGAAGGCAGAGGACAGGAAAACGAAGGCAGGCTCCGGCAGGATGAAGGCAGAGGACAGGAGAACGAAGGCAGGCTCCGGCAGAAATGGCGGCGGGCATCGGAAGAACGCTGCGGTGTGTAAAGAAAGAAGACGGTGAGTGCGTGAACGAACGATATGCTAGACAGATGAAAAAAGGTGTTTTGGAGATTCTGGTACTGAAGCTTTTGGAACAGCATGAGAAGTATGGGTATCAGATGATTATGGAGCTAAAAGACAAAAGCGGCGATTTTTTTTCGTTAAAAGAGGGAACTCTTTATCCGATTTTGTACCGGCTGGAGGAGGAAGGACTTGTGACAAGCGCTTGGAGCGTTCCGCAGGGGAAGGAGCTTTCCAAGAAATATTATAAAATATCCGACGCGGGGCAGCATACGTTACAGGATGCGGCTGCGCTGTGGAAACATTTTTCGGAGAGCGTAAATCTGATTCTGGAAACGGAAGAATGAGAAGAGGGGGCAGGATGGAGATGGAACAAAAGAAATACCTGAGGGCGATCAAAAGAAAACTCCGGTGCAATGCGGCGAAGAAAAAAGAGATCATAAGGCAGCTTCACGCGGATATTGATGCCGCGCTTGAAAAAGGTGAGCCGCTTGCACATATTCTGGACGAGATCGGCGCGCCGGATGCCGTGGCGGCGGAATTTAATGCGGATATGACCGAAAAAGAGAAAAAGCGGGGCAGATATGAGCGGTATGCAAAATGCATCGGTGCTGTTGTCATTGTGCTCTGTCTGGCAGCGGCAGCGCTGTGGTGGCTGTTGCCGAAGGCTGATAAAGTGGAAGAAAATAACCGGTTTGCCGAGCAGGCTGTTATCGAAAAAGCAAAGCAGGTGATTGCCTGTCTGGATGCGGATGATTATGATTCCCTGCGGACATTTCTGCGGGAAGACGCGGCGGAAGTCCTGACACAGGAGGTTCTTGCGGAGGCGAAGGAGTATATTGCTGAGGATTTTGGCGCGTTTACGGCGTGGGGGAATGCCTATGTTTCTGAGGTCACGCAGTATGGACAGCATGTGGCTGTTGTAGAGATTGGTGCTTCTTATGAAAAAACGAGTGTGACTTACACGCTCATTTTTGATGAGGAAATGCAGATGACGGGACTTTACATGAGATAATGTCAGTGCGGCCTGCAGAAGGGCGGCAGGATTTGCAGAGCGGCAGCGTATTTTGGAACGATAACGCATCGGCTAAGAGACAGAAAGGATGGATGCAGGGATGACGGGAAGCGTGATCGCGTTTATAGCATGGGCGTTTTTGGGGGCAGCGTTTATAGTCCTTGGGATTTATATAAGATTCAGCAAAAAAGAAAGGGCGTTTGGCTTTTGGGCGAATGCAAAAGTGGCGCCTGTGAAGGATGCTGCAGGATATAACCGTGCGCTTTCGCGGCTCTGGTGTATCTTTGGAGTGGTTTTTATTCTGCTCGGCCTGCCGTTTTTGATCGGAGGACAAAACTCGCCTCTTCTCATAATCAGTATGCTCGGCAGCATGTTTGCCGTAATTGCGGCGATGGCAGTGTATGAGCTTGGCATTATGAAAAAATACCGGGCGTAAGCGGAGAGCAGCAATACGCAAAAGCCATGCGTAAAGGATGTATGCAAAGGACGTGCGTAAAAGAGATACACAAAAGACATACGCAAAAAATATACGGATAAGTCAGGATTGTAGGAAATCAGTTTCGGTGGTAAAATCAATGTTGCAAAGGGGTGAATGAGAGCTTACTTCAGAATAAAGGGGATACGTCATGGAAAAAAGAACACGGGGACAAGTCAAAAACGGGATGATCACAGCAGCTCTCCTGATGTTTTTGGGATTTTGTATCATGCTGTATTGTGAATGGCGGGGGAATCTGCCGGATACCCTGTATGTGTGCCGCAAAATGCTTTGGGTGATGCCGGTATTTTTTATTTTGACGGCAATGGCGCATGGAAGCGCCGGTAAAGGACTGAGCGGACGCGAATATGCAGTCCGGATGTTCTGTGGGGCTCGCACTTCGGGCGGAAGGAAAGTCTATATGGATTATGCCCGCGTTTTTGCTGCGGTTATGGTGATTTTAACGCATGCCTGTTCCATGCAGGCGGATGCGGACGCGCCGGTGTGGAAAACAAATCTGCTGTTGCTCTGCGCTGGAATTGGTTTAGTCTGCAATCCGCTTTATGTGATGATCTCGGGCTCTCTCCTGTTGTCAAGTGAAAAAGAAGAATCCCTTGGAACGTTCTATTTCAGGCGATTTGTGAAAATCGTGATTCCCATGGTGGTCTATTATGTGATTTTTTTGTGTATCTCCGGACAGATCAGTCTGATTCCGCCGCGGAATCTGAAGGAGGGCGCTCTGCAGATTCTCGCAGGGGCATCCGGAATTGTGCCGCATTACTGGCTGATTTACATATTGATTTCCCTGTATGTGACGGCTCCATTTATCCGGGTCATGGTAAGAAACTTAAAAGACAGTTCCATAAAGGTATTATTTTTTCTGATTCTGGCCGAAGAAGCCGTGACGGCTTATCTGCCGCTTGCAGGCGTGCAGACTGGCTTTGCCATGAATCTGGCAGGCTGGGAGGGCGTATTTATCCTGGGTTACATTGTTACGGAGCGAAGAACGAAATGGATGGAGCGGCTGGTACTGATTTTCGGGGCGGTATCCGCGGTTATGATAGCGGTGGCTGCAGTCATAGATTACTCGTTTATGGCGTATATCTCTAATACGGCTCCGGTAATGGTACTTTTTGCGGCAGCAGTGCTGATCCTGTTGTCCAAATTTGAGCGGGTCCTAAGGGGAAAGCTTCCGTCAGTGGTTCAGGCACTGTCAAAATACAGCTATTCCATCATATTGGTACACTGGTATGGCTTATTTGTGGTGACATGGGGAAAAATCGGAGTACAGCCGCTTCGCTTTGGCTGCATCGGCGGAATTGTGCTGACGGTGCTGACGGCGGTCATTGTTTGTTTCGTTTTGGGATTTGCGGCGGATCATACGGTGGTGCTGGTGGTTCAGAAGGCAGTTGAAGGAATAGGCGGTCTGATCAGACGGCTGGGCGGAAGAAAAAGCGGTTTATCGGGATCGTCTGATCATCAGGGGCAGGTGGAATAAAGGATTTACCAATCGGATAAAAAAGAACCCCTTGCGGGTTTCTTTTTTTTGCAGAATCCGTTATAATAGGAATAGAAAAAATCATAGATTTGAATCGCCATTTGGTGCAGACTTTCGATGCTGGAGGTGTGTGATGAAAAGAGCATATCGTAACTTTATTTCCGTTGCGGCGGCGCTGATTGCTGCCTTTTTCCTGTCAGGGATGACTGCGGAGGCGCAGACGAAGGTGATGCCGGACGGCGGATTATTTGATGCGGAATTTTATGCGGCGGCATATCCCGATGTGGTTGCGGTCCTCGGCACGAGCGAGGCGGCGCTGTATCAGCATTATGTGACCTGCGGAAGAGCGGAAGGCAGACAGGGCTGTGCGGATTTTGATCCTGTTTTTTATGCGGCGGCATATCCCGATGTGGTTGCGGCATATGGCTATAACGAAGCGGCGCTGTATCAGCACTATATCACACTTGGCAGGCGGGAAGGACGGCTAGGTATTACGCCCGGTTCCGCAGCGAGCAGACCGGAAGTGGCAGGCGTGAACGCCACGTCGGTGCTAAGGCGCGATACCATGCAGGTTTATTTAAGCTATCCGGGAGAAGCGGCGGCGGCTGTTCAGATGGCGGCGGACTGTTATGTGAAAAGAATAGAATTTTATGCGGATTTTGATGTGACCAATGAGATTTGGGATGAGGCAGTCAAACTGGTTGAACTGGAACTCCGTGATTATGAACGGTGCCTGATCAGCGGTGCAAGGCTGACGCGGAGATCGAATAACCGCTGGGATTTAACATTTGACCGGCTGAGTACGAACGCGGAGGAAGATGCGGTTGATGCGATGGTCGGGCAGCTTTTGCCGATCTTTAATAAGGGGACGGATTATGAGAAGGTCCGTGCCGTGCATGATTATCTCTGCCGTACGATTTCCTATTCGTTTGATACGGTTTATAATGAGGCGGATGAGCGTTCCGGTTACGACGGATTATATCACTATACAACGGTCTGCACCGGTTATGCGCTGCTGTTTCAGAAATTTATGGATGAAATGGGGATTCCCTGTTATATCGGAACGGGCAGCAATCATGCGTGGAATATCGTCATGCTGAACGACAGATGGTATCATGTGGACTGCACGAACGACAGGCAGAATGGAAAAGTTGTATATAATTATTTTCTGATCGGTTCGGATAAGACCGGATACACGGAGTGGAGTTACATCCCGCTCTCACCGACGGGGTATGCATATTGAGCGGACCGAGGGCGGTTCGAGAAGATTTTGTATGGAATGCGGCGGTCCGCAGGGATTTTATGCAGGCAGGAGCACAATGCGCACCGCAGGGTTCTGTATTATGAAAGAAAGAAGGAAGTGTGGAGTATGGCGGAAGTATCTGCGAGAGAACAAAAAATCTTTGATATCGCGAAGCTGGAATGGGATATGTTCCAGCATGTATATAATACGGGCGGACGGGCGTCCTGTCAGGACGACCCGGATACATTTTTCCGTATGCGGATGAGTCAGTGGGTCGTGTATTCGGATGAACTTCTTGCAAGCTATTACGAGGACTGCGTGCGTGCGCTGACAGAGGAGGGCAGAAATTTTTATTTTGAAAAATATACAAGGATGATGCGGACGACCTATCCTGAGGAATATGAGAAGGTAAAGCAGTATCTGCCTGAAACGACGAAAGAGCAGGAGGATATGGCAGAAGAGATCGTTCAGATCCACTTAAAATGGGATGCTTGGATGCTTGAGCACTATCCGAATATCCGCAAAAACGGACGCGCGCTGCGCACGGAGCAGGACAGTCCGGCGGAAGGCTCCTCCATGGAGAGCTATTTAAGAGCGGAGCTTTTGACATACTCAATGAAAACGTTAAAGCTGCTGCTTGAGGAGACAAAGCACGCGGACGAAAAGAAAGAGAATCTGCTGAAGGACATCATTGCCGCGGAAACGCGTTTTTATGGCTACGCTTCTCTGGAGGATGCCGAGGCAAAGCACGCGGACATCGTGTCGGACGGAAGCTGCCCGATTTAAGGAGGACGCTTTTTTACCGATAGGAATTTCCTCAATCCAAAGAGTTTGCGCAATGCGCAAACTCTTTTTTTTCCGGTGGACAGCTTAAATCGGGTATGCTACAATAAATACCGGTACCTGATAAGGGCGCGTGTGCCTTTGTCAGGTGCGATACTGAGTTTCGCGCATGAAGATAACAGGAGGACGATCGATGTATTCATTGGACGAAGTAGTAAAGGTGGACCCCGAGATCGCGCAGGCGATCGTGGACGAGCAGAACAGGCAGAACAGCCATATTGAGCTGATCGCGTCTGAAAACTGGGTAAGCAAAGCCGTGATGGCGGCGATGGGGAGCCCGCTTACAAATAAATATGCGGAAGGGTATCCGGGCAAACGCTATTATGGCGGATGTGAATGCGTAGATGTAGTTGAGGAACTTGCCAGAGCGCGTGCAAAAGAGCTGTTCGGCTGCGACTATGCGAACGTTCAGCCGCATTCCGGCGCACAGGCAAACATGGCAGTATTTTTTGCTTGTATGGAGCCGGGAGATACTTTTATGGGAATGAATTTAGATCACGGCGGTCATCTTTCCCACGGCTCACCGGTGAATATGTCGGGAAAATACTTTCATTGCGTGCCGTATGGCGTGAATGATGACGGATTTATTGATTATGATAAGGTCAGAGAGATTGCTCTGGAATGCAGACCGAAAATGATCGTGGCGGGCGCGTCCGCGTATGCGAGAACGATTGATTTTAAGAAATTCCGTGAGATTGCAGACGAGGTGGGTGCAATCCTGATGGTAGACATGGCGCATATTGCGGGACTGGTTGCGGCAGGGATCCATCCGAGTCCGTTCCCGTATGCGGATGTTGTGACAACGACGACGCATAAGACGCTGCGCGGTCCGAGAGGCGGCATGATCCTCTGTAATCAGGAAGCTGCGGACAAATATAACTTTAATAAGGCGATCTTCCCCGGCATTCAGGGAGGACCGCTCATGCATGTAATCGCGGCAAAAGCGGTATGCTTTAAGGAAGCGCTGACACCGGAATTTAAGCGTTATCAGCAGCAGATTGCGGATAATGCGCAGGCGCTCTGCAAGGGTCTGATGGACCGCGGCATCAGTATTGTGTCCGGCGGTACGGACAATCATCTGATGCTGGTTGACCTAAGCCCGCTCGGGCTGACCGGAAAAGCAGTTGAGAAGCTGCTGGATGCCGCACATATCACGGCAAATAAAAATACCATCCCGAATGACCCGCAGAAACCGTTTGTCACAAGCGGTATTCGTTTAGGTACGCCTGCGGTGACGTCGAGAGGGATGAATACGGAAGATATGAATGAGATCGCAGAGGCGATTACGCTAGTGATTAAAGGCGGAGAAGAAAAAGTTCCGGAAGCAAGAGCCATTGTGCAGAAGCTGACGGACAAATATCCTTTGAACGTGTAAAACCGGTGTGGATAAGCAGGGGGCATAGAAATGCGGCGGGCGGTACTTTAGGTGCCGCCTGCCTTTCAGTCTGCAGGAAATATCCGGTCAACGATATATGGGGTGGATGTTGTAATAAGTATGAGGTGCTTTTTAAGTACGAGGCAGCGGGGGAATCATCAAATGTATCATGTAATCATCAATCCGGCAGCGAAGTCCGGCAGAGGAAAACAATTATGGGGGCAGCTTGAAAGTGTCCTTAAAGAACGAGGGGTTCCGTATCAGGTGCATTTTACAAAGCAGGAAAAAGATGCGGGGCGCTTTGCCGAGAGGCTGACCGCAAACGGCGGAAAGGTCCGGCTTCTCGTTTGCGGTGGAGATGGCACGCTCAATGAAGTTCTTCAGGGAATCTATGATCTGGATGCGGTGGAGCTTGCTTATATTCCGCAGGGTTCCGCGAATGATTTTGCGAGAGATTTCGCGGAGCAGGGAACGCCCAAAGAGCGTTTGAGACGGATCCTGACGAGAAAGCCATACCGCATGGACGTTGGTCTTGTGCAGGTAACCGGGCAGGATGGCACGAGATATTTGAGAAGGTTTGCAGGAAGTTCAGGTATCGGCTTTGACGCGGCGGTCTGCGAGGAAGTGGAGCGCTCTGTGATGAAACGGTACTTAAACCGGCTGCACCTTGGCAAGCTTGCGTATCTGATCGTTGCATTAAAACAGCTTGTGCGCCTCTCACAGCATCCGGTTCAGATCGTGCTGGACGGAGAAAAAAAGCTGGAGATGAAGCGCTGCCTGTTTACGTCATTTATGGTGCACCGCTTTGAGGGAGGCGGATTTATGTTTTGCCCGGGCGCAGATGCGTCCGATGGGAAGCTTGACTTGTGTCTGGCAGAAAATCTGACAAGGCGCAGATTCCTGCGTGTACTTCCGAGCGCCTTTACGGGAAAGCATGTGCGTCATGAACGGGAAATCCATATACTGCGGGCGAAAGATATCGTGGTCAGGGCAAAGGAGCCGATGTATTTCCATGTAGACGGAGAAGTTGTCTGCTGCGCGAAAAAGCTCCATCTGTCCTGCCTGCATCAGAAGCTGAAATTATACATTTAATCGGAGAGGAATTGCGGTAATGAAAGAATTTATCAGAAAATATCGTCATGGGATACCGATGGTCATTTATCTGATCGTATATTTGGTCCTGTTTTTTATTGTGGAGAGGCTGACCGAAGACAATTATCACGTGATTCATATGGCACTGGATGACAAAATTCCGTTCTGCGAGTATTTTGTGATCCCGTACTTCTGCTGGTTCGCGTATGTGGCGGGTTTTGTATTGTATTTTATATTTGTTGATAAGGAAAGCTACTGGCCGATGTTCTGGTTCCTTGTGACGGGAATGACGGTATTTCTGATCGTGTCGTTTGTGTATCCGAACGGGCATGAGCTGAGACCGGCGCAGTTCCCGCGGGACAATGTGTTTACGCGCATGATCGCAAATCTGTACCAGACAGATACGGCAACGAATATTTTACCGAGTATTCATGTTTATAATTCGATCGGCATTCATATTGCGGTCCACAAGAGCAGGCGCTTATCGAAGCATCGTCCGGTGCAGATCGCGTCCGGCATTCTGAGTGCACTGATTATTATGTCAACCGTTTTTATCAAGCAGCATTCGATGGTGGATGTGATTTCCGCATTTGGTCTTGCGGCAGTGGTCTATGTGCTGATCTATGTTACGCATGTGATTCCATGGCGGACAAACGGGAAATGGAACAAAATCGACTGAGACCTGCAGGCTCTTTTTTGCATCAAAAAAAGGAAATGAGAGATTTGTGCAGAATATGTATGAATAGAAGGAGCGCGTAGAGTATCTTGACGATCAGAGAAAGCCTGGAAGCAAACGAAAAAGAGATATTGAGCCCGTATGCCGCGCTGAGCGTGAATTCCCGCGGCAGACAGAAAGAGGAGGAACAGTGCGATATCCGTCCCGTTTTCCAGCGGGACAGGGACCGGATTCTGCATTGCAAGTCTTTTCGGCGGCTGAAAGATAAAACGCAGGTGTTTCTGACACCGGACGGAGACCATTACCGGACGAGAATGACGCATACGCTGGAGGTATCCCAAAATGCGCGTACGATTGCAAAGGCGCTGCACCTGAATGAAGACCTGGCGGAGGCGATCGCGCTTGGACATGATTTGGGACATACGCCGTTTGGACATGCAGGGGAGCGCGCATTAAACAGTATTTGTCCGCTTGGCTTCAAGCATAACGAACAAAGCCTGCGTACGGTAGATTGTCTGGAAAAAGACGGTCAGGGACTGAATCTGACCTATGAGGTGCGCGACGGCATCCTCAATCACCAGACGGACGGAAAGCCGCAGACGCTGGAGGGAAAGATTGTCAGGCTGTCTGATAAGATCGCATATATCCATCATGATATGGATGACGCAATCCGTGGACAGATTCTCACGGAGGACGATGTGCCGGCACAGATTAAAGAAGTGCTTGGACGCACATGCGGAGAGCGGCTTGACTGTTTTATTCATGATCTTGTGACGAACAGCATGGGAAAAAATGATATTTGCATGTCTCCTGAGGTCGAGGATGCGATGAAGAAGCTGCGGCAGTTTATGTTTGTGCATGTATATCAGAACCCGCGCGCAAAAGGCGAGGAGGGAAAAGCGGAAGGAATTATTGAGACGCTTTATCATTATTATCTCAATCATATCAGTCTGCTTCCGCAGTTTTTGCTGCGTCAGCTCGACGAGGGAGAATACCGGGAGCGGATCGTGTGCGATCATATCAGCTCCATGACGGACCGTTTTGTTCTTGCGCAGTATGAGGAATTGTTCATTCCGAAATCGTGGCATTATTAAATTGAGTTTACATAAATTGAAACGGCACTGCTGTAAGCAGCATTTGCGATGGATTGCGGAGGCAGTATATCAGGGCAGAAAGGAAGGCGGCTCATGTACTATCCCGATGAGCTTGTAGAAGAAGTTCGGGAAAAAAATGATATTGTGGATGTCATTTCCGGCTATGTCAGGCTAAAAAAGCAGGGCAGTAATTATTTTGGACTATGCCCTTTTCATAACGAAAAATCGCCGTCGTTTTCCGTGTCACAGAGTAAACAGATGTTTCACTGCTTCGGCTGCGGTGCGGGCGGAAATGTATTCACATTCGTGATGCAGTATGAAAATTATACGTTTCCGGAGGCGGTTGCAAACCTTGCAGAGCGCGCGGGAGTGGCACTTCCGGAAGTATCTTATGACGAGGAGGCGCGCAAAAAGGAAAACAGGCGCGCACGTATTCTGGAGCTGAATAAGGCAGCGGCGAAATTTTATTATTTTATGCTCCGTTCCCCACAGGGGGCCGGGGGTATGGAATATCTGAAAAACAGGGCCTTAAGTGATGAGACGATGAACCGGTTCGGACTCGGCTGTTCAAGCAGATACAGCGATGAACTGCTGAAATATCTCAGGAAACAAGGCTATTCGGACGAACTGATGCGCGAGGCGGGTCTTGTCAATTATGATGAGAAGAATGGCCTGTATGATAAATTCTGGAACCGTGTCATGTTTCCAATTCAGGATATTAACCACCGCGTGATCGGGTTCGGCGGGCGCGTAATGGGGGACGGCAAACCGAAATACTTAAATTCGCCCGAAACGGTTGTTTTTGACAAAAGCCGTAATCTGTACGGACTGAATCATGCGAGAACCTCGCGGAAGAATCACATGATTCTCTGCGAGGGATATATGGATGTGATCGCCATGCATCAGGCAGGATTTACCGAAGCGGTCGCTTCGCTTGGCACGGCGTTTACGTCGGGACAGGCAAGTCTCTTAAAACGGTATGCGAAGGAAGTGCTGCTCACCTATGATAGTGACGAGGCAGGCACAAAAGCGGCGCTGAGGGCAATACCGATCATAAAAGAAGCGGGATTGACCGCGAGAGTCATTCACTTAGAGCCATACAAGGACCCCGACGAATTTATTAAAAATATGGGTGCGGAGGCATTTCAAAAGCGGATCGAAGAGGCGGAGAACAGTTTCTTTTTTGAAATCCGGGTGCTGCAAAAAAATTACCGCATGGATGATCCGGCGTCCCAGACTGAATTTTATCGTGCGATTGCCGAAAAACTCTGCGGTTTTCAGGAGGAACTGGAGCGAGAGAATTATCTGGCGGCAGTGGCCAGAGAGTTTATGATTCAGCCGGAACAATTACGAAAGATGGTAATTTCCTACGCGGCGCGTATGGGAGGGATACCGGAGACCGTGAGACCGAAACCGACGGCAGACCGTAAAAAGGCGCAGGAGGATGCAGGGCGGACAAGCCAGAAGCTGCTTCTGACATGGCTTGTGGACGAGCCGGAGATATATCCGATTGTGCGCAAGTATGTGACACCGCAGGATTTTACCGTTGAACTTTATCAAAAGACCGCGGAACGGCTGTTTGCGGATATGGACAGAGGGTCCCCCAATCCCGCGGCAATTATCAGCATGTTTACGGAGGAAGAGGAGCAGCGTGAGGTCGCAGGGCTGTTCAATACAAAGCTGAATGAGCTTTCTGATAACTCCGAAAAGGAACGTGCCCTGCAGGATATTATCTACAGGGTAAAGCAGGCAGGCTATGAGTATTATAACGAGAGGACCGGCACGGATGCCGATGCAATCGCTGAGGCACTGGAGAGGAAACGCGCACTTGAAGAACTGCGGAAAGTGCATATTTCCTTAAAACCGGGCTCAGAATAAAAAAAGAGTTTGCGTTCCGCAAACTCTTTCGAAGAAATGCCTTCGGCATTTCTTCTGGAACGCTTCGCGTTCTTCCGGGTTGAGGAAATTCCTATACGTTAAAAAAGAGTTCCGCTTGCGCGAAACTCTTCCGGCGAGGAATTTCCTATACATTAAAAAATTCTAACTGTATTTTTTGTCATGAAAGGACGGACATTCGAATGGATGAAGCTTTACAGGCAAAGTTTGACGAGAAGATGAAAAATCTGTTAAGCCTTGCAAAGAAAAAGAAAAATGTCTTGGAATATCAGGAGGTTCTTAATTTTTTCTCCGATATGGCATTGGAAGAAGAACAGTTTGATAAAGTTTTTGAGAAACTGGACTTAAACGGAGTGGATATTCTTCGCATTACTGAGGAAGATGACGTGATCGACGAGGAGGAGATCGGTCTTTCCGAGGAGGAAGAGGTTGATCTGGAGAGCATTGATTTAAGTGTTCCGGACGGCATGAGTATTGAAGACCCGGTCAGAATGTACTTGAAAGAGATCGGTAAGGTTCCTCTTTTAAGCGCAGATGATGAAATCGCGCTTGCACAGAAGATGGAGGACGGCGCGCGGGCGGCGGAAGTGATCGCAGTATTAAAAGAAGAGCTTTCTGAGGGAAAGGACGCCGCTGAAACAGAAGAGCTGGAGCGCAGGATCGCTGAACAGCAGGAATTGGTTGACAGCGGAGAGGATGCAAAGAAAAAGCTTGCCGAGGCAAATCTTCGTCTGGTTGTCAGCATTGCAAAGCGTTATGTCGGACGCGGCATGCTGTTTTTGGACCTGATTCAGGAAGGAAACTTAGGATTGATCAAGGCGGTCGAGAAATTTGACTACCGTAAGGGGTATAAATTCTCCACGTATGCGACTTGGTGGATTCGTCAGGCGATTACACGCGCGATCGCAGATCAGGCGCGTACCATCCGTATTCCCGTGCACATGGTGGAGACGATCAATAAGCTGATCCGCGTCAGCAGGCAGCTTCTTCAGGAACTGGGGCGCGAACCGACCCCGGAGGAGATTGCCAAGGAGTTAAATATGCCGGAAGACCGGGTCCGCGAGATTTTGAAAATTTCACAGGAGCCGGTGTCCATGGAAACGCCGATCGGTGAGGAGGAAGATTCTCATCTGGGCGATTTTATTCAGGACGATAATGTGCCGGTCCCGGCAGATGCGGCGGCATTTTCCCTGTTGAAAGAGCAGCTTGGCGAGGTGCTTGGCACTTTGACGGAACGTGAGCAGAAAGTATTAAAGCTTCGCTTTGGCTTAGACGACGGCAGGGCGCGCACACTGGAAGAGGTCGGCAAGGAGTTTAATGTGACGAGAGAGCGAATCCGCCAGATTGAGGCAAAAGCGCTCCGCAAGCTGCGTCATCCGAGCAGAAGCCGTAAGCTGAAGGATTATTTAGATTGAGCGCGCCAAAGGTCGTGTTATCCAAGCGCTTAAAGCACGTTTTGGCGCTTATTTCCCCGCATGCTGCCGTTGCGGATGTCGGCTGCGATCATGGGTATCTGGCGATTGAACTGCTCCAATCAAATAAAGCAGAGTATGTCATTGCCATGGATGTGAATGCGGGACCGCTCGCGCGTGCAAGAGAGAACCGGGACAGATATGGCTTTTCCGACAAAATAGAAACCAGACTCAGTGACGGAATGGAAGCGCTTGTACCGGGAGAGGTGCAGAGCGTGGTCTGTGCCGGAATGGGTGGAAAAACAATCTGCGGGATTATCGGGCGCAGCCGTCTGCTTGTACAGACGCTGGATGAGCTTGTATTGCAGCCGCAGTCCGAGTTACATATTGTGAGGCGGTATTTAAGAGAAAACGGATTTCGAATAGCGGCTGAGGATATGGTGTTGGAGGATGGCAAATTTTATCCGATGATGCGTGTGGTCCCAATATGTCAGTCGGATGGGAAATCCGACGGTGCGGAAGGCGGATACCGTGCGGACGGGGAATCTCCCGAGGTGGAGACGGAAGGCGGATGCCATGCGGACGGGGAATCTTTCGATGCAGATGCGGAGCAGCGGCAGCGTGTGGAGGACTGGTATGGACCGTGCCTGCTGGCAGAAAAACATCCTGTTCTGCAGCGTTATTTACAGAAAGAGAAAGCGGTCTGCACCCAGATTCTGCACAATTTGGAGCAGGCGGACTCTGAAAAAGGAACGGAACGCAGACAGGAGCTCCTGCAGAGGCTTTCTGATATTGCATTCGCTGAAAGGATGGGCTGATGCGGTAACGATGAAAGGATAAGCGTTATGCACTGGGAAAGTAACAGTTCCGCTGGAGGCATGCAGAGGAGGAATACCGGATGAAATGCAGTGAGCTGATCGAAAAGCTTGAAGAATTGGCACCTTCGCATTATGCGGAGGAATGGGATAACGTAGGACTGCTTGCGGGCAGAAGGGATAAAGAGATTCAAAGGGTCATGGCGGCTGTGGATGCGACAGCGGACGTGGTCGAACAGGCGCGCCGCGCGCGGGCAGACCTTCTTTTAACACACCACCCGCTGTTATTTCATGCGCAGAAACAAATCTGCAGTGATGATTTTATTGGGAAGCGTCTGATTTCCTTAATACAGAATGATATTTGTTATTATGCAATGCATACCAATTTTGACGTCATGGGAATGGCGGATGCAGCGGCGGACGAGCTGGGGCTTAAGAATCCGGAGGTCCTGAAAGTGACCTGCGAGGAAGAAAGCTCGAAAGAGGGAATCGGGAGATATGGAAAACTGCCATACGCAATGTCGCTTGCTGAGTGCGCGGAATATGTGAAGACGGCATTTTCGCTGCCGCAGGCAGCGGTTTATGGCGATCTGGACCGCATGGTGGAGAAAATGGCGGTGCTGCCGGGTTCCGGCGGCGACGAGATTTCTGACGCACTCCGTGCCGGAGCGGATGTTTATCTGACGGGGGATATTTCCCATCATGATGGGATTGACGCGATGGAGCAGGGATTGTCAGTGATCGACGCAGGGCATTTCGGATTGGAGAAACTGTTTGTTACCTATATGAGAGATTATTTTTTTAGGGAGCTTCCTGAAATTACGTTTCTGGAAGCAGAGCAGCAGGCACCGTTTCGGATTGTATAAGGGGAGCGCATTATGATGGGGAATACACAGAATCCCTTGCCAAACGGGGGATGGTCAGATAGAACGGAAACGTTATATGGGGCGAATATACCATACGGAGTGAATACCCCGAATGGTATGAATATGCCGAATGGAATGGGTATGTCGAATGGAATGGGCGTACCGTATGGAATGACGCCGTCTTATGGTCCGGACATTCCATATGCGAACCAGAATCCTGCATACGGAATGTCGGCATCTTATGGGATGAATCAGCCGTACACGGCGAACCCGCCGTATGGGGTGAATCAGCTGTATGAGGCGGCTCCGGCTTATGGGATGAATCAGCCGTACGCAGTGAACCAGCCGTACGCGGCGAACC
>DLAJ01000031.1:0-38865 GCA_002493905.1 Lachnospiraceae bacterium UBA7050 | reverse complement strand
TCATATGGGATGAACCAGCCGTACATGGCGGCTCCGGCTTATGGGACGAACCAGCCGTACGCGGCGAATCCGCCGTATGGAGTGAATCCACCGTACGCATCGAACCCGTTATATGGGATGAACCAGCCGTATGAAGCGGCTCCGCCCTATGGGATGAACCAGCCGTATGAAGCAGCTCCGGCTTATGGAGTGACTCCGTCTTTCGGGATGCAGCCGTGCGCGCCGCTTCCATGTTATGGGGAGGCTCAGCTTCGGAATCTGCCCGCTGTAGTTGCGGGAGTAAGTCAGCAGAATCTGCCCGTGCCTTATCAGAACCAGTATCAGATCGCGCCGAACAAGCCTCCAAAAGTGGTAAAACAGCCGAAAGAGGGAACGGATAAGCTGATTCTTTTTGGCATTGCGGGAGTTTTGATCCTGTCTGTGATCGCGATTGTGATCGGAATCGCGTTAAATAGCGGGAAAACAGGTCAGAAAGCGTCCGACTTGTTTGCTTCATGGATGCAGGGATTTACATCAGAAAATGATAATGAGGAAAATGGGGATGTACCCGTGATTGATTTTACGACGCAGGATGTGGAAACGATCAGGGGAGAGTTCTGCGCGGTCGGGGAAGATGGTTCGCTGTACGTCCGGACAAACTATGGTGTCTGCCGCCTTGGGGGCAGCGGTACCGATGCTGCATATGGCGGCTATGTATATGACGGCTGGGCAGCGGAGCTTGAAGACGGTGTTGAGATCGAATCGATGGCGTTCTACGATGGCTATCTATATATTGCGTGCGGAGAGAACGGAATTTACAGGGTGAATCCCACGCGCAGCAATACGTTTACGAAGATTATAGACGGCCGCGTAGGTTCCTTTGTGATTGCAGAGGACAGCCTGTTTTATTTATCCCTGAAAAGGGCGAATTCACCCAACGGGGAGTTGTATGTTGCCGGTCTGAACGGAAAGGGACAGGAGCCGCTCGGAGACAGCGCTCATGAAGGGGAAAAAGTACGCCATGCGCCGAAATATATGGGCAGCGCGGATTTTGTGTATGTGGACGGCTATCTGTACTTTTTTGATGAGGATGATAATCTGAAGCGGATTCATACAAGCGGAAATATGAGGGCGCGCATGGTTGTGGAGAGAGCGCGCCAGAAAAACTCTTTTGAAAGCAGCGGGTTGTATGAAAACGGCGGGATTCTTTACCTGCCCTCGAATGGCGGAGGTATCTATTCCTACGATATTGAAGCGGACCGGCTGAAAAAAGTATCGGATGCTGTCCCTGTTGCTGACGCGCCGCTTGTCTTTGCGGGCGATGCGCTGCTGTATTATGCGGAGAATGACGGGAGCGGCGAAGGAGACTGCATATGGAGACAGATCATTGAGGGTCAGGATACCGCTTACGCGGGACCGCAGCGCTTCGGACCGATTCATGGCGAGAGACTGGTGGTGCAGGCGGTCGGTGAGGAAAAACTAATCACGTTTTTTATGCCGCAGGATATGGGGTTCCCTTATTATTATACAGTTTTTTTCGCAGACGGTGTGATTTTAGCTGAAAACATCATCTCATTTGAACAGGCCTATGATACGATGCCGGAGGTGGAACTGGAGCAGGAACCGCAGGGACTGCTGTCAGGAGCAGAGGCGGGAGGACGTTCTTCGAAGCTTGTATATGATGCGGAAGACGGAAGCTATCGGATTGTTAAGGCGGACGGAGAGTTTTATTTCGAGGAAGAATATGAGAATGCGGTAAGAACACAGGGCTTGTTCCTTATTTATACGGATGAGACGGGAAAACACGTGGAATGCCTGGAGGAGGGAGAGGTACAGCAGTTCAGCGTGATGAATGGCATACTCTACTATACCGTGGCGGAAACGACATTACCGGGTGAGCATTATGGCTTCTATCGAAAATCGCTTTCTGATGGCGCGGACGCTGAGTCAGAATGGATTTGGATTGTGGATGATATGGGTGATCCCTGCATTTCCCCGCAATTTAGCTGCTACGGGGGAAAAATTTATTATGTGAGACAGACGGAAGGGACTCCGTTTTGCTGCTATGACCCCGAAAGCGGGGAAGACATGCAGGTGGGCGATATATCGGTCGGTTCCTGCTATACGATCTGGAACAATATGGTTTATTTTGAAGACGCAGAGAGAGAAGCGCTTTGGAAGATGAACTTAGACGGCACAGGGTTAGAACAGATCGAGCTTCCGGTGGACGGCGGCCGCCTGCGTGAGATTCAGGTGTGTCCATATCAGGACAGCGTTTATCTGGCAGTCGTTGCAAACCGCAGTGATCCTGATGATCCGAATATGGGATATCCGGAGATATGGTTTTTTGCAGAGGACGGCTCGATGGAGCTGTTGGTTTATGAGATCGATTCTAATTTTGACTTAAAGCAGAGTCTTTATTTTGTGGACGGGCGGCTTTATTATTCTGCGGATACCAGCTATCGGATCAGAGTTTTGGATGTGGAAGCGTATTTTGAGGGCGGAAGCGGCATTCGAAATGCTTATGATACGGTTTTTTGCGAGGAAAATTTCAATACCTTTGAGGTGACGCAGCAGTATGTTTATGCGCAGCAGTATCTCAATAAGGATATAATCGTGGTGTATGACAGACTGACCGGAGAACAGGTGGGGGAGATTGAGAGCGACGACTGGAGAAATCACTGACGAAACGGGATTTACTGCAAATTTTGCAACTATTTTTGGAGCGAATGGTGCGGCCTGCATATCCATGGTGAAGCAGCTCTGAAAAATTATGTCAGTGCTTCATAAAAAGAATAATCAACAAGACCGTTCATGTGATCTAAGGCGCCTTCCTGCAGTTCCTTCACCATTAAGCAGTCGGGATGCGGCAGTTTTACTGCTGGTCCCGCTTCTATGCCGAACTGATAACTTGGCTGAAAACCGCGGGGGCTGTAGTTTTTGGGATCTCCTTCTACAAGGACTGCCTGAAATCCTAGTTTTTGTGCCTTTTGAAAGCCATATTCCAATAAATCTTTTGAGATATGCTGTCTCTGAAGCTCCGTTTTTACGGCAACGGGCGATAGAAGAAGCAGTTCATTCTCGTATCTGCCTTCAATAGGAAAGCGTGAAAACATTGCATAACCGGTGACGGAGTCATTTTCATCGGTCATAATCAGCTCCAATGCCGGAACATAGTATTTTTTGGAGCGTATTTCTTCAACCAGACGGCGTACGAGCCGTCCCTCTTCCCTGCTGTCCCATTTTGCAAAAACATCTTCTACCAGATTCAGGGACGGAAGGAGATAGGTTTCTTCCATGGATTTTATGATTCTTTCCATTGTAATCCTCATTTCTGCGCATGCTTTTTGCGCATCACACGATTCACCTCATTTGTCCGCATGCTGAGAAGCTGGGACAAGACCTGTGTTGAAATGATTATAGAGCAGGGGAAACATCTTTTCAAGACGAATGAGGGAAGTCGCTATCTTTTTATGGTAGTCTGCTTTTCCTGCAGAGAGATATTTTCACGGCAGAAAGCGGAGGAAGGATAAACTTATGAACTCACAGAAGTCATCAGGTCATGCCGGACAGATCGAACATGATGATCTTACAGAAAACAGCAGTCTTGCGGAAAACAGCAGTCATGCAGAAAACAGCAGTTACGCAGGCTGTCCGGATTCTTCGGAGCATAAGAAAGCACCGCGTGCACCCAAGCGGATTTTGTATGGCATTGCGGCGGCTATTGTCGTATCGTTTGCCGCAATTGCCGCCGGGCTTTTGATTCACAGCGGTGAGGAAGGCATGAAGGCTTCGGAGGTATTCGCTTCGCCGGTGGAGTTTTTTGGAGGAGAAGATGGAAAAGCCGTGCAGCGCTCTTCTCATTTTTTGTATGAGGCAGAGGACTTTGATTTTCTGATTTTTGCAAGCGCTCAGTTTCAATATCCTTCTACAGGTGACGATAACTGGTATTATGGCGGCTCATGGGAAAAAAGCGGTCTTTGTCTGATTCGTCTGGACGGGGAGGACAACAGTTCTTTTTCCATGGGTTACAGTGTGCAATCGGGGCGTATCGGACGGCTCTTGAGCGGCAGCGTACAGCAGTTTTGCGTGATGGACGGCAGACTCTATTATACAATGATGGATGAAGAAACGGGAAAGACCGCTTTATATGAAAGGTCACTTTCGGATGCTGCGGAGGAGCGTCTGCTGTCTGCGTGTACGTTTACGGATTTTTATTGCGGGAGCGGAAAGATTTATTATGTGGATTCCAATGACGGGAATCGTCTGCATTGTTATGATGTTGGGACTGCAGAAAACAGAATCGTGAGCGATGTGCAGATTGGCCGCTGCGATATGTGGGGCAATATGATTTATTTTGAGGACCGCACGGACGGAACTTTCTGGAGGATGCGGCTGGATGAAGCGGATGCGGAGCGGAGCAGAGTTCCGTTCAGCGGCAGCGGAGCAGGATATGGCGTTAAAGTCTGCGCGTACCGCGGCAGCATCTACCTTGCGGCAGTGATTGAGGCGGATGAGGGGGAGGAACTGTGGCTGTTTAAGGAGGACGGCTCCGTACAGCGCAGAATTTGTAAATCTGCGGCGCCGCGCTTCTGCTACATGGATGGATATTTGTATTATTCCACGAGCGGGGACCTTTCCGTTCATGTATTTGATTTTGACGCCTTTTTTGACGGTGGGACAGGCGGCCGGACGGAATCATACCACAGTCTGCTGTTTGAAGAAGACATCAGGGATTTTGAGGTGACAGAGCATTTTATTTTCGTGCGTATGCTTCATGAAAAGCAGGAGAAGTGGATTCTCATTTATGACCGTCTGACTGGCAGGCTGTTATGCAGGCTGGACTGCTGGGAGCTGGGGCAGCTTGAGTAATGGGCGGCGCGCCGTCGTTGTTGTGGGAGAAAGGACAGAAAGGGATTCCCATGGATAGAGGGATAGGGCAGGGGTCATGAGAACAAATTTAATCATTGTAGAGGGGCTTCCGGGCAGCGGAAAGAGTACGGCAGCGGCCATGATCGCTAAGGTGCTGGCAGAAAAAGGGAAAAAAGCCGTCTGCGTTGACGAGGGCGCGCAGGAGCATCCGGCTGATTATGCCGATTATGATTTCCCGGATTTTGAGACGGAGCGGAGGAAGATTCTGGGAAAATGGCGTTCTTTTTTGGAGCGCTCCGATAAAGATACGATCTATGTTTTTAACTGTATTTTTCTGCAGAATCCGATGTGTGAAACCATGATGCGGTTTGGCATGGATGAGAAGGCGTCCTTCACATATATTTCAGAGATTGCGGAGATCATAAAGCCGCTCCATCCAATCATTCTTTATATCAACCGCCCGGATGTTAAAAAGACCGTTGACAGAGTGCTGGATGAGCGTGGAAATGACTGGCTGAATGCGGTGATCGATTATCATGTTTCACAGGGATATGGAAAACAGAATCATCTGTCCGGCTATGAGGGGTATCTTGCGTGTCTGGAGGAGCGAAAAATCAGGGAAATGCGTATCCTGCAGGCGCTTGATCTGGACTATCATATCATCAGCCGGGATATGAAAGAAGAGGAATTTGCAGAATTGCTGGATTCGGCAGAATGAAGTATCTCTAGAAAATGAAAACGATTTGACGAAACGGCGGCCATATGCTATGTTATGAGATGAGCAGAACGAACAATCGCGGCCGCAATACGGCTCAGGCTGTATCTGCGGGTGAGGAAAGTCCGGGCTTCACAGGGCAGGATGCCGGATAACGTCCGGTGGAGGCGACTCTAAGGAAAGTGCAACAGAAATATACCGCCGTCGGAGTGTATGCTCCGTTACGGTAAGGGTGGAAAGGCAGTGTAAGAGACTACCGTGTGGCTGGTAACAGCCATAGCCATGTAAACCCCATCCGAAGCAAGACCAAATAGAAAGCGACAGGCTTGCCCGGCCTGCTTTCAGGTAGGTCGCTTGAGGCCGTCGGTAACGGCGGTCCTAGATAGATGATTGTTCTCGACATAACCCGGCTTACAGTTCTGCTCATTGTTGGAAAAATACGAAAACGAAAAGAGGCTGCGCGTGAGCGGGGTTCTTTTTATTTTATACAAGAAAAAACGGCGGTCCTGGAAAAATGCGTACGCGATAAACGATAAAAAAGAAGAAATGAGGTATTCAAAATGAAGATCACATTACGGGCAGTCCGAAAGGGTTCGCACGATTATGAACGGGTTCAAAAGCTTTACCGCCGTTCGTTTCCGCTTTCGGAGCGCGCGCCGTTTCAGCAGCTGATGCACTGGGCGGACGGGCGCAGGGCGCAGATGTATGCATTATATGACGAAAGCGCGGCATGCGCAGAAGAATGCGGAAATGGATGCGGAAACCGCGCAGAAGAATGCGGGAAAGGAGACAATGACAGCGCAAGTAAGCGCGGCGGCGGATGTGCCGGCGGGCATGACGGGAAGTGGATCGGGCTGGCCTATTTTGTGCGGTATCGGGACGTACTTTATTTATTTTACCTTGCAATAGACGAGAATAGTCAGGGAAAAGGATACGGAAGCGCACTGCTTGCGGCGGTCCGCAGACATTTTGCAGGCAGGCGCGTGATACTCAATATTGAGGAGGTAACGGATACGGCGCCGAATTATGAAGAACGCATAAAAAGAAAGCATTTTTATGAAAAAAACGGCTTTCATGAAATGGGCTATACCGTAAAAGAGCTTGGCGTTGTGTATGAGATGCTCGGCATGGGCGAGACGGTCACGAGAAAAGAATACATTGCGCTGATGCGCTCGCTGATCGGCAGATTCGGTGCGTGGTATATTTATCATGGTCAGGAGAAAGCTTAAAAGTTCCTTTCAAACTACTTATTGATGGGAAATAAAAATGAATGGAGGAAAAATGAATGGCGGAATAGTGAATGAATAGAGCATTGGATGATAAAAATATGTTCAAAAGAACACTCCGATCATTATGTGAATAGATTAAGACAGCAGCCGTTGTTTTTATGGAGTGGTTTTCAAGGTAGAAAGGGGAGATGCTGATATGTGTACCTGTATGGTAATGGGAAAAGAGAATGGTTTTTTTGGCAGAACGCTTGACTATGAGTGCCGGTTTGGTGAGAGTGTTGCGGTCACACCGAGAAATTACCCGTTTTCCTTCAAAAACAGTCCGGCAGTCCGCACACGTTATGCCATGATCGGAATGGCGACAGTTATGAAAGATTATCCGCTTTATGCGGAGGCGGTCAACGAAAAAGGGGTGGCAATGGCGGGGCTCAATTTTCCGGGAAGCGCCGTTTATTTTGAGCCGGCTGATGGAAAACTGAACCTTGCGTCCTATGAGCTGCTTCCATGGTTTTTGGGCCAATACGAAACGGCAGCGCAGATCAGGGAGTGCCTGACCGGACTGGTGATTACGAACGCAGCGTTTTCGGAAAGCGTGCCTCCCGCACGGCTGCATTGGATGATCTGCGATAAAGAGGAGTGCTTTGTATTGGAGCAGACGCAGGAAGGGTTACGATGGTATGACAATCCGGTTGGTGTGATGACGAATAATCCCCCGTTCCCATATCAGATGATGAACCTTCGGAATTACTTAAATCTGACGCCGAATGATCCGGTCAATCGTTTTTCCGACCGCCTGTCACTGCTCCCCTATGGGCGTGGAATGGGCGCAATCGGCCTGCCGGGAGATTGTTCGCCGGAATCCAGATTTGTGCGCGCGGCGTTCAATAAACTTCATTCTGAATATGCGGATGACGCGGTCAGCTCTGTCACACAGTTCTTTCATGTGCTGGATTCCGTATCGCTTGTGCGGGGCGCAACGATCACGGAGGATGGGAAACCGGATGTTACAAACTATAGCTGCTGCATGGATACCGTGACCGGAACCTATTATTATAAGACATATACCAATAATCAGATTACAGCAGTAAAAATGACAGACAAGGAGAAAAATGCTGCCAGACTTACCAATATACCGCTTGTGGAGGAACAGCAGATACGTTATGTAAACTAATTACCGAAAAGAAAAAGCGTGCAACTTTTGGACAGAAGTATTACAATAAGAGAAAGTGGTATAGAAAAGGTAAAGGAAAAAGACAAATGAGAAAAAAAGGTCTTAAAATTTTGTGCTTCTGTGTAAATCTGCTGTTATTGATCCTGACGTTTCTGCTGATTCCATTCAATGTTTTTGTTGTCAATTTTCCGGTATGGGTCGTTGTGCTGTCAGGCGGACTGGCGCTGATCTGCACAACGGCATATCTGATCTTTTTCCGCACAAGGCTGGTCACGAAAATCGTGCTGCCGCTGTTTGCGGTTCTTATAACGGGTTTTAGTTCCGTAATAGCTTACTGCTGCCCCTACTGGAATTCGTACAGCTTTAAGGAGGTCAATACAGTCTGGCTTAATTTTGACGAGGAATTGACACTGGAACAGGCAAAAGAGGACCTTTCGGCGGCGATGCACCATCTGGAACATGTACATCCATTATTCCGAAACGGTCTGACGCCGGAGATTCAAGAGCGTTATGACGCTTCGCTGGAAGCACTTGGTGAAATGCAGACGATCACGGCGAATGATCTGCGGCGGGAGATTCAGCTGATATTAAATCCGCTGCATGACGCGCATACCACGACGCACAACAGCTGGCCGGAGGACCGTTACCTGATGGAATTTTTGGAAAAGCAGTCGCAGGGATATTTTGTGTACTCCATAAACGGCAGGACCGTGGCGGAAATTTTAGACGCGGCGGCGGCTTATTATTCTTATGAAACCAAAACATGGATTAACGTGGACCTGGTGAGCCTTGCCACGCTTAAGTTTTACGGCTATGAGGAACCGTATACATACGTCTGGGAGAATGAGGCGGGAGAGCTTGTGACCGAAAATTATACTGCGGCTGATTTTGTTACATGGGAAGAGTTTGACGCGTTGGCGCAGTCTGTTAAGGAGTACCCTGCTGCGGAACCGCCGGAAGAGGAAGCGAGCTCGTTTGTCTATTATGAGATTGACGAGGAAAAGTCGCTCGCAGTCCTGACGCTGACCGCGTGCAATTATAATGAGGAATACAGAGAATGCGTCAAAGAGATGT
The DNA here is from genome assembly GCA_002493905.1 of Lachnospiraceae bacterium UBA7050. Lineage (GTDB taxonomy): Bacteria > Bacillota > Clostridia > Lachnospirales > Lachnospiraceae > DLAJ01. The sequence continues at coordinate 29,825 of DLAJ01000031.1, read as the reverse complement.
TTCAGGAGGTCAAAGCGAAAGAGATCCGTAATGTGGCAGTCGATCTGCGCGGAAACGGCGGCGGGAATTCGCTGGTGGCAAACGAACTGATCCGCTATCTGCCGGTTACCGGCTACTATGAAATGCCCTGCGACTGGCGCTGGGGATGGTTTGTTATGTCTTTTGAAAACCAGCGGATGAAAAATAAGCAATATGAGGACCTGCTTTTTGACGGTGCGCTTTATGTGCTGACGGACAGCAGTTCCTTTTCTGCGTCAATGGATTTCGCCATGCTCATACAGGATAACGGTCTTGGGGCTGTTGTGGGCGAGCCGCCGGCAAACGCGGTCAACGGTTACGGGGATGTGGCGATGTTTGCGCTGCCGAACAGCGGAATGATGATACAGATTTCCACAAAGAAATGGTACCGTGTTGACGGGTCGAATCCGGACGAATATGTGATGCCGGATTATCCGTGCAGCGGACAGGATGTGTTTACGACGCTTGATTCGCTGCTGCAGTAGGCGAAGCAGATGTGCGGGAAAATTACAGAATCCGGAGTGGTATGGAATTATTTTAAGGGTTTACAGGCGGATGCTTTATTTGAAGCCTGCAAGGGAAAGGAACGGGAGGAGCATGACAAGAGAAGGCGTGTTTTCTTATGTGAAAAAAACATATCGGACAGAGCCGGATTATCCGTTCCGGGAGGATTTTTCGTCCGCCGTGCTGCGTCATAAGGATACAGGAAAGTGGTTTGCGCTCATCATGCATGTCACGGCGGATAAGCTTGGCTATGAGAGCGCGGAGATACTTGATATTCTAACGATGAAGTCGGAGCCGGTACTGATTGATTCGCTTGTGCTGCGCACCGGATTCCATCGGGCATATCATATGAATAAAACCAAGTGGTTTAGTGTAGAGCTAAACGATACGGTTTCTGAAAAAGAGTTACGGAGCCTGATTGATTTAAGCTATGAACTGACGGATAAAAAAAAAGGCAGCAGAATGATGAATCATAAAAGAACCGGCTGCAAGGCAGCGGGAAAAAATACGTTGAAGAATAAAAAAGACAAAACGGAGGGGAAAGAGCCATGTGTATTGTGACAATGGGCGGAGTGGAAAAGGAGTATCCGAAGGGAACTTCCTATGAGGAGATTGTATGTGGAGATGGGACGGAACCGGGCAGCGGAGCAATGCTTGTCAGGGTGAACGGCAAGGTGCGCGAACTGTTTAAGCGTTTGAACAGGGACTGCATCATAGAAACAATAAAGCGTACTGAGACGATGGGACAGAAAACCTATGTACGCTCCGCCATCTTTTTATTTGTCAAGGCAGCGACCGATGTGATCGGTTCGGAAAATATTGAAGAGCTGAAAGTCGAATTTGCTATTGGAAAGGGATACTATATTTCTGCAAAAGGAAATTTTAAGCCCACGCAGGAGCTTGCACAGAAAATTGAGCAGAGAATGCGGGAAATGACGGAGGCAAAGCTGCCGATCATGAAGCAGACCTATCCATCCGACGAGGCGGTTGCATTATTTGCGAAAAACGGTATGATGGATAAGGAAAAATTGTTCCGTTACCGCCGCAGTTCGTCGATCAATGTGTATACGCTTGACGGTTATCATGACTATTATTACGGTTTCATGGTGCCGAACACCGGCTATATCCGTTACTATGAGGTACTGTGTCATGAGGACGGGTTTATTCTGAATCTGCCGGATAAGGAGAGTCCGAAGGAACTGGTTCCGTTTGCGCCTCAGAAAAAATTGTTCGATACGCTTGTGGAGTCAAGCCGCTGGAGCCATCTGTTCGGGATTGATACGATTGGGGACCTAAACGACCAGATCTGTTATGGAAATATGAATGATCTGATACTCGTTCAGGAGGCGCAGCAGGAGCGCAGGATCGGAGAGATCGCGCAGGAGATCGTCAAGCGCGGCAATGTGAAATTCGTGATGATCGCGGGACCTTCCTCATCGGGGAAAACGACGTTTTCCCACAGGCTTTCAATTCAGCTCCGTACGCTCGGCATGAATCCGCATCCCATCGGTGTGGACGATTATTTTGTCAACAGGGAGAAGACGCCGCTGGATGAGAACGGTGATTATAATTTCGAATGCCTTGAGGCAATTGACGTTGAGCAGTTTAATGAGGATATGACGCGGCTGCTTGCGGGGGAGACCGTGGAGCTGCCGAGCTTCAATTTTAAGACGGGACAGCGCGAATATAAGGGCAACTATAAGACGCTTGGGGAAGATGATATCCTTGTGATTGAAGGGATTCATTGTCTTAATGACAAGCTTTCCTACACGCTGCCGACGGAGAGCAAATACAAGATTTATATCAGTGCCCTTACGACCTTAAATATTGACGAACATAACCGGATTCCGACGACCGATGGGCGCCTGCTGCGCCGGATTGTGCGCGACGCGAGGACGCGCGGCGCGTCGGCAAAGAGGACGATCCAGATGTGGCAGTCCGTGCGCAGAGGCGAGGAGGAAAATATTTTCCCGTATCAGGAGAGCGCGGACACGATGTTTAACTCGGCGCTGATTTACGAGCTTGCCGTATTAAAACAGTTTGCGGAGCCGTTACTGTTCAGCATCCGGCCGGAAGAGCCGGAATATGACGAGGCGAAACGCCTGTTAAAATTCCTCGGCTATTTTCTTGGCATTACGAGCGAGAAACTGCCGAATAACTCCATTGTGCGCGAATTTGTGGGAGGGAGCTGTTTCCCGGTCTAAAAAAGAGTTTGCGGAACGCAAACTCTTTCGAAGAAATGCCTTCGGCATTTCTTCTGGAATTGGAGAAATTTCCTATACATTAAAAGAGGCTTTCGCTGATGCGAAAGTCTTTCAAAGAATATCCTTCGGATATTCTTTCGGGATGAAAAATCAGCTGGCATGCAATTCCGACAGCCTAATCAAGGAAAGTGACTGCAGGTATCAGAATGAATAGGGACAGAGAAAGGCAGAAAGAGAAGGCAGAGAAAGAGCAGGGAGCCGCGCGGACGCGGTTTCCTGTTTTTGCGTCGGTATTACTGGCAGGGCTGGCATGCATGAGCGTATTGTTTTTTGCGGCCGGCGGTTTTAAGAAAAAACCTGTCGTTTTTCAGTCCGTGAGCGGAGAGAGCGTTAAAGAGCAATATCGTGTCTGGTGTGCTTCGTTTGGTGTTGTCAAAATCGTATGCGGTGATTTCTGGGGAAGCGGCGTGGTAATCGCCTGTGAGGAAGACGGTCTGGTGATCGTTTCGGCAAAGCATCTGCTCATGTATGACATGCAGGCAGAGGTGAGCTTCTACGGGACGGCAAAGGAGAAGAAAGAGACGGCGAAAGAAGGAGAAGAGACGGCGAAAGAGGAGGAAGGGACAGCGAAAGAGGAGGAAGGAACGGCAAAAGAGGGGGAAGGGACGGCGGAAGGAATAGACCGGACCGCTGTGACCGGACAGGTGATGGGGTATTCGGCGTCTTATGACTTAGCGTATCTATACGTATCAAGGGAAGCCCTGCCGCCGGATGTCTGGGTATTTTACAGGGAACGGTTTGAAGAAGGATTGTCTGAAGGCACACGGGCACAGGACACGGAAGTGCCGGGAGGCGTTTTTGAAGCGGAATTATTCTGGAATGAGGAGGGACGCCGGGCGGCTGTGCGCACAGACCGCGCATACCGGGAACTGCGCGCAGGGGAGAACATCACACAGATCGGCATGTCAGAGTCTGCCTCTTTGGAATGCTATGCGGGAACTGCTCAGGCAAAAGAGGTTTTCATCAGCGACTATAACGCATTCATGTTCTTAAATGAATGCCGTGCAAAGGCAGGCATGAGCGGAGGCGGAGTGTTTGATGAGGAAAGGCGTCTGATCGGCATTATCATTGCGGGGGATGAGCAGGGAACCATATGTATGCCGATGACGACTGTAATTATGGAATACCGGGAACTTGGACGCACAGATTATCTGAATGAGTGATAAAGAACGCAGAGCAGCAGCTCAGCCGGAAGACGCAGCTGCTACAAACGCAGACGAAAGCATCCTCATCCGGTACTGGATTTTTTTTTATAAAGATGCTATGATATGGGGTTAGAGAGCGTTAGAGATACCCCAAAAGGTACAGAATGATAACGAAGAGAATATCAATTCCATGCAGGGCGGTGCGCCGCGTGGGGAAAAAGAAAAGATCAGGAGGCAGACAGCAATGACAAAAATCAGCGTGTTTTCAGGATTTTTAGGAGCGGGAAAGACGACATTAATTAAAAAACTGTTAAAAGAGGCGTTTGCGGGCGAGCAGGTTGTGCTGATTGAAAATGAGTTTGGAGAGATCGGAATTGACGGCGGCTTCTTAAAGGAAGCGGGGATTGAGATAAAAGAGATGAATTCCGGCTGCATCTGCTGTTCACTTGTCGGCGATTTCGGAACGTCGCTCAAGGAGGTGCTGGAGACCTACCATCCTGAGCGGATCCTGATCGAGCCGTCCGGCGTCGGAAAACTTTCCGATGTCATCCGTGCCGTGGAGAATGTGGACATGGGAGAGGATGTGGTTTTGGACAGCGCGGTTGCGGTTGTGGATGCGTCAAAAGCCAAAATGTATATCAAAAATTTCGGCGAATTTTTCATTAACCAGATTGAGCACGCGGGAACGATCGTGTTAAGCCGTACCGGTAAAATTGCAATGGAAAAGCTGCAGGAGACGATCGCACTGATCCGGGAGCATAATGCAAAGGCAGTGATCATTACCACACCGTGGGAGGAAATCGACGGAAAAGACATCTTAAAAGCGATGGAGGGCTCCTCCGACTTAAAGGATGAACTGATCCGTGAACTGATGGCGCATCAGGACGAGCATGAACATCATCACCACCATGAGGAAGACGATGACCACGACGGTCATGAACACGGACATGGCTGTCATCGCGACCATGAGGAAGACGATGACCATGAAGAGCATGAACACGGACATGGCTGCCATCACGACCATGAGGAAGACGATGATCATGAAGGTCATGGACATCATCATGGCGGCGAATGCGGCTGCCATCATCACGATCATGAGGGTCATGAGCATCACCATCATCATGCGGACGAGGTATTTACGAGCTGGGGCATGGAAACGCCGGCACATTACGACATGGATGAGATCAACCGCATATTGACCGAACTGGACAACGAAGAGCGCTATGGACTTGTACTGCGTGCAAAAGGAATGGTTGCCGGAGAGGGCAATACATGGATTTATTTTGATTATGTTCCTGAAGAGCAGAATGTGCGCGAAGGGAAACCGGATGTGACAGGAAAATTCTGTGTGATTGGCTCAAAGCTGAACGAGGAGCATCTGAAAGAATTGTTTTCTAAATAAATAATGCAGAAATACAGGGAATAATGTTATATTTTGTACATGCACAATATGTGAGTTCTGTATTTGGCATGAAACAAAGACATGGAAAGGACGTGGAACGATCATGAAACCGGTATATATCATCAATGGTTTTTTAGAGAGCGGGAAGACGGAATTTCTCTCATTTACGCTTGCACAGGACTATTTTCGGACGAAAGGGACAACGCTTCTTCTGCTGTGTGAGGAGGGAGAGAAGGAATATGATCCCAAACTCTTAAAAAAGACCAAAACCGTTGTCGAACTGATCGAGCGGGAGGAAGACTTTACGCCGGGGCATCTGTTGGAATTGGAAAAGAAATGGAATCCCGAACGCATTCTGATCGAATATAATGGTATGTGGAGCTGCAAGGACTTAAAGCTTCCGTTCCACTGGACAATTGAGCAGCAGATCACAACGATCAATGCTGCAACGTTTCCGATGTACTATAATAATATGCGCTCCCTTGTCGCAGACGCGGTGAGGGGGTCCGAGTTGATTATTTTTAACCGCTGCGATGACGTGCTGGAGGAGCTTGGCACTTACAAGCGCAACATCAAGGCAGTGAATCCGCAGGCGGAGATTGTGTTTGAAGGAAAGGACGGCGAGATCAGCCAGATTTTTGAGGAAGATCTGCCGTACGACTTAAAAAGCGATGTGCTGGAGCTCGATAATCAGGGCTATGGAATCTGGTATATCGACAGTATGGATCATCTGGAGCGCTATGTCGGCAAAACGGTTGTGTTTCCGGCGCTTGTCATGAAGCCGAAGAAATTTCCGAAGGGATATTTTATTCCCGGCAGAATGGCGATGACCTGCTGTGCGGAGGATATGGCGTTTATCGGTTACGTCTGCCAATATGAAAAAGCCGATGAGCTGAAAGAGAAGCAGTGGGTGAAGGTCACAGCGACGGTGAAATGTGAGTACTTTGACGGATACCGCGGCGAGGGGCCGGTTCTCCATGCGCAGTCCGTTGTGCCGGTAAAAGCACCTGAAGATGACATCATCAGTTTTGGGGGATGATTATGGTTCATTATACGATTGCACAATGGCTGCTGTTTTTCTTCTTTTACTGCTTTTTTGGATGGTGTTTTGAAAGCGCCTACGTGTCGGGGAAGCAGGGAAGATTTGTAAACCGCGGATTTATGAACGGACCGCTGCTGCCGATTTACGGAAGCGGCGCGGTGATGATGCTTGTTGTATCCTCTCCGTTTCGTGACAATATGGCAGCAACTTATTTTGCGGGAGTTGCAGGGGCGACTGTATTGGAATTTGTGACCGGAACTGTCATGGAAGCGCTTTTTCATGTGCGGTACTGGGATTATTCGAATCAGAGGTTTCAGTATAAAGGGCATATCTGCCTTTCTTCTTCTATTGCATGGGGTTTTTTAACGCTGCTTCTGACACGGGTGCTGCATAAGCCGGTGGAGCAGTTTATCTGCGGTTTTTCCGAGCGGACAGCCGTCATTGCGGCATCCGTGATTGGGACGATCGCGTTGATTGATTTTGTGCTTTCGTTCAGGGCGGCGTTCGAGCTGCGCAATCTGCTTTCCAAGCTGGAAAGGGCGAGACAGGAAGTCGAAAAGGCAAAGGAAGAGCTTGCGCGATGGCAGAAACGGATGGATATGGAGCATGCCCTGCGTGCGCAGGAGTCGGAACAAAAAAGGGAGCAGCGGAAAGAGCAGCTGGAACAGTGGCTTTTGGAACGTAAAGAGCAGGCGGCGGCAATTTCGGAAAGTGCCAGACGCAGACTGTTTAACAGGAGGATTGTGCGCGGCAATCCGGGCATGGTGTCCAGCAGGTTTAAGGGCAGCATGGAGGAATTAAAGCGCCTCGTACTGCGGCTTGACAACAGTAAGGCGGACGGACAGGATGACAGGCGGCAGAAAGGAAACCGGTGACATGAAGCAGCAGAACTTAAAAGAGCTGATCGCTACAGTGGATGAAATATGTCGGGTTATGACGGATGCAAATGTGGGAAACGCAGCCGGAAAACCAATCTCCTTAAAGGAAAGCTTTCATTTTGAACTGTTGAAATTCGCGGTATATCTGGCGGATGCGGACGGAAAGTTTGAGGAGCGTGAGCTTTCCATGATCGCGGAGTATCTCGGCATTAAGGCCGAGGCAAAAAATCTGCGCGCCATGAAGTACCGTGAAAATATTGACGACCATTTTGAAGAGCGCATTCCCTCCGTAATTAAATACGCAGTGCTGGCGGACGCTGCGCGGAAAATTGTGCCGGACCCGTATAAACAACAGAAAGCGCAGATTATGGTCGATACTTACAAACTGTTCGGGCAGACAATGCTGGCAGGATATGACGAGGATGCCGGCATGGAGACGATGTCGAAGTACACTGCCTATATCAAGCGCTTAGAAGATTTTCTGAAAGAATACGCCGTGTTTTATACGGGCGCGGAAAAGCTGATCAAACCGATCGAACCCGTAACGGAACCGGATGAGACCGAGGAGGAGCGCGCGGCAAAATTAGAAAAGCTGATGGAAGAGTTTAACGGGCTTGTCGGTCTGACCGAAGTTAAGCATGAAGTCAACAGCCTTGTCAATCTGATCAAAGTACAGAACATGAGAAAAGCGCAGGGAATGAAAGTATCCGACGTCTCGAAGCACATGGTTTTTTCGGGAAACCCGGGAACCGGCAAGACGACGGTTGCGCGCATGCTTGGCGAGATCTATAAATATATTGGCGTGCTGCCGAAAGGGCAGCTCACGGAGGTTGACCGCGGCGGTCTTGTCAAAGGCTATATCGGGCAGACTGCGGCAAAAGTCTTGGAGATTGTGGATGAATCGCTTGGCGGCATTCTTTTTGTGGATGAAGCCTATACGCTGACGGTCGGAAAAGGAGAGGGCGACTTCGGGCAGGAGGCGGTTGACACGCTCCTAAAGTCAATGGAAGACCATCGCAGTGAATTTGTCGTGATTGTGGCGGGCTACACCGATCTGATGGAAGAGTTTCTTTCCTCCAATCCGGGCTTAAAATCCCGTTTTAACAAATTTATTCATTTTGGAGATTACAGTGCCGACGAGCTGCTTGCCATCTTAGAATCTATGTGCGCAAAACAGGAGTATGTGCTGTCGGAAGGCGCGAAAGTGCGCGCAAAAGAAATTTTTACGCGGCGCGTTTTGAATAAACCGGATAATTTTGCAAATGCGCGGGATGTGCGCAATTTTTTGGAGCGCGCCATCGCGAACCATGCGTCGCGCGTTGTGAATGAGGAGCATGCGGACAAATCCCTGCTCTCCAAACTGGAAGCGGAGGATTTGGAAGATTTCACATCATAAAAAAGAGGAGTATGAAAAAATGAAAACAAGAGGAATGAAAACAAAAAAAATGAAAAGGGCTGCGGTACTTATGACTGCATTTTTACTGGCAGCAGGACTGGCAGCGTGCGGAAAAGCGGATGGTGGACAGGATTCCCAGGGCGGTACGGTCTATAAGGTCGGAATCGTGCAGTATGTGGATGATGCGTCATTAAACCAGATTGAAAAGGCGATCGAACAGGAGCTGGATGCAAAAGGTGCGGAGCTCGGCGTGACATTCAACTATGCGGATTATACCTACAACGGCCAGGCAGATTCCACAACGCTCAATCAGATCGCACAGCAGTTGATTGCAGACGGTGTGGACGTCATTATTCCGATTGCAACACCTGCGGCATGCATTATGCAGAACGCGACGGAGGACAATCCGATTCCGGTTGTGTTTTCCGCAGTATCCGATCCGGTCGGAGCGGGACTGGTCGCAGATATGAACGCACCGGGAGCCAATATCACCGGAACGTCCGATGCGCTCGATACCAATGCGATTTTTGAACTGATGCTGGCGGCGGACCCGGATATTGACTATGTCGGTCTGCTCTATGATAAGGGACAGGATTCGTCCACGCAGGCGATTGCGGATGCGAAGGAATATCTGGATGCCCACAGCATTGCCTATATCGAAAAGACAGGAACGACCAACGAGGAGGTTTCCCTTGCCGCGGACGCACTTGTCGCAGAGGGTGTGGATGCCGTATTTACGCCGAGCGACAATACGGTCATGACGGCGGAGCTGGCGATTTTTGAAAAATTTAATGATGCGGGCATCGCACATTATGGCGGTGCAGACAGCTTTGCCTTAAACGGCGCATTCTGCGGCTATGGCGTGGACTACGTAGAGCTTGGCACAGCAACGGCTGATATGGCGGTTGATATTTTAACGGGCGGTGCCTCTCCGGCAGATATGCCTGTCCAGATCCTTCACAGCGGCATTGCGACGGTCAACACCGAGACAGCTGCTGCGATCGGCATTGATTATTCCGTTTTTGAGGGTATGTGTACGAAGCTTGTTGAGACAACGACTGCAGAAGAGTTTGAATAAATGAAAGGCAAGGTCTGAGAATGGATCTATCTTCAATTTTTACGGTGTCTCTGTTTCGCAGCGCCTTAGAGACGGGCTGTATTTATGCACTGGTGGCGCTTGCACTGTTTATTTCGTTTTCTATATTGAATATCGCAGACCTGACGACGGACGGCTGCTATACGTTAGGCTGCGCTGTTGGAGCGATGGTAACGCTTTCGGGACATCCGTTTCTTGCGCTTTTTGCAGCGCTTTTTGCGGGCGCCTGCGCAGGCTTCGTGACGGCGTTCCTTCAGACGAGAATGGGTGTGGAATCCATTCTCGCGGGAATTATTGTCAATACAGGACTTTATACGATCAATATCATGGTCATGAAATTTTCTGCAGTCGTCAACATTTTTAATTACGACACGATTTTTCGTATTGCCAAGCGCACAATCGGCGGGGAATGGTACAATGTGATTGTAATTCTGATCGTTGTGCTGATTGTTGCTTTGTTTTTAGCATGGTTTCTGAACACCCGTTTAGGGCTTTCCATCCGCGCAACGGGAGATAATTCGTCAATGGTAAAGGCGTCGAGCATTAACCCGACTTTTACGATCACGGTCGGCTTATGTCTGTCAAACGCGCTGACGGGGCTGGCTGGCTGTCTGCTTGCACAGTACCAGAAATCCTGTGACATCAACATTGGTACAGGGATGGTGACGATAGCGCTTGCAAGTCTGATCATTGGTGAGACACTCATCGGGAAGGGCGGTGTTGCGCGGCGTGTGTGCGGCGTGATCTTAGGAAGCTGCTTATACCGGATCATTGTGGCATTGGCAATCAGGCTGCATGTGCCTGCGGAGTGCTTAAAGCTTGTGTCTGCAGTCATTGTGGCGGTGGCGATCGCGGCGCCCCATTTGAAGAAAAAAGCGGCGTACCTAAAACTCAGGCTTGCCGTCAGAAAAAAGCGGCTTGCGGCGGAAAAAGAAATGGAGGTGCGCTGATATGCTGAGACTGGAGAGCATCAGTAAAACCTTCAATCCGGGTACCGTCAATGAAAAAAAAGCGCTTGAAAACGTCAGTCTGCACTTAAAGCCCGGAGACTTTGCAACGATCATTGGTTCGAACGGAGCCGGTAAATCAACACTGTTTAACGCGATTACCGGAAGTTTTATTCTGGACAGCGGGAGCGTGATCTTAGACGGGAAGGACATTACATTTGCAAGGGAGCATGTGCGAAGCCGCGTGATCGGACACCTGTTTCAGGACCCGCTGCTCGGTACGGCGCCCCATATGACGATAGAAGAAAATATGGCGCTTGCCTATCTTCGGGCAGGGCGCTCGCGCCATGCATTTTTCAGCCGTATTTCATCACAGGAAAAAAAGAAATTCAGGGAACAGCTTTCCATGCTTGACATGGGGCTGGAGGACCGGATGAAACAGCCGGTCGGGCTGCTTTCCGGCGGACAGAGGCAGGCGCTGACGCTCTTGATGGCGACGATGGTTACGCCGAAAATTCTGCTGCTCGACGAGCATACGGCAGCGCTCGATCCGGCGACAGCAGGGAAGGTTCTTGCATTGACAAAGGAAATTGTTGCAAGACAGCAGATTACGTGCCTGATGGTGACGCATAACATGCAGCAGGCGCTGGATTTGGGAAACCGGATACTGATGATGGACGGCGGGCATATCGTGCTGGATGTGGAGGGCGGAGAAAAAGCGGCGATGACGACTGCAGATTTGCTGGAGCAGTTCCAGAAAAATGCTGGAAAACAGTTTGACAATGACCGCGTGCTCCTATCGTCCGATTGACAGGAGCTTTTGGACTGTCTGTGAGACGGAGGAAAGGCGGTTTGGTTATGGCAATTTTGCACAATGGATACCGGGAACGTTCTGCGGCAATTCGCCGAAAATCGGCTGCGCGATGAATCAATGCTGACATTTTTTTCACTTGGGTGTTACAATATAGTCGGGGGCACTGTAATAATATGGCGCCCGTTTTCTGTTATGGGGCATCAGAAAGGAAAAGTGAGAAAAATGTATCAGGTTGATGATTTGATCGTGTATGGAAATCACGGTGTTTGCAGGGTTGCGGAGGTCGGAACGCCTAAGGTTCCGGTTGCGGACAGAAACCGGCAGTATTACACACTGCGTCCGGCATATCAGAGAGAGCAGGTGATTTATGCGCCTGTCGATAACAATAAGACGGTCATGCGGCCGATCTTAACAAAACAGGAGGCCGACGATCTCATTGAAGAGATTCCGAAACTGAATACCGTCTGGATTGCGAGCGAGAAGGAGAGAGAAGCACAGTATAAGGCGACAATCCGGACCTGTGACTGTAAAGAACTTGTCAGAATGATCAAGACGCTCTATGAGCGGAAAAGAGAGCGCGTGCAGAGCGGGAAAAAGGTGCCGGTTGTTGATGAGCGGTATTTTCATCAGGCGGAGGAGCAGCTCTACGGCGAGCTTGCGATCGTGCTCAAAATTCCAAAAGAGGAAGTGAGCGGCTATATTGCTGAGTGCGCGAAGCTCTCGCAAGATTGCAATGATTGACTCCGCGGTGCCATATGGCTGAACTGTTACAAGAACCGGCTCCACAAACCGGCTCCACAAACCGGCTCCAAAACGTATCTTCCCGTTGACTTGATATGGAGCATGAGGTACAATGAAATTTACAAAGCGGAATGATATCCATCGCATTCCGGCAGATAAGAAGATGCATAAAGGGGGAGTTCTATGCGCGGCAAGGTACTTGTAGTGGATGATATTGAAATGGACCGGGATTTGCTGGAGGAGATTTTAGATAAAGATTACGGTGTGGTCAAGGCCTCAGGCGGCATGGAAGCGTTGGAGCTGCTGGCACGGGAGGACTTAAATATTGTAGTCGTACTGTTGGATCTGCTCATGCCGGGAATGGACGGGTTTGCTGTTCTTGATGCGATGAAGGAGCGGGGACTTATGGGGAAGATTCCCGTGCTTGTCATCAGTGCGGAACAGTCCATCGACGTAGAGGAGAAATGTTTCGAACTGGGTGTATCGGACTTTATCCGAAAGCCGTTTGAAGCGCCGATCATCCGGCGGCGTATCAAAAATATTGTCGATCTGTTTGCCTATAAACTGCATCTTGAGGAACGGGTCGAGATACAGGCGCAGGCGCTGTGCAACCAGTACCGTCTCTTAAAAGAACAGGCGGAAGAAATGGAAAAAGACAAAAAGTAAGAAAGGTGCATAAATGGGAGGAGTTTCATGCGCAATAAGGTACTTGTTGTAGACGATATGGAACTGAACAGGGATCTGCTTGAAGAGATTCTTGAGAAAGAATATGATGTGATCAAGGCACCCGGCGGTAAAAGAGCATTGGAACTGCTGGACCGCAAGGACTTAAACATCGTGGTGGTACTGCTTGATCTGCTCATGCCGGAGATGGACGGCTTTGCCGTTCTGGATGCGATGCGCGACCGGGGACTCATGGGGAAGATTCCCGTGCTTGTCATCAGCAGCGAGCAGTCCGTAGGCGTGGAGGAAAAGTGTTTTGATTATGGCGTTTCCGATTTTATCCGAAAGCCGTTTGAGTCATCGCTTATTAAACGCCGCGTAAAGAATATCGTTGACCTGTTCGTGTACAAAGAAAACCTTGAGGAACGGGTTGAAATGCAGACAATGGAACTGCGTAAACAGTACCAGCTTTTGAAAGAGCAGGCGGAAAAGCTGGAAAAGAATAATGAGGAGATCATTGATATTCTCGGTACGGTCGTCGAGTGCAGGGATTTAGAGAGCGGAGACCATATTAAGCGCGTTAAGACGTTTACCAGGATTCTTGCGGAACAGGTTATGAAGGATTATCCCGAATATGGCCTGACACCGGAAAAAGTACGGATTATCGAGTCGGCGAGCGCGCTTCATGACGTCGGAAAAATTGCGATTCCCGATAATATTCTCTTAAAGCCGGGCAGGCTGACGCCGGAAGAGTTTGAGATCATGAAGACGCATACCACAAGAGGAAGCGAGCTTCTCAATAATATTAAGGACGCCTGGGATGATACCTATGGGCAGTATTGCTACGAGATATGCCGTTATCACCATGAACGCTTTGACGGACGCGGCTATCCCGATAAGCTGGAGGGAGAGGCAATCCCGATCTCGGCACAGATCGTTTCGATTGCGGATGTGTATGATGCGCTTGTCAGCAAGCGGATTTACAAGGATGCTTATGCAATTGGCGAGGCGTATGACATGATCATGAAGGGAGAGTGCGGAACGTTTTCGCTGAAAATTTTAGGCTGTTTTGCCAAAGTACGGGCTGATTTTGAGGAAACTGTCAGAATTAATAAAGAACGTCAGATGGAAGCGGAACAGACTGCATAAAGAGCCAGCGAGAAAGAAGTCAGTGTACGGAGTGATGAAGCACGCCCAGCAGGGCGTGCTTTTTTAAGAACATCTGCTGAGCGGTTATAAGAGGGATTCGTGATGGTATATACAGTAACATTTAGTCCCGCCATAGATTATATTGTTCATTTAGATGTGCTGTCGGCCGGCAGTGTGAACCGGGCCAAAAGCACGGCGATTTTCTTTGGCGGGAAGGGAATTAATGTCTCCATGGTTCTGAAAGAACTGGGAGTGAATTCGAGGGCGCTTGGATTCGTTGCGGGGTTTACAGGAGCGGCAATTGAAAAAGGCGCTGCAGAAAATGGAATTGAAACAGATTTCATTCATCTGAGAGACGGTCTTTCCAGAATTAACGTAAAGATTAAATCCGGCAGTGAGACAGATATAAACGGGCAGGGACCCGTGATCGACGGGGCGTCTTTGAAAATGCTTTATGAGAAGCTTGATCATATACAGGACGGGGATACGCTCGTGCTTGCGGGCAGCATTCCTGACAGTATGCCTTCAGATGTTTACGAGAGAATTTTAGGACGTCTGTCGGGCAGAAAGATCAAAACCGTTGTGGATGCAACAAAGGACCTGCTTCGGAATGTATTGAAATACCGCCCGTTTTTAGTTAAGCCGAACCATCACGAGCTTGGAGAATTGTTTGGCGTCACATTAACGAATGACAGGGAGATTGCAAAATACGCGGAGAAGCTTAAAAACTTGGGTGCAGGGAATGTGCTTGTTTCGAAAGCGGCGGACGGCGCGCTGCTCTTGGACGAAAACGGGGAGCTTCATACCTGCGGCATATGCAGAGGAATTGTAAAAAATTCTGTGGGAGCCGGAGATTCGATGGTGGCAGGGTTTCTTGCAGGAGCGGCGGAGGGAGATTATGAATATGCCTTGAAGCTTGGAACTGCGGCCGGAGGAGCGACGGCATTTTCAGAAGGATTAGCGAAAAAAAGCGATATTATGAACCTGCTGCAGCAGCTTTCATAAATCGCCGGGAACTTGAAAAGAGAAAGGCTATTTGTTTTCGAATGAAGACAAATAGCTTTGAGGGCAGATAAGAAACCGCATGCGTGGATTTCTCATCGCCGCTTCGAGGCAGGTCGCTCAGAAATGAGGATTAGGATGAAGACATTTACGGGAAAAGGCGTATATGGAGCGGTCGCAATCGGTACCGTTTCCGTTTTTAAGAAACAGGATGCGGCAGTCAAGCGCGTTCACGTTGAAGATACAGAGGCGGAAAAACGGCGGGTGGCTGCAGCGAAGGAATTGTCCTCTTCACAGCTTCAGGAAATTTATGAGAAAGCCTTAAAAGAAGTCGGCGAGGCGAACGCGGCGATTTTTGAGACGCATCGGATTCTGCTTGATGACGACGATTATAACGATTCCATCTGCAATATTATCGAGAGCCAGAGCGTCAATGCGGAATATGCTGTTGCGGTTACCGCCGATCATTTTGCGGAAATGTTTCTGGCGATTGATGACGCCTACATGAAAGCGCGCGCTGCGGACATCCGTGATATTTCGGGCAGACTGATCGGTAATCTGACGGGCGCTGCGGCGGATGGGAGCATGACGGGGGGCAAAGTGATTATCTGCGCGTCGGACCTGTCCCCGAGCGAGACGGTTTCTCTTGATAAGGAGAAAGTGCTTGCCTTTGTGACGGCATGCGGTTCCTCTAATTCCCATACGGCGATTCTTGCACGGAACATGAATATCCCTGCTGTGATCGGTGTGGGAGAAGCGTTTTTGTCAGTCATTGAGGACGGCGGAGAAATGATCGTGGACGGCTTTACGGGGGAGGTCTTCTGGAACCCTGACGAGGAGACGCGCAGGCGTCTTTCCGACAAGAAAAAAGAAGATGAGGAGAAGAAGCGTCTGCTGCAGGAATTAAAGGGCAGGGAAAATATCACGCTTGACGGGAGAAAGGTCAATATTTACGCGAACATCGGAAGCGTTGATAACATCGGTGCGGTATTGTTAAACGATGCGGGCGGGATCGGGCTGTTCCGAAGCGAATTTCTGTATCTCGAAAATTCTGATTATCCCACCGAGGAGGAGCAGTTTTCCGCTTATAAACGCGTTCTGGAGAGTATGGCGGGAAAGAAAGTCATCATACGGACGCTCGATATTGGTGCGGATAAGCAGGTGGACTACTTTGGACTAAAAAAAGAGGAAAATCCGGCGCTCGGTCTCCGCGCGATCAGAATATGCCTGACGCGCCCCGAACTGTTTAAGACACAGCTGAGGGCCTTGTACCGGGCTTCCGCATATGGGAATCTGGGAATCATGTTTCCGATGATCACAAGTGTTTCCGAACTGACGGAAATTCTGGTTCTCTGCAAAGAGGTCCGGGAGGAGTTGTCTGCACAGGGCGTCGGGTACGCGGAAAATGTGGAACTTGGAATTATGATTGAAACGCCGGCGGCGGCGCTCATCAGCGACCGTCTTGCGCCGATGGTTGATTTTTTCAGCGTCGGCACGAACGATCTGACACAGTATACACTCGCCTGTGACAGACAGAATCCCGATATGGAGCGGTTTGTGGACACACACCATGAAGCGGTTCTGCGCCTGATTGAAATGAGCGCGCAAAATGCGCATCAGCACGGCGCATGGATTGGAATCTGCGGAGAGCTGGCGGCGGATACGACGCTTACAGAAACCTTTTTGAAAATGGGGATTGACGAACTCTCAGTTTCACCTTCCTTTGTGCTCCAGGTCAGAGATGTGGTGAGAAAACTTAAAATTACCCCTTGATTTTTAACAAAAAGTATGTTATTTTAGATAAAGTTGATATGGTAAGGGTAAAGAGTGGGCTTGCAAGTCCACTCTTTTACGATTATACGGAACCAAAAACGTTCCGGGAACCAAAAACGTTCCGGGAACCAAAAACGTTCCGGGAACCCAAAACGTTCCGGGAACCAAAAACGTTCCGGGAACATAAAACGTTTTACGTTCTTTTGAAAGAGGAGTATCATGGCGGGAGCGAGAGAATATGAGGCGCGGACTGCGGCACTGCTTGAGCCGGTTACGGCGCAGTTTGGCTGTGAGATTTATGATGTAGAATATGTAAAAGAAGGAAGCGGGTATTATCTGCGCTGCTACATTGATAAGCTGGGCGGCGTAAACATCAATGACTGTGAGAATGTCAGCCGCGCGCTTTCGGATAAGCTGGATGAGGAAGATTTTATTGAGGGGGCTTATATTTTGGAGGTCAGCTCGCCGGGACTTGGCAGGGCGCTCAAAAAAGACAGTCATCTTAAGAAAAGCATCGGGGAAGCCGTTGAGTTAAAGACTTACCGTCCGATTGATAAATGCAAAGAGTTTTCGGGAGTGCTGAAGGCGTTTGATAAGGACACCGTGACGATCAGCATAGAGGAAAAAGATATGGTGTTTCAGCGTTCGGATGTAGCACTGATCAGGTTGGCATTGGACTTTTAGGAGGAGAAAGGGACATGAACAAGGAATTATTGGAAGCACTCGACATTTTGGAGAAGGAGAAGGACATCAGCAGGGAGACGCTGTTTGAGGCTATTGAAAATTCCCTTCTGACCGCCTGCAAAAACCATTACGGCAAGGCGGACAATATGAAAGTGGAGATAGACCGTGAGACATGTGATTTTTTGGTCTATGCGGAGAAAGAAGTTGTTCCCGCTGCTGAAGATGTGGAAGATAAAGTCCTGCAGATCAGCTTGGAAGATGCGCAGGCAGTCGATCCGGATGCGGAAGTCGGAGGGATTGTACGCGTTGAGATCAAAAGCAGGGAGTTTGGGCGCATTGCGACACAGAATGCGAAGAACGTGATTCTCCAGAAGATCCGCGAGGAGGAGAGAAGCGCGATCTACAACCAGTATTATGAAAAAGAGCGCGATGTCGTCACCGGTATCGTTCAACGCTATCTTGGCAGGAACATCAGCATCAATCTTGGCAAAGCGGATGCGATCTTAAATGAGAGCGAGCAGGTACGCGGAGAGAATTTCCGGCCGACGGAACATATCAAAGTTTATATTTTAGAGGTAAAAAATACGCCGAAGGGACCGAGAATCTTAGTGAGCCGTACCCATCCAGAGCTGGTGAAGCGTTTATTTGAGGCGGAGGTTGCGGAAATTCAGGACGGAACCGTGGAAATCAAGGGAATTGCGAGAGAAGCCGGCAGCCGTACCAAGATGTCTGTATGGAGCAGCAATCCCAACGTGGACCCCGTCGGGGCATGCGTCGGACTAAACGGACAGCGTGTGAACTCGATCGTGGATGAGCTGCGCGGAGAGAAGATTGATATTATTCCATGGGATGAAAACCCGGGTAATCTCATACAGAACGCACTGGCGCCTGCAAAGATTGTTGCGGTATTTGCCGATCCCGACGAGAAGACGGCGAAGGTGGTCGTGCCGGACTACCAGCTTTCCCTTGCCATCGGTAAAGAAGGACAGAATGCAAGGCTTGCGGCACGCCTGACCGGTTACAAGATTGATATCAAGAGTGAGACGCAGGCGAAGGATGCGCCGGGCTTCCGCTATGAAGACTATGTGAGTGAGTATGACGATTACGACGAGGATGAGGAAGCTTACGACGGAGAGTATGAGGATGGAGAATCCTACGGGGACGGCGAATATCAAGAGGAAGGCTATGAGGAAGAAGCATTAGAGGCTTCGGAGACGGGTGCGGATGAATAAAAAAATTCCATTGAGACAGTGCGTGGGCTGTCAGCAGATGAAACCGAAAAAAGAGATGATGCGCGTATTAAAAACGCCGGAAGATACGATGGTCCTTGATACAACAGGGAAGAAAAACGGCCGCGGCGCATATCTTTGTAAGGATATGGAATGTCTGAAGAAAGCCAGAAAGAACAAGGGATTGGAGCGTTCTTTTAAGATGAGTATTCCGGATACCGTATACGACAGTCTGATGAAGGAGTTTGGCGAAGGGGATGCAGAATAAGGTTTTATCAATGCTTGGCATTGCCGCGCGGGGGCGGAACCTTGTCAGCGGCGAATTCATGACGGAGAAGACCGTCAAAGCACATAAGGCGTATGTCGTGATTGTTGCAGAGGACGCATCCGATAACACCAAAAAAATGTTTCGCGATATGGGAGCGTATCATCGGGTTCCCGTTTATATATATGGCACAAAGAACGGACTGGCACATGCGATCGGTCAGGAAATGAGGGCGTCTTTAGCAGTTACGGATGAGGGGATTGCCAGATCCCTCATGCGCGAGCTTGAGGCAGGTACAATGGACGGTACCGGAAATGATTGCGAAAGTAGATAAATTGAAAAATCTATGATTTTTCAATTACGAATTTTTGCTTGCGCCCAAATTCGCAGGCGGATAAAGAATGGAGGATTAGTATGGCAAAACAAAAGGTGCATGAACTGGCGAAGGAATTGGGCGTTCCAAGTAAAGACCTGATTACGCTTTGTGAGCAGAATCATATAGAGGTGAAAAATCATATGAGCGGTATTTCGGAAGAACAGGCAGCGCTGCTTAAGGCGAAAATTGGAAAGAAGCCGTCTGCATCTGCGGGGGAAGAGAAACCGGCGCAGGCAGGCGGAGAGAAGCAGAAAACAGCGCCCGCAGCCGTAGAAAAACAGGAGGCAGCCCCGAAACCGGCCGAAGAAGCGGGGACCGGGCCGAAGGCATCCGTAGAAGCGGAGAAGCCGGCACAGGCGGCAGCTCCAAAGGCGCAGACACAGACTGGTGCGGAAAAGCCGAAGAAGAAAAAGATCATTGTAGTGAGCAATCCGCATAATTCCAAGATGCAGGCATCTTCCCAAAAGCAGGGATTCGGAAATGGCGGAGCGGAGCGCAGAAACGGGGGACAGGTGCGCAGTGCAGGCGCGCAGAGAGCTGTTAATCGTCCGATCCGGCCATTAACGCCGCCGTCACCGACTCCTTCGGTCAATATCCTTGCAAATCCGAATAAGGGCCAGGATATGAGAAGACCGGTAAACCGTCCGAATGCGGTAAGACCGGCAGAGGGACCGAACACGGCGGATCATGGACAGCAGGAACGGACAAATCCTGCGTTAGCGGCGGAGAATCCGGTATCTGCAGAGACTGTAAAAGCACAGGAAAACAGGGACAGTGTCAGAGAGAACAGGGATTCTGCCAGTGAAAACAGAGATCATAGAGAGCATAGAGACAGCCGTGACAGCAGGGAGAGCCGCGACGGCAGACCTTATCAGTCAAGACCGGGTCAGGAGCATGTAAGAAGCGCGGGACAGACGGACAGGGCGCCGCAGAACGGCGCAGGCATGCGCGGACAGAATGGTTATAACCGAAACGACCGCGGCGGCGCAGGCAGACAGGATGGATTTAAGGGACAGACAAGACAGGGAGGCTTTGGCTATGGCACGGGCGGACAAAAACCGGCTTATCGACAGGATGGCACGCGTAACTCCGATGGAGGCGGCAGAGGCGGTTATGGCAGACCTGCACCGGGCAGGTCGGGCGGTTTCGGCTCTCAGGGGTCTCAGAGGCCTTATGGTAATAACGAGCGCTTTGAAAGAGGCGATGGAGGGAAGGACACTCGATTTGGAAGGAAGTCTCAGTCCGGAGGTTCTTCTTTTGCTCCCGAAACCTCGATCAAAGAGCAGGAAAAGCACCGCGATGAGGAAAAACGCCGCATTGAAAAAGACAAGCGGAATAAAAAGGAACTGATTTACGAGGAAGAGCAGGAAAATCTGAAAGGAAAACGGGCGGGAAGATTTATCAAGCCTGAGAAAAAGCAGGAGGAACAGGAAGAGCAGATTAAAGTGATTACGCTTCCCGAATCTTTAACGATCAGGGAACTGGCGGATAAGATGAAGCTCCAGCCCTCGGCGATTGTCAAGAAGCTCTTTTTACAGGGAAAGGTTGTGACGGTCAACCAGGAGATCAGCTACGAGCAGGCTGAGGAGATTGCGATTGAATATGAGATTATCTGCGAGAAGGAAGAAAAAGTTGATGTGATCGCCGAGCTCTTAAAAGAGGAAGAGGAAAATGTCGAAGACATGACGAAGAGACCGCCGGTCATCTGCGTCATGGGTCATGTCGATCATGGTAAAACCTCTCTGCTTGACGCAATCCGAAAGACGAATGTGATCGATAAGGAGGCAGGCGGCATTACGCAGGCAATCGGCGCCTATACAGTAACGATCAACGATGAAAAGATTACATTTCTGGATACCCCGGGACATGAAGCGTTTACTGCCATGCGTATGCGCGGTGCCAATGCGACGGATATTGCGGTGTTAGTTGTCGCTGCAGATGACGGCGTGATGCCGCAGACCGTCGAGGCGATCAATCATGCGAAGGCGGCGGGGATTGAGATCATCGTGGCAGTCAACAAGATGGATAAGCCGAACGCGAATATGGACCGTGTGAAGCAGGAACTGACAGAGTATGAGCTGGTTCCGGTTGACTGGGGCGGTTCTACAGAGTTTGTTCCGGTATCTGCAAAGACAGGAATGGGAATTTCCGACCTTTTGGAGACGATTCTTCTGACGGCGGATATTCTGGAATTGAAAGCGAATGTCAACAGGCGCGCGCGCGGCCTTGTCATTGAAGCTGAGCTTGATAAGGGACGCGGTCCGGTGGCAACCGTACTTGTGCAGAAGGGAACGCTTCAGGTCGGCGACTATATTTCCGCAGGCGCATCAAGCGGTAAGGTGCGTGCGATGATTGACGACAAGGGACGCAGGGTAAAAGAAGCGACGCCGTCTACGCCGGTTGAAATTTTAGGCTTAAACGATGTACCGAACGCAGGCGAAATCTTTATTGCCCATGCCAATGACAAGGAGGCAAAGAACTTTGCCGAGACGTTTGTTGCGCAGAATAAAGAGAAGCTTCTGGAAGATACGAAGGCGAAGATGTCGCTTGACGATCTGTTCAGCCAGATACAGGCGGGCAATCTGAAAGAATTAAATATCATTATCAAAGCGGATGTTCAGGGAAGTGTGGAAGCAGTTAAGCAGAGCCTCTTAAAGCTGTCCAACGAGGAAGTTGTTGTAAAAGTGATTCACGGCGGCGTCGGCGCGATCAACGAGTCCGATGTCAGCCTGGCGAGCGCATCCTCGGCGATTATCATTGGCTTTAATGTACGCCCTGACGCGCAGGCAAAAACGAGCGCGGAGCGCGAGGGTGTGGATATCCGGCTTTATAAGGTCATCTATCAGGCAATAGAGGATGTTGAGGCTGCGATGAAGGGGATGCTGGACCCGATCTATGAGGAGAAGGTCATCGGCCATGCTGAGGTACGCCAGATATTTAAGGCGTCTGCGATCGGAAATATCGCAGGTTCCTATGTCATGGACGGCTGTTTCCAGCGCGGCTGTAAAATCCGCATTTCGCGTGAAGGCGAGCAGATTTATGAGGGCGGACTTGCATCGCTCAAGCGTTTTAAGGATGATGTGAAAGAAGTAAAGGAAGGTTTCGAATGCGGTCTTGTGTTTGAGGGCTTTGACCAGATGAAAGAGCTGGACATGGTAGAGGCATATATTATGGTGGAAGTTCCCAGAACGTGAGGCGTTGGTCAGTAAAAAAGAGTTGCGCGCGGCGCAACTCTTTTGGGTTTTTTGTGTTGGCAGTATGGAGGGTTAATCACAGGTTATGAGAAAGAACAGTATTAAAAGCACAAGAATCAACGGAGAGGTACGGCGTGTGCTTGCCGAGATTATCCGTTCGGAGATCAAAGACCCGCGGATACCGCAGATGACTTCGGTTGTTGCAGTTGAGGTGGCGCCGGACTTGAAGACCTGTAAGGCGTGGATCAGCGTGCTTGGCGGTGAAGAAGAGGCGAAGAACGCATTATTGGGTCTGCGCAGCGCGGAAGGATATATCCGCAGTCAGCTTGCAAGGCAGATGAATCTGCGCAATACGCCGGAGATACGCTTCATTATGGATCAGTCGATCGCATATGGCGTAAAAATGTCTAAAATGATAGATGAGGTTAATGAGGCGGACCGGGAAGCCGGAGAAGGCAGAACCGCCGGTGAAGACAGGACAAACGGAGAAGACGGAGCGGACAGGAAAGATAGAGCCGCCGGAGAAGACGGAGAAGACGGAGAAGACTGGGAAGATCGGTAAAATAAGGGAAATTGTTTGAGCAGTTTAGGAGTAGTTAAGGAGCAGTGATCATATGAGCGATAGCAAGCGTTTAGAGCTGTTTTCAGTATGCGATCAGGCAGAGAGCGTCGGCATTGGCGGGCACGTCCGGCCGGACGGCGACTGTGTCGGTTCCTGTCTGGCATGTTATCTTTTTTTGAAAAGAAAATATCCGGATAAGCGGATAGAGCTGTTTTTAGAGAAGCCGGCGGAGATTTTTTGCTGTATCGCCGGTTTTGATGAGATAAACAGCGAGTTTCCGGAGAGAGAGCCTTTTGATGTGTTTTTTGTGGTGGACTGTGCGGCGGACCGTCTCGGTGAAGCGGAGTCCTATTTTCGCGCGGCAAAATATACGGTGAATATCGATCACCATATCAGCAATGAAAACGGATGCGGAATAGAAAACGTCATCGATGTCAATGCCAGTTCCACGGCAGAGCTGATGTATGGGCTGATTGGAAAAGAGAATCTGGACGCCGGGATTGCTAAGGCAATCTATATCGGCATGATTCATGATACGGGCGTGTTTCATTATTCCTGCACGTCGCCGAAGACTCTCCGCATTGCGGCGGACCTGATTGAGTATGGCTTTGATTTTCCTAAGATCATTGACGAGACATTTTATGAAAAGACCTATGTGCAGAATCAGATTTTGGGCAGGGCGGTATTAGAGAGCTTCCTGTTCATGGATGGGAAGTGCATCGTTGGCAGCATCAGCCGTAAAACTATGGAATTTTACGGCGCGGAGCCGAAGGATTTGGACGGGATTGTCAATCAGCTCCGCATCACGAAGGGGGTAGAGGTTGCAATTTTCTTATATGAGACCGATACGCTTACATATAAAGTCAGTCTGCGTTCTTGCGGAGGCGTGGATGTTGCCCGGATCGCGGCATTTTTTGGCGGAGGCGGTCATGTGCGCGCGGCGGGCTGTACGATGACGGGAACCTTTCATGATGTCGTGAACAATCTGTCTGCTGAGATTGCAAAGCAGCTATAAATGTGAAAAGGAATGATCGGCGTTTCGCAGTCACCCGGAGCGTACGAAGCGGAAAGGAGACGCGCGTGGACGGAATCATCAATGTATACAAGGAGAAGGGATATACTTCTTTTGATGTGGTCGCCAGACTGCGCGGCATTCTGAAAACAAAAAAAATAGGACATACCGGAACGCTGGACCCGGATGCGGAGGGCGTGCTGCCCGTCTGTATCGGGAGCGCAACAAAGCTCTGCGATCTGTTGACGGACAGGTCAAAAGAGTATACTGCCGTTCTGAGACTCGGGGTTGTGACCGATACGCAGGATATGGCGGGAACGGTTCTTAGGACGGGAACCATACCGGAGGATGAGGAGCTTGTAAAAAGAACGGTATTGTCCTTTATCGGTGAATACGACCAGATTCCTCCGATGTATTCTGCATTAAAGGTGAACGGGCAAAAGCTCTGTGATCTTGCAAGGCGGGGGATAGAGGTTGAGCGGAAACCGAGGCGCGTCATGATTCATGAGATTGAAGTCATGGAAATGGCGCTGCCTCTTGTGACGATGCACATACATTGCTCTAAGGGAACTTATATCCGCACGCTTTGTCAGGATATTGGCGAAAGGCTCGGATGCGGCGGCTGTATGCAGCACCTTGTGCGCACGCGTGTATCGGAATTTGTGCTGGATCAGG
Organism: Lachnospiraceae bacterium UBA7050; assembly: GCA_002493905.1. GTDB lineage: Bacteria > Bacillota > Clostridia > Lachnospirales > Lachnospiraceae > DLAJ01. Next base: position 4,994 of record DLAJ01000031.1, on the reverse strand, counting down.
CGGTTACGCTTGATACGATTGAGAGATTTCGGGATGAGGGCAGGCTTGATGAGCTGCTCCTGCCGGTGGATACGGTGTTTTCTACTCTTGCGCCGGTGCGTGTGAGGCTGGAGGCGCAGCGCCTGCTTGGTAATGGGAATCCGCTTAGATTAAGTCAGATAGAGTCTGCGGAAAATGTCTGTTTTGCAGACGGCGGACAGGTGCGGATGTATCATAATGACGGGCGGTTTTGCGGTATTTATGCGTATCAGGAACAGGGCCGTATGCTGAAACCGGTTAAGATTTTTTCACTGTAGCTCCGGGCAGTGGACAGCAGGCGGCGTATAACGGGGGATTAAGATTTTTTTGCAGCAGGAAAGGGCGGATGCGGTTATGCAGATCATAACGGATACGGAATTTCATATGAGCGGGTCCTGTTGTGTGGCAATCGGAAAGTTTGACGGGATTCATGTCGGACACCGGAAGCTGTTAGAGCAGGTTCTTGCAGCAAAAGAGGACGGTCTTGCCGCTGTGGTCTTTACGTTTTATCCGAGCCCCTATGCGCTGTTTTCGGGGGAAAAGCAGGAAGAGCTGACAACGCGTGCCGAGAAGCGGGAACTGTTTGCCGAGATGGGCATAGATGTTTTATGGGAGTTTCCGATGAACCGCTCTACGGCGGCGATGGAACCGGGCGCGTTTATTGAGCAGGTGCTTGTCGGGCAGCTGCGGGCTAAAGTGATTGCTGCGGGCTCGGACGTTTCGTTCGGGCATAAGGGAGCCGGAGATATGGAGCTTCTGAAACGCTATGCGAGAATGTATGATTTTGAGGTGGCAGAGATTGAGAAGGTCTGTATCGGCGGCATGCCGGTCGGTTCCACGCAGGTGCGCAATGAGGTACGCGCCGGACATATGGAGCAGGTGAGGAAGCTGCTCGGCAGACCGTACACATTCAAGGGAACGGTCTGTCACGGCAGAAAATTAGGGAAAAAACTGGATATGCCAACCGTTAACCTGATTCCGGAGGAGGGAAAGCTGTTTCCGCCCTTCGGCGTCTACTATTCGCGGGTTAAGATCGGGGCGGAGCTTTACAGAGGAATCACAAATATCGGAAGGAAACCGACGGTGGGAGAGGCAGAGGCTGTCGGCGTAGAAACATATCTCTATGATTTTTCGGAAGATGTGTATGGAAGCGTGATCGAGGTGCAGCTATTATCCTATAAGCGTCCGGAACAGCGGTTTGAAAGCGTGGAGGCGCTGAAAGAGCAGCTCGCTGCCGACCGCAGTGAAGGAGATATTTATTTTTCTGAACATAACGATTCTCGGTATGGGAGCCATTCCTCTTTTTGACATACGCTTCGGACAGGGTTATTGACTATTTTTGCGTTATCCTTTAATATAAGTAGGGGATCGATAATGCAGTCCGCAACGAACAGTAATTTTATGAGGGTTATCACGAATGAACGCAGGTACTTTGTTGGCGCTGGCAGGCGGGCTTGGACTTTTTCTGCTTGGCATGCGTCTGATGAGCGAGGGAATTGAGAAGGCAGCGGGAGCGAAGCTGCGTTCCATTTTGGAGTTTTTTACAACGAACCGTCTGACAGGCATGCTGGTCGGCGTTGTTTTTACAGGAATTATCCAGTCTTCTTCTGCCTGTACGGTCATGGTGGTCAGCTTTGTCAATGCGGGTCTCATGAATCTGTATCAGGCGGCAGGCGTCATCTTTGGCGCCAACATCGGTACAACAGTCACGTCACAGCTTGTTTCTTTTAATTTATCGGAAATTGCACCAGTGATTTTATTGGCTGGTGTTTTGATTCTCATGTTTTCCAAAAACCGTAATATTACCAAATTTGCCGAAATTATTGTCGGGTTCGGCGTTCTTTTTTTGGGACTTAATAATATGTCCATTGCAATGAGCGGCTTAAAAGAAAATCCACGTATTGTGCAATTGTTTGCTTCTTTGACGAATCCGTTTCTTGCTGTTCTGCTGGGGACGGTCTTAACGGCAGTCATTCAGAGCTCGTCCGTAACGGTCAGCATTATGCTGTTGATGGCGAATCAGGGGCTTTTGGAGCTGCCGATCTGTATGTATACCATACTTGGCTGTAACATTGGTGCCTGCACGTCGGCGCTTTTGACGTCGATGACCGGAAATAAGGATGCAAAGCGTGCGGCAATGATTCATTTTTCTTTTAATGTGATCGGTACCATTCTCATGTTTGCAGCGCTGCAGATTGCACTGGAGCCGGTCATGAACGCCATCCTTGCAATTTCCAGCGGCAATCCGGGAAGGTTTGTGGCGAATACCCATACCCTGTTTAAGGTTGTGCAGGTAATGGTGCTTCTGCCGTTCTCCGGTCTGCTTGTGAAACTGACATATCTGATCATTCCGGGTGATGACAGGAAAGTCGATGACAGGGATAAATATCAGCTGAAATACATAGGAGATCACACGGTATTCAATCCGGCGACTGCAGTAGTCGGTGCGACGAAGGAAATCGAGCGTATGGTGTCTTTGGCAGGAGAGAACTTAAACCGGGCCATGAATGCGTTGATCACGCTGGATGAGGACGATATTAAAACAGTGTATGAAGTAGAAAAGAATATCAACTTCCTGAATCATGCCATCACCGATTATCTTGTAAAGATCAATCAGACGACGCTGCCGATCGAGGACCGGAAAAATATCGGTGCGCTGTTTCATGTTGTGAATGATATCGAGCGCATCGGAGATCACGCCGAAAATGTGGCGGATGCGGCAGTACAGAGAAAGAAGACTGGCGTCACATTCAGCAAGAGCGCACAGCGTGAAATGGGAGAAATGCTGGATATGGTAAACACGCTTGTGCGGTTTTCTGTTGAAATGTTTTCATCAGGCGAAGAGGAGCATCTGGAGGATATTCTGCACCTGGAAGACGCGATTGACGAGAAAGAACGCGAGCTGCAGCGCTTCCATGTGGAGCGCCTGACGCGCAATGAGTGCACGCCTGAAGCAGGTATGATCTTTTCCGATATTATTTCGGGCTTAGAGCGCGTGGCTGATCATGCGACGAATATTGCGTTTTCCGTCTTAAACAACGAGCCGGAGGGCGTGTAAAAAGAGTTTGCGTTCCGCAAACTCTTTCGAAGAATCTGCCTGCGGCAGATTCTTCCAAGATTGAGGAATTTCCTATACATGGAATGCTTCACGATTCTTCCGGGCTTGTGAAATGAAAAATAAAATAGCACTTGCTTTCTTAGGAGGCAGGTGCTATAGTCATATTACTAGAAATTCATTTCGCACGAAAGATGCGTTCCGGGGCGGAACCTAACCGCCTGATCATCGGATTCCGACGCATCAGAGTGCATATTTCAAAGGCTTTTCGCCAAACAAATTCAACGTCAACGGACAAACAGAACAAAAAAGTGCAGGCGGAGAGCGGACGGAAATTTCGTTTCCTTCCTGTACGGAAAAAGGAGGAAATGATGAGGGATCAGAGCATCAATCAAAGACCTGCATTCGGACAGGAAAGCGACATCAGTGCTAAGCGTATTTTTGGAAATCATACTCTCTGTGCACAGTTTTTGCGGGATTATTCCGGGTTGCCAGTACTTGCAGATGTGCAGCCGGAAGATATCGAGGATGTTACGGAGCGTTATCATCTTTTTAGGGAAGTGGAGTTACAGGCTGATACAGTCAAAAAAGTCCACATTCTCAAAAGAGGAGAAGGACAATTACAAGAGAGCGATATTTACATTATTTCGCTCATTGAGCACAAGAGCAGCGTTGATTACGACATTTCCATGCAGATACTGAAATATATGGTTTGTATTTGGGAAAATGAAGCAGCGGAAACCGAGAAACATGAGGGTGGTGAGTCGGAAAACGTTGGTAACGCTCCCTTCAGGGGCAGGGCAAACAAAAAGAAAGAGTTTCGCTACCCGCCGATCTATCCGATTGTCTATTACGAAGGGAGTGGGGAATGGACGGCGGCAAAAAACTTGAAAGACAGGATACTGCTGGGCGAAGTATTTGAGTCATACATACCGAATTTTACATACAAACTGGTGAGGACGCAGGAATACAGCAAAGAAGAATTGTTGTCGAAGGAAGATGTGGTTTCGCTTCTGATGCTGTTGAATAAAATACAGCAGGCAAGGGATTTTGAAGAGCTGTCAGGCTTACCATCGGAAAAACTTAACGGAATCATGCAGAGAGCGCCGGTGGATGTGGCAGAAATTGTGGTATCTGCAGTGAGAAGCCTTTGCGGGAGGTTAAATCTGCCAGAGAAAGAAACAGCGGCTCTCATGAAGAAAGTGGAGGATGGCGACATGGGATATTTATGGGAGAACATGGAAAAGATGGACATACAGATGGAAAGGCGGAATGCTGCGGAAGCCAGGCAGGCATTGGAGGAAACAAAGCAGAAAGCCGAGCAGGAAAAAATGGAGCTGTATCGTCTGCTGATTGCGTCCCTTAGGCAGCAGGGTATGGATCGGGAAGCGATCCTGGATTTTTTGGAGACAAAAGCAGGGCTGGACGGAAATGCGGCTTGCAGGCTATTGGAATCATCTGAAAAATGATAAAACCAGGTTACAAAATACTTGTACGACCGAAACACAAATGCTATAGTGATAACCACAGAAATTCATTTCGCGCGTTGATGTGTCCGCAGGCAGTAAAACTGCCAAATCAGCGGATTCTGACGCATCCGGGCGCAGCGTTTCAAAGGCTTTTCGCCAAACAAATTCAACAAATTCAACAGAACAAAAAGTGCAGGCGGGAAACTGTGTTTTTCTTCTGCGCGGAAATGGAGGAAAACATGGAAAACACAAAAAAGACGGACAGGACGGTAGAGCAGGCAGGATGCGTGGGGGGAATGTCGATTGATGAAAAATTAGATCTGATTCTGCACGGATTGTGGGAAATGAAAGCCGAGATTGGAGAACTAAAGACAGAAGTCGGCAAGCTAAGAACAGAAGTCGACGAACTAAGGGCGGATGTTGACGAGCTAAAGACCGAAGTCGGCAAACTA
>DLAJ01000038.1:3196-49086 GCA_002493905.1 Lachnospiraceae bacterium UBA7050 | reverse complement strand
CGCAGGACCGGGGGAGCCGGAGCGGCGGCAGCCGGAATGCGCAGGACAGGAGGAGCCGGAGCGGCGGCAGATAGAATATGCAGGATGAATAGAAATGGAGACAAAGGGTATGAACGGGAAAACGCCGAAGAAAGAGCAGACAAAAGAACGCTATGACGAACTGGTGAAACTCGTTAATCACTATAACAAGCAATATCATGAGGATAACGCTTCCGATATTTCCGATTACGAGTTTGATATGCTTAATTTGGAGCTGCGCAAGCTGGAAGAAGAGCATCCTGACTGGCGGACTGCGGACAGTCCGACCGGGAAAGTGGGCGGTGCGGTGAAGCGGGAGTCAGGGGTCAGTGTGGCGCACCGTGTCCCGATGCTCAGCATTCAGGATGTTTTTTCGAAAGAGGAAGTGCTTGCGTGGGTGCATGAGGTACGGGAAAGGCATGCAGATGTGCTTTTTTCGGTTGAGCATAAAATTGACGGATTGTCCATGACACTCCGCTATGAGAGCGGCGCGCTGACGCTTGCGGAGACGCGGGGGAACGGACTGATCGGGGAGGATGTGACTCTGAATGCGCGCGTGATTCCCGATGTCAGGGAACAGATCGATGTGGAAGGATATGTGGAGCTGCGCGGCGAAGTTTATATGACTCATGCGGATTTCGAGCGCTATAATGAAGAACTTCTTCAGGCGGGAAAGCAGCCGGCTGCAAATCCGAGAAATCTGGCGGCAGGAACGCTTCGCCAGCTTGACCCGTCCGTGACTGCAAAGCGCGGACTGAGGATGTTTGTTTTTAATGTACAGGACGCATCAGGAGGTCCGGAGAGCGGGACGCTGATGGAGGCGCATACACAGGCGCTTGCGAGGCTGAAGAAGGCAGGGATTGCGGTCGTGCCCCATTACCTGTGCCGGACGGATGAGGAGATTCTCGCCGCAATTGATGAGATCGGGGAGGCGCGCGGCGAGTATGCGTATGATATTGACGGCGCGGTAGTAAAGATTGAGCAGATCGCATACCGGAGTGATTTCCCGGCGGGAAGCAAATACTCGGCGGGGCATATTGCATATAAATATCCGCCCGAGGAAAAAGAGGCCGTCATCGGGGAGATTGAACTGACGGTCGGCAGAACCGGGAAAATCGCGCCGACTGCAATTTTCAGGGAGCCGGTAAGGCTATGCGGCACATGGGTTTCACGCGCAACGCTGCACAATCAGGATTATATTGATAAGCTTGGCATTGACTTAGGGGCATCGGTACTCGTCTATAAATCGGGAGAGATCATTCCACGCATCAAGCAGGTGGTACGTTCCACGGGCAGCGTTTTCCGTATCCCGAAAGTCTGTCCGGTCTGCGGTGAAGAGATTATTCAGGAAAGCGATACGGCGGATTATAAGTGTATCAATCCTTCCTGTCCGGCACAGCTTCTGCGCACAATCGCCTATTTTGCAGGAAGGGACGCGATGGATATCAAGGCACTCGGCGAATCATATGTAAAGATATTGATCGACGAAGGCTATCTGCACGATTATGCGGACATTTATTATCTGAAGGACCGGCGTGAGGAACTGATTGAGCGGAAACTGGTCGGGAAAGAAAAAAATACGGACCGCATCTTAAAAGCAATTGAGGAATCCAAGAGCAACAGTGCAGACCAGCTTCTGACCGGACTCGGCATTGATAATGTAGGGAAGACGACGGCAAAGGGAATCATGAAGCATTTTGCGGATATGGATGAGCTGCTTGCTGCGGATTATGAGACGCTGACGTCGATTCCGGACGTGGGACCGACAACGGCGCAGAGCATTCTTTCTTTTTTTGAGAAAGAGGCAAACAGGCATATGATCGGGCGTTTTCGGGCGGCAGGCGTTAACATGTCATCTGCGAAAGAAGAGGGCGGCAGTACACGTTTGTCGGGCAGGACGTTTGTCATTACAGGGACGCTGCCGACTTTAGAGCGGAAGCAGGCGCAGGAATTGATTGAAAAGCACGGCGGGAAAGTAACAGGCTCCGTTTCCAAAAAAACTGACTATGTACTGGCTGGAGAAGCGGCGGGGTCAAAGCTGACAAAGGCAAATGAGCTGGGTATTCCTGTGCTGTCGGAGGCGGAACTGCTCGGAATGCTTGCGGAATCGTAAGAAGCGTGCTATGATCTTTTATAAGTACCGCCGCAGATCAGAAGGATGCATGCCTGTATCGGACGGCGGTTTCGAGTTGTATAGAAAGGCGGGCGGCAATCATGCCGATTAAGACACAGAGTAAATTACCAGCAAAAGAAATACTGGAGAATGAAAATATTTTTGTTATGGATGAGAATCGTGCGAGTCATCAGGACATCCGGCCTTTGCAGGTGGGAATTTTGAACCTGATGCCGCTGAAAGAGGATACTGAGCTGCAGCTTCTTAGGGCATTTTCCAATACGCCGCTGCAGGTGGATGTCACATTTATCAATGTGCGGACGCATATTGCGCAGAATACGCCGCAGAGTCATCTGAATGAGTTCTATACGACTTTTGATATGGTTGAAAACCGAAATTTTGACGGGTTTATTATTACCGGAGCGCCTGTGGAGCAGATGGAGTATGAGGAAGTCGACTACTGGGAGGAACTCTGCCATATCATGGACTGGACCAAAACCCATGTAACGAGCACACTGCATATCTGCTGGGGCGCACAGGCAGGATTATACCATCATTACGGGATACAGAAGCATCTGCTTGACCATAAGCTGTTCGGCATTTATCCGCATCATGTGATGAACCGCAGGATTCCGCTTGTCAGGGGATTTGACGATGTGTTTATGGCACCGCATTCCAGACATACCGAGATTCACGCGGGAGACGTCAGAAATTGCAGGGAACTTACGATTCTTGCAGAATCTGATGAGGCAGGCATCTATCTTTTGATGGCAAAGCAGGGAGCACAGATTTTTGTGATGGGGCATCCCGAATATGACCGCGTGACACTGGATAAGGAATACCACCGTGATCTGGAGCGGGGACTGCCGATCACAATTCCTAAGAATTATTATCCGCAGGACGATCCGTCCTTAAGACCGAACCTGCAATGGAGGGCGCACTGCAACATTCTTTACAGCAACTGGCTGAATTATTACGTTTATCAGCAGACACCGTATGAATGGTAGACGGGCGGCCGCATGGCAAAGATTCATAAATAAACCATGTTATTTTTTGAAAGAGTCTGCAGGAATGCAGGCTTTTTTGCGTGTGAGGACAGGATTCTTCGTTTTTATCTATCATAAAAATTGATGAAACGGGATTGACAATGGTGAGAATATGCCGTTATCCATGGCAGCGTTGTTATCGTGGTTTCAGAGACAGGCGGAAGTCTTCAAAAATAAAGAATCTATAAAAAGCATAGGATGAAAAGCCGTTTTGTGTTATAATGAAAAAAGCATTATGACAGAAAGCGGCTTTTTGGCTGTTTCTAAAAGGCCGTACCGGCATGGAGGCGAAACATGGGGCAGACAGGACAGAATAAAGGGATTTTGCAGCATAAGTACTATCTGTATCTCACAGAATTTTTTGCGGGTATGTCCGTGATGGCAGTGGAGCTTGGCGCGAGCAGGCTGCTTGCACCGTATTTTAGTTCGTCACAGATCGTCTGGACGATCATTATCGGAACGATCATGATCGCGATGGCGCTTGGAAATATTTATGGCGGACGAAGCGCGGACAGGCACCCGGAGCCGGCAAGGCTTTACCGGCGGATTCTAATTGCTGCCATATGGATCGCGGCAATCCCCGTTGTTGGAAAGTATATCATTTTAGGAATCGCAGGGCTGCTGGTTGTCACGATCAACAGCAATTTTCTGATTATCGCGGCGTTTCTTGCCTGCATGGTCATTTTTGTGTTCCCGCTGTTTCTGCTTGGCACGGTGACGCCGTCTCTTGTGAAATATACGGTGGACAGCCTTGACGACAGCGGAAAGGTTGTCGGTACGCTCGGAGCGTACAATACGATCGGGAGCATCATCGGTACGTTTCTTCCCACTTTTGTAACGATTCCGGCAGTCGGTACGGCGATCACGTTTTTTATTTTCGGCGGCATCCTTTTAATTCTCGCACTCATTTATTTTTTTACTACAAGCAGGAAGTTTACGCGGACCGTACTGCCAATCCTGTTGTTTTTGGCGTGCCTGATTGGCGGACACTCCACGAGCTTTGCATTCTGGGAGTCTGATCTGGTGTATGAGGGGGAGTCTGTTTATAATTATCTGCAGGTGAAGGACACGGGCAGCAGCGTCATCCTTTCTACGAATGTTCTCTTCGGCGTGCAGTCTGTGACAATGAAGGAAAAAGAACTGACAGGCATGTATTATGATTATGCGATGGCAGCACCGCTCATGAGTCCCGCTTACCCCTATGACGGGCAGCTTCAAATGCTGATTCTCGGTATGGGGACGGGAACCTATGCAAGGCAGTGCCTCGCTTACCGGGGCGGCATGGGAATTTCGGGAATGGAGATCGTTGGAGTGGAGATTGACGAAAAGATCACGGAGTTATCGGAGCGCTATTTTGACGTTCCGCCCGATGTGCGCACGGTCAACTATGACGGGCGGGCTTATCTGCAGGCATCTGACGGCCGCTATGATGTCATCATGGTGGATGCCTATCAGGATATTACGATTCCGTTCCAGATGTCCTCTGTGGAATTTTTTACTTTAGTAAAAGAGCACTTAAAGGAGAACGGTGTGATGGTCGTAAACATGAATATGCATGACAGCGGCGAAAGCAGCATCAATGCCTATCTTTCGGATACGATCGCTTCTGTTTTCCCGTATGTCTACACGGTGGATGTGCCGGGAACGACCAACCGGGAGCTCTTTGCTTCCTCAAATGCAGATATGCCTGCGCGGCTTACGGCGAATGAGGCACTTCTTTCCGACGATGCGCTGCAGGCGCTGATTGCGGAGGCTTCGGAGCGCCTGATTCCCTATGAGGCGGGCGGACGTCTGCTCACCGATGACAAAGCGCCGGTCGAACTTCTTGGAATGGAAGTCATTGACACTCTGATTCAAAACGAGCTCGGTTATTATAAAGAGCGTTTTCAGCAGGACGGCATTTCAGGGATTCTGGGTGACTTATGAAAAAACTGGTATGCGGGATTCTCGCACATGTGGATTCCGGAAAAACAACCTTATCTGAGGCGCTGCTTTATATTGCCGGTATGATTAAAACGGCGGGAAGGGTCGATAAGCGGGATGCGTTTTTGGATCATTTTGAACTGGAGAGGGAGCGCGGTATCACGATTTTTTCCAAACAGGCAGTGATACGGACGCCTGATTTTCAATTGACGCTGGTTGATACGCCGGGACATGCCGACTTTTCGGCGGAGACGGAACGGGCGCTGCAGATATTGGATGCTGCCATTCTTGTAGTCAGTGGCCCGGACCGCATACAGGGGCAGACAGAAGCGCTTTGGCGTCAGCTTGCGCGTTATCGGATTCCCACTTTTCTTTTTATAAATAAAACGGATCTGCCTTGTCCCGCTTCTGAAGAACTTATGGAGGAGCTTACGAGCAGGCTTTCTGCGGGATGCATAGATTTCTCTACACAGGGAACGCAGACATTTTACGAGCAGGCGGCGCTCTGTTCCGAGCAGGCACTGGAGCAATATTTGACAGAGGGGATGCTCAGGGACGATCAGATTGCTGCGTTGATTGCCGGGCGGGAACTGTTTCCATGCTTCTTTGGTTCCGCACTGCGCATGCAGGGCGTTCAGGAGTTATATGACGCGCTGAAATGTTTTGTGCCTGAACCGGTTTATCGGGCGGCGTTTGGAGCAAGGGTTTATAAAATCAGCAGGGATGAGCAGGGAAACCGCCTGACATGGATGAAGCTGACAGGCGGTTTCCTTTCGGTGCGTGATATCGTAGCCTATGAGAGCGGAGGGCAGGAATACAGCGAGAAGATCAATCAGATCCGCATTTATTCGGGAGCACGTTATGAGGCAGCGGCATCGGTCAAGGCAGGGGAACTCTGCGCGGTTACGGGACTTAGCGCAACCGCGGCGGGGGAAGGTCTGGGAGAAGAAAAGGCAGTCATTCAGCCGTTTTTTATTCCTGTTCTGACCTGCCGGCTCATCCTGCCGGATGATGTTTCGGCGGCGCAGTTCCTGCCAAAGCTCCGCATGCTGGAAGAGGAGGAACCGCAGCTCCATGTCTGTTGGAACGAGCAGCTTTCGGAGATTCATGTGCAGCTCATGGGGAAAGTACAGACTGAGGTGCTTCAAAAGCTGATCTCACAGCGGTTTGATGTGTCGGTGCAGTTTGGCGCGGAGCGTTTGATGTACCGGGAGACGCTTGCATGTGCAGTGGAGGGAGTTGGACATTATGAGCCGCTGAAGCACTATGCAGAGGTGCATCTTCTCATGGAGCCGGGGGAACCCGGGAGCGGACTTGTATTTGCGAGTGCCTGCAGCGAGGAGATTCTGGACAGGAACTGGCAGCGGCTTGTCCTGACGCATTTGGAGGAAAAAGAGCATATCGGCGTGCTGACCGGCTCACCGGTCACTGATATGAAGATTACGCTTGTGTCGGGCCGTGCGCATCTGAAACATACGGAGGGAGGGGATTTCAGGCAGGCGACGTACCGTGCCGTCAGGCAGGGACTTCGGAGCGCGCGGTGTGTGCTTCTCGAGCCGTATTATCAGTTCAGGCTCCGTGTCCCGGCACAGCAGGTCGGCAGGGCCATGACTGATATGGAGATGCGCCATGCCCGGTTCGGCGCGCCGTCCGCAGCGGAAACAGACGGTATGATGACGCTTGAGGGAGTTGTTCCGGTGTCGGAGATGTCCGATTATGCGGGGGAGATTGCCGCGTATACAAAAGGGCGGGGGATGATCAGCCTTTCCATTCATGGTTATGAGCCGTGTCACAACGCGGAGGAAGTTGTCTCGGCATGCGGCTATGACCCGGAGGCGGATATGGAGAACCCGACCGGTTCGGTCTTCTGTGCGCATGGGGCAGGGTTTTATGTTCCGTGGGATGAAGTGTACCGTTATATGCATGTGGAGGCTGTTTTTACACCAAAGAAACAGGAAGAGGAGAATTCTGCCTCTGGTATGCCGGCGGCGAAAAGAAACACAGAAGGCGTGGGCGGCGCGCAGGTTTCCGGTTATGGTAAGGAGAACGGTCTGTCTGCGTCCGATTTTGTAAAAGGAACTGAGGAACGCATAATCGGTACAGAGGAAATTGATTCGATTATAAAACGGAGCGGCGGCGCAAACCGGAAAGAGAATGTTGCTGAACGAAAAATCTGGAGCAGACGCTATGACGGCAAAAAGACCGGACCGGCGGATGAAATGCGGGGGAGCGGTTCCCGTGTACCGGAAGGAACGTGCGAAGAATATCTTCTTGTGGACGGATATAATGTGATTTTTGCATGGGAAGATCTGCGGGAACTCGCGGAGGTGAATGTGGACGCGGCACGCGGAAGGCTTTTGGATATCTTATGCAACTATCAGGCAATGCGCGGATGTGAAGTCATTGTCGTTTTTGACGCATACCGCGTGCAGGGTCATGCCGAGGAGTTTTTGGACTATCATAATATTCATGTGGTTTTTACGAAAGAAGCGGAGACGGCGGACCAGTATATAGAGAAATTTGCGCATCAAAACAGTACAAAATATCGTATCACGGTGGCTACGTCGGATGGGTTGGAGCAGATCATCATACGCGGACAGGGCTGTGCGCTGCTTTCTTCGAGGGAACTGCTTGAGGAAATCAGGTTTCGCAGCGGGCAGTTTGCGCAGGAACATATGGCACAGACAAAGCGCCTTGGAAATTCCATGGAAGAGAAGATAAAAAAGCTGGAGCAGAGTTGAATTTATTTTAGAAAGGTTCTATTTTGGACAGCCTGTTCATATACTGTAAAGAATGATAGAATTATGGCAGGGGAAATGCCCGGCCGCAAAAATTCAGGCGGCTGCTGCAGGCAGCCGGCGGATGAGAATGAAGCAGGAGGTGCAGAATGTCAAGAGGACCAAGAAAAACAATAGAGGACAAGATCAGGGAAAAAGAAGAACTGATTCAGGGACTCAAAGTACGGATTCAATCCGAAACGAAGGAACTGGAGGCACTCAGGCAGGAAAAACGTGCCAAAGAAATTGAAGAGATCGCAGGGCTGCTGGAAGACTCAGGGGTGACGATTGAACAGGCACGCAGTATACTGGAGCAGCATATTGCAGGGGAAAATGCGAATGAGGCGGAATGTGCTTAAGATTACAAGGTTTGCATGGATGAGATACGGTTTAGATCATAAAAAAGAAACGAGGGATGAAGATGGGCGGAATGACCAAAAAAAGAATGGCGCAGATTGACAGTATGTTGTCGCGCAGCGCAGCGCAGCGTGCGGTACGTCAGGCGGCAGCAGCGGCGGGAAGCGGAACAGTCTCCCAAGGCGTGTATCAGCCCCGTGATTACCACATAGGGGGCAGTACATCGGAACAGGTGCAGGCAAAGCGGTATCCGGGAAGGCGGCGTACCATGCAGAAGACGGATTTTGTATCGTCGATCCGCATGAGATTTCGGCGCGGTGCAAAGGGGAATGTATGGACTGCGGCGATGATTATCCTGATTCTGCTGATGGCATTGTTTTTCATGAACGGCTGCGGTTCAGATGGAAGCCGTGACGTGCAGGCACCGGCTGACGAAGAGGGGACGGCAGGGACGGACAGGCAGGAAGATGAGGATGGAACTGATGCAGATCATCCGGATGAGCCGTCAGACAGCGGGAATACCGGGAACGATAGTGACAGCCCGGATGGACAGGAGGATGCGGACGATAAGGGCGGCGCAGAAGATGGAAATGATGGAGAAAATGACGAATTGACCTGTGTGATACCGGAAGTTGCGCTCCCTGCTTTTGAAATACCGGATAATGAGGCGCTTCAATTTGTAAACGACATGAAAATTGGATGGTCGTTGGGAAATACGCTGGATGCATTCCTTGAAGGCGGTTATACGAACGAGCTGGACAGCGAGACATGCTGGGTTTCGATTGAAACGACAAAGGATATGATCGACGATATTTCCGAGGCGGGTTTCCGTACGATGCGCGTGCCCGTGACGTGGCACGGACATTTTGTGGATGATGAGTTTACAATTTCCGAAGTCTGGCTCGACCGTGTGCAGGAGGTTGTTGATTACGGAATCGACAACGGAATGTATATTATTTTGAATATCCATCATGACACCCGGGAGGATTGCTATTTCCCGGATTCGGCGCATCTTGATCAGTCCATCCGTTATGTCGGCAATGTCTGGAGACAGCTATCCGAACGGTTTGCCGATTATGATGAGCATCTGATCTTTGAGGGACTGAACGAACCCCGTTTAGTCGGCAGCAATTATGAATGGTGGATCGACAACAGCAGCGAAGAATGTATGGATGCCATTGAGTGCATTAATACGCTCAATCAGATATTTGTTAATACTGTGCGTGAGGGCGGCGGAAATAATACGACCCGCTATCTGATGGTTCCGGGTTATGATGCCTCTCCGGACGGGGCGCTGCATGAAAACTTTGTACTTCCGAACGATCCGGGAGATGCTGAAAACCGGATCATTGTGTCCGTACATGCGTATACGCCTTACAATTTTGCACTTCAGGCACAAAGTGATTCCGGCAGTAAGTCCGAGTTTCACGCAGACCAGACAAGCTCTACAAGGGATATTGATTCCTTCATGGACAGGCTGTATGACCGCTATATCAGTCAGGGCATTCCTGTCGTGATCGGGGAATTTGGTGCGCGCGATAAGGACGGGAACACGCAGGACCGCGTGGATTATGCGGCTTATTATATTGCAGCTGCCAGAGCGAGAGGAATCACCTGTCTGTGGTGGGACAACAATGCATTTAACGGTAATGGAGAGAATTTTGGACTTTATTACCGCAGGGGAGGTTATTTTATTTATCCCGATATCGTGGCGGCGCTTATGAAATACGCAGAAGCCCGCTAAGGAAACGATGATGAGGTTAGTGATTCCCTAAAGTGACCGGAATCCATTCAGATGGGCAATTGCCTGATAACAGAAATACGGAGAGGAGCAGACACGATGAAGGTACTTTTGATCAACGGAAGTCCCCATAAGGAGGGGAGCACTTATACTGCGCTCCATGAAATGGAGCAGGTATTTCAAAAAGAAGGGATTGAGACAGAGCTTATCCATATCGGAAATCAGGATATCCGCGGCTGTATTGCCTGCAATACCTGCAAGAATAAGGGGCGATGTGTGTTTGACGATGCGGTGAATGCGGTTGCGCCGAAATTTGAAGCATGCGATGGTCTGGTGGTAGGAAGTCCTGTTTATTATGCATCGGCCAATGCAACGTTGTCGGCATTTCTTGACCGTCTGTTTTACAGCACACATTTTGATAAGACCATGAAAGTCGGGGCTGCCGTAGCGTCGGCAAGGCGGGGCGGACTGACTGCGACCTTTGACGAACTGAACAAATACTTTACAATCTGCGGCATGCCGGTGGCATCGGGACAGTATTGGAATGGAATTCACGGAAACAATGCGGATGAAGCTCATCAGGATGCGGAGGGTATGCAGATGATGCGCACGCTTGCGGCTAATATGAGCTTTTTAATAAAGAGTATCGCGCTCGGCAGGCAGGCCTATGGGCTGCCCGAAAAAGAGCCGCGTGTCAGCACAAATTTTGTGAGGATCTCGTGAAAGAAAAATGATGGTTGTTGAATGAATGGATACAAAGAAGAGGGGGAGCTTACCGTGGAAGACGGCAGGCTCCTTTTTTCCTGTTTCGATTTTCTTAAGCAGATCGGTTATCAAAGAAATTCCGGGCTCTTTTACTGCAGGGGAAGGGTCATTGGCCTGCGTTCTTTCTATATGCTGACGGTGTTCGTCCGTATTTTTTAAGAAATGCTCTGGTAAAGTAGGAATGATTATGAAAACCGCAATTTTCTGCAATGTCAATTATTTTCAAATCTGTTTCCGATAATTGTTTTGCTGCCAGATCCAGCCGGTAATTCACCAGATAAGCGTTAAAACTCATACCGGTCAATTCCTTAAACAGCTTCATAAAATGGCTCTCTGAAAATCCGCACTGCGCGGCCGCTTCCTGTACGGAAATAGCATGATCATAAGACTTCTGCACATGGTAGAGCGCATTTTTTAAGCGGCTGTAGGACAGCTGTGCCAAATGCCCGGCACCGGCAGCATCGGTACTGTATTGATTCATATAGTGAAGCAGATAAAAAAGGTTGGATTTAATCAAAAGCTCTTTTGTGGAGTAACTGTCTTTGCGGTGCTCAATCAGGAACCGGATGCAGGAAATGACGGCATGATGAAAGGGAGAGTCCGATGAATGGAGGCAGTTTATGCTCTTTTCTCCATTCAAAAAAGGAAGCACATATTTTTCGGAGCAGAGATCATCCTCGGAGCCCTGAAACAGGGAGGGGTGAAACATAATATTGTAATATTCTCCCCCTAAGGTGCCGTACTGCTCAATTGAATGAACGGCATGAGGAAGAATCACGATCAGGTCGTTTTCGGAAAGCGGATAAGCAGTTCCCCAAATTGTGACCTGAATCTGTCCTGCGGCACAATAAATCAATTCAAAATGATCATGCCAGTGAAGCGGAAAGGAGCGAATCCATTCCGGGATATTTCCATGGTAGACGCTGTATGGAAAACTGGGTGTGCCATGTATTTTTGTTTCATGCAGAGGTGCATTTACCATAAAGGTTTCTCCTGTGTCCTATCGCTGCGGCAGCCGCCCGATGACTTTCCGGGCGATTTGCCTGAGCAAAAGGAATGTGTGTACTGTATTAAAATAGGATTGTGCTAAAAATGAAAGAATATTATACAAGAATTATAGCCAATATCAGAGTACAATGCAAGAAAGAGAAACATCAGAATAATAAGGGCGTTTTGCAGCTGTCTAAACGCACGATTTTAAGAAGGGAGCGGTGGTCCGTATGGAATATGCTGCAATCAGACATTTTGCGGATAAGCGGTATTGTTACGCAATGGAAAAAGGGCGTTTTTTAATCCGTATTGAGACTAAAAAAGACGATGCGGCAAGGGTGATCCTTCATGTGCAGGATAAATATCTGCCGCTTAAGATGATGGACACCCGGCGTGAATACAGCATGGAAAAGCTCTGCAGCGACGGCATGATCGATTATTACGAAGCAGTTATTGAGCTGGATGTGGTCTGCCTCCGGTATTTTTTCGAGATAGAAGACGCGGTCGGAAAAACTGTTTATTATGGGAATCATGAATTCTTTGACGAGCCTGTTTCTGATATTGAGCGGATGTATGACTGCCCCCAGACACTGAGGGAAGAGGAGTTATTTGTGCTTCCTGAATGGGCGCGGAATAAAGTAGTGTATCAGATTTTTCCGTCCCGTTTTGCCACCGATAAGGCAGTGCCTGATGAGGTATGGTATCAGGCGCCGATTGATCATAAAGCGGACTTAAAAGGGTCTCTTAGGGGAATCATTGACCGGCTGGACTATATCAGGGAACTCGGCGTGGATATTCTTTATATGACGCCGATTTTTGAGTCCGATTCCAGCCATAAGTACAATATTGATGATTATTATACAATCGATCCGTCCTTTGGAGACAAAGAAGACTTAAAAGAACTTGTGAAAAAAGCGCATGAACGCGGGATGTACGTGATATTGGACGGCGTGTTCAACCATACGTCGATTCACTTCTTTGCGTTTCGTGACGTCATGGAAAAGAAGGAACAGTCAAAGTATCTGGACTGGTATTATGTGAAAGACTTTCCGCTCGTGATGGAATGGGGCAAAAAGCCGAGTTATAAGACTTTTGCCTACGCCGGTTATATGCCGAAGCTGAACCTGCAGAATAAGGAGACAGCGGATTTTGTCATTGACGCGGCGTCTTATTGGATCAAAGAATGCGATATCGACGGATGGCGCTTGGATGTCGGGGACGAGATTAACCATGCGTTCTGGAAGCGTTTCCGCAGGGAGATCAAGGTTGTAAAGAAAGATGCTTTGATCGTCGGTGAGATATGGCATTTTGCCGGTGATTTTCTGGAGGGGGACGAGTGGGACAGTGTTATGAACTACCCGTTTTATCAGGCGGTGCTGGATTTTGTGGCAGCACAGACGCTGAGCGCTTCCGGTTTTCTGGGGAGGTTGAATTTCGTAAAAGGAAATCTAAACCGGAAGCTGGAGGGATATCTTTGGAATCTGATCGACAGCCATGACACGGAACGTTTTCTGCACAGTGCGCAGAATCAGACAAAGAAACAGATGCTGGCGGCCTCGCTGCTGCTTTTGCTGCCGGGCATGCCGATGATCTATTACGGTGATGAAGCGGCGCTTAACGGAGGTCGTGATCCGGACTGCAGGCGCGGCATGCTTTGGGAGGAAGAGCGGCAGAATCAGGAGATGCTTCATCATTACCGGACGCTCATACGGGTCCGGCATGAATATCCGGTGCTGACAGAGGGGAGGATTACGGAGCAGTATGCGGATGATGCGGCGGGACTGATCGGAATGAAAAGGCAGATGAACGGACAGAGTGTCTGGTTACTATTCCATGGACGGAGCGGTACGGTGGAGCTCTCCGGACAGAAAGGGCTTCAGAACCTTTTGGACGGTCAGCAGTTTTCAGGCAGTCTTGGCGATTATGAGGCGGCGGTGCTACTGGAATGACCGGGTGCCGCTTCAAAGGCGCTGTATGCAAATAAAAGGCGGGGGATGTATCCTGTTATGAAATCTTTTGCAAAATTGTCGGTACCGATTGCGTTGGAAACCTTGTGCTATATGCTTGCGGGCATGGTGGACACGATTATGCTCTCGACAGTGGGAGATGATGCGGTCGGAGCGGTCGGGACAGCAAATACCTATATCGGCATTTTTATTATTATGTTTCAGATTGTGTCAGCGGGCATGATCGCCGTTATGACGCAGTATATCGGCGCGAAAAGAATTGGTGTTGCATATCAGGCAAGGAGACTTGGCGCAGTATTTAATCTGTTGTCGGGGATTGTACTTTCCGTATTCCTCTTTCTGTTTTCGGGGCAGGTTTTGAAATGGGTGGGTGTGGCTCCGGTTCTGATGGAATATGCCAAAACTTATCTCCGGATTGTTGGAGGAGGCTGCTTCCTAAATGCGCTGATACCAGTTTTTTCCGGCTATTTAAGAGCATTTGGGCATACCAGACAGCCGCTGATCGCCACTGTTTCGGCAAATGTACTGAATCTGTGTCTCAATGCAGTCTTTTTGTTCGGATTTCATGCCGGTGTGGCAGGTGTTGCCGCCGCTACGGTGTTGTCAAAGGCGCTGAATCTGGTGATTGTTGTGCAAGTATCGAAGCGGCTGATCCGGGCAGATGAGGACCCTGAACGGTTAAAAAATAAGGAGGTTTTTTTACAGATCATCAGAGTGGGCCTGCCCGCGGCATTGGAAACAGCATTTTATAATGTCGCAATGACGCTGACTGTCCGTTTCTTAAATCAGATGGATGAGGCAGGAATGAATGTGACGGCAAGAGCTTATGCAGCCCAGATCACGAATTTCTCTTATTGTGCAGGTGCGGCGCTGGCGCAGGCAAACGCGATCATGACGGGGTGGAGAATTGGCGAACGGGATTTTGACGCCTGTGATAAGGGTACCAAAAAAGCGGCGGGCATCGGAATCTGTATCGCTGCGGGGCTGGAACTGATCTTTGTGTTAAGTGCAGGACAGCTTCTCCGCCTGTTTACGGAGGATGCCGGCATGATTGCTTTAGTGTCTAAACTGCTGGCAATTGACATTATTCTTGAAGTGGGGCGTGTGAGCAATCTGGTTTTCGGACAGGCATTAAAGACAAGCGGGGATGCTCTCTTTACCACGATCATAGCGGTCATTTTTATGTATATCTGCATGGTAGGCGGGACATGGTTTTTTGGAATACGGTTGAATCTGATGGCGGTGGGCGCGTACATCGGACTTGCTTTAGACGAATGTGCGCGCGCAGTCTGCATGTTTCTGCGCTGGCAGTCAGGCAGGTGGAAGACGAAAGGTTTCATCAAACAGGAGGAGCATAAGGAAGAACAGCCTTCGTAGAGGCAGTCCTGCGGCTGATATCAGCATTATGACAGGGCGGAAGAATCAAAAAAAGAGTTCCATTCCGGGACTCTTTTTTTGATTCTTCCTTTATATAGAACATATATAGAACAGATTAGGAAACTTCCTGCTTTGGTGCCGGGGCGGCAGTACCTTCCGCACCCATGTCCGCTGCCGTATTTTTTGTCAGGCTTTTCGACAGATTCTTCTGTGCTGTCGAGAGCATCAGCTTGATGCGGTTTAACTGGTTGACCTCGCTTGCACCCGGATCGTAGTCGATTGCGACGATATTGGATTCGGGATGCCGCCGGCGGATTTCCTTGATGACGCCCTTGCCGACGACATGGTTCGGCAGACAGGCAAACGGCTGCGTGCAGACGATGTTCGGCGTGTTGTCGTGAATCAGTTCCAGCATCTCGCCGGTTAAAAACCAGCCCTCTCCGGTCTGATTGCCGATGGAGACAATGGTCTGCGCATTCTTCACCGTGTCATAAATATTGGCGGGCGGCGAAAAATGCCTGCTTTCAGAAAGCGCTTTTGCGGCGGCTCCCCTGAAATGCTGAATCGCCCAGATACCGAGTTTTGCAAGTCTGGCAGAACGTTTGCTCGTGCCGAGATTTTCTGATTTATATATCTGATTGTAGAAGCAGTAGAGCATAAAGTCCATCAGATCGGGAACGACAGCTTCCGCACCCTCGGCTTCCAACAGTTCCACCAGATGATTGTTGGCAGCCGGCATGAATTTGACAAGAATTTCACCGACGACGCCGACACGGGGTTTCTTCACATCGGTGATCGGGATATGATCAAAATCATGGACAATCTCGCGGCACATCTTCTTAAACTTACGGTAAGAGATATGCTTTGACGTCACGAGTTTTTCGCAGCGCGCCTCCCATTCGCGGTGGAGTTTGTCAACGGAGCCCGGAACCGCTTCATAAGGGCGCATCCGGTATACACAGCGCATAAACAGGTCGCCGAGTGTGACCGCGTAGACCGCGCGCAGTAACATTTCCGCATTGATCTTAAATCCGGGGTTGCTCTCCAGCTTGGATAAATTGATGGAGATGACCGGAATATAGCCGTAGCCCGCTTTGGCAAGTGCCCGGCGGATAAAGCCGATATAGTTGGTTGCACGGCAGCCGCCTCCTGTCTGGGACATGACGAATGCAAGCTTATGCGTATCGTATTTTCCTGATAAGACGGCGGACATGATCTGCCCGACTACCATCAGGGAAGGATAGCAGGCGTCGTTATTGACATATTTTAAGCCGACATTGACAGCCTGTTTCCCGTCGTTGTCCATAACCTCCAGATGATAACCGCATTTGTTAAATGCAGCCTGCAGAAGCCCGAAATGGATCGGCGACATTTGCGGGCAGAGAATCGTGTAATCTTTTCTCATCTCCTCCGTGAAAAGCACACGGTTCATGGCGGAAGAGTGAATTTCGCGTTTCTGCTGTTTGGCCTCCCTGACGCGGATTGCCGAGAGCAGCGAGCGGATACGGATACGGGCCGCGCCGAGATTGTTGACCTCATCGATCTTTAAGCAGGTATAAATCTTGCCGGAACCGGAAAGAATATCATTGACCTGATCAGTGGTTACGGCGTCTAAGCCGCAGCCAAAGGAATTGAGCTGGATCAGGTCTAGATAATCCACTGCCTTGACATAGCTTGCCGCCGCGTATAAGCGGGAATGGTACATCCACTGGTCTGAGACGATGAGCGGACGTTCTGGTTTTGCTAAGTGGGAGATGGAATCCTCCGTTAAAACGGCAATATCGTAGGAATTAATGAGTTCCGGAATACCGTGGTTGATTTCGGGATCAATATGGTAGGGACGTCCGGCAAGCACAATGCCGCGCTTGTGATTTTCTTTTAACCATGCGAGCGTTTCTTCGCCCTTTTTCTGAACGTCCTTTCTTGCCGCTTCCTGCTCCATCCATGCGTCATGCACCGCACTCTTAATCTCAGCGGGGGTCAGTTCGGTAAATTCTTTTATGAGCTGGGAGGATATGGTATCTTCGCTCGTAAAAGCCATAAAAGGATTGCGGAAAACGACTTCGCCGCGTCCGATTTCTTCCACATTGTTTTTAATATTTTCCGAGTAGGAGGTGACGATCGGGCAGTTATAGTGGTTGTTGGCGTCTGAAAATTCGTTGCGCTCGTAAAACAGGGCGGGATAAAAAATGAAATCCACTTCCTGATGAATAAGCCACATGATATGGCCATGCACGAGCTTTGCCGGATAACATTCGGACTCGCTCGGGATCGATTCTATACCGAGCTCATAAATCTTGCGGTTTGAGTTCGGAGAAAGCACGACGCGGTAGCCCAGTCTGGTAAAAAACGTATACCAGAAAGGGTAGTTTTCGTACATATTTAAGACGCGCGGGATTCCAACCGTGCCGCGGTGCGCCTGTTCAGGCGGGAGCGGTTCATAGCCGAAAATGCGGGAAAGCTTATATTCATACAGATTCGGCACGTTGTGTTCGTTTTTTTGTTTGCCAAGTCCGCGCTCGCAGCGGTTTCCGGAGATATACTGCCTGCCGCCGGAAAAACGGTTGATCGTCAGACGGCAGTTGTTCGTGCAGCCCTTGCATTTTGCCATGCTTGTGGTGAATTCCAGTGCGTTGATCTGTTCGATGGAAAGCATCGTGGTCTGATAACCGCAGGTTGACATAAAACGTTCTCTGGCAACGAGCGCCGCACCGAACGCTCCCATGATGCCCGCAATGTCGGGGCGGATTGCCTCACAGCCGGCAATCGCCTCAAAGCTGCGGAGAACGGCGTCGTTATAAAAAGTTCCGCCCTGCACAACGATGTGGCTGCCAAGCTCGGAGGCATCGGATACTTTGATCACCTTAAACAGAGCATTTTTGATGACGGAATAGGCAAGGCCGGCAGAGATATCGGAGACGGAAGCGCCTTCCTTCTGCGCCTGCTTAACCTTGGAATTCATAAACACGGTACAGCGCGTGCCCAGGTCAATCGGATGTTTTGCAAACAGCGCAGCCTTTGCAAAGTCCTGTACGCTGTAATTCAGGGATTTGGCAAACGTCTCAATGAAAGAACCACAGCCGGAGGAGCATGCCTCGTTTAACTGCACGCTGTCCACGGTCTGGTTTTTAATTTTAATACATTTCATATCCTGACCGCCAATATCCAGGATACAGTCCACGGCAGGATCAAAGAATGCTGCGGCATAATAATGCGCGACAGTTTCCACTTCTCCGTCGTCTAATAAGAAAGCGGCTTTGATCAGCGCTTCACCATAGCCGGTGGAGCAGGAGCGGACGATATGAGCCTCCTTCGGGAGCAGCGAATAGATTTCCTGAATGGAGGAAATCGCGGTCTTTAACGGACTGCCGTTGTTGTTGCTGTAAAATGAATACAGAAGATCGCCGGATTCGCTGATCAGTGCAACCTTTGTGGTGGTAGAGCCTGCATCGATGCCGAGGAAACAGTTACCGCGGTAGTGCTTTAACTCCGATGTTTTTACACAGTGGCTGTCGTGACGGGCACGGAATGCATCGTACTCAGCTTCAGAAGAAAACAGCGGCTCCATACGCTCAACCTCAAACTCCATTTTAATGTCGGAGGAAAGCTTGCCGACCATTTCTTCCATCGTAAAGGAAACTTCGTCCTTTGCATTCATGGCGGAGCCGATTGCGGCGAACAGGTGGGAGTTATCCGTGTCGATGATATGCTCGTCATCAAGCTTTAAGGTGCGGATAAACGCTTCCTTTAATTCACTCAGAAAATGAAGCGGACCGCCGAGAAACGCTACATGTCCGCGAATCGGCTTGCCACAGGCAAGACCGGAAATTGTCTGATTGACAACCGCCTGAAAAATGGAAGCGGCAAGGTCTTCTTTGGTAGCACCCTCATTGATCAGCGGCTGAATATCGGATTTTGCAAAGACGCCGCAGCGCGCAGCGATCGTATAGAGCGAGTGATAATTTTTGGCATATTCGTTTAAGCCGGGCGCATCGGTCTGCAGGAGGGATGCCATCTGGTCGATAAAAGAGCCGGTACCGCCGGCACAGATTCCGTTCATACGCTGTTCGACATTCCCGCCCTCGAAATAAATGATCTTTGCGTCCTCGCCTCCAAGCTCTATGGCAACGTCGGTTTTTGGCGCAAGCTCCGTTAAGGCCGTCGCAACGGCGATCACTTCCTGATTAAACGGAACACCTAAATGATTGGCAAGCGTCAAGCCGCCGGAACCGGTAATCATCGGATGCAGTGTGAGGTTCCCGAGCTTTGCATAGGCGTCCGACAGCAGACCCTGCAGAGTCTCGCGGATATTGGCATAATGCCTGCGGTAATCGGAAAAAAGAATCTGATGCGAAGCGTTCAGAATCGCAATTTTTACTGTTGTGGAACCGATATCAATGCCAAGTGTATACCTTTCGGCTGCATTTGCGGTCGATAGAGTATTCATGTTTGTAACTATCCTCCTTAAAAGACTGAAAACTTCATTTTCAATCTTCCGTCTTTTTTCATTCAAATTTTAGATACACAGGCATTATACGCTACGCGATAAAAAAGTTCAATTAAAAAAGAATAAACAACGAGCCTGCTTTGTTTACTTTTTATGGAATGAATGGTAAGATGTGTTACAATCGGAATGTTTTTGAGGGAAAGGTATGGTAATCATATGAAATTTTTGAACAAGCTGGAGTTGAAACTGGGGAAATACGCGATTCCGAATCTGTCATTGTATCTGATCTTAAGTTATGCCGGAGGATACCTGATTCAGCTGGTGAACAGCAGTTTTGCAGATTATCTGACCTTAAATCCGTTTGCAATTATGCGGGGACAGGTGTGGCGGCTTATTACGTGGGTACTGATTCCGCCCGGCTCCAGCAACATTTTCTTTTTGCTGATCATGCTGATGCTTTATTATTCGCTCGGCACGAACTTAGAGCGGACATGGGGAACCTTTTATTATAATGTTTATATTTTTGGCGGGATTTTGTTCACGGTGATTGCGAGCTTTCTGCTTGCAGGCTGGTTTGCCATTTTTGATTTTCCCAAGATCAACGATGTATCCATGTCGCTTGTGTTTCAGATGATGGGTATTCCCGCTGATCCGCAGAAAATAGGAACACTGGCGAAGATGCAGTTCTTATATCAGAATGTTTTCCGCAGCCTGTTCAGCACGTACTATATCAATATGTCCATCTTTCTGGCTTTTGCGGCGACTTATCCCGATATGCAGGTCATGCTGTGGTTCATTGTCCCGATGAAAGTAAAATATCTTGGCATTGTCTATGTGGTTCTGATGGTGCTGGATATTCTTCAGGTAGGATGGCTGCTTGCCTTTACAATTGGGGCTTCGCTGTTAAACTTTATTATTTTCTTTATGGCGACCCGCAGGAATAAGCCGCATAGAACTGTCAAACAGAAAAAACGCCAGATGGAATACCGCAGCGCTTCCAGACCCAAAGGAGGCATCACGAGGCACAAATGCGCGATCTGCGGCAGAACCGAGGAAGATGATCCGACGCTCGAATTCCGTTTCTGTTCCAAATGTGAGGGAAATTACGAATACTGCCAGTATCATCTTTTTACGCACCAGCATGTGCGGAGAAATTAGATTGAAAAATCATGCTGATGCACTGATTTTTCAATCGGCTATTTGTGCTGGAGCGTCACAAATAAGCCTTGATGGCAGACGCGAATCTGATATTCGCGTCGCCCCGTCGCGTAAACGCTCCGGAATGGGGATTAGTGTGAAGAGAAGTATAAAGGAGCGGGGATGATGAGCGGGGAAGAGCAATTTTTGAAAAAGCTGGAGGAGCTGAAAAATACGGCGCGCCTGCAGGGGCATGTCCTGTCCGAAGAACAGGTGCAGGATTTTGTTAAGGAGCTTGCGCTCAGTCCTGAGAAGGAGCAGCTTTTATATGATTATTTCAGGCAGAACCATATCGGAATCGGCGAAAAAGCTGATGAAGAGGAGTATCTGAGCGATGACGAGAAAAGCTATCTGGAACTGTATCTTGAGGAATTAAAAACGCTTCCGGTGCCCAGCGACGGAGAACGGCGCGCGCTTTCCATGGCGGCGATGGCGGGAGAAGCGGATGCAAAAAAACGGCTTGTGGAGGCGTTTCTCCCGGAGGTCGTGGAAATTTCCAAGCTCTATGCGGGGCAGGGCGTTTATCTGGAGGATTTGATCGGAGAGGGTAATGTGGCTCTTGCGCTCGGCGCAGAAATGGCCGGTGCCTTAGAAAATCCGGACGAGGTTCCTGGCATGCTTGCCAAAATGGTCATGGATGCGATGGAAGAGTATATTGGCGAAAATCTGGATGAAAAGAAAGTCAACCAAAAGGTACTTTCACGCGTCCAAAAGATAGCAGAGCAGGCCAAAGCGCTGTATGGGGAGCTTCGCAGAAAAGTAACGGTGGAGGAGCTCATGCAGGAGAGCGGTATCAGCGAAAAGGAGATCAGGGACGCAATCCGGATTTCTGCAGGCGGTATCGAGGAGATTGACGACAGTGGCGTACAGGGAATGCAGGGACATTCCATACCACAGTAAATACGAAAGCAGCTTATTTTTCAACCGGCAATTTGAGTCAGAGCCGGGGATATGCCTTGATCGCGGCGGAAATTTGAGATTTACAACGTGTATCATCGCAGTCTGACATGGAGATTAGGATGGAATATCAGGATTTTAAGTATATTATGAGCGACGTGTCGAAAATCTATATTGGTGCCGAAATGTCATATGCTGAAATCTGTGCGCACGATTTTGCACCGTTTAAGTTTGCTGCGGTCATTGGGCAGTATTTATATAAAGAGGTTTCGCCCGATACGACATTAAAAGAGCATCTGTTAGCGATGACAAAGGATTCTCTTTCTTATCAGACGTATCATCATCTGAAGATATTGCTGAAAATGAATATTTATTCGCAGACGACGGATAAACGCGGGGAGCCGGCTGAAAAGTGGCTGATTGACGAAATTGTCAGCGTGGATCAGTATGTGGACGAAAAAACGTATCATCAATATCCCGAACATGCGATCGTGACGGAGCTGATCATCAAGAAACTGCCGCTTATGATGTTCTCATTATGATTTGAGATTCCGTATGAATAATTCCGATAAAATTCGGTAATGATGAAAATAATAAGTCAGTATGGAGGAAACTGCTATGAGAAAACATTTTGGATGGAAAAACAGGGTTCTGGCATGTGTGCTTTCGGCAGCAATGATTTTTACGGCGGCATGCGGAAAAGGTGATAATGCCGGAGACTCCGTGTCTGGTACGGGAGATCAGAATACGACGGGCGGAACGGATGAATCAGGATCATCCGTTGACGGCACCGTTACGATTGATTCTATTTATCAGGCTGTAAAAGAGGCATATGGAGAAGAGTATATGCCCGATATGCAGCTGTCGGAAGAGGACCTTCAGGTCCTTTACGGCATTGAGCCGGACTGGTGCGAAGAATTTGTGGCCGAGGTCCCGATGATGAGCGCGCATGTCGATACGTTTCTTGGCATAAAAGCGAAACCGGAGCATCTTTCGGAAGTGTCGGATGCGGTCAACGCTTATGTGCAGAACTTAAAAGAAGATACGATGCAGTATCCAAGTAACCTGAATAAGATTGCAGCATCCTCGGTTGTCACGATGGGAGATTATGTGTTTTATATTATGCTCGGGATGCTGACATCCGAACAGGAGGAGCTGGATGAAGCGGAACAGGTTCAGTTATATGAAGAGCGTAATCAGGTTGCAATTGATGTGATAGAAGGGATGCTTCTGAAATAGCAAGAACAGCCGCCGGACCAGATCAGGCGCTGCCGTGCGGAAGCGGTGGTTTTGAGACAGAATGGAGTAGTATGATTTTTGCAGGGTTTACGTTTCTTTTTCGATTTTTACCGATCGTATTGATTGCATATATGATATGCCCAAAGCAATTCAGAAATGGATTGCTTTTTTTGGCGTCCCTTATTTTCTATGCATGGGGTGAGCCGGTGTATGTGCTGCTCATGCTGTTTTCCACCGTGTCGGATTACTGGCACGGCAGGCGGATTGATGCGGCCAAAAAGGCAGGAAAGCCCAAAGCGGCTAAAGGCTTTCTGATTTCATCCATTGTAATCAATCTTGCAATGCTCGGCTTTTTCAAATATGCGGACTGGCTGATCGGAATATTTAACAATGTGACGGGATGTTCGGTACCGTTATTGGCACTTCCTCTGCCGCTTGGCATTTCCTTTTATACATTCCAGACGATGTCTTACAGCATTGACGTTTACCGCGGAGAAGCGAAGGTGCAAACAAATATGATAGATTTCGGCATGTTTGTTTCCCTGTTTCCACAGCTTATCGCAGGACCGATCGTGCGCTATGCGGATATTGAGGACCGTATGAAAGACCGTCCGCTCAAGGCAGAGCGAATGAGTGAAGGTGCGCTTCGTTTTGCAGTCGGACTGGGCAAAAAAGTATTGCTTGCCAATCAGTTCGGCATTCTCTGGGAGACGATCACGGCAGCGCCGCCGGCAGGGATGCCGGTGCTTACAGGCTGGCTTGGCATTCTCGCTTACGGACTTCAGATTTACTATGACTTTTCCGGGTATTCCGATATGGCGATTGGGCTGGGAGCAATCTTCGGCTTTCAATTTCCGGAGAACTTCGATCATCCGTATGAGTCGCGCAGTGTGTCCGAGTTTTTCCGCAGATGGCATATGACGCTGCAAAAATGGTTTGCATCATATGTTTACTACCCGCTCGGAGGAAATAGAAAGGGATTGAAACGTCAGATTTTTAATCTGCTTGTCGTATGGGGACTGACGGGAATCTGGCATGGGGCAAGCGGGAATTTCCTTGCATGGGGACTGTATTTCGGATTCTGGCTTGTGCTGGAGAAAGTGTTTTTGCAGCGTGCGCTCACGCGACTGCCCCGCGTGTTTGGACATTTGTATACATTGACTGCCGTTGCTTTTGGATGGGTATTGTTTACGCATACGAATCTGGCCGAGGCGGGACAGTATATGGCGAGGATGCTTGCGATTCCGCTCTCTGTGCCGCAGGGCGCCGCCCTTGCAGCTGGAGCATCTGCAGGCGGGGGAATCTTCAATGCGCAGACATGGTATTTGCTGTTTCAATATGGCGGATTGCTGCTTTTAGGGGCTGTCGGGGCGACGAATTTGCCGGTTTTTCTTGCAAAAAAGTGTAGATTGGATGGAAAAAAATGGATTTCTGCAATTTTTATTGCAATATTATTGTTATTGTGCATGGCGTATCTGGTTGATGCAAGTTATAATCCGTTTTTATATTTTCGGTTTTAAGCAGAAGAAAGGAGCTCGCAGCATGAGCGCAAAAATGGAACATGATGGTCAGCAGGATGTTCAGGATCATAGCAAATCAGGCGGGCGCAGGGAGCAAAAAAGAGATGCGCATCTTGTAGGACTGTATCAGGTCCTGCCGTTTGCACTGATGCTTGGTATGCTTGCCGTTTTCGGAATATGGCAGATGCTTTCGGAAAAACGCGCTTACTCTTTGTCAGAGCGCCGGCTGCTTGCACAGAGACCGGTTCCGACAGTAGAAAGCGTGATGGACACTTCTTTTATGGAGGACTATGAGAAGTATCTGACAGATCAGTTTCCGATGCGTGACAGTTGGATTACGATGAAAACATACTGCGGACTGCTTCTTGGACGAAGGGAATCCGGAGGTGTTTACATTGCGCGCGACCGCAGTATGATCGAGCTGCATATGCCGGAAACAGTCGAGGGAGAGACAGCTTTGCGCAATGAGGAATGTCTGCTCGGTTTTTTGAAGGATATGCAGGAAGAGGGAGCACAGCATGTGCGTGTGATGCTTGTGCCGACTGCGGACAGCATCTGGGAATATAAATTGTCTCCATATGCGGAGCCGTTTGACCAGCAGGCATATCTGGAGCGTTTTTCATTGATGCTCGACGAATGCGGGCTTAGTGAGTGCTATGTGGATGTATGGGAGGGCTTGTCTGCGTGCGCGGAAGAGCAGATTTATTATAAAACAGATCATCATTGGACGATGTTTGGAGCATATATCGGATATCATGCATATGTATCCTCCTATTCTGATGCCGGCAGCATGCCGGATGGGGTTTTGCCGTGGACGTCATTTCGGACGGAAATTGTCCAGAATAACTTTCATGGCACAACGGCGGCAAAATGCGGCATTTACAATGTCGATGATGAAATCGTGCTTGTATTTCCGCCATGGAGTGATGAGGAACGCTATCGGGTTGAATATGACGGCGGAGAGTCGGAGTCAGATTCGCTCTATGAGCGCCGGCATGTCGGCGGGGACGATCCGTACAGCGTTTATCTTGACGGTAATCATGCCGTGACAGTGATTACTGTGACGCGCGGGACGGGCGTGAAGAGTGAGGCGGCGGACGATCTTTCAGGGAGTGTGGATGCTTCAGGGAATATGACGGCGGAAGGGAAGCCGCTACGGAGTCTGCTGTTGATGAAAGATTCCTATGCAAACAGTTTTGTGCCGTATCTGACGGAAATGTATGATGAGATCACAATGATAGACCTGCGCTATTACAATGGCAGCCTGCATACGCTGATGCAGGAGCATCATTATACGGATGTGCTTGTTCTGTATAATCTTCCTAACTTTCTGACAGAAACGACGGTTTACCGGCTTGGAAAGTAATGGATTTCATGCCGGTTTATGCTTATGCGGATTTTTCACCGCCTCTTTGCGATAAGTCGCTCATAAACTGGTATTTCGGATCATCGGTTACGGTTGATTGTTAACTATAAGAAAATAGAGGTTGACAATTAAACGACCTTTTGTTATGATGAGAAGCAAGAGAAAAGAGGAAAGGCTGGTAATCAGGTCATGAGTACGGAAACAGTTTATACAGGCAGTAAGAATACAGCAAAGAAGAGGAATCCGGCAAAAGGAACAGGCAGACAGATGACACGCACATTTGTCTATATCGGCATGTTTGCCGCCGTGCTTGCGGTACTGTCCCAGATTGCAGTCCCGCTGCCTGGCGGGGTGCCGCTGACGCTTCAGACTTTTGCGGTCGCATTAACGGGCGCGGTGCTTGGATGGCGTCTTTCATTGGCAAGTACGGCTGTCTGGGTTTTGCTTGGAGCGGTCGGAGTCCCGGTTTTCGCGAATTTCAGTGGAGGTGTCCGGATTCTGGCAGGCTATACAGGCGGATTTATCTGGGGATTCTTCTTTATGACGGTACTCTGCGGAATCGGATCGGCAATGAAGAATAAACCGTTTGGCTTAGAGGCTGGTTTTTTAGGACTGCTGATCTGCCATGTGTCCGGCGTCCTTCAATATTCTTTTGTTGCAGGAGTCGGTTTCTGGCAGTCAGCGCTTTTGGTTTCCGTACCATATCTGATCAAGGATGTGGTTTCCGTTGTGCTTGCATTTTCCATTGGAACAATCATTCGCGGCCGGCTGGTAAAAGCGGGACTGATGTAGGAGGGAGCGGAAATGGATGTACTGCGGCTTCGCGTGCACCATCTGTTATGCAGCATTCTCTATGAGGGTGCCGGTTACAGTGAGGCATTTGTTAAGAATATGAATGGGGTAGTGGCGGCGCTTAAGAATCCTGAGACGCGGATCTGTCTTGTCACCGGAGCGGACAGTATCTGTGCAGAATGCCCGAATGCACTGGATGACGGGGGCTGCGCGCTTGACGATGCCATAAAAGAGAAATGTGTGGATTGTTTAGATATACGGATATTGAACCACACAAAACTGACTGCAGGAAAAATTTATCCTGCGAAAGAGGTCATTATGCAGGCGGCGTCCTGCATGGACGCTGCATTTTTCGAACAATGCTGTTCGGGATGCAGATGGTATCTCGCAGGGTTTTGCAGTTATCCTAAATATGAACAAAATGTTAACAATTATTTTTTGTGAAAAAAAGACTTGTGATGACGCGAATAGTTTGCTATTCTTATCTGGTAAAGCATTCGCTGCTTTACATCCGGTATCTGCCGGGAGTGGTGTCAATCAGGTCTGAAGCTTATCTGAAAGACAAATCTGTGCCAAATCAAGTGTATGAAGAAATCCGACCGACCAGAGTGTTATTTCTTACAGCGGGTGTATTGAGGCGGGATACGTACGTTTCTAAGATTTTCTGGGGGATTCTTTTACGTCTCTGTGATTCTTATTTTTTTCCAGATGTTAGTGGGGAGACTGAAAAAATCGTGCGGTTGGAGAACCGGATTCTTTTGTTGACGGCTCCCGGCAGCCCTTTACGGGTGTTTTTGAAATCTGTGCTTGGGTAATCTGGTAAATTATGTTATAGTATAAATGATATAGATTTTGTCAATGCATGAATGGAAAGAGCAGGAAAGGAGTCTGGTTATCAAAATGAAAGTAGAAGAAGTGAAAGCGTATGAGATTTTACAGGACAGAGAAATAGCAGACCTGAATTCACGGGGGATTTTGCTGAGACACAAAAAGACAGGGGCGCGCATTGCGCTTTTAAGCAATGATGATGAGAATAAGGTGTTTTATATTGGTTTCCGCACGCCGCCGACCGATTCTACCGGCGTGGCGCATATTATTGAGCACACGGTGCTGTGCGGTTCTGAGAAATATCCGCTTAAGGACCCGTTTGTCGAGCTTGTCAAAGGTTCGCTGAATACGTTCTTAAATGCAATGACGTATCCTGATAAGACCGTTTATCCGGTTGCAAGCTGCAATGATAAAGATTTCCAGAATCTCTGCGATGTATATATGGATGCGGTGCTTCATCCGAATATCTATAAGAACGGTCTGATCTTTGCGCAGGAAGGCTGGCATTATGAACTGGAAGATGCTGACAGCGAGCTGAAATTAAACGGTGTCGTTTACAGTGAGATGAAGGGCGCGTTCTCCTCACCGGACGGGGTGCTTGCCAGAGAAGTTTTCAGTTCCCTGTATCCGGATACGATTTACGGCGTGGAGTCCGGCGGTGATCCCGACGTGATTCCGACACTGACATATGAGAATTATCTGAATTTCCACCGCACCTATTATCATCCGAGCAACAGCTATATTTATTTATATGGCAATATGGACATGGCGGAGAAGCTTGTCTGGCTGGATGAGGAATATCTTTCCAAGTATGATCATCTTGAGGTGGATTCTTCCATCGGGATACAGAAAGCGTTCGGGAAAAATGCAGTCCGCGAGATTGAAAAGCAGTATCCGATCACGGATGCAGAGTCCGAAGAGAATGCATCGTATCTGACTTATAACTGTACTATGGGTACGAGTCTGGATCAGAAGAAGCAGCTGGCATTTCAGGTTCTGGACTATGCTTTGTGTTCAGCGCCGGGCGCACCGTTAAAGCAGGCTCTGATCGAAAAGGGAATCGGTCAGGAAATTACGAGTACGCTGGACAATGAACTGTTACAGCCCTATTATACGATTGCTGCCAAGAAAGCGGATGCGGGGCGCAAGGAAGAATTTCTTGCGACAATCAGCGAGACGCTTGAAAATCTGGTGAAGAACGGCATTGATGAGAAGTCCCTGCGCGCCGCAGTCAACAATCTGGAATTTAAGTACCGTGAGGCGGATTTCGGCGCATTCCCCAAGGGACTGATTTATGGACTACAGATGCTTGGAAGCTGGCTTTACGATGATAACGAACCGTTTATGAATGTAGAGATTGGCGATACGTTCGCCTTTCTGAGAGAGCAGATTGGTACGGATTATTACACGGAGCTTGTACGGACCTATCTTTTGGAGAGCGAACATGCCTCCACTCTGACGCTGAAGCCGCAGAAAGGTCTGACCGCAAAGAAAGACAAGGAGCTTGCGGACAAGCTTGCTGCTTACAAGGCATCACTGAGTGCAGAGGAGAAAGAGGCGTTGATCGCGCGCACGAAAGCACTGAGGGAATTTCAGGAAGCGGAAGATAAAAAAGAAGATATTGAGAAGATTCCTCTTCTGACAAGGAAGGATATTGATCCGGAAGCGCAGAAACTGGTCAATGAGGTGCGCGACGAAGGCGGAACGAAAGTGCTGTATCATGACATTTTTACAAATGGGATCGGCTATGTGCGGTTTTTGTTTGACATGAACCGGCTGCCTTCCGAACTGTATCCGTATGCAGGACTGCTGAAATGTGTGCTTGGCAATATTGACACGGAGCACTATTCTTATAATGACTTAAATAATGAGATCAATATGAACACGGGAGGGTTCCAGAGCGGTATTTCTATTTTTGCCGACGCTAAAAATCCCGAAGAGTTTAAGGTCGTTTTTGATTTGCGTATCAAGGCATTTTATGACAGTCTGCCGGAGGCATTTACGCTGATGACGGAGCTGATGCTGCGCTCGAAACTAGACGATGGCAAGCGCTTAAAAGAGATCATTGATGAGACGCGCTCCCAGATAGAAAGCGCTATGATGAGTGCGGGACATGCGTTTGCGGCAGGACGTGCCATGGCTTATTTTTCAAAAACGGCGATTGCGGCAGAAATGACGGGCGGATATGATTTCTATTGCATGATCAAGGATCTTGGCGACCATTTTGAAGAACGGCAGGGTGAGCTGACCGATAAGCTTGTGCAGGTGATGAAGTCCTTGTTCCGTCCTGAGAACCTGATGCTTGATTATACGGCGGAAGAAAAAGGATACCGGCTTATTCCGCAGCTGCTCTGCAAAACAGTGCAGGAGCTTTATACCGAGCCGGTTCCACAGGGCAGCTTTGACTGTGTGCCGGTTAAAAAGAACGAGGGATTTTTCACGGCGGGAAAAGTGCAGTATGTCTGCCGGGCAGGAAACTTCCTTTCCGCCGGGCTGCCTTATACGGGAGCGCTTCTTGTGATGCGCACGATCATGAGCTATGATTATTTGTGGTTTAATGTACGTGTAAAAGGCGGTGCTTACGGCTGCATGACGCTTGTGAAGCGCTGCGGTGATTCCTGTTTTGTATCTTACCGCGATCCGAATCTGCAAAAGACGGTTGAGACCTATGAGGGCGCTGTGAAATACCTAAAGGAATTTGATGCGGACGAGAGAGGAATGACGAAATACGTGATCGGCACGATGTCCGATCTGGATACGCCGCTGACGCCTTCCATGAAGGGAGCGCGTTCTTTAACTGCTTATCTGAGCGGATATGGGGATGGAGAAATCCAGAAAGAACGTGACGAGGTGTTAAATGTGACCGTAGAAGACATCCGCGGTCTCGCCGATTATATTCAGGCAATGCTTGACGGAAACAATATCTGCGTGGTTGGAAATGAGGACGAGATACGGGCAAGCGGAAACCTATTTATGAATATGGGAAATCTTATTCAGTGATGCAGAATAGAAACAATTCAGATTGAATAAGTTGGGAAGCTGTCCGGGCAGCGGCAGAAATTTTAACGGCAGGTTTTATGCAGTGCATGTATATAGTACATTTATGCACCCGCATAAAGCCTGCTGTTCCTGTAGAAAACTGCTATGATGCAGGTACAATCATAACTTAAAAAGAAGAGAGAGATAAGGATGGACACACCAAAATATAAATCCGGATTTGCGGCGCTGATCGGACGCCCGAATGTCGGCAAATCCACATTGATGAATACGCTGATCGGACAAAAAATAGCGATTACGTCGAACAAGCCGCAGACGACGCGTAACCGGATACGGACTGTCTATACGAGTGAACGGGCGCAGATTGTTTTTTTGGACACGCCCGGAATCCATAAAGCAAAAAATAAGCTGGGTACTTATATGGTGCGCACCGCGGAACAGACGCTTTCGGATGCAGATGTCATTCTGTTTCTTGTGGAACCGTCCGTTTATATTGGCGCGGGGGAACAGCATATCATCGATCAGCTGAAGCAGACGAAGACACCTGTAATCCTTGTTATCAATAAGATTGATACGATCAAAAAGGATGATCTGTTTGCGGTCGTTGACAGGTATCGGAAGCAGATGAATTTTGCGGAAATCGTACCGGTGTCGGCATTCCGGAATACCAATACGGATGAACTGCTTTCCTGTATCATTCAATATCTTCCGTATGGACCTGCATTCTATGATGAAGATACCGTGACCGACCAGCCCGAACGCCAGATTGTGGCGGAACTGATCAGAGAACAGGCGCTGCGCATGCTCGATGAGGAGCTGCCCCATGGCATTGCCGTCACGATTGAGAGCATGAAGCGGCAGGCAAAGATCACGGAAATTCAGGCGACGATCGTGTGCGAGAGGGATTCCCACAAAGGAATGATCATTGGAAAAGGCGGCGTCATGCTCAAAAAGATCGGCTCACAGGCGCGTATCGGCATAGAAGATATGCTGGGACGCAAGGTCAATTTAAAGCTTTGGGTGAAAGTAAAAAAAGATTGGCGGGACAGTGATTATCTGCTTAATAACTTTGGCTACAGGCGGGAAGAGACTGAGTAAAAGTTTGCATGAAAGCAAAAAGATTTCCGCCGGATTCATGCTTTTAATACGTTAAAAAGGCCTGCATTTCCGCATAGAAAAACAAAAACTGCGCACGATAACATTGTGTCCGTTGAAGGACATAAATGGGGACAACGGGGGCGCAGGGATGAAGCAGGACGAATACTGGAATCGGTTTGCAGAGAGTGGAAGCGTGCAGGATTATTTGGGATTCTGCGATGTCAGAAGCAGGGAACAGGGGACTGTGAGAGACGGGAGAATGACAGAATATGCAGGATTTTGTGACAGTCACGGGGATGGTGCTGAAGACGATTCCCGTGGGGGAGTATGACAGGCATCTATGCATCCTGACAAAAGAGCGCGGCAAGATCACAGCGTATGCAAGGGGCGCGAGAAGACAGAATAACCGTCTTTTGGCGGCGGCGAATCCGTTTTGTTTTGGAGAATTTAAGCTTTATGAGTCAAGAAACTCTTATAATTTATCAGAGGCGTCGATCAGCCACTATTTTGAAGAACTGCGTATGGATGTTGAGGGCGCGTATTACGGAATGTATTTTCTTGAACTGGCGGATTATTATACGAGGGAAAATAATGATGAGAGGGAGATGCTGAAACTGTTATTTCAGTCGTTGAAGGCATTGTGTAAGAAGACGCTTCCGCGCAGGCTCGTGCGCTATGTCTTTGAACAGAAATCGATGGTAGTAAACGGAGAATTTCCGGGAGTGCCGGATGACGGCAGGGACTATCTGGAGGCAACGGTGTATACGGTTGATTATGTCACGGCGAGCAGTATCGAAAAGCTGTATACGTTTACATTAAAAGAGGAAGTTCTAAATGAATATGCAGCGATGATGGACGGCTATCGGAGGCGGTACATAGACCGGCACTTTAAGAGTCTTGAAGTGCTGAAAGAGCTTGGAATGATTTTATAGTTGGCAAGACAGAAAAGATATGTTATTCTTTATCTGTTTTGAAGCATTGTCAATATCAATAAGAATGTATATGTATCCGACATGCGTTATGCGGGACAAAGGGAGAATGCAGGACTTGCGGGCGGTTCCTTTTCACCCGGTCAGCGGCGCATGAAAGAAACATGGAATCGGGTGGAAAGCCCGGCGAGTCGGTCACTGTGATACCGTTTCCAAATCAAGGGGAAGACGGTTTAGTCAGATACATGGACATATACAGTTGTTTTTGCCGGAACCGAAAACGACGCATGAAAATCAGGTCCAAAGCCGGACATTGCAGTGAAAATCATGGCTGTGAAAAGAAGGCGGACGTGGTTTGCCTTGTTATGTGGAGATGATCGTGTTTTCGGTATGATCAATGCTGAGAACACGATTTTTTTGCATATCAAAGGAGGAGAAAAGAAATGAACAGAACAGGATGGAAGACATGGGTAAGAAAGACGGCGGTGCTGCTTGCATTGACCGTACTGGCAGGCGCGCTTGCTGCGTGCGGCGGCAGCAAGGATGGAAAGTATCACATTACAGTGGAGGTTTTGGATGATCAGGGTGATGTGAAAAGCTATGAGTCCTCCACCGACGCAGAGGTATTGTATGATGCGCTGCTTGAAATCGACGGACTGACACTGGACGGTTATGAGTCCGACTACGGTTATTACATAACGGCGGTCAACGGGGTTACTGCGGACTACGACAAGGACGGTGCCTATTGGTCACTGTATGTAAATGGTGAGTACGGCTCGTTTGGCGTGGAGTCACAGCCTGTCGCCGACGGAGATACCTACCGTCTGGCATATGAGGTATATGAGGCACAGTAATGCGGTTTAGGCATGAGAATCAGGAATGTAGAAGGATGAACAGTGAAAGGGACATGAAGGTACATACAGATCAAAAAAGAATCATAATGGGTGTTATTTTGACGCTAATGTGCCTGTTCCTTTGTGCAGGCGGCGTGATGGGATGTGTATCTGTTTTACAAAACGGGCACAGACTGAATTCAATAACACCTGATTCGCTCCGGCAGACCATGGACGATATTCTTTCGTGGCAGTATGAAGAATATGGTGTTTCCGATGCACAGGAGCTTCTGGACGCCATCTATGCCAAGCGTGCAGAAAACGGAACGGTACAGACCTATGTGACAGGTCTGTACGGCGTCATGCCGGATTATAATTACACAAGTTACATAATGAGCTTGCAACAGGCGGTTATAGAAGAGGGGCTGGGGGACATGGCCCTGCAAAAATCAGCCGTAACACTAACTGCTATGGGAGCTGAAGTTCCTTTAACGGAAGGCAGATTGTCAGAGACGATTGGAACGCAGGGATTTATGTCCTGCCTTTACGGACTTCTTGTGATGGATGGGACGGAAGAGCAGGGAACAGCAGGAGCATGGACGAGGGAGGCTCTGATAGCAGAAATTCTGTCCGGTCAGCTTTCAGATGGCGGTTTTGCCGTCATGGGAGCCGAAGGGGATGTCGATGTCACAGCGATGACGCTGCAGGTGCTTGCGCCGCATTACCAGAACGCGCTTAAGAATGTGCAGGGCCCGTGGGCCGGTGTGCAGAACATGCCGGCGGGAGAAGATGAGGACAGACTGATTGATGCAGTTGAGCGGGCGCTTGCTTTTTTGTCGGAAAGACAGCTGGAAACAGGAGATTATGAAAGCAGAGGCATACCCAATGCAGAGAGTACGTCGCAGGTCATTCTGGCTCTCTGCGCGCTGGGACGTGATGCATGGTCGGATGAGGCTTTTATCAAGAACGGTGTTACTTTGTCGGACGGGCTTTCCCGTTACCGGAATGTGGATGGCGGTTTTGCCCATACAGTGGGGACTGCGTCGAACGATATGACATCTTCACAGGTATTTGCTGCTCTGTCTGCGCTTGAACGGAGGGAGCAGCAAAAAAGCTTTCTATTTGATTTTATGCACGATGAAAGGCTTCCTATCAGTACAGATCATGAGGCGGGTCAGCAGGAAACAGCAGAACCGGAGGATGCCGGACCGGATGGAAGGACGGAGGCTTCTACAAGGAAAGCAGATGTTTTTTCCGGTATGAATCTGCGCTGGGCGCTTCTTCTGCTGATTCTGGCTGTGGACTGCGGTTATCTTGCTTATCTTTGTTTTGCCCGCAAATATCATCGCCGGCGTCTGTGCGGAATTGTGCTTGTCACGCTGCTTGCCGTGTCGGCGGTCTGGCTGGTCCGTATACAGACAAAGGAAGACTATCGTCGCAAGGGGCAGGAATCCCATGGCGGAAACAGAATCACGGTATCTGTGGAAATCAACTGTGATACGGTTGCGGGCAGCCGGGATTACCTTCCTGCGGACGGCGTAATTATGGCAGAGACAGAGATTTCTGTCAGCGAGGGCGCAAGTGCTTTTGATGCGCTTAAGGAGGCGGCAAGAATTTATGGGATTCCGATAGAATATGAAGGAACGGCTGCCGGCGATGAATTTGCCTATATCGAGGGAATTTCGTATCTTTATGAATATGATTTTGGAGAACTGTCAGGCTGGGTTTTTGTGGTGAACGGAGAGGCTCCTGACACAGGCTGCGGTTCATACCGGGTTGCGGAAGGGGATAAGATTGGCTGGTATTATACGACCGAACTCGGCAGAGATATCATAACAGAATCGCATGGTACGGATGGGACTTAGCCCGGAATGGAGAAAACATGTCTGAGAATCAACGGCTGCTTATGCGGCTTCATCCGGTCACAATCTTATGTTATATATCGGTGTCCATGGGGATTGCCATGTTCTGCATGAATCCGGTCATGCAGGGCTGTTCCCTGTTGGGCGCAGGTATCTTTTTGTGGATGGTTTCTGAGCATATTGTCTGGCAGCGCATTCCTGTTTTTTTATGTTTCTGTCTGGTCATGGCCGCGGTCAATCCGCTGTTCTATCATAATGGTGTGACGGTGCTTTTTTATCTGAATGGAAACCGGATTACGCTTGAGGCGGTACGCTACGGTCTGTGCATGTCATCCATGCTCGGAAGCGTGTTCCTGTGGTGCTTAAGCCTTCCCGGAATTTTTACCGGAGACAGGGTGCAGTGTCTGCTTGGCGCTGTATCGCCCAAAGCGGCGCTCGTCTGCTCTATGACGCTGCGGTTTCTGCCGATGTATGTACGCCAGATGGAGAAAACGAAGGAGCAGCAGAGGCTTCTGGGTCTATATCGGGAGAATGCCCTGCTTGACAGACTGAAAGGAAATCTGAAAGTATTTGCGGCGGCAACGACATGGGCGTTTGAACATTCCATGCATACGGCGGACTCCATGCAGGCACGCGGGTATGGAACCTGCAGGCGCACACAATATCACAGACAGCGCTTCAAAAGGACGGATGCCGCCTTGTGTACCGCAATTGCGGTATTGGCGGTAACGACTGTTATTTTTATAAAACGCGGAAAGGCAGCCATGCAATTTTATCCTATTACAGATGCACTGCCGCTTGGCACGGAAAGTATGACAGCCTATGTCTGCTATGCTGTAATCTGTCTGTCTCTGCCATTTCTGATGGCTGCTGCACGGATCAAAAATCACGCAGCAGGCAGGAACAGATGATTGCAAGGAATGGAATTTAACCGCACAGAGGGGGGTGAAGAAATGGAACTGTATCGGATCAAACATTTGACATTTGCATATCCGGACTGCGAAATGAGCGCACAGCGCGGGGATATGGCAGGAAAAGGGAAACCGGTTCTTCACGATTGTTCCTTTCAGGTGGAGGAAGGCAGCTTTGTGACCCTGTGCGGCGGGACGGGCAGTGGAAAGACGACGCTGCTGCGCCTGCTAAAAAAGGAACTGCAGCCGGCAGGGACGGTGGAAGGTATGGTTTATTACCGGGACAGGCAGCTTGAGGAATATGCATATGGCGAGACAGCGGCGGAGATTGGATTTGTCATGCAGAATCCCGATGAACAGCCTGTCACGGACAAAGTCTGGCATGAACTTGCATTCGGGATGGAGAATATGGGTGTGCCTTCAGAGGAG
The DNA here is from genome assembly GCA_002493905.1 of Lachnospiraceae bacterium UBA7050. Classification (GTDB taxonomy): domain Bacteria; phylum Bacillota; class Clostridia; order Lachnospirales; family Lachnospiraceae; genus DLAJ01. Next base: position 12,667 of record DLAJ01000038.1, on the reverse strand, counting down.
ATCAGGCGGCGCACGGCAGAGATTTCGGCGTATTTTGGAATTGATGATTGGTATGAAAAGGCGGTTGATGAGCTGTCAGGAGGGCAGAAGCAGCTTTTGAATCTGGCGGCAGTGATGGTGATGCGGCCGAGGGTTCTGCTGCTCGATGAACCGACAGCCCAGCTTGATCCGGTCGCTGCCCAAAACTTTATGAATATTCTCGTGCGCCTGAACCGGGAACTCGGCATGACGATCATACTGGCGGAGCATCGTCTGGAGGAGGCGCTTTCGGTATCGGACAGGGTCATAGTGTTGGAGAATGGTTTGATTCTGCACGACGGGACGCCGCAGCAGATTTCAAGAAGCGTCAGAGAGACAGAGCAGGTGTATGAGGCTCTGCCGTGCCCGGTCAGGCTGTACCGCACGCTGACTGCCGAAGCGGAAGAATCAGAGGCAGAAGCGGGTAAGGAGCGGCATGAGGCAGTCCCGCTCACTGTTACACAGGGCAGACGGTGGCTGTTGGCACGTTATCAGCTCATGCAGGCAGGATGCATGCAGGCAGGCGGTATGGGCAAAGAGCAGCCTGTATGCGAAAGCAGGCATAAGGTTAGAGAGGAAAAGGCTGTCATCGAGTGCCATCATGTACGTTTTCACTATAAAAGATCATGCGATATTCTACGTGACGTGTCTCTGCAGATAAAAAGGGCGGAGATCGTTAGCCTGCTCGGCAGTAATGGTTCCGGCAAAACGACGCTACTGCATGTGCTTGCGGGTTTGTTAAGACCGGAAGGAGGACGTGTAAAGGTTCAGACGCAAAGAGTCAGTTATCTGCCCCAGCAGATTGAAACGCTGTTTGCTGCGGATACTGTCGGGGAGGAGCTTCGACTGGTCGGCGCACAGCCGTCTGCCCGGCTCGCAAAATATCGGCATGTTCATCCGTTTGATCTAAGCGGCGGGGAAAAACAGCTGCTGGCATGGGAAAAAGTGCTTGCGTGTTCCCCTGAACTGCTTTTGCTGGATGAACCGACTAAGGGACTTGACGCGGCGGCGAGGAAGGTGATCGGCGAGAGGCTTCGCACACTTGCACAGGCAGGTGTTTCAGTTCTTATGGTAACACATGATATTGAACTTGCGGCTGCTGTCAGTAACCGTTGTGGGATGCTGTTTCAGGGTGAATTGACGGCACTCAGTAACACGCGTGATTTTTTTCGGGGAAATCGGTTTTATACAACCGCAGCGGCGAGGCTGTCACAGGATTTGTTTTCGGATATATTGACTGAAGAGGAGCTTTCCGCACAGTGCCGGATTCTGGATATGCAGGAAAAATACAGGGAAGACCATATGGAGCTGATATCGGGACAGCAGAAATAGCATAGAGGCTAAAGAGGCAGGCGCATAGGAACAGGGACCCGAAGAGGCAGGTGCATAAGGGCGGGAGCCAAAGAGACCGGCGCATAGGGGCGGTAGCCAAGGAGACAGGCGCATAGGGGCGGGAAGCAGAAGGGTCAGACGGAAAGGCAGGAAGAGATGGGACAGACGGCAGTGAAAAAAAGGAGTTCAATATGGTTCCTGTTTATCGGCAGCGTTTTGCTTTTGGTGCTTGGCTCCGTTGTTTTTCAGGAAAAGCGCTATGCGTGGATCTCGTTTGGAATAGCGGTTCTGGCCTGCCTGGCCATCCTTTACAGTTTTGACCGGAGGAATACGCATATCAGACGCATAGTGCTCATTTCCGTGATGACGGCGCTTTCTGTGTCAGGGCGTTTTTTGTTTGCGGCCGTGCCGGCATTTAAGCCGATGACGGCAGTGATTGTGATGGCAGGCATGTATTTTGGTGCGGAGGCCGGCTTTTTATGCGGCGCATTTACGGCGCTGCTGTCGAATTTTTACTTCGGGCAGGGACCGTGGACGCCGTTTCAGATGGTATCCTTCGGCTTGATCGGCATGCTTGCTGGAATCTGTCATAAGCCGCTAAAAAGAAGCAGAATTGCACTTGTTCTTTATGCCGTGTTTGCGGGAGCGTTTTATTCTGTTATCATGGATGTCTGGACCGTTCTGTGGAGTCAGTCTTCTTTTGAACCAAAGCTGTATGCGGCAGCGCTTCTGGCAGCGGCTCCATTCACGATCCTATATTCTGTATCTAATGTTATTTTTTTGCTGCTGATGTGGCGTCCGCTCGGTGTGCGTCTGGAAAGGGTGATCACGAAGTACAATGTCTGACAGATGAGATGCGGAGGCGGTTTTATGTTTATCCTGTTTTGCAGATTCAATCACTTTATATGCGATAAGTAAGCATGAACGGCATAAATTAGAGGTTGAAATACCATACTTTTTTATATATAATAAGAAGTCAGCTAAAGTGAGGAGAACTGTCGGATGAATAGGGTAAAGGCTCATGCGCTAAGAAAATTTATCATCGTGCTGTCTGCGGTATGGATGCTCACCGGCTGTGCGCAGTCCGGACAGGGGGGCGGGGAAGCGGAAAAGGCGGATTCTTTTACCGCAGATACCAATACCGTGATCCTTACAAGAGAAAACGGGCTGATTGGCTATATCTGCGAGGATTTTGATGAAAGCCGTTACAGCTTTACGGATTTTGAGGCAATGCTGAACGCCGAAGTGGAAGACTACAACGCGCAGATGGGCGTAGGCGGCATTGAGATCAGGGAATGCACAATTACGGACGGTGTTGTGCGGGTTTCTCTGTCTTATAAGGAGGCAGAGGACTATGAGAAATTTAACGGCGCCCAGTTTTTCTGCGGGGAGACGCCGGAGGAGGGCGTGCGCCGCTTTACGCTTCCAGCCAATCTGACGCTTGTGGATGCGCATGACCCTAATCGTACGATCGCTTTAAGCGAGCTTGATAAAGAACAGAATTATCGTGTGCTCATCACGGATGATGATTCGAACATCCGCATCCACGGGAGTACAATTTATTATATCGGCGAAGGCGATATACTTGTAGAGGACGGGGAGGTCGCGACAGACAGCGAGGCGTCGCTGCATGTGATCATATATTAAGAAATGATGTTCAAAAGGAGAAAAAAGTATGGAAAAAACAATGGAGAAAATCGTTGCCCTGTCTAAGGCGAGAGGATTTGTTTATCCCGGTTCTGAAATTTACGGCGGACTAGCCAATACATGGGATTTTGGGAATCTGGGTGTCGAACTTAAGAACAACATCAAGAAGGCGTGGTGGCAGAAATTTGTTGTGGAGAGTCCTTACAACGTAGGTGTTGACTGCGCAATTCTGATGAATCCGCAGACATGGGTTGCTTCCGGTCATCTGGGCAGCTTTTCCGATCCGTTGATGGACTGCCGGGAATGTCACGAGAGATTCCGGGCGGATAAGATCATTGAGGATTTTGTGGCAGAACAGGGAATGAAGCTTGACAGTTCCGTGGACGGCTGGAGCCAGCAGAAAATGAGAGATTTCATTGAAGAACATCAGATACCGTGTCCGACCTGCGGCAAACATAATTTTACTGACATCAGGCAATTCAATTTGATGTTTAAGACGTTTCAGGGTGTTACTGAGGATGCAAAGAACACGGTATATCTGCGGCCTGAAACCGCACAGGGTATTTTTGTGAATTTTAAGAATGTGCAGAGAACATCCCGCAAAAAGATTCCGTTTGGTATCTGTCAGGTGGGCAAATCGTTCAGAAACGAGATCACCCCGGGCAATTTCATTTTCCGTGTGCGGGAGTTTGAGCAGATGGAAATGGAATTTTTCTGCGAGCCGGATACGGACCTTGAATGGTTTGCATATTGGAAGAAGTATTGCATTGATTTCCTGAAGAGTCTGGGGATGAAAGAAGAGGAAATGCGTGTGCGTGATCACGATCCGGAGGAGCTTTCTTTCTATTCCAAGGCGACGACGGATATTGAGTTTTTATTCCCGTTTGGCTGGGGAGAACTGTGGGGAATTGCAGATAGAACCAATTATGACCTGACGCAGCACCAGACAGTGTCCGGCGAGGATATGTCTTATTTTGACGATAGTAAGAATGAGAAATATATTCCTTATGTCATAGAACCTTCGCTCGGTGTGGAGAGGCTGTTCTTAGCGGTACTCTGCGGCGCTTATGACGAGGAGGAAATCGACGGGGGCGATGTGCGTACGGTCCTGCATTTCCATCCGGCACTGGCACCGGTGAAGATTGCCGTGCTTCCTCTTTCAAAAAAGCTAAATGAGGGCGCGGAGCCTATTTTTGAGAAGCTCTGCAAAAAGTATAACTGTGAGTTTGATGACCGCGGAAATATTGGGAAACGTTACCGCAGGCAGGACGAGATCGGAACGCCGTTCTGCATTACTTATGATTTTGATTCGGAGACCGATCATTGTGTGACTGTGCGCTTCCGTGATTCGATGGCGCAGGAGCGCGTTGAGATCGGGAAGCTGGAGGAATATTTTGCGGATAAATTTACGTTTTAGTCTTCTTCTTTCGTCTTACAAAATTGTCAGACCGGCGTAAGCTGATACGATGGCGTGAGATACAGCCTTTTTATAGAATAAACTCAGTTAGGGAATACCGGCCCGGTGTGGGCGGATACGACAGGAGGAAATTCTATGAAAAGGCTGTTGCGTTTTGCAGGAGTCATGGTGATTCTGCTGATGCTTACCTGTGCGGTTGTGATCGGGCATTATGCAGTTACGGGATACCGTATGTATCAGGATGCTGTGTTTGTCCAAAGCATAGAGGAAAAAACGGGGGAGATCAGGAACGCAGAAGACTATATAACGGTAGACCGTATATCGGAAACGTTTCTGGACGAACTGATTTATCGGGAAGACCGGAATTTTTACCAGCATTCAGGAATCGACCTGTTCGCTGTTATGCGCGCGGCGTGGCACGATCTTCAGGCAGGGCGGTATGTGGAAGGCGGCAGCACGATTACACAGCAGCTTGCGAAAAATCTATATTTTTCCGGAGACAAGCAGCTGGAGCGCAAGGTAGCGGAACTGTTTGTGGCGTTTGATTTAGAGCGGATGTTCACCAAAGAAGAAATTTTGGAATTGTATTGTAATGTGGTCTATTTTGGAGAGGGCTGTTATGGGATTGAGGAAGCGGCACAGCACTATTATGGGGTGCCGGCTTCTGAGCTGGATGAGAGCCAGTCGCAGGCGCTGGTGTATACGCTGAAATGTCCGGGGTACTATAACCCGAATGCGCGTCTGGCGGCGGAATAGTGAGGATGATGTATTTTTGAAGGGAGGGCCTTACATATTCTTATTATGACGGAACCAATATGCATGAAGCAAGCTTTGAATCCCTATATCGAAAGAGTGTGCATCAGTTGAATACCGGCGATAAGATCGTGATTTATTATGACAGGCAGAATCCGGGTAATGCCGCAGCAGAGATGTAGATGGAGCGGGAGAAATCGATGTGATGGAAGGATATACAGGGAGTCAAAAGTGGACTTTGGGACAGGAGGGATGATTATGAAGAGGAAAAAGAAAGGTTTATGGTTTGTTGGAGTTCTGGCTCTGCTTTTTGGAACGGTTATTTTCATGCGCAGGGCAGGAAAAGATATCCGCATTAAGGATTATTTGTGATGCTGTGGATTGAAACAGCCGGCTGATGGATAACGGGCGAATTTTTGTTTTTACATAAAATTTGCCAAAAAACTGTCAGATAGAAGTGGAAATATATACAAATTTATGGTATAATTTACCCATGTGTGCAGGAAAAATATTCCTGTCGGCCGGATAAAGAGGTTTTATCCGGTTATCATTCATTATCATAATGTTCAAAGGGGGACATGCAGAATGGCAAAATGGGTTTACCTATTTAAGGAAGGCAACGCAGATATGAGAAATCTTCTCGGCGGTAAGGGCGCAAATCTTGCCGAGATGACCAATCTGGGACTTCCTGTACCACAGGGATTTACGATCACGACAGAGGCTTGTACGAAGTATTATGAGGACGGCCGTAAGATCAATGATGAGATCATGGGGCAGATCATGGATTATATCGACCAGATGCAGGAAATTACCGGCAAGAAGTTTGGCGATAAGGAAAATCCCCTTTTGGTATCTGTCCGTTCCGGCGCGCGTGCATCCATGCCCGGCATGATGGATACAATCTTAAACCTTGGCTTAAACGAGGAAGTTGTTGAGGTCCTTGCCAAGAAGTCGGGAAATCCCCGCTGGGCTTGGGACTGCTACCGCAGATTTATCCAGATGTATTCCGATGTTGTTATGGAGGTCGGAAAGAAGTATTTTGAGGAACTGATCGACCGTATGAAATTAGAGCGCGGTGTGAAGCAGGATGTTGAGTTGACGGCGGATGACTTAAAGCAGCTTGCAGACCAGTTCAAACAGGAATATAAGAGCAAGATCGGAAAGGATTTTCCGAGTGATCCGAAGGAGCAGCTTGTCGGAGCGATTGAAGCAGTATTCCGTTCATGGGACAATCCCCGTGCCAATGTATACCGCCGCGATAACGATATTCCTTATAGCTGGGGTACGGCGGTCAATGTTCAGATGATGGCATTCGGTAATATGGGAGATACGTCCGGTACGGGCGTTGCCTTTACGAGAAATCCGGCGACTGGCGAAAAGCAGCTGATGGGCGAGTTCTTATTAAATGCGCAGGGCGAGGATGTCGTTGCGGGTGTCCGCACTCCGCAGCCGATCGATCAGCTCAAGCAGATCATGCCGGAGGTTTATGAGCAGTTTACGCAGATCTGCAATACGCTTGAAAATCATTACCGCGATATGCAGGATATGGAGTTTACGATTGAGGACCGGCATCTGTATATGTTACAGACAAGAAACGGGAAGCGTACAGCGAAGGCGGCTCTTAAGATTGCCTGTGATCTGGTAGACGAAGGCATGATCGACGAGAAGAAAGCAGTCAGCATGATCGACCCGAGAAACTTAGACTCACTGCTGCACCCGCAGTTTGATTCCTATGTGATCAGCAAGGCAGTTCCGGTTGCGAAGGGACTTGCGGCTGCACCGGGCGCGGCATGCGGTAAGATCGTCTTTACTGCTGAGGATGCAAAAAGGTGGGCGGCAAAGGGAGAGAAGGTTGTCCTTGTCCGCTTGGAGACCTCCCCTGAGGATATTGAGGGTATGAAAGCGGCGCAGGGTATTTTGACCGTGCGCGGCGGTATGACGAGCCATGCGGCAGTCGTTGCCCGCGGTATGGGTGCCTGCTGCGTATCCGGCTGTTCGGCGATTGCTATGGATGAAGCGCATAAGGTTTTCCGTATCGGCGATCAGGAGTTCCATGAGGGCGATATTATTTCGTTTGACGGCACGACCGGAAATATTTATGATCGTGCGATTCCGACTGTGGATGCAACGATTGCGGGTGAGTTCGGAAGAATCATGGAGTGGGCGGACAAGTACCGCACACTGAAGGTACGTACGAATGCAGACACGCCTGCAGATGCGAAAAAAGCAAGAGAGCTTGGCGCAGAAGGTATCGGTCTGTGCCGTACCGAGCATATGTTCTTCGGCGGCCACCGTATTGATGCGTTCCGCGAGATGATCTGTTCCGATACACTGGAAGAAAGAGAAGAAGCGCTTGCGAAGCTCTTACCGCTTCAGCAGGGCGACTTTGAGAAACTGTTTGAAGCGATGGAAGGTGACCCGGTTACAATCCGTTTTCTTGACCCGCCTCTGCATGAGTTCGTTCCGACAGAGGAAGAAGATATCAGAAAGCTTGCGGACGCCAAGGGCAAGACGATGGATGAGATCCGCAAATTCATTGCGACTCTGCATGAGATGAACCCGATGATGGGTCACAGAGGCTGCCGTCTGACCGTTACGTTCCCTGAGATTGCGAGAATGCAGACACAGGCAGTTATCCGCGCAGCAATCAATGTGCAGAAGGCGCATCCGGAATGGAACGTAAAGCCGGAAATTATGATTCCGCTGATCGGTGATGACAAAGAGTTAAAATATGTCAAGAAAAATGTTGTAGAGACTGCGGACGCAGAGATCGCAGCATCCGGTATTGACTTAAAATACGAAGTCGGCACGATGATCGAGATTCCGAGAGCGGCATTGACCGCAGGCGATATTGCGAAGGAAGCAGAATTCTTCTGCTTTGGTACGAATGACTTAACGCAGATGACGTACGGCTTCTCTCGTGATGATGCAGGCAAGTTCCTTGAGGCATATTACAAGGCGAAGATTTTTGAGAACGATCCGTTTGCTAAGCTTGACCGCAATGGTGTCGGTCTCTTAATGGAGATGGCGATCAAGAAGGGCAAGGAAACAAGACCGACGATTCACTGCGGTATCTGTGGTGAGCACGGCGGCGATCCTTCTTCCGTTGAGTTCTGCCACAATATCGGCTTGGATTATGTGTCCTGCTCACCGTTCAGAGTACCGATTGCGAGACTGGCGGCGGCACAGGCGGCTATTCAGAATTCATGACAATAGAAGATTCGTGAAGCGGGGATTCTATTGTAGATGCCATAGGAATTTGGGTACTAACAAGAAAAAGTATTGAAGAATGGCTTAAAATCAAGGGTTTTAAGGCTTGGTGGGGTTCATCACAGTGGGTGGTGGACCCCGCTTTTTCGTGTTTGTAGATACTGCTGATAGAGAGGCAATTGGGGCAAAATTATACTATCACGCAAAAGTCAGAGGTTTACGTGATAGTATATGGCGGAAAGGTCAAAGGGAGTAGGATATTGCGGATTTTTGGTGAAAAGCATAATGATTTGTCTGAAAAGGCTGTTGAAAAATGGGTGATATAGTACAAACACGGAAACTGCCCGGAGTTTTCGTGTTTGTATTTGAGTTTTCGTGATAGTTTGGAGTTTTGCATGTTTGTTTACTGTAAATGTTAATGGAATATTGTAGATAGGCGTGGTGTAGATATAGTAATAAAAAGCATGGAGCCTTATGAAAAAGTATAGGTTTATAACTGCCTGTCTGTTAATTTTACTGGCATTTCTATTGTTCAATATTTTTAATGGGAATAGGAATTCGACCATAGAAACATTCAACGCGGATGCTACAACAAAGGAAGAAATTACGGATGAGCTGGTCATAGCTTTATTTATTGAGGACATCACTAATGTGGTTACGAATTTCTATTCAGAATACTATTCGGGAGAAATAGCAGTTTACGATTATGAAATAACGATTGTAGATATTGGGAAGAAAGAGCCGGGATTTATTTCCGTAAAATTCGGTGTTACCCCACAGGTAGGGGCGCATAATCCTTTAGGATATGACGAACTGGTTTACCGTGTTGATTCAAGTGGAAACAAAGAACTGGCTGGCTATGAACATCTAAAAAACTATGAAGTGCCGGAGAANNTCTGCTAATTTTACTGGCATTTCTGTTGTTCAATATTTTTAATAGAAATGGGAATTCGACCATAGAGACATTCAATATGGATGCTGCAACAAAGGAAGAAATCACGGACGAACTGGTCATAGCATTATTCATTGAGGACATCACCAATGCGGTTACGAATTTCTATTCAAAATATTATTCGGGAGAAATAGCAGTTTAC
>DLAJ01000038.1:0-3159 GCA_002493905.1 Lachnospiraceae bacterium UBA7050 | reverse complement strand
AAAAAACTATGAAGTGCCGGAGAAATTTCAAAAGTATATGGTAAAGCCCTTTGAATGAGGAAAGTTTGTCCGAAAATGCTGATGAAATTTGGGTGATATTGTCGAATTTTTTCAAGGTGTCTTAGCTTCTGGCAGATACGGACACGGGAAGCCGAGAAATCCCGTAATCCGCTGCTTTCGGCACTACATAGTTTTCAAAGTTACATTATTTCCGTGTGCTTTTAAGGGCATTTTTACATTAGCGGGGCACGAACGGTTGTTCTGGGGGCCTTTTGCCTGATAGTTTATACTCGTAGGCAAAACTCGGTTATTTTCACGGAAACTCGGATACTCGCATGGAAACTTCTGTACTATCACGCAAAAGTCGATATTATCAGGCAAAGCCTTTATACGAACACAGAAACTGCCTGTGAGTTTTCGTGATAATGTGGGGTTCCGTGATTGTATAAGCAGTTTTCGTGATAGTGCATTGGCAAAACGGTAAAAAATTTAATGGAAAGATGATAAACGAGGGGAAGGGCTGTTTCAGCAGTCCTTTTCTCATTTTTAGCCAATTCATAAATTTCTATATTTCTAAAATGAAACATTCAAATAAAATTCCAAAATGTACATAAAGCCGTTTCTTTTCCTCGGGAATGCCGAAAAGAAATAAAACCGATAAAATGAAGATATTTTACAAGACGGAGGAAAAAATAAGAGGTAAAATGGCTTTTGACAAAATTCAAAAATTGAATTTGGAGGTAATCTGCATGAAGAAAGTAACAAGGACAGTGGTATATGATGATGAATTACGAATAGAAGCATACCGTTTTGAAGGAATTGTGCAGCCCTTTCCAAGCCATTTTCATGAGCATTATGTGATCGGGTTTGTGGAGGGTGGGGAGCGGGTGCTTTCCTGCAGGGACAGGGAGTATGCCATAGAAGAGGGCAGTATCGTGCTTTTCAATCCGGGTGACAGTCATGCCTGTGTGCAAAGCGATGAAGGGACATTTGATTATCGGGGATTTAACATCTCAAAGGAGATCATGCTCGATCTGGCAGAGGAAGTCGCCGGGAAACGGGAGCTTCCGGGATTTTCAAAAAATGTTATTTATGACGAGGAGGCAGCCTGCCATCTGCGCTCACTGCATGAGATGGTCATGAAAGGGGCGGGGGAGTTTAAGAAGGAGGAAATCTTACTGTTCCTGCTTTCCTATCTGATCCAGAATTATGGGCAGCCCTTTGAAAGCTGTATCCCGGAATGCAGGCAGGAGATTGAAAAAGCGTGTGAATACATGGCGGGGCATTTTACGGAGCGCATCTATTTAGACCAGATCTGTCGTCACGCAGGGCTTAGCAAGTCAACGCTGCTGCGGGCCTTTACAAAAGAAAAAGGAGTCACGCCGTACCGCTATCTCGAAACAATCCGTATCAATGAAGCAAAAAAGCTGTTATCCGAAGGGATTCCTCCTGTGGAGGCGGCAATAAGGACAGGATTTTCAGACCAGAGCCATTTTACAAATTATTTCAATTTTTTTCTAGGGCTTGCGCCGGGTACTTACCGTGAAATATTCTCGGAAAAAGACGGGGATGGTGGGCAAGATTGAAAAATCGGGGATTTTTCAATCACGAATTTGTGCTTGCAGCCCAAATTCGCAGGCTGAGGAGAGGGGAAAGGTATCGAATGGGGAATAGGAAATCAGCAGGGCATCTGGCGGCGCTGTTTACGATCATCATATGGGGGACGACATTCATATCAACCAAAGTCCTGCTTGTAGATTTCAAGCCAGTGGAGATATTATTCTTCCGCTTTGTCATGGGCTTTGCGGCATTGCTTTTAGTCTGCCCGCGCCGTATGAAAGGTGTGAACCGTAAACAGGAAATGACTTTTGTGCTGGCGGGGCTGTGCGGGATATGCCTGTATTATCTGTTGGAGAATATTGCACTTACATATACGATGGCATCTAATGTGGGAGTTATCATCTCGGTTGCACCATTTTTTACGGCGATGCTGTCACGTTTATTCCTGAAATCGGAAGGGAAACTGCGGGCAAACTTTTTCATTGGTTTTGTGGTGGCAATGGCAGGCGTTGCACTGATCAGCTTTAACGGCTCGAAATTGAAATTGAACCCGATGGGGGATGTGCTGGCAGTCCTTGCGGCTTTTGTGTGGGCGTGCTATTCCATCCTGACAAGGAAGATCAGCAGCTTCGGTTACCCGGTCATACTCACCACGCGGCTGACATTCTTTTATGGAATTTTGTTTATGGTTCCGGCATTGTTCCTTTTTGATTTTGAAATCGATCTGGAACGGTTTGCGGATATGACGTATCTGCTCAATATCCTGTATCTTGGGCTGGGGGCGTCCGCACTCTGCTTTGTCACATGGAACCTTGCGGTAAAAGTGCTTGGTGCGGTCAAGACCAGCGTTTATATTTACATGGTTCCCGTCATAACGGTGGTGACTTCCGTGCTGGTGCTGAAGGAGCCGGTGACGTGGGTTTCCATTATGGGGACGGTCCTGGCGGTTGCGGGGCTTTTCCTTTCTGAATATAACGGGAAGGGGAGTGGGAACAGTGAATGAGCCTGCGATAAGGACGGAGGAGCAGATCATCAGCCTGTTCCCCGACAGGGAAACATTAATTTGCCGGGGATGGGTGCTGAAAAGAATGGAAGGGCAGCTTTTGGTCTATCCGCTGTACTATAAATTTTCGGATGGTGATATCCCGGAGAACATACGCAGATGTGAGGAAATCAGCCGCCAGTGCGGGGCAGGGTGCGTGTTCCGCATCGTAGAGCATACCAATTACCACCTGAGTTCCATCCTTACGGACAATGGGTACGGGCTGGAAAAATGCGGCGTGGTCGGTGGATGGAATTTAACAACGGATACCAAGGAACTTTGCATGAAAGAGAAAATGCCGGAGGGGTTGTTCCTAAAAAATGGGAACAGCGGAACGGGATATGTCATGGCGGGAGAGTCGGTCATCGGGATAAAACATCAGGGGCTTTTATTCCTGCCGGATGGGAACCTGCCTGATACAGGTTTGGAGGACATTCTGCGGTTTTCTGTGGAAAATGGAATTGTTAGGATACTGGCAGATATTCCGAGGAAGGAAGAACTGCCGGAGCAATACGGGCGGCTGGGCTTCTGCCGAGCCTATCTTTACCGATGTTATC
>DLAJ01000021.1:28884-59640 GCA_002493905.1 Lachnospiraceae bacterium UBA7050 | reverse complement strand
GTCAACATGTTTTTTGAAAAATTTGTGAGTTGAATGATTTGCTTGAAAACGCTGCTAAAATCCTGCTTGATTTCCCTGATAAAAGAGGGAAATTAAGCGCCCGGCTAAGGGGCGCCATACCACAGCCATGACTGGCGGTAGATTTTTATGATATCACTTTCTATCCGAATTTGTCAACTATTTTATTCTCGCTTTTTCTGTTTTTTTATTCCTGCTCTTCTCCCGCCCCGCCTTCTACTCTTTCTCTGCATTTCTCATTGCGCTGACACTGCCATTTTTCGCAGTCGTTTATGTTCATACATTTTTTCATCTGCTTCTTTCAGCAGACTCTGATAATCACTGTTATCCTTTACCAGACTATAGCCGGCCGAAAATTGAAGAGGAACGCAGATGCCTTCACCCAAATCTGTCATAACACCATCCTGCATACTTTCCAGACGTTCAATTGTACTAAGCAGCGCTTCTTCATTTTGATAGTCATACAAAAACAGTACAAATTCATCTCCGCCCAGTCTGGCCGCCACCGTCCCTTTGTCTCCCCAATCCGCGATCATATTGGCGATCGCCTTCAAATACATATCTCCTCTCTCATGCCCATACGTATCATTAATAACCTTCAGGTTATCCGCGTCAATCATGATCATTGCACCCGCTCTTAACTCTTTGGGTGCCACAAACAATTCAGAAAGCTTTATATCCAGACCGCGCCGGTTATAGAGTCCGGTCAGTGAATCATTATCCCGTTCTTCCTCTATTTTTCTGCGCTTATTGATCTCATCCGTTACATCCACCGCAACGCCAAAAATTTCATCGTTCTCATGCGTTTCCTCCAGCTTGATATACTTCCCGTTTATGCCAAATACACCGGCCTCATCCGGCGCCGGATTCCCCCGCAGCTCATCGATAAACCGCTGAAATGCTCTATAATCTGCAGATAAACGCCGTACCTCCTCCTCTCCAAGTGCAAAGATATGCGGGATATACTCGGTAAAGCGGACTCTCTTCATATGCTCGTTATATTCATACACACCGATATACATATTGGTTTTTCTTAGGACATAAGACATCTTTGTGTTATAGTTTAGCAAGCTTTTTTTCATCACATTGATATCATGACTTAATTCCGAAAACTCCACGCTGCTGTTGATCTCGATCATCTCATCCAGATTGCCCTGCGAAATACTGTGCAGTTTTTCATTCACGTCATGAACGCCTGCCACCACATACCGGTTCATATATCTTGTCACAGCATAGGACAAAATCAAAGCAATCACAATCAGACATGCCGCAAGCGCGACCGTCACTCCCGGAATACGCCCATAAAGCTCCGCGTTTGAAATAACTCTTCCTATATAATTGGAATCCACTTTTTTGAATACACAAAAAGCTCTCTCTCCGTTAACCATGCTGTGAAAGCCTTTCCCGCCATCCTCAAATTCTTCCAATTCCAATCCAATATCCGCAATATTCATCCCCACGCACTCCAATTGCGTGGAACCGACAATCTCACCGCTTTGTATATCAACCGCATAATATTCTGCTTCCAAATTGACCCGAAACAGAGAGAACAGGTAGGAAAGCTCATTTTTCTCTGTAGCTTTCATCACATTAACAGGCTCCATCCCCACCTGAACAATAAATTTCCCGTCCTCGCTCCAGACTGCCGAATATTGCATCAGCTTTGCTTCCGCAGTATTCGGCGTAATTTCCTGAACGAGTTTTAGCGACCGGTCCTGCAGCATCGGCTTAAAAAACATCATCTGCTCGCCCGAATCGAATGTAAAATCATAATATTGAGGATGCGTGCCGGCATAGATGCGTCCCGTCTCATCAAAAATATGAATCTCATCCACTTCCACATATTCAGCGAGCTTTTTTAACTCCTCTATACTCTCCAGAACAGAGGGATCATTCTGAATGATATATGCGATCACCTCGGCGTTATGCAGACAGGTCTCACTGTACTCTTTCTCTATCTCGCGCAGTTCCTCCTGATTTTGAATCAGCAGCTGCTCAATCTGATATAAAGTCCGTTCCGCATTTTCACGAGCCTGCCGCTGCTCCGTCACAACTTGAAGAAATATAATTACAGCTAAAATAGCCGCCACCAAAATGCAGGTAAGAAGCATCATATATCTGCTGATTATGTTCTTAAGCGTGCGCATTTTCATCTCCTCTTCAGATATCCTGCCTGTTTCGGCATGCTCCGCGTTCTTTTGGCAGTATCCTCCAAAAAGAACTGGATGGCCGCTCCCCGCAGATTGACTGCAGGACTATAAAAAAGAAGTATCTTTCGATACTTCTTTTTTATGCAGCTTCCTATCGCTCACAAAAACGGAGAAAGAGGGATTTGAACCCTCGCGCCGGTTGCCCGACCTACACCCTTAGCAGGGGCGCCTCTTCAGCCTCTTGAGTATTTCTCCACAGTCTGAATTACATCCGCTACCGATATTATATAAAACAAGTACGGTACTTTTATGCCGTGACGCAACAGTTATTATACTAATGTCTGCCCTGTTTGTCAACTTCTATTTTTCGCGCAAACCAATTACCGCTCAAACTCCCCCGCATGTTCTTTGAAAAAATCATAGTACACACGGACGCTGTCAAGCTGCGTCCAGCGCTTCACATCCACAGGCTCCTCATCCAGATCGTATATTTTTGCGCCTTTCATGGACAATAAAAACGGCGAATGCGTTGCTATAACGAACTGACATGCATAAAAACGCGCCGCATCCTCAATAAATCTGACGAGCTCCCGCTGTTTTTGGGGAGAAAGGGAGTTTTCCGGCTCGTCAAGAAGAAACAATCCGTTTTCCGTAATCTTATCCGTAAAATACGCAAATGCACTCTCTCCGTTCGAGTGTTCCCGCACATTGTCCATATTCTGTTCCCGCACATATTTGGACTGCGTCTTCCTCCTCGCGCTGTTGACTTTTTTGAGCCGTTCATAATCATCCAGGGAATGCATCTGAAAATGGGTATATTTCATATCCATATACTCATCAAAAAGCGCTTCCCGCCTGTTATCCACCCCTTCGTTGATCGTGCGCAGGTCCAGCATAAAGTCAAACACATCGTCGCTTGTGATAATCCTGCCCATACGCGGTTTTTTCCCTCGTTCCATACGGAATCCGCACATTTTGGTATAGTCTTCAAAAAAATTACTTCTATTATACAAGGTATCCCTTGACAGCTCAAGCTTCTCCGCCATCACGTTAAGCACTGTCGACTTCCCCGACCCGTTTCCACCGTACAGGATCGTGACCGTTTCAAAATCAAGCTGCACCAGCCGATGTTTTGAAATTACCTGAAACGGGTAAAAGGTATCGTAACAGGTATGTTTAAGCCCCATTAAAAAATCATATTCCGCCTCAACATCCGGGAATGTAAATTGTGAAAGATAAATCATGCCCACTTCTCCCCTGCTCACGTTCCATGCGCTGCAATCGAGGCTTCAATACGTCCGCGCACCAGATTAGCAATCTCATTCGTCTTCATACCCTTGTATTCCTCATAAGGAATTGGTTTCAAATAAGTGACATGTACTGTCACGGGCTTGATGGATTTTTCATCAAACGGCCGGAACGCATCGATCAAAGCAACCGGCACAATGCTGCACTGCGCCTTGACCGCACTTTTGAAACTTCCCCCCTTCATCTCGTTCATTCGGTTCCCCTGCCTGCTGCGCGTTCCTTCCGCAAAAATAAGGAAATTCCTGCCCTCGCTCACCTGCCGCGTCACCTCATGAATCACTTCCATGGATTGACGCAGGTCCTCTCTGTCAATCGAGAGGGAACCTGTCGCCTCAACAATCTGCTTGAGCAGAATCACATTGCTCGCTTCTTTTTTTATCACAAACGCAAACGGACGCTCGCAGGAATCAATGATCGCCAGCACATCATACAGCCCCTGATGATTCGGAAAAAACATAAAGCCATCCGTTTCGGGCAGATTCTCCAGACCATGCGCCTCTATACGCACGCGCCCCGCATGATTCGCCTTTTTACAAACATGGCGAATCACACGATAGCTGTATTCATAATCAACCGGGTTTTTCCTTCCGCATAACCATATGCGGAATAAAAAATAAGGTGCTTTCAAAAACAGCCTCAACACCATTGCTGCAATCCGTCTCATTTTTTACCCCTGTCTATCCGCTTCTCCTGTTTTTACCAGTCCCGCTCCCGCAGGAACGCTTTTCTTTTCTATTACCTGCATTTCTATTATCTGTATTCTTTCCGATATGCTTCTGCCGCTGTTTCATACAGATTATTCCCTTTACTGTCCATCACGACAATGACGGGAAAATCCCTGATCGTAAGCCTGCGCACCGCCTCCGTTCCCAAATCCTCATAGGCGATCACCTCAGACGAGATTATGGATTTCGACAGCAGCGCGCCCGCACCGCCGACTGCCGCAAAATAAACGGCGCCGTTCCGTATCATCGCGTCGCGTACCGCCTCAGAGCGCTTCCCCTTCCCAATCATACCCGTCATGCCAAGGTCGAGCAGTTCCGGTGTATATTTGTCCATACGGCTCGCCGTTGTCGGACCCGCCGAACCGATCGGCCTGCCCGCGCGCGCAGGGGACGGACCCATATAATAGATCACATTATTTTTTATGGAAAACGGCAGCTCCTCACCTCTCAGAAGAGCCTCCTGCATCCGCTTATGGGCAGCATCCCGAGCCGTATAAATCGTCCCGCTCAGATATACATAATCCCCTGCGCAGAGCGTCTGTGCCGTCTCATGCGTAAATGGCGTCGAAATATGATATTCATTCATATGAAAAGCCTGCCTTTCCGTCTTAAAAATCTTTTATAATACTCTTACCGCATGCCGGTTCACATGGCAGCAGATATTTACGCCCACCGGCAGACCCGCAATATGAGTCGGATAAGTCAGAATATTGACAGCAAGCGCCGTCGTACTTCCGCCAAGCCCCGCCGGACCGATGCCGAATCCGTTTATTGTGTTTAGCAGCTCTGTTTCCATCTCACGCACATAGGGGATGTCGGAATGAGAACCCGCCGGACGCGTCAATGCTTTTTTGGCAAGAAGCGCGCATTTTTCAAACGTACCGCCAATGCCGACGCCGACAATGATAGGTGGACAGGCATTCGGTCCGGCATCACGTACCGCCGTGAGGATGGCGTTTTTAACTCCCTCAGCGCCGTCCGCCGGTTTCAGCATAAACACGCGGCTCATATTTTCGCTGCCGAAGCCTTTCGGCGCAACTGTGATCGTAACGCGGTCACCGTCCACAATGCTGTAGTGAATGACTCCCGGCGTATTATCCTTGGTATTCTCCCGTATCAGCGGATCACTCACCACGGATTTGCGCAGATAACCTTCCGTATACCCCTGACGGATCCCCTCATTAACCGCCGCTTCTAAGCTTCCTCCCTCAAAATGTACCTCCTGGCCGATCTCCAGAAAGACGACTGCCATGCCGGTATCCTGGCAGATTGGAATCTGCTCCGCGCCCGCAAGCGCCATATTTTCTTTTAACTGTCCCAATATCTGCCTGCCAAGCTGTGAAACCTCTTTCTCGGATGCCTGCTCGATCGCTTCCTTCATATCGGGCGATAAAAAATGATTTGCCTCGATGCACATCTCTTTTACCGCGGCGGTCACATCCGCCGTCCGAATGTTTCTCATATCGTTCTCTCCCTGCTTTTAAGGTAATTTGCTTAATTTTTATCGTAACATAGTTTTCCCTTCAAAAAAAGAGCCTTAACGACTCTTTTTCTGAAACGGGATTTCCCGTATCTCATCTTCAATCAGATAGCACATCTCTGCGTGCGTATCCACCGCCTCGCTTACAATCTGTTCCGGGTTCAGTTTAATATAAACCGCTTCCCCATTGACAAGCAGCATCCCCGCCTGATCATAAATCTCTGACGCAATTGTTACAAACTTTGGCGTTTCTTTAACCACAATACCCCGCGCGAGCAGATTTTCATTATAAGGCACCGGTCTGCGGTATTTTACCGACAGCGACATCGTCACACCGAACGACTCCTCCGACAGCTCTTTTGCCCACATTGCGCGCAATCCGAGTTCATCGATCATCGTAGCCGCAAGGCCGCCGTGCACTCTTTCGGGAAAGCTCTGATGCGCCTCCTTAAACACAAAGGGGGACATGACGCTCCCGTCCTCCATATTATAAAACTGTGCCCGGAGACCGATCGGATTATCCATCCCACAGATAAAGCACATTTTGCTGTTCCTTTGTTTACTGATTACTTTCATATGTCCCCCGTTTCTATGTATTGCTATATTCCTGCCATTTATTTTTTGTTGGCTTTTTTCGCCTTATCCCGTTCCTGCCTGCGCCGTTCAGCGCGTGTTTCCGGCTTATCACTTCCGGTCTGGATGCCCGCCTTTTTTAAGACCAGGCGAACAATCGCATGAATTACATAAAGGAGCGGCGTCACAAAGTAGAGAACCGTATACGCCGCATTGCCCAGCCCCGCACTTTCAAACGTATAGGTATCAAAAAAATTTTCGCCGCAGCTAAAACAGATAAAAATCAGCGCAGTAAGCAGCACCATAACAAGTACATAGACAACCCATTCCATCACGCGTTTTATCCGAGCATGGTCGCAGCGTGCCTGCGTCTGAATACGGTAAAAACGATAATCATATCCGTTTTTCAGTACAAACAGCAGCAAAATCCCAAACAGGGCAAGCCCCGGCTGCACAAAAAACGTTTCAGAGGACGCATCCCCCGACCAGTCCGACGACAGCAGCGCCGCCCTCTCCGCCCCCGCTTTATAAAGGAGGGAAAAAAGAAATACGCCTGCATAGAGCAGGATCGTATTGACCGCCATTGCCGGGAAACCCACCGTAAACTCTTTTTTCACATTGGGAAGCGTCTCCTTCTTTTCCATCTCACTGCTCCTCTTTTTTCTTTTTGAATACAACAAACTTGCTGAGTACATAATTGGTGACTGTGACAACTACCGCGGAAACAAACGTTGCAATCCAATCGTTTACACCAAATGCAAACGGCAGGACATTCATAATCACCAGCTCCAGACCCAACGTAAGCAGGCGCGAGGAAGTAAATGAAGCAGCCTCCTTAAGCATGTTCGGATTTTTACTCTGAAAAACAAAGGCACGGTTCGTAAAATAAGCATAGATCAGCCCCACCGTCCAGCGAATGATAACCGCAGCCCACATCTGAACCGGGTCTTCTACATTCAGAACCAATTTGCTGACCGCATATGCCACCCAGCTCACAATCGTCGTTGTCACGCCGACGATCAGATATACAATAATCTCCCGATACCGTTTACACAGAGCAATGATCTTTTTCACACATATCCTCCGTTCTAAACCCCGCTTCAAAATCACGATATTTTATGCGCACTCCGCTTCGCTCCGGCGCGGTATGATGTCTGACGACATCATACCATAACTCCCCTCCAAAACACAATATCCGCAAAGCAGTCATAATCTGTATCCGTTCCCGCAGGTCCATAAACCCGTTTGCTACGTCCGAAACAGCAGATAAATGACGGTAAAGAGAAATCCGGCGCAAAACAGCAGCAGCCCAAACGATAAGCTGCGCGCGATCAGGATATTATTTTCGCGAAACTCTTCCCTCTTAAGCGCAATGATATGACGATAACTGTGCGCCGGGACTTTCGGGTGCTTTCTGCGGATCGTCCGGTTCATCAGCCGGCAGCAGAAGTCTCCCACGGAGCCCGCCATATCGGTTAACACCGTTCCCTCTTCCCGCTCATGCGGAATCGGGCTTTCCCGAAATACCGTTTTTCTAAGCACGATCAGGATCCCGTCCGCAAGCGTATCCAATATGCGGCAGACAAAACCAAGCGCCGCCGGAATCACCCTCAAAAGCAGCGGGCGGTACACCCGGTCTTCTAAATCAAGCCACGCCGGAAGACGGTTCACATAGATCTGCTCCCCGCTCCCCTTTTCTTCCTTCATCAAAAAGGTCCGCACAACGCAGAAATACACTAAAAGCCCAATGGCCAGCGAGATACATCCTCCTTTTAGGCTCACAAGCGCAAAATAAGATATCCGTTCATGCTCTGGCGCCACATGTAGAAAGCTTTCGCCAAATATACCGATCTTATCGGTAATCAGGTACGGAAACGTTCCCATCACCGGCAGTACGGCCGCGCTGCCCACAACCGCAAACGCGCTTTTTGGGTTCATATAATGCTTCATGCCGTCAAAGCGTTCCTGTTCCCCTGTATCCTTATTTTTCTCCCAAAACAGACAAATATACAGCTTCAGCATATATGCCGCCGTCAGGCCGCCGCTGATCAAAAACAGCCATTCCACACCGCGCAGCGCAGCCGGGGTCGTCAGAAACCGGGTAAACGCATTCAAATCACTGCCAAACGGAAACGCCGCGCCCACCCAGTCTGCAACAGGGGCATGCATGGCAAGCTCCTCCGCCGCCGCAATGCTCTCATGCAGCAGGGTTTTGCTGATATATCCGTTAAACAACGGCACTCCCGCAATTCCAAGCGCACCGGACAAAAAGGTAAAATGAAGCAGCGGCTTTTTACGCCCAAACCCGCGAATATCGTTTAGATTCAGCTTGTGCAGATTCATAAACACGACGCCTGCGGCCATAAACAGTACAAGCTTGATCAGTGAGTGGTTAACCATATGAAGCAGTGTTCCGCGCGCTGCGGTCTCTGCCGCAAAAAAACCATTTCCACCACCGCCCAGAATACCGAGCATCCCGATTCCCACGAGAATAAAACCAATCTGCGACATGGAAGAACAGGCAAGCGTCCGCTTTAAGTCAACCGACAGCAGCGCAAGCACGGCGCCCGCCGTCATTGTAATCACGCCAAGCGTAAGGATCAAGGCTCCCCAATCTGCATTATTGGAAAAAACATTGCAGCTTACTACGAGAATACCGAAAATACCGGATTTTGTCAAAATGCCGGACAACAGCGCCGACGCCGGCGCCGGTGCGACAGGATGCGCTTTTGGCAGCCAGATATGCAGCGGAAATGCACCCGCTTTCGCACCAAATCCAAACAACAGGCATGCACCTGCTGCCCAAAGCATGCGCTTATCCGTACACGCCTCACACGCATCATAAAGCAGCGCCATATCGAGCGTGCCCGCCGTCCGGTAAAGCAGAAACAGCCCCATAAGCATTACCAGTCCGCCGATGACCGCTACTGCAAGATACGTCGCTGCAGCGCGAAGCGATTCCGGTCTTTCGTCCTGTGCAACCCAGACGTAGGAAGTAAAAGACATCAGCTCAAAAAATAAAAAAGTAGTATAAAGGTCGGAGGAAAGAAAGACTCCCACAGTCGCCCCGAGCGTCACCAGATAAAAGAAATAATAACGGTTCCGGTTGCGGTAATGGGTAAAATATTCACCCGAAAACAACGCCGTCATCATCCACATAAACGCGGCAATCAGACCGTAAAGCACGCGGAAGGCGTCGAGCGTCAAATGCATCCCCAGACCGGCAAACCCATCCCATGAAAAAGAAAGTCCTCCCGCCTCCTCAAAAAAGATCAAGGCAAAAACGAACGCCAGACATTCCGTAATTCCTGTAAACTGTACAATCCAATCTCTGACCCGTTTACTTTTCCGCCCGGCTGCATAAGAAATAAATGCTGCCAGAATCGGATAAAAAACAAGAACTGCAGGAAACAGATTCCCTCTCACCATCCATCACATCCCATCTTTTCATTCATCGTAAAAACCCCGGTACCTTATATCAGTCCCTTTCCAATCTTTGTCAGAAAATCAATGACCGGCGTGGAATACAATCCGAAAAACACCATGCCGATACAAAATACAAAAAGCGGTATCAGCATATACCAGTTCGGATCATGAATACCCTCTAAAGAGGAATAGACAAACTCTCTTTCTGGGAAAAACGCACGCACCACAATCGTCAGCATATAAATTGCCGTAAACAGCGCAGATAACAGCAGCACGCCCACACCCGCCATTCCAAGCGGATTTTCGCTTTCTAACGCCGCAGCCGCCAAATTCCATTTGCTCACAAACCCGCACAGGCCCGGTACCCCCATCAGGGCAAACGATGCTAACGTAAACATCCCAAACACACGCGGCATTTTCCTGCCAAGTCCGTCAAGCTGATGCACATACGTCCTGCCGCTCTGGCAGATCACCGCCCCGGCGCAGAAAAATGAACAAATCTTCATAACCCCGTGAAACAGCATATGGGAGAGCGCTCCAACCAGACCTGCGGGGGACATCAGTGTCGCGCCAAACAGGATGTAAGATAAATTGGAGATTGTCGAATAGGCAAGCCTTCTCTTAAAATGCGTTTCCTTCACCGCCCGCGCACTGCCGTACAAAATGGTGACAAGCGCCGCCGTCATCACGACATACTGCGCCCATGTTCCACGCAAAAACGTCACACCGAAACAATAATAAGTCAGCCGTAATACCGCAAAGGCACCCGATTTGACAACGGCAACTGCATGCAAAAGCGCCGTAACCGGCGTCGGCGCAACGCTCGCCGCCGGAAGCCATGCGTTAAAGGGGCAGACCGCCGCCTTGACGCCAAAACCGAAAAAGGCAAATACATACACCAATAGAAGCACATTCTGTCTTGAGCCGATCAACTCCGGGTCTAAGCTTCCTCCGTATTGAAATGCCACATTTCCATACACAATGATAAAAATGAGCGCGATAAATCCGAATGCCGCGCCTCCGAGTGAATAATACAGGTACTTGCGGCTCGCGAGAATCGCTTCGCGCGTCATCGTATACATGACAAGCGGCAGCGTAACCAGCGTCAGCATTTCATAAAAGCAGTACATGGTCAGCAGGTTATCGGCAAGGGCAATGCCCAGCGTTATCCCAAAGGTCATGGTATAAAAGGCAAAAAATCTGCGCTCATGCCATTCACCCAGATGATTATACTCATGCTTCATATATTCAAACGCATACAGGGTCGCAAACGGCCAAAGGCACGATATAAGCCCGGCAAATACCATGGACATCCCGTCAAGCCTAAAGGAAATCGATAAATGATTCACAAAGCGTATCAGCGTAAACGTTCCAGCCGGCTTCCGCACAAACAGAAACAGAACCAGTACAGATGCCGCCAGCACGACCGCCTCCGTATAGATTTCAAATTGCCCTCTTTTTTTGAAAGGAAGAACTAAAATAAGTGCGCCGCCAAAAAGCGGAATCATAACAGCGATCAATAACGCGACCGGATTCATCTGTCTTCCTCCCTTCTATCGTATCAGTCCTTCAGCAATTTTCCCGATGTAAGAGATCATCCCGTTCGGGAACATACCGAGCAGCAGCGTCGCCGCCGCCAATATGAGCAGCGGAACCGTCATAAATTTTGACGGTTCTTTCTTTTTCAGCGACCCGTAATCAAAATCATTTCCTACAAAAAATCCCCGGATCGTAACCGGCAGCAGATAACCTGCCGTCAAAAGCGCACTGACAAGAAGCGCCGCCACACCCAGATAGCCGACAGCGCGCATAGGAAACGCAAGCGCACCCATCGCCAAGCTCCATTTACTGATGAAACCGCTCGCAGGCGGAATCCCGATCAGACCAAGCGACGCGATCGTATAACACCACATCACAACCGGCATCTGTTTGCCGATGCCGGACAATTCCGAAACATTCTTTTTTCCAGTCTGATAAATAACCGCACCGGCGGACAAAAACAATGCCGCTTTCATCAGTGCATGAAATACCGTGTGCAGAAGAGCGCCGGTAAATGCGGTCTGCTGCATCAGCGCGAGCCCAAACAAAATATAGGAAACCTGACTGACGGTCGAATACGCAAGCCGCTTCTTCAACCCTTTTTCCATATAGGCCAGCATGGAACCCATCAAAATCGTAATCATTGATAAAACCAGCCAGACGTACTGCACCCATGTCCCCGCAAGGAATTTTGTTCCAAAAAGATAGTAAACCACCCGGATGATGCCAAGCACGCCCGCTTTCACGACAATGCCGGAGAGAACGGCTGAAATCGGAGCCGGCGCCGCCGGATGCGCTTTCGTCAGCCACGCATGAAGCGGAAACATACCGGCTTTGACACTGAAGCCCAAGATCATTAAAAATGCCGTTATCAACAGCAGCGTCTCATGCCCTTCCACAATTGACATATCCAATATGCCGCCCGCGCCAAACGTCAATGTATTTGAAAGACAATATCGTCCAAGCTGAAACAATCCGAACAGCACCATATATGCTCCGCAGAACGAGTAAAACAGATATTTTAACCCCGCAAGAAGCGCCTCTTTCGTCTGGGTATGCAGTACAAGCGGCATGCTTGTGATCGTCATAAGCTCATAAAACAGATAAAAGGTTATCAGATTATCTGCAAATACCAGCCCGTTCAACATCCCATATAGAATCAGATAAAACCCATAATACCGTTTTTCATGCTGCTCATGCTTCATATAGGCAAATGAAAAGAATCCCGCCGTCAGCATGACCGCCGAGATCATAACCGCAAAAATACGCCCAACCTCGTCAAACCCAAACTGAATCGGCAGCTTCCTCGTCAAAAAGAACGCAATCTGCGGCGCATCCTTTACCGTTGTGGCTAGGAGCGCGTTCAATACCAGCAGCGCCGTCACAACAAGAAACCCTCCGGCCACAATGCAAATCTTCCTTCGTTCACCGCCAGGCTTACCAAGGGTAAACGCCTTCCCCGGCAGCACAAGAGTTGCGATGCCCGCCGCGATCGGAAAAAGAATCGGTAATAAATATGTGCTCATCTTTTCCCCCTCCTCATACAAACATCCCAAGTCCCGTCCCGATCAGATCAACAACCCAGTCGGAGCAAAGTCCTAAAAATACATTGAGCGCGATCAGGCATACCGTCGCTGCTGCAAACAGTTTCTGCTTTTTTACCGGCACGGATGCCTGTTCCGATTGGGCCGGTGTATAAATTCGTATCACCGTCTTCATAAAATAGATTGCATTTAAGATCGTGCTGACCGCCAGCACGATCAGAGCCGGCAGCATTTTCCCACTGTTGCGCACCGCCGCTTCCGCAAACAGAAGCTTGCTGATAAAACCTGAAAACAACGGAATCCCGACCATGGAAAGCGCTCCCGCACCGAACGCGACGCCCGCCATCTTATTCCGGTACGCCGACCCTGTCAGGTCAATAAAATGCCTGCTGCCGCCAGAAACATCCGCGAGTCCCGACGCTGATAAAAACAGCAGCGCCTTCGTCACAGCATGGGATAAAATATGAAAAATACTTGCCACCATCGCCGCCTGCGTACCAAGTCCAAAACCCATATAAATATAGCCGATCTGCGCCACGGAAGAAAATGCGGTCATTCGGAAAATATCGTTCTCCTTTATGGCGGAAAGCGAGCCCATGATCATACCCGCCAGGCCAAACACAAACAAAATATCCGTCACCCTGCTCGCATAGATCACATCAAACCCGATCACACGGTAGATCACCTTGATCAGCAGGAAAATATAACCTTTTGAGACAAGGCTCGAAAGAATGGCAGCGCTCGAAACCGTCGAATAGCCATATGCGTCAGGCAGCCATGTGTGAAACGGAAACAACGCGCTCTTAATGGCAATCCCCACGCAGATCATACCAATCGTGATCATGAGCGGCACATGGAAATGCCCCGCTGTCACGCTCGCAGTCAGTGTTTCATGAATATTCTCCATCAAAAGGTGCCCCGTCATATCATAGAGCATGCAGATACTGAGCAGAATCATTCCCGAACCGAGCAGACTCATGATCATGTACCGCGTTGCCGCCTCAATCGTTCTTCCGGTCTGGCTGATCATGATCAGCCCGCAGGCTGAAATCGTATTAATCTCGATAAACACATACGCCGTGAACATATCGTTGGTATAAACAAGCGAGAGCAGCGAGCTTAAAAGAAGATCGCATAAAATATAATAAAGGTTCAGCTTCTGCGGCTCGACCTCCTCGCGCAGCTTTTCCTGTCCGCCAAACAGACACAGCATCATGATCGTACAGAAAAACAACGCCATGCCGCCCTCTAATACGCCGGCGCGCAGTTCGTTGCCCCAAGGCGCAGGAAAGCGACCCATTACGTAAGTGAAGCTGTCGCCCGTCATCATCGTATACCCAAACACACACGCCGACATGACCGTTACGCAGACAAGCAGCACGGCGTTTAAGTATTTGGCGGCCCTGCCTTTTAAGGCGGAACTGACAATCCCTCCCAGAATACACATCACAATCGAGATACAGGGAAAATTACAAATGATATCCATACCTTACTTTCCTTCTTTCCGCAAAAGGATGGCGATCTCGTCTAAATCAACGGTATGATACCGCTGATAGAGACGGATCGTGAGAGAAAGCATCAATGCGGTCACGGATACCGAAACGACAATTCCCGTCAAAACAAGCCCGCTCGGAACCGGATTGATATAGCGCTCCGCATTCAGGTCTCCGTCTATGATAATCGGGTCAACGCGTCCGAAGATATATCCCTTTAACGCCAGAAAAAGATAGATCGCCGAGTCCATGACATTGAGGCCGATGATTTTTTTAATCAGATTTTTTTGCAGCAGCAGATTGGCAAAGCCGATACCGAATAACAGCATTGCGACTGCCTCCCCATAATTTGCAAATAAGTTCTCTCCCATGCCGCACCTCCTGATCCTTAGAAGAAACATTCCTTTGTTTCATGGGGACTTAAAATCCCCCGCGCCGGAACAGCGCATAAAACGCATACATTGTACATGCCACCTGTAAACCGACTACTAAATCAATCGGCAGAATCAGCCCGGCGCTCAAAATAGCTCCCGGTGTTCCAAGCGGAATATGGTTTTCAAGCCCGTTGGCGCCCATAATATAATAATAAGTGATCATCACGCCGTAAAGCACAAGCGCCGTGACCTTCACCGAGGTATACACGCGTTCGCTGAAAAACCGGCGCGTCTTATCAAATCCAAACGCGCACACATAAAGAATCATGCCCGCTCCCATCATTGCGCCGCCCGAAAAACCGCCGCCCGGGGAAAGATGCCCGTTCAGCATCACGTAAATAGAAAAAATAAAGACAATCGGCACAAGAATACGCGCAACCTGTTGTAAGATCACATCATTTTTGGGCTCATAAAACCGGTCGTTCGCAATGGCAGAATTTTTCTGCGCCTTATGATCTAACAGAAGCAGGATCATCACGCAGCAGCCGGAAATGAAAAGCACGTTTGTCTCCCCAAACGTATCGAACGCGCGATACGATAAAATCATGCCCGTCACGGAGTTGACTGCGCCCGTATCCTCTATGCCATGCTCAACATAAAGCTGGGATACTTCATTGTTCGCGGGGTTGTCCGCATTCCCTGTCGGGGGCAGATACGACACTGCTATGAGCAGGACGCAGATCATCAGCACACAGAGTACAATACCCATGATCTCAAAACATTTGCGGAAAAGCCATATCTCACGGTTGTGCTCCACATGAAATACGCGCTCCCGCATCTGCGCATATTCTTCTTCATATTCTTTCCGCTCTTCTTCGCTGAGCTGATGCTCCTCCTGAGCATGCATCGGCATCACATGGTCAAATGTCTGCGTATCCCCGTCAAACCAACTGCGAAACCGATTCCGGAAAGGTCTTTTCTGTTTTTTATCGTTCATCCTGCTTCTCCTCTCCGGCGGAACGCTCCTTATCCTTACCTGTGCGCACGCTGTAAAGCTTTTTCAGCGTGACTAAAAATAGTACCGTCGTCACGCCCGCGCCGACTGCCGCCTCCGTAATCGCCAGATCCGGCGACTCCAGCATAATCCAGATCAACGCCATCACCAGACTGAACGACATATAAATCAGCACGGAATTTAATAGATTTTTCGTGAAACTTACCGCAATGGCGCACACTAGAAGAAATAGAAACAAAATATTCATAAATACCGTCATTTCAATTCTTTTCCTCCCCGTCCAGCTCAACAAACGCCTCCAGCCGGTCCCCTTCATCGGTCTTAGTGCTCTTTTCGCTTAAAATCTCCTCCGGCAGTTCGCAGTCATCCGCAAGATGAGGATTTGACATCACCTCGAGCCGCGCGAGCATATGCGAGGAAACGGGAGAAGAAAACCACAGCAGCATCACGATCAGAAAAAACTTCAACGTCGTAAAATTCCAGCCGCTCATAATCATCAGCCCGATCAGCGAAAAACCGATTCCCAGGGTATCCCCGGTTGCCGCAATCTGCATCCGGTTTAGAACATAGTGAAACCGGAATACGCCCAGAAGCTCAAACGCGAATGTCAGAATACCGCCGATCAGAAATGCCGCGCCCACAAAAAAGCGTATCCATTCAAGCGTTTCCATGATCTTTCCCTCCCGCGTTTTTCTCCCGGTTCTCTCTGTAGATTCCCATAAACACCTTCGTCAGCACGATCACCGCCAAAAAACTCAGTACCGCATAAATCATGCCGATATCGGCAAGATATCCCGCTTCCAGTTTCAGCGCCAGCACCGCAATCGTCACGATGACCATCGTTCCCATCATATTAACCGCCACGACACGGTCACACACACGCGGCCCCATGATCGCCCTTATCAGGCACAAAAAAATCATGACCGCAAGCACAATCAGCACCACCGTAAACAGCGATTGATACGCGCTTTCCAATGCGCCAGCTGCATCATTCATTGAAACTCACGCTCCTTTTGCACTTTCTCTTTATTTCTCTTTATGATTCTTCCTCTTTCTTTTTTCGGTAAATCTCTCATAATCCCGCTCCATATCCGCGATCAGACGTACAAACACCGACGAATCGAGTCCCTCTCCGAACTTTTTGTCAAGACAATGCACCACATAATGGTTTTCACTCAGCGAGACTGTAATTGTTCCCGGCGTGAGTGTAATGGAATTTGCCAGAAGCGCCCTGCCCAGTTCCGTTTTCAGCGTCACATCAAATGTCACGATCGCCGGGGATGCTTCCTTTCCAAAACGCAGAACCTTTCCAATCGTTACGGCATTTGCCCTCAGGATTTCCCAGATCAGCACAAACAGATATCGGATCAGTTTCAAGAACTCCCTTGCAAGAAACAAATCGTTTCCAACATGATAACCCATAAATTTACAGATAAACGCATACACAAGCCCTGCTACGGGCAGACCGATCAGCGCAATCTCCGCGGTCAGCTGGCCGTTCAGTATGATCCATAATAAATAGAGTAAAATAAACATATACCCTCCTATTTGCGTACAAGCACATACTTGCAGATCGGATTACCCTCCGCTGAAAACTTTTCTTCATATTCAGTCATTACATTACCCTGCATCAACGCTTCGTCTGCATGCAGATCGTAAGTGACCAATTCCGCCTTCCAGACAGAGCGCTCCAATTCCTCCAGCGCAAAATCAAACAGCGCCCGGTTATCCGTCTTAAATTCAATTTTTCCGCCAGCCGCCACGATTTCATCGTAACGCGCAAGAAATTCCGCGGAAGGCAGACGCCGTTTTGCATGACGGTCTTTGGGCCACGGGTCCGAAAAATTAAGATAAATACCGGCCGCTTCCCCTTTTCCGAATACGGAAGCAATTTCCTCTGCCTCCATCCGGAGCAGCTTTAAGTTCGGCAGCTCGTCCGCTTCCATCTTC
Source organism: Lachnospiraceae bacterium UBA7050 (assembly GCA_002493905.1). Taxonomy (GTDB): domain Bacteria; phylum Bacillota; class Clostridia; order Lachnospirales; family Lachnospiraceae; genus DLAJ01. The sequence goes on along the minus strand of DLAJ01000021.1, from coordinate 42,045 downwards.
TGAATAGCGCGCAGGAGCACCGACGAGTATTTTTCAATACCGACATAATTATTCTCGGGATGCAGGGACGCAAGCGTATGAAGAAACTGCCCCTTCCCCATTCCGACTTCTACATAGACCGGATTCGTATTTCCAAACAATTCCGCCCATTTCCCGCGATATTGCTGCGCTTCTTTCACAACATAAGGACTTACGGCAATCACGTCCCGCGAACCGGAAATATTGCGAAGTCTCATACTACAGCATCCTCTCCCCTATTTTGCGTATTTCGTCCTTCCAAAAAGCCACAGAAAGGCTTTCCTCGAAAATCCGTATGTATTCTACACCTTTTTTCTATAAATAGAAAGCATTAAAATAAGAAGGCTCGAAAAATTTTGCAATTTTTGGACAATTTTTCTTTGGTTTTAGGGTAAAATAGTGTATCATATTTTTAGTATCATTCTTATAGACGGAGCGTTTCCCATGCACTTTTTTATTGATAAATTATCCGCCGGGCGCGGTATTCTTTTTTATAGAAAAATAATTTCCGTTGTTCTGTGTGTTTTTCTTTTATCTGCCGTGCCCATGAAAGTCTTAGCGGATGGTCCGGTCGATTACAGAGCGGAAGCAGAAGCACGCAAGCTGCTGCCGGTACAGACCAATGAGATTGACAACTGGCCGAAAGGACCCGAAATCGGCGCGCAGTCTGCAATTCTGATGGATGCCAACACCGGTACGATCCTTTACGCCAAAAATATTTACGATGCCTGCTATCCTGCAAGTACAACAAAAATCTTAACGTCACTGATCGCCGTTGAGCAAAGCTCCATGAATGAGACGGTCGTGATGTCCCATGAAGCCGTGTTTTCTGTACCGCGGGACGGTTCCAATATCGGTATGGACGAAAATGAAGAGCTTCCGATGGAGCAGGCGCTTTATGCCGTTTTGGTAGCCAGCGCCAATGAGGTCGCAAATGCCGTCGGAGAACATGTCGCTGGGTCCATGAGCGCATTTGTGGATATGATGAACGCGCGTGCCGCAGAGCTTGGCTGCGTCAATTCCCATTTTGCCAATCCGAGCGGTCTGCCTGACGACGCGCACTATACCTGCGCCTATGACCTTGCACTCATTGCACGCGCTTTTTTTTCTTCCGAGCTGCTCAGCAAAATGTCCTGCACGCCCTATTACACAATTAAGCCCACGGACAAACAGCCGGATGAGATTGTTATGTCCACCCATAACCGCATGATTCCCGGCAACCGCTACGGAAGCCGACATGAATTTGCAGATCTTGTCGGCTCTAAAACCGGCTACACGGACAGCGCCAGAGAGACGCTGGTATCCTGCGCGGAGCGGGACGGCATGCGTCTGATCTGCGTGATCTTCAAGGAAGAATCGCCCTATCAGTTTGAGGACACAATCGCGCTGTTTGAGTATGGCTTCAGTAACTTTAAGTATGTCAACATCGCCCAGAATGAAACGACCTACTCCATCAGCAGTACGGACTTTTTTGAAACAAATATCGATATCTTTGGTTCCTCAGAGGCAATCCTGTCCCTGAACCAGCAGGCACAGGTTATCATTCCCGTAAGTGTTGAGTTCTCCGATCTTGACTGTGAGCTGTCCTATGATACGGGCAGCGAGAATGCGATCGCCCTGCTCTCTTATTCTTATCACGGGCAGCCCGTCGGTACGGCAACAATCGACATTGCGCAGGATATGACCGCACCGTTCCAATTTGAAGAAACGCCCTTTCATTTCGCGGATATGCCCACACTGGAGGAAGAAATGCTGACGGAACCAACACCGGTTATCCCCATTCCGGCTCTCGAAGCCTCACAGGATGAAGAAGAACCACGCATCATTTTTGTCAATGTCAAACAGGTGCTGGCAGTTATCATCGCCGGTGCAGTTGTGATCGCAGTTTTACTCTATGTTGTTACCTATATCAGAAGCTATCATTTTTCGTCGCGCCGTGCAGAACGCAGACGCTGGCGGGGACGCAAAAAAACATACCGGCGGACGCGCACGGAAGCCGCGGTCCGGACAGACGTCATACGGCTCAGCTTCAGACAGCCGCGCAGACGTTCCTCCTCCGGGTGGGAACGCAAAACACCTCCGTCGTCCACATGGAAGACCAGACGGCGCCGGAAAGGGCGCCGCCACAAATGACAACAAATTGCGAGGTTTCCCAATGATAAAAACAACACATAAATACCTGACACCAATGCTTCTTTGTATCACACTGCTCGTCACAATGCTCAGCGGCTGCGGCAGTACGCAGGATGACTCCAAAGAATGCCCCTATGAAAAGTTTATTACCATCGATGTATTTGACGGCCTCGCTAACTTTCAGGGCATCCAGTCGGGCTGGTTCGCCAAGATCGTGCGCGACCGCTTTAACATGGAACTCAATATTATAGCGCCCAACGTAGCAGGCGGAGGAGATACGCTTTACGAGATGCGCTGCGCCGCCGGCAGTCTTGGCGATCTGATTATCACAACCGGCGAAAAAGGGCGGCTCAGCGAGCTTGTGGAGTCAGATCTCATTTTAGACATGTCTGAATACTTAGAAGACAGGCAGATTCTGCAGTCCTATCACGCTGCGATCGACGCTCTGAACGAAAAACTTCCGGGTAATGGGCTGTATGCCATACCGTCCGAAATCTCGCTGCTCCCTGCAGATACGCCGAGCGATGTACTCAATCCGACCTTTGGGCCATATTTGCGCTGGGACCTGTACGCCCGCCTCGGTTATCCTCCCATCCATACTCTGGAGGATTTGCTCCCTATACTGAAAGATATGCAGGCGCTCTGTCCGGAAACTGAAGACGGCACGCCTACTTATGCGTTTTCGTTTTTTAAGGATTGGGACGGCAATATGATGAACGCGGCGAAACAGCCCTGCTGCTTTTACGGTTACGATGAATTTGGATTCGTGCTCGCAAAGGCCGACGGTTCCGATTATCAGGATTTAACGCAGCCGGATTCTATCTATACACGCGTCCTGAAATTCTATTTTGATGCAAATAAACTCGGTCTGGTCGATCCCGATTCTGCCACGCAGAACTATGACAGTGTGTTCCAAAAATATGCAAACGGGTCCCTCCTGTATTCCTGTTGGCCGTGGCAGTGCCAGCCTGCCTATAATACAACGGAGAACACGGCGGCCGGACGCGGTTTTATGCTCGCGCCAATCGACGACATGACCATATTCAGCAGCTGCTGCCTTCCCAACGGCAATCCGAAAGCTGTCATCTGCATTGGCAGCAATGCCGAGGACCCCGAACGGCTTGCCGCATTTATCGACTGGCTGTACTCACCGGAAGGTATTATGATTAACACTGCGCAGGTGAACTACGGTGGTGCCGGGCCGCAGGGCCTGACATGGGATGTTGATGAATCCGGAAACCCATATCTGACGGAATTCGGCAAGGCGGCATTCAGCCAGCAAGATACGCCGGTTCCTGAGGAATGGGGCGGCGGTACATGGGCCGGCGGCATTTCCCAGCTAAATTATAAAGCGGTCTCTCCCGCAGAATATTCACCGGACGGATATACCTATTATTATCAGCTATGGCCGTCTGTCCAAAAAGAAGAACATTCTACGCCCCTCGATCTTGACTGGCAGGCATATACGGGAAGCACGGACACCATGTCCTATCTGGCAGAACATCATATGCTTCTATCGGCTTCCGGCATGGGCTATGTCTCTGAGGAAGAAACCAACGAGCTTTTTATTATGCGCTCCCAGTGCCGTTCCGTAATCACGGATTATTCATGGCGCATGATCTTTGCGGAGGACGAAGAAACCTTTTACCAATACCACGAAGAAATGCGTGAACGCTTAAATGCATTGGGTTATGAACAGGTTTACGAATATGATCTTGCCGATGCCATAGCGCAGGACGAGGCACGAAAAAATACATTTCGCTGATTTTTTTAGGATCAAGAATTTTTCTACAAGCAAAAAGAGGAGGGTAATGCTATGACACAGGAAGAATATCTTGCACAGATCGATCAGGTGATTGCCCGGGGCCCTTACCGGGACGACTGGGAATCCTTATCGGGGTTCAAAATGCCGGAATGGTTTGAAAACGCCAAGTTCGGCATCTTCATCCACTGGGGACTTTACAGTGTTCCGGCATTTAACAACGAGTGGTATTCCCGCAATATGTATATTCAGGGAACCGAAGAATTTGAACATCACATAAAAACTTACGGACCACACAAGGATTTTGGCTACAAGGACTTTATTCCAATGTTTACTGCTCCAAAATTTGACCCTGATGAGTGGGCAGCCCTCTTTGAAGAGGCGGGCGCAAAATATGTCGTCCCGGTTGCCGAGCACCATGACGGCTTCCAGATGTATGACAGTGACCTCTCCGAGTTTAACGCCGCAAAAATGGGACCGAAGCGGGACTGTATCGGTGAGCTGAAGGAAGCGCTTGCGCGCCGCGGCATCACCTTCGCCACATCCTCCCACCGCGCGGAACACCTTTGGTTTATGGGAAACGGAAAAGATTTTGACTCGGATATCCACGAGCCTCTGAAGCGCGGAGATTTTTACTGGCCTTCTATTCAGAAGCAGCCCGACCAGTCAAGCCTGACCGACACGCCAATCCCAACACAGGAATATCTGGAAGACTGGCTTGTGCGTACGGCGGAACTCATTGATAAATACCGCCCTGCCATTCTTTATTTTGACTGGTGGATACAGCATGTCTCATGGAAGCCTTATCTCAAAAAACTTGCGGCATATTATTATAACCGCGGTAAAGAGTGGGGTATAGATGTCGGTATCTGCTATAAACACGACGCCATGATGTTCGGAAGCGGTATTGTCGATGTGGAGCGCGGTAAATTTGCCGATGCCAAGCCTTATCATTGGCAGACGGACACGGCAATCGCACATAATTCATGGTGCTATACGACGAGTCTGGATTACAAGACGACGCAGGATATCGTCTGCTATCTGGTCGATGTGGTAAGCAAAAACGGAAACCTTCTCTTAAACGTCGGACCTAAGGCGGACGGCACCATCCCTGAACAGGATACCAAGATCCTTAAGGAGATCGGCGCATGGCTCTTAGTCAACGGAGAAGCCATTTACAATGCCCATGTGTGGCGTTACTCGGAGGAGGGTCCGACCACAGAAGTATCCGGTCAGTTCTGCGATTCTTCCGGCAGCCGTTATACAAGTGAGGATTTTAGATTTACCATCGCAGGCGGCTGCCTCTATGCAGTCTGTATGAAATATCCGGAAGACGGCCGCATCACAATCCGGTCGCTGGCTGACAGCAGCGACCAGAATAAACCGCTTTTCCACGGGCTGGTTGAAGACGTATCCATTCTCGGCTTCGACGAACGCATTGACTGGACGAAGGATAAGGACGGCCTGCATTTCACGACAACAAGCGTAAAGAGCGATCTTCCTGTCGTAATCAAAGTGAAACTGTTATGAGGTAGGATATGCATACTTTTTTCATTGCGGATGATGAGCTTGCCATCCGAAACGGCCTAAAATGCATCATTGACTGGAACGCCATGGATTTTACCTGTGTAGGCGAAGCCGGAAACGGGGAAGACGCCCTGCGGGGAATCCTCAGCTTAAAACCCGATCTGGTACTGCTCGATATTAAAATGCCCAAATTGAGCGGACTTGATGTGGTCCATGCTCTGCGCGCACAGGATTTTAGAGGAAAGGTCATTATTTTAAGCGGGTATTCCGACTTCAAATATGCGCAGGATGCGATTAAAAACGGCGTCAATTTTTATCTGACCAAGCCAATCGACGAGGACGAGCTTACTGCCGCAATCGAAAAAATTGAAGAGCTGCTTACCTTGGACGCTGATAAGACCGATGATCTGGAACGCTTGAAAACAAAAGCGCGCAACGTCCTTCTGCACGATCTCGTCACCGGAAGCGCATCGCCGGGAGACATCCGCATAGAAGATTTCTCGCTGAATGCCGATGTCTATCAGATCGTGACTTATGAAAATTTCAGTGTCGAGCGCGGCGATATCACCTACAGCTTTGCCGAGCTCTTAAAAGTGACCAATCAAGGCTCTCACTTTTTTGAGCATTTTGAAGAAGACCATAAGGACGTCATTCTCTTAAAAGGTTCTTCTGCCCTGGAGCGTTTCCAAAGCTTTTTGGACCATTACGAAAACACCCCCCCTCAGAAGGATTCCCCGCTGGATTCCCTGTTTATCGCCTACGGACGTCCGGTACACGATCTCATCAATATCAACGAATCCTATCTTGACGCCGTGACGCTGCTCGGCCGCCGTTTTTTCTGCATTCAGGGACAGCATACGCTTGGATATGAGGAACTTCCCCATGTCGAGGCAATCAATCAGGAACTCTGCAACGACAAGCTGAATGAATTCTGCGGACTGCTCGTTAATTATCTGCAGACCTTTAACCGCAAAAAAGTGGCAGAGACACTCTATCAGCTGGAAGAATATCTGTATCAGGTGCGCAATGATATCAACGAAGTCAGACTATTTCTGTCCGACCTCTATCTACAGATAAAAGAAAAAATGAATCACATCTACAATACGATGGCGATTCCTTTTCCAACAAACTCAACCGCACTTGACTTTATCAATAAAAAATATTATTTGTATGAAATTCTTTTATTTTTCTCAGAGCAGTTTGAAATGATTATGAACGCGATCGGAAATTCCTCGCGTGACAGTGTGCTCGATGACATTCTCTATTATATCGACCACAATTACAAAACGAATATCAAGCTGGAGACGATCGCGCCGTTGTTTGGATACAACAGCGCCTATCTTGGAAAGATTTTTAATAAAACCGTCGGCGAAAGTTTTAATTCCTATGTCGATCATATGCGCATTGAGCGCTCCAAGGAGCTGCTTTTGGAAAACCGCTTAAAGGTCTATGAAATCGCAGAACAGGTCGGGTATAAAAATGTGGACTACTTCCATAAAAAGTTCAAGAAGTATGTAGGCATCAGCCCCGCGGAATTCCGGAAGCAGACTGATACAGAACCGCTGCAGTAAGGGCAGGGCAAATCCCCTTATTTTGTTCCATCCTCCTGCTCCGCATCGGTCTGTTTACGGATGACAGCGCCTTCCTCCTTCTCAATCTCACGGAAGAATGGAACGGCATAACCCGAAATTGTAAGGCAGATACATCCCGGACCGATCAGCGCGCCGACAAAGATCGTCGTCAGATTAAAAAAGATCAGCATGACTTCCACGAACAGAAGAAAGAACAGACTCAGTGTCCGCACGAAATATCGTGTCGCAATATCCGACGAATTCTTGATCGTCCGAAACAGAGTATTCTCATAACGCGCAGAAAGCGGAAATGCATAGACAAATCCCATCATAAAAACAAAGAGTGCAATAATACCGAACACAAGCGGCATCATGCCGCCATCTCTCTGAAACATCTGAAAGTCAAAATTAACGACCTCCACGCATGCAATAAACAGCAGTCCAAGCGGTATTCCATTTCTCAGATTGGCTTTGAACGCCTTCACAAACTGGTGCGCCACATATCCCTCAGCCTCGTCGATCATCTTCATCGTAACAGAAAAGACCGCGATCGTTGCCGGTCCGATCGTCACGATCGGAATGCTGAATACGATCCACAGCACGCTCAATTTCACAATATCCCAAAATCGGCTGATAAACCGATAAAGACCACCCTCCGGACTAAAAAAGCTCATTGATCATCCTCCAGTTATAAAACGAACGCCGCCACGCTTCGCAAGCCGGCTTATCGTAACGGGAAAAGGCTGTCCGCCACAGAACAGCCTTCCCCCCGTTTTATCTTGAAACAAATATCCGCAGGGCGCGTGGTAACGCCCCCGCATTTACAACGAACCGATTATTTCAGCTGCTGCTCGCATTCATATCTGATCGCGGACTGTTCAATAGACAATTGCAGACAATCATCATAACCATATAATTTTGCCTGCTCAATCATCTCTGCCACGATCTGATCATATTCCGCGTCATCCTTGGCATAGATCGCACGCCATGAGTAGGTAACAATAACGTCGGTAACCGCCTCCCACGTCGTCTTCATCTCACCTTCCAGCTTGTTCTGCTGATACGTGGAAATCGGTGCAACCGAATAAACGCCTCTGCCTACCATATATTCCTGCTTATTGGTCGCCCCGGTATAATCTCTCCAATCCTGCTCGATCTCCGATTTTGCCGGAATCTGATAAGAGGGCCATGTCTGGTAATCATACTTATCACCGTTTGAGTCCAGATTATCCGCGCTCAGCGTCCATGTCGTATTATTGAATGCAAACGCACCGTCGTTAAACGTACCGGTTCCTTCATAATCCCCGATCATCATGGTCTCACGGTCTAAATATGCCTGCTCGCCAAACTCCGTGAAGTACGGATGTCCATCCTCATCATAATCCCAGTTAAGCCCCTGCGGACCATAATTATAAGTCATCGTTCCTTCCGGCGTGAACAGCCAGTTAATGATCTCCATACATAACTCGGGATATTCCGTATTCGCACCGATCGACCATACTCGGTTGCTTCCAAGCGTACTTAAGCCGGATACGATCGGGCTTGCATCAAGCGGTGCGCACGGGAACATCTGTCTGTTATCCTCTACATGCGCCTCATTATAGATCATGCTTCCGCTGTAATCAAATATCGACATGAAGTAACCGCTTGCAAGCAGCTTCTGCTTCATTTCCTCATAGGTGTTCGTCATGGAGTTCGGATCGATCAAACCTCTCTGGTTTAAGTTATTGAAGAATTTTAAGCAGGTCAGATACGGGCCGCCCTCTTCCAATGCGCCATAGAACTCACCGTTCTCATAATTATAAAGTCCTAACTGGAAATCACCTTCATAACCATAAAATGCACTTGCCATGGATTTTACATACATAACCATGGTTCCGTCCCAGTCCGGCCAAAGACCGATCGCATAGGTCTCTTTGCCGTTGTCATCCGTCGGAGCAAGCTCCTTCATATCTGCAAGGACCTCTACGAGATCATCTAACGTATGGAACTCCGGATAGCCAAGCTCTTTATACAGATCCCAGCGAAGGTCCCATGTGTAAATGAACTTGTCAATATCCTCCGTAGAAGTCGCAAGGTTATTACCGATCGCATAAATCGTTCCGCCGTTCATATTGCGGTTATTCTCCAGCGCGTTCTGGCAATGCTCCTCAATATAGGGACCGTATTCATGAAGCAGATCGTCCGCTTCCCAGTCATACAGCAGTCCAGCATTGACCGCATTCTGATAATCATCGCCAACGGAGCCGAATACAACAATATCGCCCAGATTACCGTTCTCCATACGGGTCTCAAATACACCGTCCTGATCAGGAACGATATTCACAATAACATTAAATTTGTCTTTTAAGATTTTTGCCGACCATCCGGTCTGCTCGCCGGAAAAGTTTGCAAGCTGGGAATAGATCGTGATCGTAATCGGCTTACCCTTCCCGTTCCCTCCGCAGCCTGATACCGTCGACATCAGCATTGCACATGCCAACATCAGCACGGTCAGTTTTTTAAGCTTCTTTTTCATGTTTTATCCTCCTTTTTTTTATTGCTGCCGGGCAGTTCCTAACGGCGCCGCCCGCTTTTAACATATCAAAAATTCTTTTTTAGCCCTTCACTGCCCCAAGCATGATACCTTTCTCAAAGTAGCGCTGCATAAACGGATAAACGAGCAGGATCGGAATGATGGACGTCATCGCCACTGTATACTTGATGACTTTGTTATTCAACATTTCCGCCGCTGCAGCCACTGCTGCCGAATCGCCGGAATTCATCGCCGCACCGATGTTCGTCGCCTGATTTAAGTAATTGTATAACAAATGCTGCAAGGTATACAGCTTCGGCGTATTCTGCATTAAGATCAGGGAATCCGTAAAGGAATTCCAGTGTCCGACCGCACCGAAGATCGCAATTGTCGCCAAGATCGGACGGGACAGCGGCCAGACGATTTTCCAGAATACCGTCAGATATCCGGCTCCGTCCATAAACGCGCTTTCTTCCAATTCTCCCGGAATCGACTCGATATAAGTCTTAACCAGAATGATATTGTAAGGTGCCACAATGCCGGGGATGATATATGCAACAAAATGATCAGTCAGACCAAGCATGTTCATATTCATATACCACGGAATGATACCGGCGTTAAAGTACATTGTAATGATCAGGAATCGATACCACAGCTTTCTGTGCCACATTTCCTCCTTTGTCACCAGATACCCGATAAAGCCCGTCGCCAATACCATCAACGCCGTACCGATCAGCGTGCGCGCCACCGACACGCCGAATGCCTGAAAGACATCGTCAACTTTCAGAATATCCAAATAATTCTTTAGCGTTACCCCGATCGGATAAAAGAGCACATCGCCTCTTGCCACTGCCGACCGGCTGGAAATCGTGTTAATAAAAATATAGTAAAACGGGAAAATACAGCTTAATGTAAATATTCCGAAAAACCCATAATTCAATATATTGAAAATAATGTCTCCGGGGGTCAGCTTATATTTTCTTTTATGCTTTTTCTCATACGCTTTTTCTGCTTTCGCATCCAGCTTTTCCTGCTTTGTCATCGCCATAGCCTGCCACCTCCTAAACAATATTTTCGCCGCGGACAGATTTTGCTACCTTGTTCGCAACAAAGAGCAGCACGACCGCAATAATGGATTTCATCATACCGACAACAGTGGAGAGCGGAATATCTCCGCTTCCGATACCTAAGTTGTATACATAAAGATCGAGCACTTCCAAGGAATACTTATTCTGTGCATTTGTAAATACAAGGTACTGGTCCATACCATTGCTTAAGATACCGGCAATCGACATGATCAACATAACCGTATAGGTCGGAAGCAGTCCGGGCAGTGTAATATGCCACATCCGCTGGAAGCGCCCCGCGCCGTCCACAGTCGCCGCCTCGTAGAGCTGCTGGTCGATTCCGGCGATACCGGAAATATAGATGATCGCACTCCAGCCGACGCCTTTCCACGTTCCCCATGCAAGCATCTTTAACCACATGTGAGAATCTCCACCCAGATAGTTATCCGTGGCATTGACTCCTAAACTCTGGAGCAGTGTATTGATGAAGCCGTCCGTGTTGAAAATCGCGAATGCGATCGCATAAATAAGTACCCAGCTGATAAAGTTTGGAATCGTTGTAAACGTCTGTACGAAACGGCGGTATTTCGTGCTCTTCATCTCGGCAAGAAAGATCGCAAACGCCATCGGCAGCCAGCTTGTCAGTAGTCCCAGCCCGCTCATGGCAAGCGTATTCTTCATAACATCTAACAGACGTTTCGTATACGCCTCATTCCGGAAAAGGACCCGGAACCACTTCAGACCGACAAAACTATCCCAGCTCAGCTCACCGCCCGCCGTATAATCAAAGAATGCATACCGCCATGAAAACAGGGGCAGGTAAGAAAACGCAAAGCAGAGGACCAAAAACGGCATGATCATCAAAAACAGCTTATACTTGGACTCAATCTCAAATCGCTCGCCTTTATCCGCTTTCGGGACAAGAATCATAACCGCAACAGACAGGATCAGAACCGCTGCCCCAATGATCATGTAAATCCATACTGAAACCGGAAATTTCATCACAATCTTGCTCATATCCGCAGAATCATGCATCAGAAAATAGAATACCAGAATCATAACCGAGCCGATTAACTGGGATGCGCCTCCTGCTACCGCAATCCGGTTTCCCAAATTCTTTAGCCTGTGATTTCCGACAGACATACATCCCGCCGCGGCTGCCGCCACGATCCCAAGCACCAGCAGAATGCAGGCAATATAGAGTATCACAAACAGTCCCTGACTGACCCAGCCTACCCGGAACGCCCGGTTTAAGCCGTTCGTCAGATTCGCGTAAGAAACGGCACAAGTAAACAGAGACGCCGTTCCGCTGACTTTCGCCTGTCCCGCGCTTGTAATCATCAGCGCCGGATTGATGGCAGGAAAGAACAATAAAACCGCAGATAATACCATAAGCACCCGCAATGGAACATACAGTTTATTAGCGGTCTTTTCTCTTGGGGATAATGCTTCCTTCATGTTTTACCTCCCTCGTTATTTACTTTCAAAGCATGGCTCTGCAGTCTCATAATATGCCGTACGCGTTTTTTGCACGGCCGCCTTTCGCAGACTACGCCTTTTATAAAAATATTATAAAGAAAAAGGATTTGTTAAGATACGGTCAATACTTGATAAAAAATACAGTACTTTTTTGAATTGCAATGTGCGCCTTAAAGACGCAATGTGCGCCTTAAGGCGCACAGCAAAAAAAGCGGAGCCGCTATGGCCCCGCTTCTTTCATAAGAATTGTTAAATTCATAAGAATTGTAAATTCTTTTTCATGCCCATTATTTCTTTTTCTTCTTAGATACTACAATGCCTGCGCCCGCTGCTACCACAACAACCGCTACAACGATCACAACGATCAGAACAACATTTGTGCCGCCGTCCTTCGTATCATCAGAAGATGCCGGTTCTGCCGGTGCCGGAGTGGTGTCGTCCGCCGGTGCCGCATCTGTCGACGGCTCCTCTGCCGGCGCTTCTGCGTCATAATTAAAGCCGCTTACCGTAAAGGTAATGCTCATGCTCGTAGGCGGTACTGCATAATAACCAAGCTCTTTGACATCGTCATTCCAGATATTCTGAAGAAGCATATTGATATAATCAACGGAATCCGGGCTTATGATCGGGCCTGCACCCAGATCTACGCTGGAACCGTTAATTGTCAGCTTTATATCAGAAATCGTGATCTCTCCGGTATTCGGAATATCCGTGGAAAGGAAGATCAGATTCATGAATTCCTGATCAGCAAATTCACCGTCCGGGAACTCCAGACCGTCAGCTGATACGGTATACGTTCCGTTTCCTGCAATTTCCGCATCGGTAAACGTTCCGGGAATTGTGATCGGATCATTGCCGTCCCAGCCGGTTACCTGATTGAACCAGTCAACATCCCCCGCTACATCCCTGCCGTAGGTTGCATCATCAAACGCATTACGGAAAGAGAACTTCGGTGTCTGGAAACCAATATATGCATGATAAGTTCCGTCAAGATCAACCGCGCCTGCTGCAGATACAGGTGCCTCTTCCTCCTCTTCAGGAGCTGCCGCACCGCCTGCCATCACACTGTTTAATGTGATCGTATACTCG
>DLAJ01000021.1:0-28568 GCA_002493905.1 Lachnospiraceae bacterium UBA7050 | reverse complement strand
TGCAAGACGAATGGACTGCGTCTCATCATACGCGCCGGTTCCTTCATACCACCATGCGTCGCCTGCGGAGAAATCCACATTGCCCGTTACATCATTGCCGTCGATAGATACCTGTACGTCAGCACTTAAATCCGTCACACCCTCCGCTACGATGACCGGAGCAATCCAATACGTATGAAGCGTCTCGCTCGGAAGCGTTAACGAAACCGTTTTGGTCTCACCAACGGAAATGCTCTCCGTTACTGCCTGGATATCGCCAGCGTTATTGTCTGCGTTCGGACTGTTGTACTGGAAGCCCCAGTCCCCGCTCTCTGCCGCATCACCGCCAAAGCCGATAAACAGATCAAACGGTCCTGTAAGTTCAACCGGTTCCCCTGCCGCAGCATCATCACCGCCGCCGACTGTGAGGCTGTTTAATGTGATCGTATACTCGATTGTCGTAAATACCGGGGACTCCATATACTGGGTTCCCCACTCATTGTAACCGCCTGCAAGACGAATGGACTGCGTCTCGTCATACGCGCCGGTTCCCTCATACCACCATGCGTCGCCTGCGGAGAAATCCACATTGCCCGTTACGTCGTTACCGTCAATAGATACCTTCACATCCGCACTTAAATCCGACACACCCTCCGCTACGATAACCGGAGCAATCCAATACGTATGGAGCGTCTCGCTCGGAAGTGTTAACGAAACCGTTTTGGTCTCGCCGACCTTGATCTTCTCGGTCACGGCCTGAATATCGCCCTGATTATTGTCTGCATTCGGGCTGTTGAACTGGAAACCCCAGTCACCGCTCTCTGCCGCATCGCCGCCAAAGCCAATGAATAAGTCATATTCCTCTCCCTCGGCTGCTGCGGTAATGGTCAGAGATGAAAATACCATCATGGCAGACAGAAGCGTTACAAGCCATTTTTTGAATGTCTTTTTCATAACTCTACCCTCCTATAAAAGTGACCTCGTGTATATTTACACGAATTTACTTTATGAGTTTATAATAACTTGTGCAAGAAAAATACGGGTTTTTTTTTACATCTATTACTTGTCTTTTTTTACATGGCAGAATCTGTGATTGCTGGTATAACAAGGGAAATCATCGTTCCCTGTCCCGGCGCGCTGCCAATGCTCATGCCGTATCTGCTGCCATAGCAGAGCTTTATGCGCTGGTTGATATTATACAGCCCGATGCTCGATTTGATCTCGGGATTGCGCACCAAGATGCTGTTGCGCAGCCGTCTGACCTGTTCTAACTCCATGCCGCAGCCGTTGTCGGAGATATCAATATGAAGATCTTCATCCAGATAAATATGAACAACTACCTTTCCCCCGCCTTCTTTTTCCTCCAGTCCATGCAGGATCGCATTCTCCACAATCGGCTGTAAAAGCAGCGGAAGAATCTGATAATCTTTCAGACATATGGAATCGTCTACAACCAGCTGATAATCAATCCTGCTGCCGAAACGAAGCTTTTGGATTCTGATGTAGGTTTCAATATAATTCATCTCTTTTTCTAACGTGGTAGATGCCGTCCCCGTATTTTCCAATACATAGCGCAGAGATTTGCCGAGCAGCTTAATGGCAGTTGCCACCTCGCGGTCTCCTGCCGCAAACGCATTCATGCGGATCGTCTCCAGTGTGTTATAGAGGAAATGCGGATTGATCTGGCTGGCAAGCATCTTAAATTCCATCTCCTGCTGCTTATTCATCAGCTCCTTTTCCCCGATCTGCGACTGATACATGGCCGCCTCTTTTTCCTGTATTTTCTCGACCATCACCTGTAAATCCGCAAACGCCTCGGAAAGCTCGTCCTTCCCGCGGAAATCAGCCGTAATATTATAATCGCCGCGGCTTGCCTTATGCATTTCCCCGCGCAGCAGCTCCACTCTCGTCGTAAAATAGCGGGTAAAGACCCAGACCATAATTCCCGGCAGAAGAATCGCTGTCAGTACGATCAGGACGCAGGTCCGGACAATCCTGTAAATATCGTCATAGGCATAGGGATTCAGCGTGCAGATATAGATCCGCGACTCGGACTGATACATATTCAGCGTCGAGATATTGACAATACTGCGCTTTCCGCCGACCATCATATCATCCGCATAGGAGAAATGCGCATCCTCATAGTCAACGTCAAGATGCATGGGCTCCCCATACAGCGAGCGGTCTGAAGCGTAGACAATCTGCGCATTGTCTGTACTGACAATCGTCGCATAATCGCTGCTCTCCACGCGCGTCCGGAGATAATTATCGCTGATCTTGATCACAAGGACAGCATGATATCCGCCGCTTTGCTGCGGAATCCTGCGTACGAGGCACAGATTCCAGTAAAGGTTGCCGTATTTATCCGTCCGCGCTAAGGGCATCCATATGACGCTGGAACGCTCCGAAGCCTGCACAAACCAGTCCTCCGCCTGCCCGTCTTCCCCCATTCTCCGGAAAATCCGATGGTCGGCTGCGGACGGATTATCCGTGTAAATTATCAGCTCCTCCACCTCTGCATAATTATATAAGTATCCGTTTTCATTAATATATTCATCAGCATCTTCAATAAAAGCACGCTCCGATGCATAATCCATTCCGAGCAGGTCTTCCAGCTTCTCATCCTTGCAGACATTTTCGGACATATTATAAATCTGCGTCGTGATTTCGAAAAAAATCGACTTTAAGCGCAGGTTGTCGGACGCCACCATATCGGAATAATAATTTTTTAGCAGACCATTTGTATTCATAATCAAAAATACGCCCAGCATCGTGACCGGTACAAACAGCGCCGTCAAATAAATAAAATAAAGCTGTCTTTTGATCCCGTACCTTCCAAAAAGGTGATGAATCAGCGTCATTTCCGGACTAGTACGATTTTTTCTTTTTTTCGCTTTTTCTTCTTTTTCTCTCGTTTTCAAGGGCGCCTCCACAGATTCTGCACGCTTGGTAAGTAGCGGCTCTTTGCCGCACTCTAACACTATATTGCGCAAATATATTTTTACCGGTAAAAAATAATGGAAATAGTGTGGTATTTTTTTACCGCTTCATCCACTATAATAAACTCATGCCTGGACAGACACGCTCTGTCCTTACCGGAAAGTGTATCATAATTCCTAAAAGAATGATAGAAAAAGGAGGACAAAAACATGAAATTCAGCAATGGCTGCTGGCTTCAGAAAGAAGGATATGAGTGCTTTGCACCCCAGCAGGTGTATTTTACCAAAACGGAACCGGCTAAGGTAACGCTCTGTCTGCCGACAAACCGCATCAACCACCGCGGGGATACGCTGGGCTATGTAAATCTGACAATGGTCATCACTTCCCCTGCGCCCGAGATTCTGCGCGTGCGCATCTACCACCATATGGGCCGCCTTGAGAAAGGACCTGCTTTTGAATTATCCTTAAATGAAGAACTGCCGCTTACCGTGACGGACACGGAGGAAATGATCACAATTCAAAGCGGCTCCCTGTCGCTGGAAATCACAAAAGAGCATTTTTCCATGACTTATAAACGCGGCAGCGAAATCATTACCAGAGCGGCGGGCAGAGACCTCGCCTGCATGAAAACCGCGTGGAGAGGTCTGGCATATGATGCGGAAGGCGATACCGGACACACCTATATGCGCCAGCAGCTTTCCCTTGGCGTCGGCGAGCTGATCTACGGCCTCGGCGAGCGCTTCACACCGTTTACCAAAAACGGACAGTCCGTGGACATCTGGAACGAGGACGGCGGCACAAGCACAGAGCAGTCGTATAAAAATATTCCTTTTTATCTGTCTAACAAGGGCTACGGCGTCTTTGTCAACCATCCGGAGCGCGTTTCCTTTGAGATTGCGACGGAAATGGTGACCCGCACCGAGTTTTCGGTGGCGGGCGGCATGCTCGATTATTTCTTTATCAACGGGCCTGCCATGAAGGACACGATCATGCACTACACAGATTTAACCGGAAAACCAGCACTCCCCGCGCCTTGGACATTCGGTTTGTGGCTCTCGACTTCCTTTACGACCAACTATGACGAGGATACTGTCATGAGTTTTGTAAACGGCATGCTGGAACGCGGCATTCCGCTGCGCACATTCCATTTTGACTGTTTCTGGATGAAGGAATTTCATTGGAGCAATTTCATCTGGGATGACCGTGTGTTCCCAGACCCGCAGGGGATGCTTAAGCGCATCAAAGAAAAAGGTCTCAATATCTGCGTCTGGATCAATCCCTATATCGGACAGGAATCCGAACTGTTTTCCGTCGGCTGTCAGAGGGGCTATTTCGTCAAACGCACAAACGGGGACGTCTGGCAGTGGGATATGTGGCAGCCGGGCATGGCTCTTGTGGATTTTACGAATCCCGCGGCATGCCGCTGGTATCAGGCTGAATTGGAAAAGCTGCTCGATATGGGCGTGGATTGTTTTAAGACCGATTTCGGCGAGCGGATCCCGTCCGAAAATGTGACTTATTTTGACGGCTCCGATCCGCAGAAAATGCATAATTTCTATACCTATCTGTATAATCAGTGCGTGTATGAACTGCTGGAAAGAAAACGCGGCAAAGGAGAAGCGGTATTATTTGCCCGTTCAGCGACCGTCGGCGGTCAGAAATTCCCGGTTCACTGGGGCGGCGACTGCTGGAGCGATTACGAGTCGATGGAAGAAAGCCTCCGCGGTGGTCTGTCCCTGTGCATGTCCGGCTTCGGTTTCTGGGCGCATGATATCGGCGGATTTGAGAGCACTTCAACCGCTGACGTTTACAAGCGCTGGGTCGCTTTCGGCCTGCTTTCCTCACACAGCCGTCTGCACGGCTCCTCCTCCTACCGCGTTCCATGGGTCTACGATGAAGAGGCGGTTGACGTCGTACGGTTCTTTACAAAGCTGAAAGCCCGCCTGATGCCCTATTTATATGCGGCGGCAGTTACGGCAAATCAGACCGGTATCCCGTGCATGCGCAGCATGGTTTTGGAGTTCACGGAGGATAAGACCTGCCATTATCTTGACAAACAATATATGCTCGGCAGCAGTCTGCTCGTAGCACCGATCTTTAACGAGGAAAGCCTTGCGGAATACTATCTGCCGAAGGGCGTCTGGACAGATTTCTTTACCGGCGCAGTCAAAAACGGCGGACAGTGGATCACGGAAAAGCATAGCTATTTAAGCATACCGCTTCTGGTAAAAGAAAACTCGATCATTGTCCTTGGCGCACATGACGATAAGCCTGACTATGATTATGCCGACGGCGCTGAGATCCGTATTTATCAGCTTCTTGAGGGACAGGAAGCATCCGCCGCCGTCTACGGCGCAGACGGCAGGCCGGCACTCACGGTAAAGGCCATAAAGAACGGCCGCGAAATTACCGTGACGATTGATAACGATGCTTCCTGCTCGCTCCGTCTTGTCAATGTAACCGCATCCGCAGTAAACGGCGGCAGTTTCGCGATAGACGGAAACGACACAGTCATCACGGGATTTTCCGATACGATTACTGTGACACTATAAATCCGGCGCCATATGATTGCGGGGGCAGCATCTGCTGCCCCCACAAGTCTTTTATTGAAGCAGATGGCGGATATCGGAAATCCGTTTTGCGCCATCAATGATCTCTTTTCTCTGCGCCTTCATATAATCTTCCAGTTCTTCTACTTCTGCTTCCGTAAAACCCTCATTCTTCGTAATAATACAGTCCGGTACGGTTCCCTCTGCGCAGTCTTTTCCCCTCTCAAACATCACAGACACAAAAGGCTTTCCGTTTTTAGACAGTACCGTCGAGTGGGTGCATGTCAGTTCATTGATTCTTTCCATTTTTATACCCCTGTATATCGCAGGCAAACGCCTGCGATATTTCAGATGTCATCTGCGTTACCGTTTCCGTCAGTCATCAGAAATCAGGTTTTCACCCTGTTCCGTATTTCCATGCCTTGCCCTGCGGTGCTGGCGCCTGATTTCCCGCATATGATCCTGCTTTTCTTGAACCGCTTTTGCCTGCTCCTCATCAATCAGCTTTAAGGTTTTCACAACATACACCTTATCGTCTCCTGATTTTTTTATCCGAATCTTTCCTTTGATAAAACCATGCTTATTACAATAGGCGACCGCGTAATAATGCTTTCCGTTCGGCGTAAACCAACGCAGCTTTTTCCGGCAGTTTTTATGACAGATATAGCATTTTGTGCTGACAACTTCCCGATCCTCCATTGCAGCCTGCTTATCTTCAAATTCCCGCGAAATATATTTTGCATAGGTATCAAATATAATATGTACTTCCTGCTTTCTTGTTTTCGGAAGCCGGTACACATTGTAGGAAACCCGCTTCAAGACCTGCTCCGCAGCCGGACCGGCGCTGATATGCTGCAATACTTTTGCCGTATAGTACGCATCGGCAAACGCCCGGTGAAACGGAATATCCTGTGGTATACCAAGCGCCTCTACCGCCGTTTTCAATGACCGGCGCGTTTTATCATTCTCCGGTTCATAGACGAGCGCATATAATTTCTGAATATCAAGATAAGTAAGCGGCCCGTCCGACAGCGGAGGAAAATGAAAATAATCCATATTCTGCTGAAGCTCGGTCAAATCCGATGAGCCCCATGTTCCGTATAAGCAATCCTCTCCGCACCACTTCAAAAAATGGCGCATGACCGGCACAAAAGTCTGTTCGTTTTTCAATTCGCCCATACTGATATGGATAATGTCCTTTGTAACAGAATGCATCGTATGATACACACTTGGACGGATCATTCTGGAAAACTCGCCGATCTTCTCAAAATTACTGTTTAACTTGATAGCTCCAATTTCAATGATTTCAAACGGTATTTGGGGATTTTCGTACTGCTTTTTATTCGCCTGATTCCATTCCAAATCAAAAATAATATAATTCATCCGATACCTTCTTGTATAGATTTTTCCATTATTTTATCATATTTGTTACCATTTTTACAGAGTATGCTATAATGATTCTCAAATATACGACATTATTTTGATCGGAGGTATCTGTGATGTGGCTTTTATTTGCAATTCTATCCGCGGTTTTTGCCGCACTGACATCCATTCTTGCCAAAATCGGCATAGAAAATGTCAATTCCAATCTCGCAACCGCAATCCGCACGGCCGTTGTACT
Organism: Lachnospiraceae bacterium UBA7050; assembly: GCA_002493905.1. Classification (GTDB taxonomy): domain Bacteria; phylum Bacillota; class Clostridia; order Lachnospirales; family Lachnospiraceae; genus DLAJ01. The sequence goes on along the minus strand of DLAJ01000021.1, from coordinate 21,479 downwards.
CGTTCTTGCATGGGGAATCGTCTTTTTAACCAATGCGCAGAAGGGTCTTTCCTCCATCAGCACCAAAAGCTGGGTCTTTTTGATTCTTTCGGGACTGGCGACCGGCTTATCATGGCTCTGCTATTATCACGCGCTGCAGACAGGCGAGGTGTCCAAAGTTGTTCCGATTGATAAATTGAGCGTTGTCCTCACGCTGATTCTCGCGTTTGTCTTTCTGCACGAGCGTTTTACAGTCAAATCCGCCGCCGGCACACTGTTAATTGCGGCAGGAACACTCATCATGGTGTTATAAAAAAGACTTTCGCTGAAGCGAAACTCTTTCGAAGAATCGCTTTGCGATTCTTCCGAAATTGAGCAATTTCCTATCAGTTAAAAAGGAGAAAGTCCATGGAAGCATTTTCCAGAACCGAGCTTTTGATCGGTAAAGAGGCACTTCATAAGCTTGCGCATTCCCGCGTCGCCATATTCGGCATCGGCGGAGTCGGCGGCTATGTCGTGGAAGCGCTGATCCGGAGCGGGATCGGCGCACTTGACCTTATTGACAACGATACGGTCGCGGTATCCAACTTAAACCGCCAGATCATTGCCACCACAGCAACAATCGGACAGTACAAAGTGGATGCCGCACGGGAACGCTGCCTCCTGATCAATCCTCAAGCGCAGATTCAGACTTACCGCATATTTTACCTGCCCGAAAACGCCGCACAGTTTGATTTTCACAAATATGATTACGTTGTGGACGCCATCGACACAGTGAGCGGAAAGCTTTCGATCATCGAGCAGGCAATCCATGCGGAAACCCCCGTCATCAGCAGTATGGGTGCCGGAAATAAAATGAACCCTGCCGCCTTTGAGGCCGCGGACATTTCCAAAACTTCCGTATGCCCTCTTGCGCGTGTAATGCGGAGAGAACTCCGCAAAAGGGGCATTGAGCACGTCAAGGTCGTATACTCCAGAGAGCCCGCCATAACGCCGGCTGGCTGTGAAGCTGCCGCGTCTGAAACATCCGGCACGGACCATACTCCAAATATGACTGACGATGAACCGGATACGGGCAGGCGGCGGATTCCGGGCAGTAACGCATTTGTCCCTGCTGCCGCAGGGCTGATTATTGCTTCGGAAGTCGTGAAGGATTTGACGCAATTTGTTCTATGATTGACGACGACGGCGCGCATGATTCGAAAACGTCCGCAGCTTTCTGCAGTATTTCGACAACGCCGCCCATTCTGTATTCTGCTCCGGTCTGTCTTCACCCGCAAAAAACAGTTCATAGAGCGCTTTTTGCTGCTCCCTTGTAAATCCGCGGCGCATATGCGCATTCACCCAGCCCGTCTGCTCCCTGATCGTGCGCAGACTGCCAAAATCCGCATGCCTGCGCGATATATACCATACAAGACGCTGGTACTCCAGCCTTGCACGCTCTTTTGCTGGCAGCCGCGCTTCTTTAGCTCTTAAATACAGGCTCCTTCCCATAAAAAACAATATCAGTGCGGCACACAGACATAAAAGACCATATGCCAGCCCGCCAAGCGCCGTCTCTATATAAGCTCCGACAGCGCCGCCTCCGGTACCCGCATCCCCAGATTCCGTGCCCCTGCTTAAAAAATCCTCCCAGAACGAAGTTCTCTCCTCTTCCGGATCTGCCGCCGGAGTCGGATCAAACACGATCCAGCCTTCCCCCTCCACATACATTTCCACCCACGCATGCGCCGAAGCATCCGCAATCTCAAGTTCCACAAGAGCCGTCTCTCCAAGCGGAGAATAGCCGCTGTAATAATGCGCGTAATCTGCGCCCTCGACAAGCGTTCCATCCAAAACAACATCTTCATACGTAAATGCGTACCCTTCGGCATACCTTGCCGGAATCCCCATATATCTGAGCAGCATAACTGCGGATGAAGCAAAGTGTGCACAATAGCCCCGTCTGCTTTCCGTCAGAAAATGAGAGATATAATCCGGATTACCATAATAGAATCCCGGCCGCAGCGTATAGGTATAATATTCGTCAAAATATGCGCGCACCTGTGCTGCAATCTCTTCCGGTGTTCCCGAAAATCCGGCCTCCCCGCAGATTCTCTCCACAGCGCGCCTGCAGCTTACGGGTACGGTCAGATAATCCCCGTCCACATTCCCGGACACGCCCTGCAGCTTAGCAGCAGGAGTAAAATACAGGTATTCCGCGCTCATGCCGCCGCGCCGCACAACTCCGGTATAATAGGGAAGGTACTCGTACAAGGCGGACGCGCCGGTATTATCAATCTCCATAATGCCGCAGCCCTGTTCCGGCACAGCGCCGTCAGCCGCTGACCCTTCCGCTGCCCGGATATCCTGCGCAGACTCTTCCGCTCCGGCCAGGGGGTGAAACTGGTAATATTCCCATCCCATACCGGTTCCGTCCGGATTGCCCTGCACATAATGCTTTGCCCTTGCCGCGACCGTCTGCTCCATACGGGCGTCACCATCCTCCGCCGCTGTCCAGCAGTCACCCATATAATCCTTACCGGTAAACGCTTTTAAGTATACAGGCTCATAGTCATAGGGCGTATAACGCACGATTAAATCCGTCTCATAATCAGGCATGACGGAGTACCCTTTGCTCAACAATCCACCGCTCACGCCTGCCCCGTTTCTTCCCTGCCCGAACATCGCAGGCAGTCCAAACTGCACAATATCCGCCATCTGTCTTTCCGATGCTTTTTTTGCAGCACTGGCACGGACCAGAGAGGCATATCCCTCATGCGGCAGCAAAAGCGCAGTCAGCTGTACAAACACAGCGGCCGCAAACAACACGGGCAGGAGGATATCGCGCGCCTGTCCGGACATCGTTTTCCGCGCGTCCGCCCCCTGAAGCACCGCCACCACCGCATAACCGGTAAACAAAAGAATCATATACCCGGTTCCCGGTGTCTTTTCGAAATAAAAAGGAATCACATAGAGCGGCAGTGTCAGCAGAATCGTCGTCCACAGGCTTGCCTTATGATGCAGCCGCATCTGCAGCAGGATCGTTCCGACCATGCCGAGAAAAAGCGCAAATCCGGTCACTGCCGCACTTTCATTTTCGACAACAAGCCCATACTCGGTTCTGCCTGTAACACCGAGATAACTGCCGGCATCATCCAGTATTCGGTTAATGATCGCGTAATAACCGCTGTTGATAACCCAGAATCTTCGAAATGCAACATAGACATATAACACAAAAACAAGAATATTGACAAGATTAACCGCCCATTTGCGTTTCGTTTCATAAACTGCGCTGAGTATAAGAGAAAGTAAGAAAATACCAAGAATACACTGTTCTCTTTGGTAATCCATCTCATAAGCAGATAAAAAGCCGCCGATCGAACCGTAAACGAGCAAGAAAACCAGCGCCGCCTTTGCAGCCGCCGCCTTCCAGTCATAGCGCGCCTTCTCTTTCGCAGGAAGAAGCCGCACATCCGGTAATTCCTGTTGGTTTTTTCTCTTAATTCCGAACATACGCACCCTGATATGCTCCTGTCTGTATCAAGATATAGCTTTCGCCGGGATGGACCAGCGCCATTTGCTGCTCCGCCGCCCCCGGCTGTTTCAGCCCGCCCATACTCAAAATCTCAGCAGTAATGCCGTCCAGCTCGCCCTGCTCTGCGGCATAACCCGACTGCAGCGCATCCACCATGCCCATCCAGAAAATCTGTACCGGATACCCCTTCTCGATCAGAAGAGCGCATACCCCGCTAAACGCGTCCATCAGCCGGTCATTCTGCTCTTTGTCCTGCCCAAGCGGGAGCAGCACGTTGATTTTTTCCTTTCCCGCGGCGAGACGCTCACGCACCATCAGATGTTCCCGTTTTGCGGTCAGCTTCCAATGAATGCTTTTAAGCTCGTCACCCTCTATATATTCACGCACCTCATAATCGGGATTGTATTCCGTTCCCCGTTTTTTCGTCTCTTCCTCATCCGGAAATTCATGGACAACTGTGGTAAGCCTGTCCTCCCCACCGATATTTGGTACAGGATAGATCATCGTCCATGAACCGCTTCCCGGGCAGCCTGCATATTCCACAATGTGAAAGGCGTCGCGCACGACAAACCGCGTAAGCTCCGCTTCAATCCTTCCCGCATAAACGCTCTCTAACTGCTGCGTAATACGTGCACCTTTACACGGTGAAATCCAAATCCGTTCCCGTTTCGTCTGATACCCCTGCGTAAATGCATTCCCCCATCGGTATTCGATCATAGCACCAAATCCAATAAACCGGCTTTTATTCGAGACGATAATCGAAAATGGAAACGCCTTTCCCCGCGCCGCACAGCCATCCGGCAGTTCCATCCGTACGCGGATTCCGTCTTTTTTTCTCCATAAAAGAAACACAGACGCTGCCGCACCGATGACAATCAGCAGCAGTGCTATCCATAAAAAGTAACTGCGAAAAAACCACCACAGAAACACCGTCACAAATAATATCATACAAAACCGGAGCGTTCCCCTGACACTCAATGTAAGCCTGTCCCTCGTCAAACCGCATGTATCCTTTCCGTAAGCTCAAAAATGAACTGCGCCACATCCACGCCTTCGGCTCTCGCCTTTGCATTTAAGTGAATGCGGTGCCCCCACACATCCCCGACGACCGCAAGCACATCCTCAGGAATCACATAATCCCCGCCGCGCATAAGCGCGGCCGCCTTTGCCATCTTTAGAAGTGCAATGCTGCCGCGCGGGCTGATTCCCAATGCAACGCGCGCGTCCCGCCTCGTCGCCTCAGTCAAATTCAGAATATACTCATAAATCGTGTCTTCCACATGAAGCGTGTCCGCACATACCCTTAACTCTGTCAGACGTTTTACGGAAAGCACACTCTGCACCCGGTCAAGACTTCTGCCGACACTGCCTTTTAATACCTCAAGCGCCGCCTCGTGTGAGGGATAACCCATGTTCAGGCAGATTAAAAACCGGTCGAGCTGCGACTCTGGCAGACGCTGTGTTCCGGACGCGCCAAATGGATTCTCAGTCGCAATAACCGTAAACGGTGTCGGCAGCATATGCGTGATGCCGTCCACCGTCGCGCGCGACTCCTCCATAACCTCCAAAAGCGCCGACTGCGTTTTAGAAGACGTGCGGTTTAACTCATCCGCCAGAAACAGATTGCAGAACACTGCGCCTTCCTTATACTCAAAACTGCCGGTCTGTGCGTTATACATTGTAAACCCGACAATATCACTCGGAAGCACATCGGGCGTAAACTGCATCCTTCTATAATCTAATTCCATTGCCCTTCCAAGCGCCATTGCAAGCGTCGTCTTGCCGACGCCCGGTATATCTTCCAGCAGAACATGCCCGCCCGCAAGAACCGCGCCTAATACCTTACGGATAACGGCGTCTTTTCCTTTGACGACTTTTCCCACCTCTGCGACAACCTGATCCAATTCCGCATTCATCGTGCTTCCTCTTTTCCAAATCCGTGATTTTTACCGCTTACCAGCCAAAGAGTTTTTGGCTGAACCGATACCGTGATAGATTCAGTATAGCATAGAACCCCTTGCTGTACCTATTTTTTTATGCTTTAATGAAGTAAAAATATTGCTGCGCATAAAGGCGCAAAAAGCAGGAAACAGAAGGAGGGTTCCTATGATTTACTATCAAGACGACAATGTCCTGATCCGGGACCTGCGCGAGAACGACGCACAGCTCATTACAGATGCGGAAATCGCACAGGGCTGGGACGCTTCCATCGACAAATACCGGATGCGGCTGCGCGATCAGGCCGAAGGAACATCCATTTCACTGGCTGCAGAATATCAAAAAAAGATTGCCGGATATATCAATATCTACCCCGATTCGAAATGGGGGGCGTTCGCAGACCAGGGGCTGCCCGAAATCGTGGATTTCGGCGTACTTGAAAAATACCGCCGGCACGGAATCGGCAGCCGTCTTATGGATACCGCGGAACAGATCGCATCACGCTATGCGGACACCGTCTATCTTGGCGTCGGGCTGCACAGCGGCTACGGCAGCGCGCAGAGAATGTATGTCCGCCGGGGTTATCTGCCCGACGGCAGCGGCGTATGGTTTCAGGACCAAATCTGTAAGCCGTACGCATCCTGCTGTAACGATGATGATCTGATTCTGTATTTCTCCAAAAAACTAAGATAGACGCTGATATGCGCGGGCTCCCTCTAAAAGCCGTTTTAATCCGTCTTCCACGATGCTGCGCGGGCAGGCTAAGTTCATGCGCAGAAACTCCTCACCGCCCGTTCCGTACTGACTGCCGCTGTTTAGGTAAAGTCCGGTCGTCTCCCGCAGAAACCGGAAGAAATCCGGTCGTTTCGGCAGACCGGCGGCATCCATCCCCTGACTGCTTTCCTGCATGCAGCCCTCACTTGCTGCACCCCTGCTGCCATCCCGTGTGCCGCCGCACGGTAATCCCCTGCCGCCATTCTGAAGACTCCGGCAGTCCAGCCACACCAGATATGTCGCATCCGATGTTACCAGTCTGATTTCCGGCAGATTTTTCTGTAAAAATGTATCAACACATCTTTTATTTTCCTCAATATATTCCCGCAGGGCGTCAAGCCATGCCCCGCCTTTTGTAAACGCTGCAATAGCAGCGTCCACCGCAAACACATTAGGTTCTGCCTCCTCATCCACATGAAGCGCCCACCACATTTTTTGACGCAGGACCTCGTCCGCCGCCACGACTGCCGCTGTCTGTATGCCGGCCAGATTAAATGTTTTTGTTGGCGCAATGCAGGTGACGCTGATTTCTCTGCATAGATCGGATGCAGATGCAAAAGGCGTGTACCCTTTTCCGGGCGCTGTCAGATCACAGTGGATTTCATCAGAGACGACAACAACATGGTGCTTATGACATAATTCCCCGACTCTCGCAAGCGTCTCTCTGTCCCAAATTTTTCCGATCGGATTATGAGGATTACAGAGAATCATCATCGTCGTCTGCGGGTCCGCCAGCTTTTCTTCCAAATCCTCAAAATTCATTCTGTAATTTTTCCCGTCATAAATGAGCGGAGATTCCGCGATATTTCTTCCATTATTGACAATACAGTGGAAAAAAGCATTATAAACGGGAGGCTGAACCAGCACATGATCACCTGGGTCCGTCAGCTTCCGCACAGCAGTAGAAACCGCCCCCACAACGCTTGCCGCAAACATCAGCCAGTCCTTTTCCATCCGAAAGTGATGCCGTTTTTCCCACCACTCCCTATACGCCTGATACCATTCCTCCGGTAATCCGGCATAGCCGAAAATTCCGTGCTGCGCCCGCTTCACAAGCGCCTCTTTGATCTCCGGCGCCGTCTCAAAATCCATATCCGCAACCCACATCGGAAGCTCTGTTTCCGGTACATCCCATTTTATGCTGTTTGTGCCGCGCCTTTTTATTACTCTGTCAAAATCGTAAATCATCACAAACCTCCGTTCTGTCAAATATCATTATTAAACATATGGCATCCCTTGAAGCTGCTATCATCATACCACTCTGACACAGATACTTCCAGTTTCTTTCATTTGTGCTACGTTTTCTTTTTTCCACCCGGTTGTTTTTATTTCTGATCATCTACAGGCGACACCATCTCAGCGTAAGATTTAAGCAGCTCAGGGGTGCTGGTATAGTAGCGTTTGTTCTTATTAAGTGCCGCGACTTCCGTCATTTCCGCATCATTCAGTCTGAAATCAAACAGGTCAAAATTGGCGCGGATTTCCGCATGGCATTCCCTTCGCATTCTTCGCCAGATAACTTAAGTGGAGTCCGCCGCACCTCCCCCACAAATCAACAGCCTTTCAATGTGGAACAGCCGGTGCAGCTTCTCCATTGCAATCTCACAGTCCAGTTCCGCTTTTCCTGCAAGAATATAGGATACACCGCACTTTCTCAAATAAGCGCGATAGGACATGGACGCTGCCTCCGTCAAAATCTCGATGACATGGGCTTCTGCCCTTCCCTTGTTTGCAAATCTTCCGGATTCCCATCCAAGCTCACCTTTCGCATCTAAAGCAACGAAATATGGAGTTGTCTCATCACCAGCTATAAAATCTCCCTCCGGAACACAGGCGTTTTCTTCCAAAACCGGCTCTCGAAAATTCAAAAATTCCTTGGCTGTTGTGGTTCCGTACAGCCATGCCTCCGCGTTCATTTCTGTGCGGATTTTTCCGTATTCTCTGCTAAGTAGTCCCGTTGCCTCCGCTGCCATAAACGGACCGTTGATCTTCCCGTCCAGAGAACTCAAAATGTGGCAAATCACATAAGGCCTGTCCATCAATAAACAACTCCTTTCCATTTCACAGGCATTCCATTAAAATTTCATAAACCTCATCCCTGCTTAACTCGCGGGGATTGCACTTGATAATATTGCAGGTATCCGCTGCCTTCCGCAACACCTCAGGGGTAATCTCCACCTTCGATTTCAATTCTCCCATTTTCACGGGCAGACCGCATTCCTTTATAAAGTCAGCAAGTGCATCTATCCCTTCCGCCGCTGTGTCTTTGTCAAATACAGCTTTTGCAAACCGACGGAATTTTTCTTCCGCGTCTTTCAAAATATGGCGATAGTAGGCGGGATGGATCACGGCAAGCCCCTGCCCGTGGTTACAGTCCGTAAACGCGCCAAGCTGATGCTCGATCTGGTGCGCTTGAAAATCCGTAACCCGTCCGACTTTCAGAATTCCGTTTTCTGCCATAGCCGAATCCCACATCAGATTGCTTCTTGCCTGCATATCACTCACATTGGCAATCAGGCGGCGCATATTTACCACTGTATTGCGCATAACTGCAAGTGCGAGATCATCAGAAACATTGTCCTTGTCGGAATTTCCGAGATAGGTTTCCATTGCATGGCTGAGCGTATCAAAAGCACCAGAAATCACCTGCATGGCAGGAACAGATGCCGTCAATGCAGGATCAAGCACCGCAAAAGAAGCATAGGCGCCAACCACACCGGTCTTGATTCCTTTTTCCTCGTTTGTGATCACTGCGCCGCAGTTCTGTTCGGCACCTGTGCCGGAAGCTGTGACAATTGCTCCCATGGGCAGATATTCCGTCGGATATTTCCCTTTTGTAAACTCCATTTCCCAGATATCCTCATCCGTTTTTGCCTGTGCTGCTATGATCTTACAGCAGTCAATCACGGAACCTCCGCCAACGGCGAGGATAAAGTCCACCCCTTTTTCCTTCGCCAGTGCTGCACCCTCCTGCACCTTGGCGTAAGTGGGATTGGGCATGATACCCGGGAAATCCACCACATCCTTTCCCACTTTTTCAAGCAGTCCTTTTACCCTGCCATAGAGCCCGTTCTTTTTTAAGGAAGCGCCGCCATAGGCAAGCATTACTGTTTTGCCGTATTTGCCGCATTCTGCGGCAACCGCCTTTTCCAGAGAACCTTCTCCGAAATATACCTTTGTGGGATAAGTAAAAACAAATTCTTTCATGATGATAACCTCCTTCTTTTATTCTGCCGCCATAGCGGCATTTTCTTTTTTATACCGTGGACGTAAGATTCGGATTTCTTTCGTTCTGCCTGCTTTTTTACGATTTACATTCTGTACCGCCAAATACATCCGACATTTCCATCGCATCAAGCTGTTTGTCCAAAGTCTCAATTTCCTTTTCTGTCAATTGAATCTCCGCCGCCCCTGCATTTTCTCTCAGGCGGTCCGGCTTTCTGGTTCCGGGGATCGGCACCAGATATGGTTTCTTGCAGAGCATCCATGCAAGGGCGATCTGACCGGGCGCTGCCTGTTTTCCTTCCGCCACAGTGCGGATTAACTCAAGCAGTTTCTGATTCTGTTCCACCGCCTTTGGCGTAAATTGCGGCATGATGCTCCGGTAATCCGTACCCTTCTCAAATTTGGATTCCTTCCCATACTTTGCGGACAGAAATCCGTTTGCCAGAGGAGAAAAGGCCACATAACCGATTTTTAGCTCCTCCAGCACCGGGAAGAGTTCTTCATACCAGCGCGCCATCATGGAATAACGGTTTTGGATTGCGGTTACCGGACAGACCGCATGGGCGCGGCGTATCGTTTCTTCCTTAGCTTCAGAAAGCCCCCAATGCGTAACCTTTCCCTCCTTAATCAGCTCCTGCATGACGCCTGCCACTTCCTCAATCGGAACGGCCGGGTCTGCCCGGTGCTGATAATATAAATCAATGTGATCTGTACCAAGACGTTTCAGGGAATTCTCCACCGAAGCCCGGATTACCTCCGGCCTGGAGTCCGTCACCAGCGGTTTATTGACCTGTCTGCTCTCCATATCAAAATGGATTCCGAATTTAGTTGCCAGTACAACTTTATTCCGGTATGGCTTCAGCGCTTCCCCCACCAGTTCTTCATTATCATGAGGATTTTCCGGCGTACCGTAAACCTCCGCTGTGTCGAAGAACGTGTATCCCATATCAACAGCCTCCGCCAGCAGTTCGCGCATTTCTCCTTTATCCGCCGGCGCCCCATAAGCATGGCTCATTCCCATGCAGCCGAGCCCCACCGCAGATACTTCCAAATCTTTTCCTAAAATTCTGTGTTCCATATTAAGCCTCCATATTTATTTCATTCTTACCTATATCTCTTCATTGGTTTCCTTATGCTCCAAAAGGCGCTTCCTCCATTTTGACAGACTAATCATTATTTTCGAGTATCCCTGTCAGCCATGCGTCATAATCCGGAATCCACCCTTCCCGATAGCCGTAGCCATGAGGCCTGCCCTCTAATACATTCACCGTAACCGGAACACCTGCCGTATTAAGCGCATCTACACACTTCTCAAATTCACTCACAAACGGGTCACGGGTACCATAGCAAAAATAGGTAGGCGGCAGGTCAGATGAGGCGAATTTCTCCGTATCCGCAGAAGCAACGCTCAACCTTCCATAAAAAGAGTAGATCATTCCGTCCTATAGCAAAGTACACCGGCAGACGGCGGCTGACCACAGTTTCATATTCACCGTCCCACTGGGAACTGACCTGCAGATAGGCTGTAAACAGGTCCGGACGCTTTCCCATCACGATGGACATGGTTTCCCCGCCGCCAGAAAATCCGCTGCCGTACACTTTAGATGGATCAACGTTATACTGCTTCAGAAAATATTCCACAAGGGCAATCGTCTGATCTGCGGAGTTTTCTCCCCAATCGCCAAGCTGAGGCGCCACTATGATCATTTCACTGTTATATTCTAAAGCTTCAAAACCAAATTCCTCGGACCGTAGATTTGCTGCAATTCCCTGAAAATACAACCCTTCATAGCCTGGCAGGGTAACATACAGGGCATAAGGTATGCTCCCGTCGTAGCTTTCCGGAATATAGACATTATAATGAATGTCGCCCTCATTTACGGAGTGAAACACATTGTCGATAAGAAAGCTCCGATATTCTTCCGTTCCTTCCGTAACATGGCCCAATGCGCTTTCCTCCTGTTTTACACTTCCCACATTTTCTTCGGCCTGACCGTCATCGGTATCCTTCAATCCGTCTGTCTGCGTAAGCATACCAATGCGGGTGAGCCATGCAGCCACATCCTCCAGACCGGAATTATGGACACGATAACCCTCCATGACTTCAGCCCCTTCCGAAACTTCGCGGATGTAATCCATACTGACATCAATCCCATTATCGCTGCTGGTGCAGAAAGGCACGACGATCTTTCCAGTCAAATCATAGCTTTCCAAAAAGCTGCCGATTGCCATGGGCGCATTAAACCACCAGATCGGATAACCTACATAAATTACATCATAGTTATCCAGATTCTCTGGCTGTGCCGCGAGTCCCGGTCTTAAGTTCAGCTTTTCCTCAATCCATGCCGTGGCAGCCGTACCCCAGAAAGCACTGCGGTAATACCGCTTTGTATGGATTTGAAATAAATCCGCTCCGGTAAGTTCCTGAATCATTTTTGCCGCTGCCTCCGTATCACTGCCTTCCATCGCCTGATTGGAATTCGGCGTCGCAGACGACACCGCATCCACCGTATTCGGAATTTCACCGGCTCTTGAAAAATATACGATCAGGGAGCGGGTCCCATCTGCTCCTGCCGTTATCTCACCGTCTGCATCTGTGATCCGGCCTCCAAGGAACAGATACCAGCACCCCGCCCCAAGCAGCACAATCAATACAGCAACAACTATAACCAGTCGTCTTTTTCTTTTTTTCATACCGCTCCTTTCCTGACCTTTCGTTGATTCTAAGTATCCAGACCAGCGAAGACAGTCCTTTACAATGCCTGTACCCTCATTATCATCCATCCATTACAGACCCAGGCTGTCCACCCCAGGTCTGAACATCCTCTTCGGTAACGCTGGACGAGAACCGCATTCCCTCCAGCCAGTCTCCGGTACCAGCCGCTTCTGCCAACAATCTACCGCTGTCTCCCAATTCAGAGTCTGTCTTTTCAAAATATCACGGTACGCTTATGATGTTTCTCTTCCATAGCACTCCTGAAAAATTTTCAGGATTTCCTCATGGGTCATTTTTTTATAACCGCCCGAAGCCTGATTGCAGGAATCCGCAATGGCTTTCAAATCCATAGACCCATCCACACCAAGTTCCCGTAATGGCAGGTCATCAGCCCCAAACGCGGCTGTCCCATAGGAGCCGACCCACGCCGCCATTCTCGCACCGGCGCTGCCGCCCCACAGGGAATAGCCATCGGTGTTCACTTCCAGTTCCTCGGCATGTTCAAAAACAAACTGAATGGCACGGGACAGGTCTTCACAGGCCGTCTGTGCACCGGGCCGGTAAATCAGGGCAAACGCGTTGTACCCTTGTTTCGACAGTTCCAAGGCATGGGGGAAGCTGTCCTGCATGGCGCCTACGTAGGCAAACGCCCCGCCTGCATTTAAGACTGCAAACCGTTCGCCGGGAATTCCCTTGAAAAAAAACAGCCCCGTCTCTTCTTTCGCCGGGTCATCCGCCTTTTCCTCCTCCGTATAAATATCATAAAATATGGTGTCACCGGAAACAGCATGCTCTTTCATGTAATTTGTAATCGCCACTGTTTCATCCGGATCGATATGGCTGTGTCAACCGTATAAAAACCGATCATCGCTTTCTTTTGTGTATCATCCTCCCCGGATTCCGTTTTGTCAGAATTGGTTGACATGTCCTGTTCCTCCCGACCTTGTTTTGTTCCTCCTGTATTTCCACAGGCACCGAGTAACATGATAAACAGGGCTGTTACAGTTCCCATTACGATTACCCGCTTCATCATTCGCTTTCCTCCTGCCAGACCATTTTTTCCGCTTCTTTGACTGTTTATAGTATAAAAAAAAACAAGGCTTCCGCAGAAGTCTCGTTTCGTTCATCAGTTTATACCTAATGGTTGTATCTAAAAATTCTTTCTAACAGCATCACCTGCCAGAAAAAATGGAGTATGTAAAATCGGTTCTATTGATGCAATACCGCCTGAATTGCTGACAGGAACTGCTTTACCGCTTTCGACGGCGTATGTGAATGGAGCAGGCCATAGGGGATAGAATAGTTCCATTCCACAGGAATCACTTTTAGCAGGGGATGGACATTATCCCATATCTGAACTGCCATTAGAACATCATTGCTGTTTTCACACCGGTTAAATGCTTCTACACTATAAAAATCAAAGTCTACAATCTGAATCTGCGGGTGATTCTGCCAGATTTCATCCCTAAGCATATCTACATAATTGCTCCAATTGCGGTTCATCAGCATCAGCCGTTCTCCATACAAATCCTGAACGGTTAACCTGTTTTTATCGGCAAGACGATGGTGGATGGACACCGCGCAGCAGATTGGCTGTCTGGAGATTTCAAAACCATCGCAGCTTCGCAGATTTAACATCGTATCGTCAAAAATTCCCGCAACCACATCAATATTCTGTCCGAGATTTTTCAAAATCTCCCTTGCATTCTCCGGTGTATTTTCAAAGGGGACAAGCTGGAATTTAATCTCCGGGCAGAGCTCATGAATCTTTGGCCAAAGCTCTACCAAGACTCCGGCCGGCGTCATCGGGGAAGTTCCAATGCGGATAATATTGTCCCCCTCCTGCATGGCATTTTTTGCCCGGGTGACAGAATCCTTACAATACTGTATCACATATTTCGCATCGTTATATAAAGATGTCCCTGCTTTTGTCAGCACCAGCCCGCGATGAGTCCGCTCAAAAAGTTTTACGTCCAAATCCGCCTCCAGCAGATTGATCTGCTTCAAGACTGCCGTGGGCGTAATAAATGCCTGCTCTGCCGCTTTATTAAAGCTTCCGGCATCTGCCACACGGATAAAGGTTTCAAGCTGTGGATTATACATAAACCGGCACCGCCTTTCGCTTTTTTCTTAAATTATATCTGTCCTTTATCATTCATGCAAGCGTTTCCTTAGGCGCATTTTTCCATTCATGAACCGGGTGCCAGAACGGATCTTTGATAACAATTATAGTGTTATGTTTATTGCGTATCATTCTTCTTATTTTATAACAGTATAGTTGGTGTTTCTTGCTTTTCCATTCTGCTTCAGCAAGTTGCTTTTTACCATTTTCCTAATGACTCTGGATGCGGTCGATGTACTTACCTCGAGCAATTCGATTACATCATTTCTTGTAATAGCGCCATGGGATCGGGCATATTCCAGTACCCTTTCTTCATTGCTCAGGATTTTCTCAGCCCTGACAGTGGAACTTGTGATGGATTCTGCTTTCGTTACAGAAAAATTTACCGTTTCATATTTTGCGTTAATGTTAGGCAATACGACCTTAAAGGTATTTTGAGTCGTTTCAATCGAAGGCTTTTCTTCCATGCCTTTGTATGCCCTCATAATCTTTCCCATTCCAGTACCGTAAGCCTCAATCAGATGCAGCCGGTAGAATACATTTGCAAGGTCCTGATTTCTGCATACGGAAATGCCTACCATAATATCTTCCAGATCAATTCCCGGCATCAATCCGCCAATGGATACAAATTCAATCCGATCCGCATAAATACTGATAAGCGCACTGGCGCTGAAGGAATAGTCGCGGTGAACCAGCAGATTTAGAAGTGCCTCTCTGACGGCGATCTCAGGGTAGTCCCTGACATCAATTCTCAACAATCTTTCTATGGTTGCACGGGTTTGGTTACGGAAGTCGATAAAATCATAAATTTCATTCATTTGCTGCATCAGTGATCCGCTAAATTCCCGGCGATCCTTAAAAATTGTCTGATCCGTTCCCTGAAAAACAGCGACTTTAATCGTATGGACGCATTGATCGGACAAAAGCAGACCTAAGTTACTGTAAAGGCCATCCTGATCGATCAGCTTCAAAGTACGCATTTGCTGTGACCCAAACCCCACTTTCCGAAGCATAAATTCTTTTTTTGCGGCTTCAAATGTAAGTTCCTGATTTAAGCAGCGCATAGCCTCAAAGCGGTCTCCATCCGTCTCCTTAATCATACGGCGGATTGTCGTGTCAGTGGCTGGGACAGAAGAATATCCCTGTCTGACATATACACCCTCTGGACGCATCCCTTTTTTAGCAAGATAATAAGGGCGGTCCGTTCCGCGCTGAATATTCACCTCAACAAATTCTTTTCCATCTTCCTTTATTGTTTTATAATGCAGGAACATCGTCACATCTGGCTTAATTGCATCCCTTACCATATTGCTGATCTGCAAAGAAACGCCGTCAGGATTATCAAGTCCGGCTATTGTACCGTCATCCCTGATGCCAATATACAGTTTGCCACCGTCACAGTTAGCAAAGGCAATGATTTCCTTTTTTATATCGTCTGCGACTACTTCCTTCAGCTCTACAGTTTCACTTTCCTGAAAAAGCATAACGCCATCTCCTTTACTCATTCACTGGGCATATTATATCAAATCAGGTCAATCGTGTCAATTCTTATGACCCGATTATGACCCGATTGGTCTGATATTTTCATCATATCCGCAAATGAGTGAGCGTATTAACATCAAAAGCAGTGCTATTTTCCAAGTGATAGAATTAAATCGTATCAATTCTACCCATTATTCTAACCAGCGTTTGACGCAGTTGTCCGTCCTCTCTGGAAACCAGCCAGAAAACACATAAATCTGCTGTCTTATAATTGTTTCAGTATCTCTCCAATGTCTGCTCTGATACTGATGGAGCGTTTTGCAATTTCCTCGGGTACACAGGCTTCCCCATAGTTGATACAGGCATACACAGCCTTCGGATTCTCCGCTGTCATCTGCCAGAACGGGTATTTAATAATCCCCGGAGTATTATAGCCAACACCAAGTTCCAACAAGAGAATATGCAGCTTTTTGTGACGGCGTATGAAATCATTATACCGCATGGCTGCTTTATGCCACCCCTCATTTTCAACAAATTTATCATCAGAACGTAAATTCATAGTGAGAGGTTTTCCGCAAACGGGACATTTAGGAAGCAATTCAGAGGGAATACGCATATCCTTTTGTTCTTTTACCATACGTCTTATAATCTCCCGGTTGTCATAGGTTATTTGACAGCATGGAACAGAACATTGAAAAAGCCCGTAATCTCCTTGTGTATAAAATAGCCGTTTTTTATCAAAACCAGCCTTTTGAAAGCAATGGTCTACATTGGTTGTAATGACAAAATAATCTTTGTCCTTTACAAGCTTAAACAGGTTATCATAAACAGGTTTTTCCGTATTCTGATAACGGTTTACTTCAATATAACGGCTCCAATATGCCCAGTGCTCCTCCGGGGTCTTATAATGATAAAAACCGCCGGAATACATATCATGAAAGCCGTATCTATTTTCAAAATCTGCAAAATATTGACGAAAACGACTCCCCGAATAGGTAAATCCGGCAGAAGTGGAAAGTCCTGCCCCTGCCCCGATAATGATAGCGTCTGCGGTTTCTATTTCTGCTTTAAGTCTGTTTATCTGTGCTTCTTTGACTGTAACAGCTCTCAGCACGGCAATACCTCCTTATCAATATCGATTCATGACAATCACAATTTTGCCGTTTATTTTACCGTTTTCCATATCCTCACACGCCTTTGCAATATCCGAAAAAAGATACTGTTTTCCGATATGCGGGGTAAGGTGATGTGTATTCAAAAATGCAAATATATCATTGATCACTTCCTGCGTAGGTGTGTTGCTGAAAAAGCCTGTTAAATAAATGCCGTTTGGAATGTCTTTGATCGGGTCAAAACCATTCCATGTATATACACCGCCAAGATTGCCCGTATTGCAGACTATCCCGCCTTTTTCCATGCAGAACATGGTATCTTTCAGCGTCTTTATTCCAACCAGCTCCAAAGCTTTTGTAATGCCTGAAGCCTGCCCCTTTAATGAGCCGTTGTCAAGCAAAACCGCATCAGCCCCGCAATTTTTCAATAACTGCATTTTGCTCTCTCTATGGGTAGTTGCGGTGACTTTACAGCCTAAAGCCTTTGCTATCTGAATAGCCGCATAGCCTAAAGCGCAAGTGCCGCCCCGTACAAGCAAGTGGTCGCTGTTTTGTAAGGAAAGACAGGTGGAGAGAGAGCCCCATGCGGTAAAGTAGGTTTCGGTTATCGCTGCAAGCCGATCCCATGATAGGTTGGTATCTACCGCAAAAACGTGGTGTGCAGGGAGCAGGGCGTATTCTGCATAGCTGCCATGAAACTCACGTCCCATGCCGCCCATGAGGGCAATCACTTTCTGTCCGGCTCTAAAAGCGGTGTCGGAAGCGTCCGCAATCTCCCCAACACACTCAATGCCGGGAATAATGGGTTTTTGAATGTAAGGGGCAGATATTTCTGATTTCCTTAATATCTGCTCGGAATGGTTCATACCAAAAGCCTTGACATGGACAAGCACCCAGCCGGGCTTTCCTGCAGGCGTGGGACATTCCGTTATTTTGATTTCGGTACTTTCAGTGGTTTTTGTTAAAATTACAGCTTTCATTTTTCTCCTTTCTGCCATGCAAAGTTCGCTTCTGCTCATACTTCTTATACTGCATGGCTCGTGTCCTTCCAACATTGCGGGTCTGCGCCATAGAAATCGCCGTTTGTGCCATAAGCTACGGCGGGGCAGCCACGGCAGAACCTTAACAGCTCACATTTTGCACATTTTTCAAATTTCCCGTATTCCCGGTAACGTTCCATATTTTTGCCTGCCCAAACATCAGCTATCCTGTCAGTGAAAACATTTCCTACCCTGCTTTTCAATCTCCGGCAGGTATATAGATCCCCCGTAGGTAAAATCGTTAAGTGACAGTTTCCGCAGTTGCAGCCGCCGTATATCATATCCGGCTCTGCATTTTCCGGGATTTTGAAAATTCCTTTTTCATACAGATACAGCGTCCAAAGGTGGTCTTTTAAGTTAAAATATGTTTCACACCCCGCCGCTTCATAGGCTTTGAATTTTGCATAGCAGGTATCTAATAATGTCCTGTATTCCTGCGGGGTCATTCCGGTTTCTTTCTCCCCGCTTGTGGGACAATAGCGGGCAAATGCAAAAACATCTACTTTGTGTTTTACTACGGTGTCAATAATATCGGGTATTTCAGAAATATTTGTCCCGGAAACGGTAGTCATAATGACGGAACGTATTCCTGCTTTTTTTATACACTGTATTTTTTCCAGTGTGCAGTCAAAAGAACCGGGTTTGCGAAACCAGTCATGTGTTTTTTCCATACCGTCAAGGGACATTTGATATTTTTCGCAGCCCATATCTTTTAACTGCCTGCATACCTCGTCATTTAAGTGAAACGGATTGCCAAGTATTGTAAATGGTATTCCGTTTTCTTTGAACAGGTTTAACAGCTTCCAAAAATTGGGGTGCAGGATAGGATCGCCGCCAGTAAGATAAAAATAGGGCAGGCGGTTGTATTTATCACACATTTCAAGGCAGTTTTCAAAAACAGACTGCATTTGTTCCCAAGACATACTATCCAATGCTTTACAGTTGTTTTCAGAAAAGATGTAACAGTGTTTGCAGCGTTGGTCGCACTCGTCTGTGATGTGCCATTGAAAAGCGAAACTTTGTTTCGCTCCAGCAAAGTTTTGTTTCATAGCCGAAACCTCCTTGTTAATTTTCTATCGGAACGACACAAAGCCGGATATTTTGTAATATGCCCCCGGAGTAGGACACTCCGGGAGCCGGTAAGGTAAAACGCCTTTTCAGTTGGAATTATTTGTCGGACGCACCGCAGGCTGTCGGAGCTTCCGCAGGCCTGTCAGCAGAACCGCACGCTGTCGGAGCTTCCGCAGGTTTGTCAGCAAAACCGCAGCCCGTACCGCAAGCGGAAGAAGTCCCCGTATTGTTATTCCAACCAGATAAATTTGAAAGTGCCATTTTTGTTACCTCCTGTTTTTTTGAAAAGTTTTCCTCTCTGCAGTTTTTATTCTATAGATTACTCCATATTTTGAAAGTACGCACTTTTTTATTAGATAGTTACTTTATTGTAAGTTTTGTGTGATTCCGCGGTCTGCGCCTGTGAAATTATTTTTTCGCTTCATAATGAGTTGCCTTCAGAAACGCATTACATTATAATCTGAATATAACATTCATTTATAGGTGTTAGCGCCGAAAGAAAAGAGGAAATGCTATGGTAAAAAAGGAAGAACTTCCAGCCTGCCCTGTTGCAACAACCGTACAGCTGATTGGGAATAAGTGGAAACTGCTGATTATGCGCAATCTTCGCCTGAGACCTTGGAGATTCAATGAACTGCAAAAATCTTTAGAGGGTATCAGTCAGAAAGTTTTAACAGACAGCCTGCGCTCCATGGAAAATGACGGTATTATTACCCGCACCGTGTATCCGGAAGTGCCGCCAAGAGTGGAATATGCCCTTAGTGAATTGGGGGAGTCCATGCGTCCGATCATTGACGCCATGGAGGCGTGGGGAATCGAATACAAAAAAAAAGCATGCTATTGACATTCAATCCGCATTGTGCTACGCTTAGCTCGGAAAGAAGGTGCGGCAAATGAGAGATGATACCGCTTGTGGTGCGCTGATCAAGCAGATCAACAGCACCTTGGAAAAAAATGCAAATAACACTTTGCGGAAACAGGATTTAACGTTTGCGCAGGTATCCGCATTGCTGGCAATCCGTGATTATCCAGAACCAAGAATTTCTTTGAAGGAATTAGAAAAAATACTTCATGTAGCACAGTCTACGACTGCCGGAATCATCAGCCGCCTGGAACAGAAGGGACTCGTCACTGGATTTGGAGATTCTTCAGATAAACGGGTAAAGCTCGTTCAAATAACGCCATCGGGGGAAGAATGCTGCCGGAATGCCGAACAGAATATGAAAGAAGCCGAGGAACATCTTTTATCCGGGCTGACTGAAACAGAACGAAGTATTTTTAACAGTCTGCTCCAAAAAGTCAGTGCAACCCTGAAATAATGTCCGTTCATAAGAGCGGGCATTAAAAATCGCCGCTTCGAAAGCATGCTTTTAATATTAAGCTTTCAAATAGGAAGTATATGAATGAAAAAAGAAAACTCTTTAGAAGCTTGCAGCACGATGTCCGTCCCTTGGGCCGTTATCAAAAATGCCATTCCTGCAATGGTTGCTATGCTTATGGTACTGATCTATAATCTTGCGGATACTTTTTTTATCGGGCAGACACATAACGCCTATCAGGTTGCCGCCGTATCGCTGGCAACCCCTGTCTTTTTGATGTTTATGGCGGTTGGAACCATTTTCGGCATAGGAGGAACATCCGTCATTTCACGGGCTATGGGTGAGGGAAAGACAGTGTATGCAAAAAAAATATGCTCTTTCTGTATGTGGGCATGTGTTCTTGTGGGTATTGTGATGAGTATTCTGTTCCTGCTTTTTATGGATTCGATCCTGTTACTGATTGGGGCAAGTGAGGATACGTGGGAATATGCCAAAAGCTACCTGACGATTGTTTCATTCAGCGGTGTGTTTGTCCTCATTTCAAACTGCTATTCCAACATTCTACGGGCAGAGGGTCAGGCAGCAAAAGCCATAATCGGACAAGTGCTTGGAAATCTCTTAAATATTGTTCTTGACCCAATTATCTTGACAAATGCCGGATCATCATGATTGACAATCTCACTGTGTCCTAAGTCTTTTGCGGCAATTTTTGCCATCTCATCATCCGTAAGAGTAAAGTCCCAGATGTCAATGTTCTGCTCCATTCTTTCCACATGAACCGATTTCGGGATAATGGACACGCCCCGCTGTGCATTCCATTTCAACACTACCTGCGCCGCGCTCTTCCCGTATTTTTTCCCGATTTCCACAAGGTCCGGATCAGTAAAGATGCCATGCTTTCCCTCTGCCAGAGGTCCCCATGCCTGCGGCACTACGCCGTATGCTTTCATATTCTCAAGGGCCGCCTCCTGCACAAAGAACGGATGCAGTTCCACCTGATTGACTGCCGGAATGATTTCCACAGTCTCGCAAAGGTTGGTAAGAATTGCCGGATAAAAATTCGCCACGCCGACCGCCTTTACAAGACCGTCTTTATACGCCTTCTCAATTCCGCGGTATGCCGCAAAATAGTCTCCCATCGGCTGGTGCAGCAGAATCAGGTCTGCTTGTGTCAAGTAAGGAAT
>DLAJ01000027.1 GCA_002493905.1 Lachnospiraceae bacterium UBA7050 | reverse complement strand
GCGTGGCGTTTCGCAAACGCCTAACATTTTTACAACTGGGAGGAGATAGCAGCAGACCTAAAGACTTATCGCCCGATTCTTGACACGGTCAATAGCCATTTGGAACTTCCAGTGGAAATCAGGGAACTTGCAGATGTTCTTTATAGACCTGTAAATGAAAGGCGTAATATCAAATATAAAAAATGTGACCTAACAAGAACAGTTCCCATGGTATTTGA
This sequence comes from Lachnospiraceae bacterium UBA7050, assembly GCA_002493905.1. Taxonomy (GTDB): domain Bacteria; phylum Bacillota; class Clostridia; order Lachnospirales; family Lachnospiraceae; genus DLAJ01. The sequence continues at coordinate 146,664 of DLAJ01000027.1, read as the reverse complement.
ACCAAACGGAGACATTTACTGGTGCTTGTGTCTCGACGGTGAAAGCGGGAAAATAGGAAATTATAAAGAAAAATTCTTTGACAAGGACAAAGTATTGAAGCTTGGCAATAGAACGATTTTTGAGATAGAACAATGCAAACAATGCAAATTACGGTATTTATGTGGTGGAGGATGTTCCCTTTCGTTGTTGGGAGAAGGTGGCGAAGTTTATCGACCGGCATGCGGATCATTTAGAGAACCATTTGTTTGGAAGCATTTAGAAGAACTTATGTAGGGGCGTTGTATTATGAAATTGATTCATAATTTGGTTATGATTGACCTAAAAAACGATGACGGGGATATTTTGCTCGCTAATGGCATCAACGGGTTTGTAGACTTGCTGCACAGGAAAGAGCGGGCAATTATTGAAAAATGGGGGAAGAAGGAAGAGATCGTTCCAGAGGGCAGCGAAGAAGAGAAGCTGTTTAAGTTATTAGAAAAGCGGCAGTATTTTCTTTCGAGTGAGGAAGAAGAAGCCATAAAAAAACAGATTATTGAAAAGCTGGAAGAACGCAGCCGACACAAAAAGCTGGATTCGGCATGGTTCGTGCTGACTTATAATTGTAACTTTAATTGCTCATATTGCTATGAGAATGCAGTCAAAAGAGAGAAAACGATGACAACTGAAATGATAGATAAAGTTTTTGAACTCAGCCCTGAGCTTAAGCACATTGGACTGTTTGGCGGAGAACCGTTTCTTCAAGAGAACAGAAATCTAATAGAATATATTTTTCGAAAAGCGCCGGAAGCGGAATATTACGCGGTCACAAATGGATTCTATTTGGAAGAGTATATGGATTTGTTGCAGACGGTTTCTTTTTCCAATATTCAGGTGACGCTTGATGGTACGGAGAAGAATCATAATGCAACACGCTTTCAGAGAAAAGGACAGCCGACATATGCAAAGATTATATCGGGAATAAAAAAGTGTATCTGTAACAAAATTCCTGTTACCATACGAATGAATTTGTCTTCCAAGAATTACGAAGATATCGTTAGGGAAAAAGCTCTCATTGAAGCTACAGAGTGGGGAAAAAATGTGGCATTCGAAATACAGCCCTTGTTTCAGTGTGGAAAAAACGAAGAAACTATGTTATATGAAAAACTTTTGATGCAGGATCAAAAAGGAATGCCAGGGGCAAATCAGATATTCATGAAAATGCTGCCGCTATCTAATTTCCTTTATAACGGAACGCGGCTTCAACCTATCATCAGAGCATGTGACCCCGAAGGAATAAATCGCTTTTATGACCCTTTTGGAAATATTTATAACTGTATTTTAGCTGTAGGACAGGAAGAAAAAGCTGTAGGGACGTATTTCCCGAAGTTTCGGCTGAAAGAGAAAAGCTTTCTGACTAGAGATATTACTAAAATCGAAAAGTGTCGGACATGTGAGAATGCTTTGTTTTGTGGTGGCGGATGTCCGAACGGAATTTCCGATGATAAGGATGTTTATTCTCCGAACTGCTATACTTTCTGTAATGAGACCCAAAATATGATTCCGGCAATTTTCAGGCTAAAGGAGAATCAGGCTGGTACAAGGTAAGGCAGGGTGAGAGTAAGGATGAAGAAAAAAATTTTAATTTTGGTCGATATGGAAGGGTGTACGGGGATAATCGACATGAGGCAATATGATTTTTGCCGGGAGAAAATGATTGAAGAAACAGAACGTGTCATCCAGTCAATAGAGGCATGTGAAGAGGCAGAGATAGCGGTGGCTGACTGCCATAATGATGGGAAAAATATTGTCAGGTATTTTTCGAATAAAGGTTATTCGTGTTACGAACATATTTGGTCGATACAAAATGTCGAAAAGTATGATTGTGCCATGCTGATTGGGTTTCATCCAAAGAATGGGGAGGAAGGTTTTTACCCGCATACGCTTAGAGCGGATGTGGATGAACTTTTTTTGGGTGAAAAGAGTATCGGAGAGGTGGGGCTGTTAATAAATTGGCTTGCGGGGCATGGTGTTCCCGTGGTTTTTGTCGGCGGCGACAGTGCTGTGAAAAAAGAACTGGCAGGATATGAATGCGTGTTTTATGCGTCAAATGCGACCAGAGTGGAATTATCTGATAAAGGGTCATCATCAGAACAGATATCCTTGTCTGCTTCAAAATCGCTATTGGATCGAATGACGCCCTATGTTAAGTATGCATTAGATTCTTTAGGTGAGATAAAGCTGTGTTACGACGTTTCTGCAATGAAAGTAAAGCTGATTGGAGAAAATTATTACAAATGGATGCCGCAGGAGCTTTTTTCGACAGAGAAAGGGATGGTGGTTTTTCCTGACACGGAGCGCTTTATTCAGTCGCTTCTTCCATTTTGTGAGTTCTTGAATATCGCGGAGGAGTATCAAAGAGTGCGGATACATTATCTGGTGCGGAAAATAAAGATTAGTGGTATTTGCGTGGAGAAAGACCGTAAAGGGAATGAATTATTAAACCAAAAGGACTGGAGAGCGTTGTCAGATGAAGAGATTGGCTATTTATACAGTCGGTTGGACTGAAAACTGAACGAAGCGTAATGAAGAGGGTATGGTGTAAATGAAAAAGAGTATACGCTTATGGCTTGTGATTATGACTATGACGTTAATAACTGCCTGCAGTTCAAACAAAAATTGGAAGGACTCCGAAACGCAGACAGGTCTAGAGATAATAGAGTATGCAGCCGGGATGGAGGAATCGGATTTTGAAACGAATACAGGAGTAAAAAATGAGACGTTTTCAGAGCGTGTTTATGAAACGGACATTATCCGCTATGGTGAATTGTCGGGGGAGTATTCTTTTCGGAAAGATATGGAAGTAACAAGGACGGATTACGCGGCGTATTATTTTGAAACGTCAATTGATGTTGTGGAGAGAAATGCGTGTATTGCGGCGACGGACAAGGCGCTCTCCTGCGTGGATGCAGTGTTACCAGAGATTGAGATTGTGGTTTTAAGACCGGAATCATACGATGGGATTCTTGTATCGGGGAACCGTTTATATACATCGGCAGAGTCATGGGAATCCGTAGATTACATCGCTAACATCCTGCTTGCGGGATACGGAGAGTGGTCAAACTACGGAATGGCGTACGGGTATGCGGATTACCTGTGCGGAAAGGCAGGAATGGGAGGTGAGGAATCGGGCGCGGATGACCGGGAAACAGTATTAGAAGGTCGGGAGTCAGTATCAGACGGCAGAGAACCTGCGGAATGGGAGGAGCTTGAATTTCGGAAGATGGATAACCCGGAGGGGTATGACTTAACCCTGCTGTGCTTTGATGAAAACTTTGTGTCAGAGGAGGATGTGGAGGCGGCAAAGAATAATGCAAGTCTGTTTGCGGAATGGTATTTGTCTTCGCATACGGAAGAAGAGTTTTTGGAATTGCTGACTGCATCAGGGACATCGGAGGGAGTTGTGCGGGCAAAGGAAGCACTGAAATTGTTTTATGAAGAACATGGTGTGGAATGCAGTCTGACGGAGATTCGCTATGCGTATGGCGGGGTGAGCCTTGATTATGCGGCGGCGTGCAGGTATGCGCGTTTTTATCTAAATAAGGACTGGCAGGAGATGTATTGGGAGGCAAATGAAACTATATCAGAAAATTTTCTGCATCAAGATTATGCCGAGGTGAAGGCTTTTTTTGAGTGTCATGCGGAGCAGATGGGACAGTATCAGGACCTTTTTGGCTTTTCTCATTATAATAATGATTTGATGATTATTTTTACGAATAGATTGAGTATGCCGTCCACATACAATGGAGTTTACTACCCCGACAGCCATGCAATTTATTTATCAGCCGTGATGTCGCTGATGCATGAGTATATCCATTCTTTGATGTATGGAAAATTTGATTGGTTATCCTTATGGAAAAGGGAAGGGACTGCCAGATATTTAGAAATTCAATACAATGCATACTATATTGTTTTTTATGACGGATTGGGGAAATATTATGGGGAAGATACGCATGCGCAAGAGGTCTTCAGTTCGCTTGGTTCTTATTTGGGCAGGGTGCCAAATATAAATATTGATTGTCGGGCTATTATAGATTTATCAACATATATCTGGGGGGAAACTAATCCGGATATGTCCTATGACGCCGCTGCTTCGTTTGTTGGTTATCTTGTAGGTCAATATGGGGAGAGAGATGTCATAGAATACATTTGTTCCGATGACGAATACAATGCAGAATGGAACAAGTCCTATGAGGAATTGGTGCAGGACTGGAATCGTTATATTGAGGAGAATTATTCGTGGTATGAGAGATAATAAATGGGAGTCATAAGGACTCCCATTGAATGATGAAACAGAGAGGTATGAATAGTGGGATACTGCTTTTAATTCCATATTAATAGTTAATTGCAAAAAATAATTTCGCAATTAGCTATTACAAACAATTAAGAGGAAGAGCGATATCATGACAGACGATACAACCGCTATTGGAATTTGGGGAGGGATTACTGTTACAGAATGCGATCATGCAAATCGGACGCATGTTTGCGTTCATAGGATTTATGTCGCCATCGCCTTCCTCATCCGTCCAAATTAAATCATTGAGATTTTCCATAAGAGTCCTCCTTTTTGTCCTGATGATATAATTTTAGCATCTAAAGAAATGATTTACAATACAAATTAATACAAGTTTTTATTTTTAGGTAAAATAATATATTTAGTCAGCATATAAAATCTGTTTTATACTAGTCTATAAGGATGGGAGAGAGTTTATGAAAAAAGTGATATTATTATGCGTTGCCAGTATGATGATTATTGTATTTACATCTTGCAGTTTGAGCAGAAATCATGAGTCCAATGTAGAACCGAATCAGGGATCGGAAAACGGATCATCGGCAGAAGGCGGGAATACAAGTGAAAATGAGACATTTGCGGAATTCCAAAATCCAGTTTATGAATATGAAACAGAAGTCATGCGCTATAGCGAGCTGTTAGATGAATTTTCATTTCGGAAGGACGTAGAAGTAACAAGGACGGATTATGCGGCGTACTACTTTGAAATTTCAATTGATGCTGCGGAAAGAAGTGCGTGTATTGCGGCGACGGATATGGTGCTCTCCTGTGTCGATGCAGCGCTGCCAGAGATTGAGATTGTGGTATTAAGTCCCGAATCTTACGACGGGATTTTGGTTTCGGGAAACCGGCTGTATACGTCGGTTGAGTCGTGGGAATCCGTAGATTACATCGCTAAAGTTCTGCTCGCGGGATGTGGGGAGTGGTCAAACTACGGAATGGCTTATGGATATGCGGATTATCTGTGCAGAAAGGCAGGGATGGAAGGCGCTGAACCAGTCATGAATGACCGGGAAGCAGTATCAGAAGACCGGGAGTTAGCGTCAGATGGAAGAGAAACAGTATCGGACGGACGGGATCGACGTGAATTTCAGTCGATGGATGGCTTGGCGGGATATGACTTAACCCTGCTGTGCTTCGATGAAAATTACATGTCAGCGGAGGATGTGGAAGCGGCAAAGAATAATGCCGGCCTGTTTGCGGAATGGTATATGTCTTCGCATTCGGAAGAAGAATATTTGGAACTGCTTTCAGCATCAGGAACATCGGAAGGAGCTGCGCGGGCAAATGAATCACTGGAATCGTTTTACGAAGAACATGGCGTGGACTGCAGCCTGACGAAAATCCGCTATGAGTATGGAGGGGTGAGTCTTGATTATGCAGCAGCGTGCGAGTATGCAGTTTTTTATATTGGTAAAGACTGGCAGGATCAGATATGGGAGATGAATCCGATGGTGCCGGAGAACTTTTTGCATGAAGATTATAGCGCAATCAAGGAGTTTTTTGAGTGTAATGTACGCCAAATGAAGCAATATCAGGAGTTGTTTGATTTAGACAGCTACAGTAATGAGTTGACGGTTTTTTTCCCCAATAATGCTGAGCTTTTGCAGACATCTTTTTATCAGGTAAAGAGAGGGACAATTTACTTAGATAGTGTTGTTTCTCTGATGCATGAATATATTCATTTTCTAATGGACGGTTATGATGATCCGGAGAATAAATGGACAGTTGAAGGATTTGCAAGGTATTATGACTGCTTATATAATGATTATGGCTGTGCATTCTGGAATCAGGATTATAATGATCCGGAGGGTGCTTTTCAAGCATATATTGAACATATTGGACGTCCGGTTGACTCCAGAGCTGATAATCGGGACTTGAACGATTTTTTAGTGCGTACCTATGAATGGAGTGATCCAAATCTGACATATGAAAGCGGCGCTTCTTTTGTCGCTTATCTTGTAGATCGTTATGGGCTGCAGGAAGTGATTCAGTATATCGGTGCGGATAAGATGTACAAAGAGGAATGGAATAAGTCCTATGAAGAGTTGGTGCATGAGTGGCTTGCATATATTGATGAGAATTATTCGTGGTATAGAACAAAATAGGAGTAAAAATGATATTTCTGGCAGAAGCTCTTGAGCTCCTGCCAGAAAATTGGACTAAATGCATGCTATCGTTCCGTATGCCGCATCCCGGGTGCACCCGTAAAAATTTCCTGCAATATCACCACCAACACTAATGCCGCCGCCGCAGAATGCGATCATACATACCCGCGTCATTTCGTTTCCCTGTGTGCTGATCTCGCTGTTTTTATCAGCGTCCTCATCCGTCCAGATTAAATCGTTTAAGTTTTCCATAGGCACCCTCCTTTTCTGATATTAATAATTATAGTACATTTTAAAACAATTTACAACAGCAAAAATAGTCATTTGTGCGTGGGGAATACAACATGCTAAAGAATTTCCGGAAAACCATAAAATACTGTAAATCAGAAAGAATCTCCATGCTGGTCATAATCGCATTGCGGCTGCTGCATACTGTCCTATCTGTGATACAGCCGTTAATCTATGCAAATATGATAACATGCCTCTTACAGAAACAGATCAGAAATCTGTCATTATGGATTATATCGCTGTTTATAAGCTATTTTATATCGCAGCTGATCAATATTGCATTAAAAAGAACCGAAGCCAAGACGGCAAAAAACATCAATTATTATGTAAAATGTAAGGTTATGGAGTATTTGCTGCAGATACCTAATTATAAAATGGACATCAGTCAGGGGAAAATGTATTCCCTTCTGATATCTGATTCTAATGCTGTTTATTCGGCTGTTTCAGTCATGATTTCCATGATTTTTACCGTGATCAACGTGATTAGTATCGGGTTTGCTGCCGTCTGTATTGACTGGCAGATGTGCGTGATTTTGATGCTTCCGTATCCGTTGATCATATATATTAATCGCAGATTTCGGGAGATTATCAAAAATAAAACAGTTGACGTGGTAAACCAGAACGATGATTATATCAATCATGTAAAAAACATGATCAGCAATATTTCCGATATCAAAAATCAAGATGGCACCCGAAAGATATTAAGGAACGTATGTGGAGTGGCGGAAAAAGGAAGGGATTTATCCATCAGACAGATGATATCGCAGACAGAATTTGACGGACTTGTGTCAATGACAGGTATGCTGGGGCATATCGCATTAACCGCTGTTGGCGTGTATAAGGTATATAGGGGAGTGATTCCGTTCGGAACGTTTGTTGCTTTTCATAATTATTCAAAGTCGCTCTCTTCTTCCATGGACATGTTGGTAAATGTGAGGACAAATCTACAGCCGCTGATGGTGTCTATCGAGCGGGTCTTTGAATTAGAGGAGGCGGCAGAGGAAGCCAGTCGGAGTGAAAGTAAAAAAACAATCGAAGTAAAGGACATCGAATCTGTCTGCTTTAGAAATGTTTCATTGTCTTATGGAGAAAACGAGGTATTGCATCAGGTCAATATCAATTTCCAAAAAGGAAGGATCACAGGAATTATTGGGAAAAACGGATCAGGTAAGACAAGTATGATGAACCTGATTATGCAGAATATCCTGCCGACCGAAGGAGAGCTCTTATTTAACGGAGTTAGCGCAGACTGCTATCCGTATTTTTCTTTAAGAAGACAGTTTGAATATATTGGGATAAGCCGAAATCTGTATCATCTATCAATTTTTGACAACATTGCGCTCTCAGAGGATACGTTTTTAACAAGGGTGAACGAGGAGACGGTCAGACGGGCGTGCGGGGAAGCCGGTTTATTGCAGGATATTGATGGACTCACAGATGCGTTTGATACACAGATTCATGACGAAATGATGCTTTCGACCGGGCAGGCAAAAAAACTTCAGATAGCAAGGGCGCTTGTCAAGGACGGCAGTGTGATGATATTTGACGAAGCGTTATCAAACTTAGATGATGTGACAAAACGTAATCTGAAAGCTCAATTAAAGAAACTAGCTGATAACAAGATTATCATTCTGATTTCCCACAATAGGGACGATTACCAAATTTGTGATGAAGTTTATCAGATCGAAAACGGGATTTTGGCAAAATTGTGAATTTGACGGACATCTTTATAAAATTAGTGCTTGCAAAATTCCAAACGAGGTATTATAATTCAAGTCAGCAAAGTAATCAAATAGTACGTTAAACCGATGAAGCGAAGATAAAAACAGAACGTGCACTCACAGAGAGACCGGGCAGCTGAGAGCCGGTCAGAACGCAGGCTGTTAAATGGATCGCGGAGGGCATAGTCAACAGAGCCGCAGGGTTCCCAGTATTCTATGACGTGAGGCTTACGTTAGCAGCCGGAGATATGATGGTATCTCTTATGAGAGTATGATGGAAAACGGGCGCATGAGCCGGATACGGAAGGCAGTGCGGACGTCAGACACATATAGCAGGGTGGCACCGCGGGTGAAATGAGAAACTCGTCCTTGACGACAGATAACTGTCGTTGAGGGCGTTTTTTTATTTCCGCAGGGGTGCAGGATCATCTATGAAAAGCGAAGGTTTGAGAGGAGGGGCAAAAAATGTATTATCCGACATTGGAAGAGGCGGAGCGGATTGCCGGAGGTGGGGATTACCGGGCAATTCCGGTCAGCATGGAGATTTACGCAGACAGCAGGACGCCGATTGAAGTGCTTCGCAGCTTAAAAAAGGTCAGCAGACATTGTTATATATTGGAAAGCGTGGAGCAGACAAGAAGATGGGGGCGTTATACGTTTCTTGGATATGAGCCGCAGCTGGAAATTTCCTGTAAGGATCACCACATGAAGATCAAAAGCGGTATCACACAGACTGCAGAGGCAGCGCATCCGGGCGCGTTTATCAGGGAAATCCTAAAGCAGTATAGAAGTCCGCGTCTGGAAGGACTGCCGCCGTTTACCGGAGGACTGGTCGGCTATTTTTCTTATGATTATATTAAGTACAGTGAACCGACGTTAAAGATTGGCGCAAAAGACAGCGAAGGCTTTCGCGATGTGGACCTTATGCTGTTTGACAAAGTGATCGCATTTGATAATCTCAGACAGAAAATCATACTGATCGTGAACGCAAAGACGGAGGACCTTCATACCGCGTACCCGCGCGCCGTCCGTGAGCTTAACGAGATGGCGGCGCTTGTGCGGAGTGGGGAAAAAGCGGAAATACAACCGTTAAAGATCACTTCGGATTACCGTTATCTTTTTTCAAAAGAAGAATACTGCCAGATGGTGAATAGAGCAAAAGATCATATCCGCGAGGGAGATATTTTTCAGGTCGTGCTTTCCAACCGGATTGAGGCAGATATCGAAGGAAGTTTGTTCGATCTTTACCGCGTGCTGCGGACGACAAACCCGTCGCCGTATATGTTCTATTTTTCCAGCGATGACATCGAAATTGCCGGCGCGTCGCCGGAGACGCTCGTAAAGCTTGAGGACGGCAGACTCTATACGTATCCGCTTGCCGGAACGAGACCGCGCGGGAGGACGCCTGAGGAGGATGTGGAGCTTGAGAAAGAGCTGCTCTGTGATGAAAAAGAACGCGCCGAACACAATATGCTCGTCGATCTGGGCAGGAATGACATCGGAAAGGTCAGCAGGATCGGCAGCGTCAAGGTGGAGCAGTATATGAACATTGAGCGTTATTCCCATGTCATGCATATCGGTTCGACGGTTTCGGGTATGGAGAGGGAGGATAAGGACGCGCTTGACGCCGTGGATGCGATTCTTCCGGCGGGGACGCTTTCGGGTGCGCCGAAGCTGCGCGCATGCGAGATCATCAACGAACTGGAAGACAACAAGCGCGGTATATACGGCGGTGCGATCGGGTATCTGGACTTTACGGGAAATATGGACACCTGTATTGCCATTCGTCTGGCGTTCGCCAAAAATAAAAAAATATTTATCCGGAGCGGCGCGGGAATTGTGGCGGACAGCGTGCCGGAAAATGAATACCAGGAGTGTATCAACAAGGCAAAAGCCGTCATGCAGGCGCTTGAGGCGGCGAAAGGAGGGATTGATCGTGATCTTGCTGATCGATAATTACGACAGTTTTTCCTATAATCTGTATCAGCTCATCGGAGCAGTTTGTGAAGACATCCGGGTAATCCGCAACGATGAGATGACCGTTCCGGAGATTGAGGCGCTTTCCCCGCAGCTCATTGTGCTTTCCCCCGGACCGGGAAAACCGGCGGATGCGGGCGTCTGCCCGGAGGTTGTAAAGCAGCTTGCGGGAAGGATTCCGATTTTTGGCGTCTGTCTCGGACATCAGGTGATCTGCGAGGCGTTCGGCGCAGTCGTGACCTATGCGAAGGAGCTGATGCACGGAAAGACGAGCATGGTTACGGTGGACACGGACAGCGTTTTGTTTCGGGGATTTCCGGAAGAGTGCAGGGTGGCACGTTATCATTCCCTTGCGGCGGACCGCGCAACAATCCCGCCCGACTTAAAAATAACGGCGCAGACTGAGGATTGTCAGGTAATGGCGGTCGAGCATGCGCGCTATCCGGTTTACGGCGTGCAGTTTCATCCGGAGTCGGTGATGACGCAGTCCGGGCTTGAAATGATAAGAAATCTGTACGGGAGCCTGAAGAAAGATTGACGGCATATCTTTAAGAATCTGCGGACGTTTGGGTTCTATAGGTAAAAATGTCGTCCGTACGGCGGGATCAAAAAGGGAAACAGGATATAGAGGGGTAGTGTTAAGCACCCTATAAAAAAGAAGCAGGGAGGATAACAGAATGATTAAAGAAGCGATTTTACAACTGGCAAAAAAAGAAGACATCGGCTATGAAACCGCGAAGGCCGTCATGAACGAGATCATGAGCGGGGAAGCGAGCGAAGTGCAGAAAAGCGCATATTTAACGGCGCTCAGCATGAAGGGCGAGACCATTGAAGAGATCACCGGTTCCGCGGAGGAGATGCGCAACCACTGTACGAGGCTGCTTCATGACATGGATGTACTGGAGATCGTGGGGACGGGCGGGGACGGTTCTAATTCCTTCAATATCTCAACAACTTCGGCGATCGTGGTTGCGGCGGCAGGCGTTCCGGTGGCAAAGCACGGAAACCGGGCGGCAAGCAGCAAATGCGGGGCGGCGGATGTGTTAGAGGCGCTCGGCGTCAACATCATGATTCCGCCGGAGAAGAGTGCACAGCTCTTAAAGGAGATTGGTATCTGTTTTCTGTTTGCTCAGAACTATCATATTTCCATGAAGCATGTGGCGCCGATCCGCAAGGAACTCGGAATTCGAACGGTGTTCAATATTTTGGGACCGCTGGCGAATCCTGCGGGCGCGAATATGCAGGTTATGGGCGTATACGAAGAAGCGCTTGTCGAGCCGCTTGCGCGCGTGCTCTGTAATCTTGGTGTAAAAGATGCGCTTGTGGTCTATGGGCAGGACCGGCTTGATGAGATTTCTATGTCTGCGCCGACGACGGTCTGTGAAGTGCGCGGCGGCACCTATCGGTCTTATACGATCACGCCGGAGCAGTTCGGCCTTAAAACCTGCAGCAAGGAGGAGCTTCTCGGCGGTACGCCCGCAGAAAACGCGGCGATCACGCGCGCGGTCTTAGACGGTACGGAAACAGGCGCAAAGCGGGGCGCGGTACTGATGAATGCGGGTGCAGGGCTTTTTGTGGCTGGCAGAGCGGCGGATATGTCGGAAGGCATCGCAATTGCGGCCCAGATGATCGACAGCGGGAAAGCCCGAAAGAAGCTTGAGGAATTTGTGTTACGCTCGAATGAGTAAAGCAACGGGAACGGAAAAGGAGAACGGCTATGATTTTAGATGAGATCGCAGCGCGGACAAGAGAGCGGGTTGCACAGTGCAAAAAGGAACTGCCGCTTACGATGTTAAAAGAGCAGGCGGAGCAGCTTCCGGCTGATACGGGGTTTCCCTTTGAAAAGGCGCTTAGGGATGAAGAACTGCAATTTATCTGCGAAGTAAAGAAAGCATCCCCGTCTAAGGGGGTGATCGCGCGGGATTTCCCGTATTTGCAGATTGCTCAGGAGTATGAGCAGGCGGGTGCGGCGGCAGTTTCCGTACTTACGGAACCGTTCTGGTTTCAGGGGAACAATTCTTACTTGAAAGAAATTGCAGGGACGCTGCATATTCCGGTGCTGCGCAAGGATTTTACCGTGGATGAATACATGATCTACGAGGCAAAAGTGCTTGGCGCAGATGCGGTGCTTTTGATCTGTGCGATCTTAAATGATGAGGAGTTAAACCGTTATCATGCGCTTGCGCAGTCGCTTGGACTCTCGGCGCTTGTGGAGGTGCATGACGAGGAGGAGGCGCGCCGCGCGCTTGCAGCCGGAGCCAAGATCATCGGGGTCAACAACCGGAATCTCAAGGATTTTACCGTGGATATTTCCAATTCGCTTAGGATTCGTCCGATGATCCCGAAGGAGGTCGTTTTTGTTTCCGAGAGCGGCATGAAAACGGAAGCGGATATCCGGGCGCTTCGGGAAAACGGGACGGATGCGGTATTGATCGGGGAGACGCTGATGCGAAGCGCGGATAAGAAGGAAATGCTTGCAAGGCTGCGGGGGAATACAGGAAAGGGAAATTGCGAATAGGCAATTGCGAAACGCCCAAATAAAACATTGGGACTGTGCAGAATATTCAATCTTAGAGATATTGAACTTTGAAAGGAGAAACAGGTCAATGAGTGAAGGAAGATACGGTATCTATGGAGGGCAGTATATCGGCGAAACGCTGATGAACGAGATCATCCATCTGACAGAACAATATGAGGCGTTCAAGAAAGACGCTGCGTTTCAGGCGGAGTTAGACGATCTCTTAAAAAATTATGCGGGGCGTCCGTCGCTGCTCTATTATGCGGAAAAGATGACAAAGGATTTGGGCGGCGCGAAAATCTACTTAAAAAGAGAGGACTTAAACCATACCGGTTCCCATAAGATCAACAATGTTTTAGGGCAGGTGCTGATGGCGAAGAAGATGGGAAAGACGCGCGTGATCGCCGAGACAGGAGCGGGACAGCACGGCGTGGCAACGGCGACGGCGGCGGCGCTGCTTGGCTTAGAGTGTGAGGTGTTCATGGGAAAAGAGGACACAAGGCGTCAGGCGCTCAATGTGTACCGCATGGAGCTTCTGGGCGCAAAGGTCCATGCCGTTACGACCGGGACAATGACCTTAAAAGATGCAGTGAACGCGGCGATGATGGAGTGGAGCTCGCGCGTGGACGATACGCATTACGTTCTCGGCTCCGTGATGGGACCGCATCCGTTTCCGATGATCGTGCGGGATTTCCAGAGCGTCATCGGAAAAGAGGCGAGGGAACAGATTCTAAAGCGGGAGGGGAAACTGCCGGCGGCGGTTGTCGCGTGCGTGGGCGGCGGCAGCAACGCAATGGGACTGTTTTATCCGTTTATCGGGGATGAGAGCGTAAGACTGATCGGCTGTGAGGCGGCGGGAAAAGGAGTGGATACCGGATTTCATGCCGCGACGATTGCAAAGGGAACGCTCGGCGTGTTCCATGGCATGAAATCTATTTTCTGTCAGGATGAGCACGGGCAGATCGCCGAGGTTTATTCGATTTCTGCGGGGCTGGATTATCCGGGCATCGGACCGGAGCATGCGCATCTGCATGATACCGGCAGGGCGCAGTATGTACCGGTTACCGATGACGAGGCAGTGGAAGCGTTTGAATATCTGGCGCGGACAGAGGGCATCATCTGTGCGATTGAGAGTGCGCATGCCGTCGCGCATGTAAAAAAGATCGCTGCAGATTATGGAAAAGACGACAGCATCATCATTTGTCTCTCGGGACGCGGAGATAAGGATGTTGCGGCAATCGCAAGATACAGGGGGGTGGACATTCATGAGTAATATTTCAAAAGCATTTTCGAACGGAAAAGCATTTATCCCGTTTTTGACGGCGGGTGATCCAACAGCGGATAAAACCGTGGAATTTATGATGGAGATGGAGCGGGCAGGCGCCGACTTAATTGAGCTTGGCATTCCGTTTTCCGACCCGACAGCGGAGGGGGAGGTCATTCAGAACGCAAATGTCCGTGCCTTAAAGGCGGGCATCACGACGGACGGCGTATTCGAGGTTGTGAGGAAAGTACGGGAAAAGACACAGATACCGATTGTTCTTTTAACATACTTAAACCCGGTATTCCACTATGGCTACGACGCGTTTTTTGCACGCTGCAGGGAACTTTCGGTGGACGGTATCATTTGTCCCGATCTGCCTTATGAAGAGAAAAAAGAACTTTCCGACGTGGCGGCGGAGTATGGCGTTGACTTAATCCCACTGATCGCGCCGACGTCCAAAGGGAGGACCCAGATGATCGCGCGTGAGGCAGATGGGTATATTTATCTGATCTCTTCTATGGGTGTCACGGGGGTGCGCGGTCAGATCACGACGGATATTGACGCGATGGTTAAAAGTGTCCGCGAGGTGACGGACATTCCATGTGCGGTCGGGTTTGGCATCAGCACGCCTGCGCAGGCTGCGGAGATGGCGGCTAAATCGGACGGCGCGATCGTCGGCAGCGCGATTGTCCGCATGATCGCGCAGTATGCAGGGGAAGCGGGGCCGCATATTTATGCCTATGTCAAAGAGATGAAGGATGCGCTGAGGGGAATAGAATCTTAGGAGAACCGTAAGAACAGAATCTCGACAAAACGAAAAAGCCGTGCTAAAATAATGTCGTTTATGCCCGGTCAGGCGCGGACACTGAACGGGTTTTGGTGGAATAGACAGGGGAGATTAAGAAACCTATGAGTCGGGATACGGAACAAAAATACCGGAGCTGCACGCTGTCTTGTAAGCAGGAGCGTGTGGAGAAAAGAAAACAGGCTGTCTCTGCACTGCGTGCGGCGTTTCCACACACGGTTCCGGTGCTGACCGGATTCATGGTGCTTGGAATCGCTTACGGCGTGCTCATGCAGGCAAAGGGCTATGGTGTGCTGTGGTCTGTGTCGATGAGCGCGCTTGCGTTCTGCGGCAGCATGCAGTATGTGGCAATCACGCTGCTTACGACCGTATTTGATCCGGTGCAGGCGTTCCTGTTAAGTGTCATGGTGAATGCGCGCCATTTGTTTTATGGATTGTCCATGCTGGAAAAATACAAGGGTGTCGGAAAAATCAAGGGCATCCTTATTTTTATGCTCTGCGATGAGACATTTTCCATTTCTTATGCGGTAGAACCGCCGGAAGGCGTGGAACGGAAATTCTTTTATTTTTGGATTTCACTGCTTGATTACGGTTACTGGGTGACTGCCACATTTCTCGGCGGCCTGTTGGGAAATGTGCTGCATTTTAATACGGAAGGGCTCGATTTTGTCCTTACGGCGCTGTTTGTCGTGCTGTTTTTGGAACAGTGGAAGGTAAAAGAAAATCGTGCGGCGGGCGTGATCGGCATGGCATGTGCGGTCATCAGCCTGATCGTGTTCGGGAGTGCGAACTTAGTCATTCCGGCAATGGTATTGATATTGACGACACTTTTATGCGGCGGGAAGCTGGGGCTGTTGCCAGGCCTTGTGGAAAAAAGGAAGGATTGAATGCCATTGAACGGCATTCAATACAATGGATATTCAGAATGGTGGAACATTTAGATTTGCAGGGCGCCTTGGGAGCAGCGAAAGGCTTTTGTCAGGCGGTAATAGAAGAAGGGAAGATGGTAAGATGATACTGACACCGGTTCAGACAATCATGATGATCGCGGCTATTGCTTTTGGAACGATGCTCACGCGCTTTACGCCGTTTTTGTTGTTTCCGGAGAAAAAACAGCCGCCGAGAGTGATTCTTTATCTTGGAAGCGTGATACCGTGCGCGATGATGGGCCTGCTGGTCGTATATTGTTTAAGAAATGTTTCTTTTTTGTCGGGTGCGCATGGTCTGCCGGAGGCGCTTGCAATCCTTCTTATCATTGTGCTGCATCGATGGAAGCACCACACTTTGCTCAGTATCGGCGGAGGGACATTGTGTTACATGATATTGGTGTAGTTTGTATTTCAGTAAAAAATATTTATAATTTCCTGTAACGAAATCGCACAGCCGCAGTCTAACCGATGAAAGCGAGGTGATCGGCGTGGACTTTGAGGGTCTGTATCGGACGTATTATATGAGTGTGTATTCTTTTGTCATGACGATCGTAAAAAATGCGCATATGGCGGAGGAGATCACACAGCAGACTTTTTATAAGGCGCTGCACAGCCTGGACCAATTTGACGGAAGGTCGGGTCAGCTTACATGGCTCTGCGCGATTGCGAAGAACACTGCGTTTAGCGAGCTAAAAAGGCAGAAGCGGTTCCGGCAGCAGGCTTCGGAGGAAGAGCTGCCTGTTGTCAGCGGCGTGGAACACAGGGCGGAGGAGGACGCCCTGACGCTGCGCGTTCATCAGCTTCTGCATGAGATGGAGGAACCCTATAAAGAGGTTTTTCAGCTGCGCGTGTTTGGCGAATTGTCGTTTGCTAAAATCGGCGTGATCTTCGGGAGAACAGAAAATTGGGCGCGAGTCACGTATCACCGCGCAAAATGTAAGTTACAGGAAAGGATGGATGATAATGGGTGAAAAAAAGTATCCGTGCGGTCTGATACAGGATTTGCTGCCACTGTACCGTGATCAGGTATGCGGCGAGGAAAGCCGGCGTATTGTGGAGGAGCATTTGGGGGAGTGCGGCGAATGCAGGCAGCTGTCTGAACAGATGGAGGACGGCAGAGTGGAGCGCATCCTGATGCAGGAAGCAAACGGTGTGCTGGAGCACCACAGGAAAAAAGAGAAGAGAGCGGCAGTAACGGCGGGGATAGTGACGTCGGCGGTGCTGCTCATACCGGTGATTGTCTGCTTTATCTGCAATCTGGCGGTGGGGCACGCACTGGACTGGTTTTTTATTGTATTAACGGCATTGCTTGTCGTTGCAAGCCTGACCGTGGTGCCGATGCTTACGGAGAATCACAGGTTTTTAAGAACCGTGCTCAGTTTTACCGCATCGCTGCTGTTGCTGCTGCTTACCTGCTGTATTTATGCGGGTGGGGATTGGTTCTTTCTGGCTGCGGTGCCCGTGGTGTTTGGGCTGTCGGTTCTCTTTTTACCGTTTATGATACGGCAGTTACCGCTGCCTGAGCCTGTCTGTCGACACAAGGGACTTGTGGTGATGCTATGGGACACGGTCTGGCTTTACGGTATTATTGTTGTGTGCGGGCTCTACGCAGGGGGCAGATATTACTGGCATAACGGGCTTCTGATCACGTCATGGTGTCTGCTGCTCCCGTGGGCAATTTTTGTGGCAGCGCGGTATGTGAAATGCCATCCTCTTACAAAAGCGGGGATTATTATTGTGATTGCAGGGTGCTTCAACGGCACTATCAATGATGTGATCACGGCGATTGTACTGCCGAAAGGCACCATGTATGCGCCCTCTCTGGTAAGAGCGCTTACACGGGGGACGCTGATTGATTGGTCCGCGCCGCAGAGCCGGGATGACACGCTCATCCTGCTGACAATGATCGGGCTTGTGTCGATCGGAGTGATCTGCATGATATTGGGAGTGATCTGCGGAAGAAGAAGGAAGCAGAAAGAGGAACAGAAGCGGTAAAAACAGTGAACAAAAGGAACCTCCAAAAAAAATAAGACGGAGGTCGGGTATTGATTCCTGCGGACATGGAGCCGGAAACCGGGTCTACACGGACAACTGGCGAATGCTACAAGGACACAGGAAACGATGAGCGCAGCGGTTTATAAAACCGTCTGCGCTTGTTTTATGGGCCGGATAGACCTATGGGTCGGATAGACCCTGTTGAGCGGCTTGATATTGGGAAGGGTTGATTGATGGGGTATTTCTGTTGAAAGATAATAGAGTTGTTGCAGAATTTAATATATATGAAGCGAGTCTGAAATATGAATATAATACGGGATTGACAAGATAAATTAGCATGATAAACTGTGATTAGTAGTACTACTAAGAACAAAAAACATACAACTGGAAGGGGGAAATTTCTATGAGAAAATTCAAGAAAATGTTACTGGGAATGGCGTTGGCAATGGGGGTATTTGCGGGCAGCGTGGGGTCGTGTTATGCGGCGACAGGCAGCATTATGCTGGACTTGACGGTGAGCAGTATTTATTCGAAATATGTTTATGCTGAGCCGGGACATCAACTCAAGCTGCTTGTGCGTTATCAAGAAAGAGGCGTTGACGGGATTGTACGATCGGGAGAAGCAAGTGATACACAATTTGGGAATGTTACGGAAGTTGTTGTGATTAGGTCTGCACAGTCAGGATGCCAGTACACGTGGGGGAGGGCATCCGGTTATGTAGACGGGGAAATTGATGCTGCATCGGGTTCAATCAGCTTATAATAATGGGGGAACGATGGGAAAAAAAGACTTACAAAAATGGCATCTATTTTTTGGCGTGCTGACAGCGGGATTATTCCTGCTGTCAGCTTGTGGTAAAACGGATGTGAAAGATACGGATAATGGAACCTTAGCGATAGAGTCTGTCGTAGATGATTGTGACTTTGAATATTTCTATGTGGCAGAGTCGGAGAGAGGGTACTATTTTTGGGAATTTATTGATGAAGAACATCCATATCCGCGTCTGATGTTTGTGGATAAGGAATCCGGGCAGGTAGTGCCATTGTGTAATAAGCCGGATTGTACCCATGAGGGGAGGGAGTGCAATGCGTATTATCCGGGTCTGGATTTTGGGAAGGATGGGATTGCTAAATATTATCTTCAATATTATGACGAAAGTTTATACGCACTTGGCGTTAGCGCAGATGATTATGTGACGCTGTTTCGTATTGAGGAAGACGGTTCGGAATGGGAGATCAGTACAAAACTTTATCGTACGGATTATGCGGGAACAGGCCATTGGAAACAGCCGGAAATATTATTAGTGGATGGGTTCGCGTATTTTGTGGATTGGAAACAAAAAGTGATGAAATTGGAAAGGGTGCCGATTGGAGGAGGAACGGCAGAAGTTCTTTTTGAGGGCGATAGCGAGGCGCCGGAAGTGCAGATCTATCGTGTCAAGAGTTATGATGGTACCGTGTTTTTTCAGGCACATATTTTTGTGGATGAAAATATAGAACATGCGGCAGGCGGGTTATATCAATATGACGTGTCAAGTAATCAATGCAGGATGATTAAAGAAGGATTGGTTGGACCTTATTCCATCCGAAACGATTTTGTTTATTACGGAAATGAAGAGGGGCTTTGTCGTTATTCTATACAGGATGAAAGTACGGAAATACTGGCGGACCAGCCGATGAATGTTCCAAACATTATTCTCACGAGAGAAAACATTTTCGTTTATGACCAAATGGGAGATGATACGCTGACGGCATATGATTATGAGGGGAAAGAAGTATTTCGTGTCACGGAGGGTCTGAAACCGACGCGCCTTTTCTGCGGAAATTCCAAGATCATGTTTGGCGAGCGTGCTGATGAAATCGGATTGAGACAGTGCTATTTAGACCTCACCCATCCGCTTGACGAGCTTAGGTGGGAGGAACTGACAGCGGATTGAGGAATTTTTTTTTCGCTTTAGGATAAGAGAGTACATATGGAATGGAAGAAAATCCTGATCAATCGAAAACTGACCGGGAAATAAGGCAGGGTCGATTTATAGAGTTTCTATGAGAAAATTTAAGAAAATGTTACTTGGAATGGCGTTGGCAATGGGGGTATTTGTGGGAGCTGCTGGGTCCTGTTATGCGGCCGGAAACAGTATTTCAGTGGATAGCACTGCGAACAGGGCATATGGAAAATTTGTCTGCGGTGAGGCAGGTCATCGGATTAAAGTGACAGTGTATTATCGGGAGGTGCATTCAAGCGGATTAGAGAGGAGTGACACGGTTAGTGATACTCAACTGGGCAATGTCACAACCGCGGTTGCAGTAAGACCAAGCCCGGCTGATTACCGATACTTATGGGGTTACTCAATTGGGTATGTAGATGATATTGAAGTGGCTGCGTCCGGAGTGGCTTATGCGTAACAACGAGGAAAAGCGAGATGGAAAGACAAACCCATATAGCGGGGAATATGCGACTGGCATTCTGTGTGCTGGCAGCAGGAATAATCCTGCTGTCAGCGTGTGGAATCAAAAATCAAAAAAATGTAGGAAACACATTTGGAGCAGGAGAGCAGAATATTGCGGATTCTGACTTTGAATATAGAATGACCGCACAGTCGGACAAGGGATATTATCTTTGGGAACGCATTCATAAAGATCAGCTTCAACCGCATCTGGTCTTTATGGACAGAGAAACCCGAAGGGTAGTTCCTTTGTGTAATAAGCCGGATTGTGTACATGAAGGAAAAGATTGTAATGCGTATTATTCTTATGTGGATTCTGCAGAGGGAGGAGTCGACAGGCGGTATCTACAATACTATGAGGGAAATCTTTATGCCGTCGGTCTGAGTGCGGATGACTATGTTGTTCTTTACCGTATTAAGGAAGATGGTTCTGAATGGGATGTTTGCACAAAATTATATAAAACGGATTATTCTTCTACCAGCCACTGGATATCACCAGAGGTTTTGATTAAGGACGGGTATGTGTATTTTATTGATGCCAAACAGGAAAAAATGAAGTTAGAGCGGGTACCAATCGATGGCGGTACGCAGCCGGAGACTGTATTTGAAGAGGTTAGTGAAGCATTATATGTTGATGTACATCGGATGAAGAGTAAGGATCAATATATTTATTTCCAAAGTGTTGCTTTTACTGATGAAAATTTTGATTATTCGCTGGGGGCGTTATATCGATATGATACGATTTCCGGACAGTGCAATGTGGTGAAAGAAAGCCTTTATGGTCCTTATTCAGTGAGAGAAGATTTTGTGTATTATGCGAATGCTGACGGACTCTGCCGTTACTCAATGGAAAACGGGACTATAGAAATAATAAACGATCATCCCATGAGTGTGCCGAATATTACTCTTACAAACGATTATATTGTTTTGTGTGATCAGATGATGGATCATAGTCTTTATATCTATGATTATGAGGGAAACGAACTTTTGGCTGTTCCTAATACTGTGGGGCTGCTCCAGTGTTTTGGCGGAAATTCAGAATTGATGTTCGGAGAATGCGCAGTTGATGGAGGAATGGGTTTGTGCTTCTTAGACCTGACCCGCCCGCTTGATGAGCTGGAATGGGAGGAACTGAAAGTGGATTAAGAAATCTTTTTCACTTTAGGATAAGAGAGTACATATGGAATGGAAGAAAACCTTGATCAATCCAAAACTGACCGGGAAATAAGGCAGGGGGCGCTGCGGACATTGAGCCGGAAACCGGATTTACAAGGACAACTGGCGAATGCCGCAGGGACACAGGGAACGATGAGCGCAGCGGTTCATAGAATCGTCTGCGCTTGTTTTTTATATAGGGCAGGGTTGATTTGTGGGGCTTTTCTATAAAAAAATAGAGCTTCTGAAAATTTGATATATATAAAATGAGTTTGCGGTATGTACATAATATAGAATTGACAAGATAAACCAGTATGATAAAATGTGATTAGTAATACTACTAGAACAAAAAACCATATACACGGAAGTAGGAATTTCCATGAGAAAATTCAAGAAAATGTTACTGGGAATGGCACTGGCAATGGGGGGTATTTGCAGGCAGCGTGGGTTCGTGTTATGCGGCGACAAGCAGTATTACAGTGGATGTCACCCGAAGTCGGATTGTCGGGAAATTTGAGTATGGGGAGGCGGGGCATCAGATCAAAGTGGTCGTGAATTATCTAGAAGAAGATTCTGGAGGTCATATAAGAAGCGGTGATGCCAGCGATACACAGTTTGGAAATGTTACGACTGCATATGTATCAAGGTCTAATACGCAAGGTTATCAATATGTAAGCGGATATGCGGTAGGGTATGTTGACGGTGTTCAGAAGGCGGTATCGGGAGTAGCTTACGCATAACTATGAGAAAAACGGTAAACGGAAAAGGAAAACAATTTATAGAAATCATCAGATGGATATATGTGCTGACAGCGGGAGTATTCCTGCTGTCGGCATGTGGGAAAACAGAAGCGGAAAATCAAAAAAGTGCGCCTGCAGCGACGGAATCTGATTTTGAATACCAGTTTGTGGCGGAAGCAGAAAACGGATATTATTTTTGGGAGTGTATCAATCAGGAACGGCTGTTGCCTAGGCTGCTGTTTATGGATCGGGAATCAGGACGGGTGGTGCCTTTATGTAATAGACCGGACTGTAATCATGAGGGCGAAGAATGTAACGCGTATTATCCGGAAATTGATTTTCATGCTGCCGGAATTTATAAAGAATATCTCCAATATTATGAGGGAAGTCTTTATGCAGTTGGTCTCAGCGAGGATGATTATGTCTCTGTTTTCAGTATTAAGGAAGATGGTTCCGAATGGGAGCTCAGCACCAAACTTTACAGAACGGACTATGCTGTTACAGGTCATTGGAAGCCGCCGGAGCTATTGATCGACGGCGGATATATCTATTTTGTGGATTGGTATCAGGCAGTCAAGAAGTTGGAGCGGATACCAATTGGCGGCAGGACATCGGAGATCGTGTTTGAAGGAGATTGTGATGTGGCGGCACTCGATATCTATCGGATCAGAAGCAATGGCGGGCTATTGTTTTTTCAAGTAATGAGTTATCCAAATGAAGTTTCGGAGAATGTTGAGGGCGGGCTTTATTGCTATGATTCGGAAGACGGGCAGTGTAGTCTCGTAAAGGGGGTTATAGGTCCTTATTCCGTACAGGGTGATTACGTCTATTATACGAATGACGAAGGACTCTGTTGTTATTCCATGCGGGATGGAACGATGGAAATTTTAGTGGATCAGAGACAGAGTGTTCCTAATATCACAACCACAGAGGATTATATGATTCTTTGTGATCAGAAGACAGATTTTGCGCTGATTTTTTATGACTATGAAGGGAAGGAACTTGCAAAAGTAGAGAATACGATAGGGATGTACTGGTACTTTGGGGGAAACGCACAAATCTTGTTCGGGAGATGCATGGACGAAGTGGGGATGGGACTGTGTTTTCTCGACCTCACACGCCCGCTTGATGAGCTGGAATGGGAGGAACTGAAGGCGGATTAAGAGGACAGAGCAGCAGTCGGCACAGTCAATCGGGATGATAAGAGAAATCATGTATGGAATGCAAAAAAATTCTAATCAATCGAAAACTGACAGCGGTTCTTATCCTGCTGTTTGCGGTGCAGATGTTTGTTTTCGCAGACCAAGTTCGGAAGAATGACGATACATGGGAAGAGAGAACCGGCCAGACTTACGATGAATACTTAAAAGAGCAGGAATTGCAGCATATTGACGGTTATCCGGCCAAAGTGCAGGCGGTCATGGAACAGGCCGAAGCGATGGATGGAATCAGTATCTTTGCGCAGAGGAATAGTTTTTCCCAAAGAAACGTGGCGCAGACGAAAAAAGCGTTCGAGCCGCTGCTTGATCTAGAGCTTGCTTATGTAAAAGGGCGGACGGTCACTGAATTTTTCTCTTTTCGATTCGGAGGGCTGTGCGCGTCTGTGTGCGGACTGATGATCGCGTTTGCATTGAGCGAGGTCACACAAAAAAATATCCGGAGGCTCACATATCCGACGGAGTTTGGAAGGTTGCGGCTGGCATTGGAAAAGTTGTGTGCGCTTTTTCTGTGGGCTTTTGCGGTAACGTTTCTGTTTCAAGCAGGAATTTTTTTAGAGGGACTTGTTTTGTTCAGGGAGAATCCGCTGAGGTTCTTATTCTGCCCGGCACAGACCTTTGCCCGTTTTGCGGATTTCCCGCTGAAGATTACGGTTTGGCAGGCATTGTTTCTTTTTATGCTTTACCGGACCGTTATTTTGTATGTGATTATGACGGCTGTCTGGGCTTTGGCGCTGCTGTTTGATCATATGGTGTTGGCGGCGGGGACCATGGGCGGTCTGATTGCGGCGGAGTATTTTTTGTATCGCAATATAGACGGCAGCAATGTGTGGAAGCTGTTTAAGTACTGTAATCTGTGGTATGGGACGGCTGAGAGTGACTATTTTACGGACTATCGGAATCTGAATATTCTGGATTATGCGGTTGACCGGAACACTGCGCTCATAACGGCGCTTGCGGGTGTTCTTCTCGTAAGTGCCGCGGCGGGAGTTATCGTTAGCTGTAAACGTTATCCGTGTAGCTCGAAAGTGAACCGGTTTCAGAGTGCTTTACATAAGGTAAAGTCCGGGTTGGAGCGCGTGCAGGGAAGGTTTTTAGAAAAGCGTTCCCTCACGGGAATGGAGTGCTATAAGACTTTGGTCAGCCAGAAAGGACTGGCGGCAATTCTGCTGCTTTCGCTGCTGCTCTGCTATCGGGCAGACTTTACGCAGATCAGACGTACCACACAGCAGGAGCTTTATGATTCGTTTATGGAACAGTATCAGGGAGAACCGGGAGAAGCGTCTGATCAGGCGGTCGCGCGGACGGCGGAGAAACTGGAGCAGGTGGACCTTACATTTGCGCAGCAGTATTCGGAGGCGGCTGATGCGGATAAAAGAATTGTGCTTTCGATGTGGTACAGCTCGTTTGAGGAAGAACGGTTATTCTTAAAGCAGATTCAGGAGCAGACGGAATATCTGAAAAAGAAACAGCAGGAATCGGGAATTGATGTCTGGTATGTCAATCTGCGCGGCTATGACCATTTATTACAGGATGATGATGCCATACTGAATTTGGGAATGCTGATTGCAATGCTGTGGATTTGTACAGCGGCTTATCTCAGTGAAAGCGGGAGCGGTATGGCATGCATGATGAACAGTTGTTTTCGGGAAAAAGCTTTATACCGGATAAAGCTTCGGCTTGCGACACTCATTGCCTTGCTGATTTATACGGCAGTCCGGGTGTATGGAGTCCTATCCGTGGCGGCGGTTTACGGAATCAAGGGGATCGGCGCGCCGGTGCAGAGTATTCCGGCTCTGTCCCATATCCGCGTCCACTGTACCATCTGGCAGTATTTCCTGCTCAGATATGCGGCAGTCTGTCTGTTCTTTCTGGCAATCTGCGCCGGCACATGTAAGGCACTGGAAACGATTATTTGTAAAAAGGGATTTCGCCATGGAGTTAAAAATCGAAAATCTGTCTAAAAGTTTTGGAGATGTAAAGGCGCTTAACCATATCAATTATACGTTTACTCCCGGAGTTTATGGGATTCTTGGACCGAATGGCGCCGGAAAAAGCACGCTCATCAATCTGATCACCAATAATCTTGTCAGACAGGAAGGGCGTATTTTGTGGAACGGGCAGGAGATTCTGAAGGGAAACAAAGAGTATCGCAGAATTTTGGGATATATGCCGCAGCAGCAGGGCTGCTATGAGGATTTCACGGCAGGCGCGTTTTTAATGTATATGGCACATTTGAAGGGGCTTGTTAAGAGAGCCGCAAAGAATAGAACGCAGGAGCTTCTGGAGGTGTTTCATTTAGAACAGGCGCGGCATAAGCGGATTGGCGGATTTTCGGGCGGAATGAAGCAGCGTTTATTACTGGCGCAGGCGCTCTTAAACGATCCAGAGCTGTTGATTTTAGACGAGCCGACAGCGGGCGTCGATCCCGAGGAGCGGATTCATATCCGGAATTACATCAGCCAGATCGCGACAAACCGCGTCGTGCTTTTAGCGACGCATATCGTGTCGGACATTGAAGCGGCCGCAAAAGAAATTCTGATTATGAAATCGGGAGAAGTGGCGGAGAGCGGCGAACCGGGCGCGCTGATCGCGAAAGTGGGAAGCTATGTGTGGAAAGTGGAAACTGCAGAAGCGGACCTGCCGGGAATACAGGCGGAATATCTGATCAGCAGCATCCGGAAAAGCGAAGGCGGACTGTCTTTGAAGGTGATCAGTGAAAAACCGCCGCGGGGAGCGGTTTTGGACCACGCTGCTGTCAATCTGGACGATGTGTATCTGTACTATATTACATATCAAAAATAACCGAACCTACCGGATGAGCTTCGCATAAAACTCCGGAAAAAAAGAAGTAACTGCGATTTGGATCGTTGTTGCGATATTCAGAAGCCAATGCCCCGCCATGATATACGAAACCGGGCAGCCTTTGCGATACTGGAAGCATATCCATATCGTCAATGGAAGAAACGATAAAAAGCGATATGCCATGAATTTCAGATCAAAAATCGTGGGAATAAAACTGTGCTGTAAGGCATAGAAAAAGGCAGGAATCAGAACGGCAGCCCATTTGGAAGAGAAACGGTTTACCCCATATCCCAAATACAGACCGTCTTCTGCAAGCGTTGTTGTCAGCGGAAGGATCAGGATGTTTAGCAGAGCAAGATAAGGGGGAACGGGCGCGATCATCATCGGCGCAAGGTATGGAAATTCCCCGTAGCAAAGCGCGCCTGCCAGATACATTCCGCCCATTCCCGCAAGCAGCATGACGAGAACAAACAGAAGTTCTCCGCGGATGCTTTTTTTACTCTTGTTGTAACGGATCATATCGAGGTATGTTGTATTGCTGCGTCTGCAGATTGTCCATAAAACCGCGATGGTAACGAGGTTGACTGCGGATGCGATCATCGTCCACCAATGCGAAATATCTGCGAAATCTTTCCTGGCAATCAGAACGCAGAAAGAGAATGAAGCGGGAAACAGCAGGCAGCGCATGGACAGCACAAGCCATATTTTCCAGTTATTTTTCATTGGCGTCGTCCTCTGGCAGACACAAGAAGGAATACAGACAATTAAGAAAATTGTAGAAACTTTAGAAGTTGAGCAAACAGACGACAATATCTTTGCAATCCAAAATACAATCAATTATCTGAAAGGATGATTTATCATTTATGAGTGCTGAGATAACGAAAAAAACTGCGTTCAGATTTGTATTGCGGCTTTTTTCATATGCGAAATTTCTGACGGTCCTGATGTTTTTTCTGGTACTTTGCAATACGATTTTTATGTATGTGGTACCGATCTTTACGGAGAAGATCGTTGATGGTTTACTGACGGCGGGGCTGCCGTCCATTCCTTATGGAATGGTGATTGCATATGCCGTCGTCCTTCTGGCATCTGTGTTTTCGGAAAACATGGAACGTTTTATTTCCATGAAGCATAGCGAAGTGACCGGGGAGCGGTTTAGAAAGAATTTTTTCCGTATTCTGTTCCAAAAAGATTATGTGGAATTTAACCGGAACTCTTATGGGGATGTGGAGACCGTAATGACGTCCTGCGTTGAAGACGTAAATGACTCCGCGTATTGTTTTGTAGAGACCTTGATCGTATATCCCATAGGAATCATTTTGGGAACGACCTATATTACCGGTATTTCGCCTTGGCTGCTGCTGATCCTGCTGGCACAATTAATCTTAAATTATCTGATCATGCACCATGGCAGTCTGCTAAGGAATCAGGTGCAAAAGGAGAACTATCAGGCGCAGGGGGCATATTTTTCGGCGCTTTCCGCGATGCATCATGCCTATGAGAATATCCGTCTGCTGTTTCTTTTTTCTGATGCACAAAAAAAGCATGATAAAACGAGCAGTGAGTTCGCACAGGCGAATATAAAAATGGCAAAAGTAAATGCCCTCCATATTTCCATGCTGCTAGAGCTTTCCGATGCGGTCTTGAATATTGCTGTGATCATTCTGTTCTTTTTTCTGATCAGAAGCGGAGAAAGTTCGATTGGTTCCTATCTGGCGTTTGTTGCTATGAAGGAGGCGATCAGCGGGAGCTTTAACGGCTTTATTAAATTAAAGGCTAATAAAGCGACGTTTGACGCCGCGTTAGAAGAGATTGACGGGATCGAGTCTTTGGAAGAGTTTCTAAGCGATGCGGGTATGACAAAAGAGGAACCGACAGCGGAGGGAATGGTGGAATCGACGGCGGAACGCTCAGACAGTCTCAGACTTTCCCATGTTGCTTACACTTATCCGGAAAGCAGACAGCGTTTTCTGTTTGATTATGATTTTTTGAAAAATCATTGTTATCTGGTTGTCGGAGAAAACGGTGTCGGAAAGTCCACGCTGATCCGGCTTGTAACCGGAATGCTGACAGGGGATACGACAATCAATACGTGCGGAGCGGCTATCAAGGTGCTGCCTCAGGACATCCGGCTGTTTGACGAGAGTATTGTCGATATATGGATTGGCAAAGATACGCAGCTTACAGAGAAGATCGCGCGGGAGCTGGGCATAACGGAGCTGATGGACAGAATCCGACAGAACGATAACGACGACGAAGAGGAGTGCGCTATAAATTCCCTGTCCGGCGGAGAGAAGAAAAAGATATTGCTTTCGCTGATCATGGGGCAGTCTCCTGACGTGCTGATTTTGGACGAACCTTTTGCGGAGGTCGACACTAATTCCAAAGAAAAACTGGCGGAGGTCATTGCCGGAAGCTGTGACGGGAGAATCGTGATCGTCATCACGCATGAGGTTCCAGACGAATTAAGAGAGAAGGCGACGATCGTCCGCGTAGAAAAGCGGGACGGAATTTCGACGATTGTGGAATAACGATTCTTGTCCGGCTTAAGCCTGAGAGCCTTATCTGCCTCGAATGTCACTTGAATGGTTATTGCGAATTTTATATTTATCCAATATTTTGTCCAATATGCTGGAAATGGTTGACAACAGGGCAGGAGAATGGTAACCTAAAGAAAGTTCGTGAGGGAGTAGTTTGCGTGCGGCGCAAAAGCGCGCTGTCCTAAGGGCAGGTGCGGCGGTGCATGTGGTAAGTCAACATACTGACCCTGAGGTCTGGCTTATCTGAAATAACGAGACTCATGTATGACCGCGCAGGTGATACATGGAGTCTCTTTTTTATCCGGTATGGCTTGTGCTGTATCGGATTTTTTTGTGCTGCAGGAAGCTGCCGGCAGTGTAAACCATTTGGGGCGCAGCTGGCGTGTGCGGTTTTTATGCGGCGGAAAGTAGAGGAGGAATGGTATGGGATTTGCAGAATTGTTTGTGCTGGCAGTCGGATTGTCAATGGATGCGTTTGCGGTTTCGGTATGTAAGGGTCTGGCAATGAAGAAATGCAGCCTGAAAAACGCCATGCTGTGCGGCGTATGGTTTGGCGGATTTCAGGCACTTATGCCGTTTGCCGGTTATCTGCTCGGCTATCGGTTCAGGCGCTATATCACGTCGGTCGATCACTGGATCGCATTTGTGCTGCTCCTTGTGATTGGCACAAATATGGTTAAGGATGCGTTTGGAGCGGAACAGGAGACGAACGCGGATATGGATGTGAAGACGATGTTCCTGATGGCTGTTGCGACAAGCATTGATGCCCTTGCAGTCGGGATCACGTTTGCATTCCTGCCCGATACAAATATTTTTGCAGCCGTGCTGTTTATTGGCTGTGTCACGTTTGTGCTTTCGACGGCGGGCGCGAAGCTGGGTCATGCGTTCGGCGCAAAATACCGGAAAGGTGCAGAGTGTGCGGGCGGCGTCATCCTGATTCTGCTTGGAATTAAAATTTTTCTCGAACACCTTGGAGTGTTTGGGTAAAAAATTTAATCTTCAAAAGACTTTCGCGCAAGCGGAAGTCGGAAAAGACCTGAGCATCAGCTCAGGTCTTTTTCCATCGTCCGCTTGCGCCGCAGGGCAGCGAAAGCCCGTTTGACGTAACAGGCAGCCCGATCTCATCCGCTTCCACGATTCCGCCGAAACGGGGTGTGAGGACGGTCTGCATCATATAAGAAAGAACTGCGGGCTGTAAACCGGTCGTATAGGAATTGATCAGGAAGAACAAGGGCTGTTCGGATAACAGCTTACTCGTTAATTCTATAAAAGAAAAAATCGAATCTTCCATTTTCCAGATTTCACCTTTGGGTCCTCTTCCATAAGAGGGCGGGTCCATGATGACTGCATCATAGCGGCTGCCCCTGCGGAGCTCGCGCTCTACGAATTTCACGCAGTCGTCCACGAGCCATCGTACCGGTGCATCGGAGAGTCCGGATACCGCCGCGTTTTCTTTTGCCCATGTTACCATGCCCTTTGAAGCGTCTACATGTGTGACCGAAGCGCCCGCGCGGGCAGCGGCAAGCGTCGCGCCGCCGGTGTATGCGAACAGGTTTAAGACTTTGATGGGGCGGTCCGCACTTTTCATCAGGGTGGAAAACCAGTCCCAGTTTACCGCCTGTTCGGGAAACAGCCCTGTATGCTTAAAGCTGAACGGTTTTAAGCGGAAAGAGAGTGAGAGCGGTTCATAGGAAATCTGCCATTCTTCGGGAAGGCTGCGGAACTCCCATTCACCGCCGCCCTTACTGCTTCTGTGATAATGACCGTTCCATTTTTTCCAATCCATATGATTTTTCGGCGTATTCCAAATAACCTGCGGGTCGGGCCGCACGAGGAGATAACTGCCCCAGCGTTCCAGTTTTTCTCCAGAGGACGTATCCAGCACCTCATAATCTTTCCAATTCTGCGAAATCCACATGGTATTCTGCTCCTTCATTTTGGAAGAATAGACAGGCAGCGAGAGTGTGCCTTACATTGACTTGTCTGCCTGTTTTATATTTATGCTTACAATAACTATACACATCCTATGGACATTTGGCAAATGATTGTTTATATTTATATAAAATCAAAATCTTTGATTTTATGAAAAAGGACAACCACGGGAGAACGGCTATGTATCGGATTTTAATTGTAGAAGATGACGATGGAATTGCAAGGGGTGTGGAAAAACAGGTCGGCGGATGGGGATTTGAGGTGCGCTGCGTTTCGGACTTCAGAAATGTGCTGGGCGAGTTTGCTGCATTTGATCCGCAGCTTGTACTGCTTGATATCGGACTGCCGTTTTATAACGGCTATCACTGGTGCAGCGAAATTCGAAAGATTTCCAGCGTGCCGATTATTTTTTTATCCTCGGCGTCAGACAATATGAACATTGTCATGGCTATGAATATGGGCGGGGATGATTTTATTACAAAGCCTTACGACAGCAATGTGCTGATTGCCAAGATTCAGGCGATCCTTCGAAGAACCTATGATTTTTCGGCGGCTCCGGCGGTCATGCGCCACCGGGGAGCGGTTTTGAATATGGATGATGCGACGCTTTCTTATGACGGGGAGAAGATCGATCTGACGAAAAATGAGTATCGCATATTACAGGCGCTTCTGGAGAAAAAAGGAAAGGTTGTCAGCAGGGACTCTCTGATGCAGAAGCTGTGGGAGTCGGACGAGTTTGTAGATGAGAACACGCTGACCGTCAATGTGACGAGACTGCGTAAAAAGCTTTCTGCGGCAGGCTTAGACGACTTTATTACAACAAAGGTGGGAATGGGGTATCTGATAGAATGAAAAGTTTTTTTGCTTATCTGGGTGTGCGAAAAAGAGTGGTTGAAAATACCATCCTGATCATGTCGGTGGCGTTGGTGACCCTGATGCTGTACCGGGTGCCGTGGCAGGCGCTTGCCTATGTGGGAGCGGAATGCGTGGGAATCGGCGCTGTTGTCGTGATTTTGGATTATTCTTCCTACCGCAGATGCTGCCGCAGCCTGAACGGAATGATGGAGGAAATCCGGTTTAGCATAGAGCATCTCCCACAGCCGTGGGACGGGGTGAGCGAAGCGTATACAGGTTTGATAAGGGCGCTTTTTGAGGAAAAGAACCGGATAGAGACACGGTGGAGAACGAGCTATGCGGATATGATGGAATATTATACGGCATGGGTTCATCAGATCAAAACGCCGATCGCTGCCATGCGCCTGACGCTGGAAGGGCAGGAGGGGAAGGAAGCGCTGGCGCTGTCCACGGATTTAAGCCGTATTGAGCAGTATGTGGAAATGGTGCTCTGTTACCTGCGGCTGGATGCGGGAACGACGGACTATTGTTTTACGCTCTGTGATCTGGATGATATTTTGAAGCAGGCACTCAGGCGGTTTGCAAATTTCTTTATCGGAAAAAAGATCAGGCTGCGCTACGAACCGGTTCATTACAAGGTGCTGACGGATGAAAAGTGGCTGCTGTTTGTGATTGAGCAGGTGCTTTCCAACGCGTTGAAGTATACAAAAGAAGGGCAGATTTCTATTGAATTAAAGGATGAGGTGCTCATCATAAAAGATACGGGAATCGGCATTGCGGCAGAGGACCTGCCGCGCGTGTTTGAGAAGGGTTATACAGGGTATAACGGAAGACGGGATAAGAAAGCAAGCGGGATCGGACTTTATTTATGCCGGCGTATTACGGCGAACTTAGGGCATCGTATCTGGGCAAATTCCGTGCTCGGTGAGGGGACCGCAGTCTGCATCAATCTGCACAGAGAGACGATGGAGCATGAATGAACTTACAAAACTGTAAGCGTGCAGGGGGGAAATGTAAGCCGATTCGATGGCGTGTCATTTTCCCTTTTTGTATGATTGTCATAGATTCGGGGCGCACTGCGTTGATAATCCATGACGGGGCGAAAAGCGGGAAGCGTTGTTGCGATGCCCTGGAATCTATGACAATCGAAAGGAGAAATGATCACAATGCCAATATTGGAAGTTCAGAATGTCAGAAAGGTTTATACCACGCGTTTCGGCGCGCATCAGGTCGAGGCGCTCAAAGACGTGTCGTTCAGCGTGGAAAAAGAAGAATATGTAGCGATTATGGGAGAGTCCGGTTCTGGAAAGACGACGCTCTTAAATATACTGGCGGCGCTTGACAAGCCGACCGGAGGAAGCGTGCTTTTGGACGGAAGGGACATTACGACTGTGCGGGAGTCCGAAATTGCATCGTTCAGACGGGACAGACTTGGATTTGTATTTCAGGACTTTAATCTGCTTGATACCTTTTCCGTGCGTGACAACATTTACCTGCCCCTTGTTCTGGCTGGTGGAAAATTAAAAGAAATGGAAGATAGGATCAGACCAATTTCGAAAAGGCTCGGAATTGCCGAACTGCTTGACAAATACCCCTATGAGCTTTCGGGCGGACAGAAGCAGCGCACTGCCGTTGCGCGTGCACTCATCACAAATCCGCGTATTGTGCTGGCGGATGAGCCGACCGGCGCGCTGGACTCCAAAGCGACCGACGAGCTGCTGCGGCTGTTTTCCCAGATCAATGCGGACGGACAGACGATTCTGATGGTGACGCATTCTGTCAAAGCGGCGAGCCATGCGGGAAGAGTCCTGTTCATTAAAGACGGCGAAGTCTATCATCAGCTTTACCGCGGCAACCTCACAAATGAGGCGCTGTATCAGCGTATTTCCGATACGCTGACGGCAATTGCGGCTAACGGTGAAGAAGTCTGAGAGGAGGCTGGCAGAGACAATGAAAAGGATGCTTTATCCCAAACTGGCATGGTTGGGAATCAAAAGAAATAAGCAGGTATACATTCCATTTATACTGACTGGCATCGGTATGGTAGTCATGTATTACATTATCACGTTTTTGGAAAGCAGCGATGCCCTGTATCAGATGAGCGGAGGAAGGGAGCTTCAGGCAACGCTTGGCTTCGGCGTGAACGTAATGGCTTTTTTTGTCGTCATCTTCCTATTTTATACAAATTCATTCTTAATCCGAAGGAGGAAGAAGGAGTTTGGACTTTACAATATTTTAGGAATGGGAAAATGGAATCTGGCGAGGGTGCTTGTGTGGGAGGCGCTGCTGATTTACGTCATTTCCGTTGGAGCGGGGCTTTTGTTCGGCGTTCTGTTTTCCAAGCTTGCGGAACTGGCAGCAATGAACATGATCGGCAGGGGGCCGGACTATCATTTTGAAGTGTCCGCCGATTCCGTGTGCCGGGTTCTGTTCCTGTTCGCAATCGTATTTGGGCTGATCCTGATCAATAATCTGCGCCAGATTCATGTATCCAAGCCGGTTGAACTGCTTAGAAGCGAGAATGTCGGGGAAAAACCGCCGAAAGTAAAATGGATTCTCTCACTGCTCGGCGTTCTGGTGCTTGGCGCTGCCTATTATCTGGCGGTCACGATTCAAAGCCCGTTTGATGCGATGATCTGGTTTTTTGTGGCGGTCATAATGGTCATTGCGGCGACCTATATGCTCTTTATCAGCGGTTCTGTGGCGCTGTGCAGACTGCTTTCCAAGAACAAGAGATTTTATTACAAGACAAATCATTTTGTGTCGGTTTCTTCCATGAGCTACCGCATGAAACGAAACGGGGCGGGGCTTGCGTCCATCTGCATTTTGTCCACGATGGTGCTCGTGACGCTTTCTTCCACAGCCTGCCTGTATTTTGGAAAAGAGGACGGCATGCGTCTCAGGTATCCGCAGGATATTGTCTTAAAAGCGCGGACGTCGGATGAGGATGCTGCGTATGCCGTGCAGGAGATGGCAAGGAAAGCGGCAGGAGATTCCAATGTGCGGATCGAGACGGAAGTGCAGTGGCGGTATCTGGATATTTCGGCGGAATGCAGGGATAATGAACTGCTTACGGAGGGCGTTACGCTCGGCTTTTCCTTCGGCACTACGAGCAATCGGGTCGGTCTGTATGTTGTTCCGATTGAAGATTATAACCGGCTGATGGGAGAAAGCGAGACCTTGGAGCCGGATGAGGTTCTTGTCGGTGTTACCAAGGGATGTAGCTGGCCGTATGATACAGTTCATCTTCAGAATATGGAAGAAATGCATGTGAAACGTGTCGTTGAGGAGCTTCCTCCAAACGGGGAGGAAAGTGCGCAGGTATTCAAAAGCATTTATCTGTTTGTTCCTGATTATGAACGGTTTGTAGAATTTTATCACGGGGCGGGCCAAGAAAGCGCAGCGGTTCAGGAGTATAGCTACTATGGTTTTGACTTATCCTGCGGGGATGAGAAGCAGAGACAGATTGTCGGTACGATTATAGAACGGATCGGGACCTCGCAGATTGAGGATGAAACGTTTCCGAAGGTCTGGGTGGAGAGTATTGCCGAGGAGCGTGACGGCTTTTACAGCATGTATGGCAGCCTCTTTTTCCTGGGGATTCTGCTCGGCATCGTATTCGTGTTTGCGACTGTGCTCATCATTTACTACAAACAGATTTCTGAAGGATACGAGGACCGTGCGAAGTTCGAGATCATGCAGAAGGTCGGCATGACCGAGCGGGAGATCAGAAAGAGCGTGAATTCACAGGTACTGACGGTGTTCTTTCTGCCGCTTGTGGCAGCGGGCGTCCACATGACATTTGCGTTTCCGATCATTCGGAAGATCATGATGCTCTTTAACGCCGTGAATGTTTCCCTTTTAATATGGACGACGGTCATCTGCTTTTTGACCTTCGGTTTCTTCTATATTATAGTGTACCGGATCACGTCGCGCGCTTACTTAAAGCTTGTAAGTAAGTCCTGAGCAGAACAAAAATTTTACGGCTGTACCCTTTTAAGTCAGAAAAAAGTGTGCTATAATAATGACTAAAGTACCATTTTTTTCAAAGAGGGTCAGCCTATGAAGAAAAAGAGAAAGAAGATTGCCGTATTGGCGATCTATTTGGAAAACAGTTATCAGACAAGAGTGATGGAAGGCATTCTTACCCAGTGTCAGCGTTATGATTACGACGTCGCTGTGTTTGCACCGCTTGTGCAGTCTGTTCATTCGGATAAGGATTACCTGAACGGAGAGTGGAATATTTACAGCCTGATCAATTTTGATCAGTTTGACGGCGTGATCGTGACGGCGCTTCCGCTGCATGCAAATGGGAATGCGCCTATTTATCAGGAGCTTGTTGATCTGGTCAGGAAGAAATGTCATAAGAAGATTGTTTCGATCGATCTGCCCTTTGACGGTTGTGAGACAGCGTATACGAACGACCGGAGGGCATTCTATGAGATCACAGAGCATGTTTATCAGGTTCACCACTGCAGGAACGTTTATTTTCTGAACGGATTTGCGGGACTGGATGTGTGCAGGGAGCGGCTTTTAGGATATCAGGATTATCTGGCAAAGCATCATCTGCCGTTTGATGAAAAAAAGGTGTTTGACGGGGATTTCTGGTATGATTCCGGAGAGCAGCTTGCGGAGCGCATCTGCAAGGGTGAGCTTGACATGCCGGATGCGGTCATCTGTGCGAGCGATCATATGGCGGTTGGGCTGATGAACCGGCTGATCTGGCATGGAGTGAAAGTGCCTGAACAGATCATTGTGACCGGCTACGACGCCACAAAGGAGTCCGTTATTAACGAAACGACGCTGACAACTTATGAACCGGCGAACGCGGTAACGGCGGAAGAAGCGGTCAATCTGCTGCATGCTGCAATCGACGGCGGTGAGCCGGAAATTCCACCGGTTCATACTGTGCATACAAATCTGCATCCGGGCGACAGCTGTGGCTGCCACTGCGACGCGGAATATCTTCATAAGAGGATACACCGTTCTTTATATAATGTAAATTCTTATATTAAGGCGATGCAGAAGGACACAAGCGTGGACATCAGCGAACTGCTGGACAGTTATCTGTTCGAGAACCTTGTGAGCGTGAACGGCCCGGCACAGTGCATTTATGAGATTTACAAGAATACGCACACGCTGCGTCCTTACAAAGATTTTTATATATGCCTGCGGGAAGACTGGATGGATACGGAGACATCGATGATCGACGGGTATCCCGAACGTATGCGGCTCATGCTTCACGCCGATTCGGCGACGGACTCGGACGATACGCAGGGAATCAGTTTTACGCCGAACGATCCGGCGGGTGAGCGCTCTTTTTATACAGAAGAGATGCTGCCGGAGCTGTTTGAAGAGCGGGAAGAGCCGATGGTGTTTTATTTTTCGCCGATCCATTTTGCGGAACAGACGCTCGGCTATGCGGTACTGACGGCGGAGCTTTCGCAGGGCAGAAAGATTGACTATGTGTTCCATAACTGGCTGCGCAACATCAATAACGCGCTTGAGATGATGCGCGTGCGCAGCAGGATTCAGACCAAATCCGAGATTGACGCGATGACCGGGCTGTATAACCGCAGGGCAATGGAAAATAAACTGGAAGTGATACGCCAGTTTGGAAAAGGAAAAATTCTGCTGGCGCTTGTTGCAGACCTCGACAGGCTCAAATATATCAATGATCATTTCGGGCATCATGAGGGGGATTATGCGATCAAAGCGGTTGCCGAAGCACTTTCGGAGTGCGCGACCGATAACGAAATCTGTGTGCGGAGCGGGGGGGATGAATTTATCATGCTCGGCGTGGACGAATACACAGAGGAAGATACGGATGAAAAGATCGCGCGCATTGAGGAAATCTGCATGAGAAAAGGTGCGATGGAGAAGAAGCCCTATGAGGTTTCTGCGAGCATCGGCTATTGTCTGGCAAGACTGCGGGATGATACGAACGTTGATCTGCTGCTGGAGGTTGCGGACCAGCGGATGTATGAGGTAAAGAGGGAGCATCACAAAGCACGGGCAGAGAATTAACAGTCCGGCGCAGCGTTTTAAGGAGCTCTTTTGGAAGTGAAAAATAAAAAAATGAAAAAAGGGGGTTGTCAAACCTCCTTTTTTCGTGTATAGTAATCAATGCTGTGGCATGATAGCGTTGAAACGTGAGGTTGCTGTGGGTAGAAAACAGATAACTTCCCGCAGGTTTTCCGTGGAGCGAATGTCAAGTTTATAAAACTGGCGACAAGTCACTGTACCAACAAAAAGTCTACCAATGGTAGAAACGACGTGTTGTAACTCTGCATTGGCAGGGAGCGGGGATTCCCGCAGAGCTGTCTAAAGCATGACACACACGGGAGAGTGTACAGTCACCGCTTGTCGTACTTCGATTGAAAAGTGCGAAAAGGAGGCGACTTTTTTTATGGCAAATCAGATTATGAGAATCACCCTGAAGGCATACGACCATCAGTTAGTGGATGCATCTGCCAAAAAAATCATCGAAACAGTAAAGAAGAACGGTTCCCAGGTGAGCGGGCCGGTACCCCTTCCCACTAAGAAGGAGGTTGTGACGATTCTTCGTGCGGTTCACAAGTATAAGGATTCCCGTGAGCAGTTCGAGCAGAGAACGCACAAGAGACTGATCGATATCATTGCACCCACACCGAAGACGGTTGATGCACTGCAGAGACTCGAGATGCCTGCCGGTGTCTACATCGACATCAAAATGAAAAACAAATAAACCTTCTACTAGTATGTGAACCACGGGCGCCGGCGGCATGCCGGAGCGGACGCAGAGTGATGCTGTTCCGTTTGGTTCCGCCATGTAGAACAAACAGGAGGTAAACAATGAAGAAAGCGATTTTGGCAACAAAAGTTGGAATGACGCAGATTTTCGCAGAAGACGGAAGCCTCATTCCGGTTACGGTCCTTGAGGCTGGTCCGTGCGTCGTAACACAGGTAAAGACACAGGAGAATGACGGGTACAGCGCCGTTCAGGTCGGTTTCGTGGACAAGAAGGACAGAATCATCAACAAGGATAAGGGCGGCAACAGAGAAGTGATCCATGCGCACGGCGTAAACAAGCCGATGAAGGGTCATTTCGAAAAAGCAGGCGTATCCTCGAAGAGATATGTAAAAGAGTTCCGTTTCGAGAATGCTGAGGAATATGCATTGGCGCAGGAGATCAAGGCGGATATCTTTGCGGTCGGCGATAAGGTCGACGCATCGGCGATCAGCAAGGGCAAAGGTTTTCAGGGCGCTATCAAGAGATTAGGACAGTCGAGAGGTCCGATGGCACACGGTTCCAAGTTCCATCGTCATCAGGGTTCCAACGGTGCGTGCTCCTCTCCGAGCCGCGTGTTCAAGGGCAAGGGTATGCCGGGACACATGGGGAGCAAGAAAGTCACGATTAAAAATCTCGAGGTCGTAAGAGTGGATGCGGATAAGAATTTAATTCTGGTTAAGGGTTCCGTACCCGGACCAAAGAAAGCTTTGATCACCATTAAAGAGACCACGAAGGTTGAGGCATAAAGCAGGAACGAAAGGAGGAGCACTCAGATGGCAAACGTATCTGTTTACAATATGGAAGGAAAAGAAGTCGGCAAGATGGACTTAAGCGATGCGGTGTTCGGTGTTGAGATCAATGAGCATCTGGTACACATGGCAGTCGTTCAGCAGCTTGCCAATAATCGTCAGGGCACGCAGAAAGCAAAAACGCGCTCAGAGGTTTCCGGCGGCGGGAAAAAGCCCTGGAGACAGAAGGGAACCGGTCATGCAAGACAGGGTTCCACAAGAGCACCTCAATGGACGGGCGGCGGCATGGTATTTGCTCCGACGCCGAGAGATTACTCTTTTAAGATGAACAAGAAGGAAAAACGCGCGGCGTTAAAGTCTGCGCTGACAAGCAAGGTGCAGGACAGCAAACTGATCGTTTTAGACGAGCTGACTCTGGATGAGATCAAGTCGAAGAAGATCGTGGAGCTTGTTAACAATCTGCACGTAGAGAAAGCGCTGATCGTATTGAAGGAAAATGATGACAAGGTGATGCTTTCCGCGAGAAACATTCCCAATGTTGAGACGGCGCTGACCAACACAATTAACGTTTATGACGTGATGAAGGCTGGAACCGTTGTCCTGACAAAGGATGCGGTCAAGATGATCGAGGAGGTGTACGCATAATGGCAGACATTAAGTATTATGATGTAATCCTCAAGCCGGTGATTACAGAGAAGAGCATGAATGCGATGAGCAGCAAGAAGTATACGTTTCTTGTTCATGTGGATGCGAACAAGACGATGATCAAAGAGGCTGTCGAGAAAATGTTCGACGGTGTCAAGGTTGAGAGCGTCAACACGATGAACCGTCCGGGTAAGAAGAAGACCCGCGGACGTGTGACGGGAATGACTGCGGCAACGAAGAAGGCGATCGTGAAGCTGACAGAGGACAGCAAGGACATTGAGCTGTTCACGGGACTGTAAAAAACAGCGTTCTTTCATAATCGCGCAAATTATAGAAAAGGAGATACAATCATGGGAATCAAGACTTATAATCCCTATACACCTTCCAGACGTAATATGACCGGTTCCGATTTCGCCGAGATCACGAAGGATACGCCGGAGAAGTCCCTGTGTACTTCGTTAAAGAAGCATTCCGGCCGCAACAATCAGGGCAAGATCACGGTAAGACACCGCGGAGGCGGCAACAAAAGAAAGTATAGGATCGTTGATTTTAAGAGAAATAAAGACGGAATCCCTGCAAAGGTCATCGGCATTGAATATGATCCGAACAGAACCGCGAATATCGCGCTGATCTGTTATGCGGATGGTGAAAAGGCATATATCCTTGCACCTGAAGGATTAACGGACGGCATGCAGGTCATGAACGGACCGACAGCGGAGGTAAAGTTAGGCAACTGCCTTCCGTTATCCGAAATTCCTGTCGGTACACAGATCTACAGTATTGAGCTTCATCCGGGCAAGGGCGGCCAGATGGTCCGCTCCGCAGGCAACAGCGCACAGCTGATGGCGAAGGAAGGCAAGTATGCAACACTTCGTTTACCGTCCGGTGAGATGAGAATGGTACCGATCGTATGCAGAGCATGTGTCGGCACGGTCGGCAACGGTGATCACAACCTGATCAACCTCGGTAAAGCAGGCCGCAAGCGCCATATGGGTATCAGACCTACCGTGCGCGGTTCCGTCATGAACCCGAATGACCATCCGCACGGCGGCGGCGAGGGCAGAGCGCCCATTGGACGTCCGGGTCCCTGCACCCCTTGGGGCAAGCCCGCTCTCGGCTTAAAGACGCGTAAGAAGAAGAATCCGTCCAATAAGCTGATCGTGAGAAGAAGAGACGGCAGAGCTATCAAATAATTGAGGAGGAAAGACAATGGCTAGATCACTGAAAAAAGGACCGTTTGCAGATGCAAGCTTACTGAAAAAAGTAGATGCAATGAATGCAGCAGGACAGAAGCAGGTTATTAAGACCTGGTCCCGTCGTTCCACAATCTTCCCGTCCTTTGTCGGACACACGATTGCGGTGCATGACGGCAGAAAGCATGTTCCTGTTTATGTAACAGAGGATATGGTCGGACACAAGCTTGGTGAGTTTGTGGCGACCAGAACCTTCAGAGGACACAAAAAAGACGACAAGAAGTCCGGCGTCAGATAATTTTGAGAGGAGGTTTTAAGTCATGGCAAAAGGACATCGTTCCCAGATTAAAAGAGAAAGAAATGCAAACAAAGATACCAGACCCTCCGCGAAGTTATCCTACGCGCGGGTTTCTGTACAGAAAGCATGCTTTGTTTTGGATGCCATCAGAGGTAAGGATGTGACGACTGCGTTAGGAATTTTGGAGTACAGTCCGAG
This sequence comes from Lachnospiraceae bacterium UBA7050, assembly GCA_002493905.1. Lineage (GTDB taxonomy): Bacteria > Bacillota > Clostridia > Lachnospirales > Lachnospiraceae > DLAJ01. The sequence goes on along the minus strand of DLAJ01000027.1, from coordinate 105,185 downwards.
ATACGCTTCCGCAGTCACAAAGAAGCTGTTAGAGTCCGCCATCGCGAACGCAGAGAACAACAATGGTATGAATCCTGAGAAGTTATACATTGCGGAGTGCTATGCGAACAGCGGTCCCATCATGAAAAGAGTAAAACCGAGAGCACAGGGAAGGGCATACAGGATCGAGAAGAGAATGTGCCATATCACGATTGTGCTGGATGAAAGATAAGGAGGAAAAAAATGGGACAGAAAGTAAATCCTCATGGCTTGAGAGTCGGTGTTATTAAAGATTGGGATTCCAGATGGTATGCGGAAGGCGAATTTGCAGATTATCTGGTAGAAGATTATGAGATCAGAAAATATCTGAAAAAGAAACTGATGGCTGCCGGAATCGCTAAGATCGAGATTGAGAGAGCATCCGACAGGGTAAAAGTGATCGTATTCACGGCAAAGCCCGGCGTTGTGATCGGTAAGGGCGGTGCTGAGATTGAGATTACAAAGAAAGAGCTTTGCAAGCTGACCGGAAAGAATGTACTGATCGACATTAAGGAGATCAAGAGACCGGACAGGGATGCACAGCTTGTAGCGGAGAATATCGCACAGCAGTTAGAGAACAGAATCTCTTTCAGACGTGCGATGAAGTCCTGCATGCAGAGAACCATGAAGAGCGGAGCACTTGGTATCAAGGCAGCATGCGCAGGCCGTCTTGGCGGCGCGGATATGGCGCGTTCCGAGTTCTACAGCGAGGGTACGATTCCCCTTCAGACGCTGCGTGCAGATATTGATTACGGCTTCGCAGAGGCGGATACCACCTATGGCAAGATCGGTGTAAAGGTATGGATCTATAAAGGTGAGGTACTTCCCACTAAGGCGAATGCGGAAGGGAGCGATAAATCATGTTAATGCCGAAAAGAGTAAAACGTCGTAAGCAGTTCCGCGGCAGTATGGCAGGTAAGGCAGGCCGCGGCAACACGATCACATATGGTGAGTACGGTATCGTTGCGACGGAGCCGTGCTGGATCAAGTCCAATCAGATTGAGGCTGCCCGTATTGCGATGACGCGTTATACGAAGCGTGCCGGACAGGTATGGATTAAAATTTTCCCGGATAAGCCCGTAACGGCAAAGCCGGCAGAGACACGAATGGGTTCCGGAAAAGGCTCCCTTGAGTATTGGGTAGCGGTTGTAAAACCGGGCCGCGTGATGTTTGAGATCGCAGGTATTCCCGAGGATCAGGCAAAAGAAGCGCTGCGTCTTGCTGTTCACAAGCTTCCCTGCAAGTGCAAGATCGTGTCGAAAGCAGATTTGGAAGGTGGTGTATCATAATGAAAACGAATAAGTATGTTGAAGATTTGAAGACCAAATCATCTGCTGAGTTAGCCGAGAGCTTAGTCGAGGCTAAGAAAGAGCTTTTCAATCTGAGATTCCAGAATGCGACAAACCAGCTGGATAATACTGCGCGGATCAAAGAGGTTCGCAAGAACATTGCAAGAATCCAGACCGTGATCACACAGAAGGCAAACGCATAGAAAGGAGATCCACCGTGGAAAGAAATTTGAGAAAAACCCGTACGGGCAAAGTTGTCAGCAATAAGATGGAGAAGACCATTGTTGTAGCTGTCGAGGATCATGTAAAGCATCCTCTTTACAATAAAATCGTGAAGTACACAAAGAAGTTCAAAGCTCATGACGAAAACAACGAGTGCAACATCGGCGACGTTGTAAGAATTGCCGAGACGAGACCGCTCTCTAAGGATAAGAGATGGAGACTCGTGGAAATTATCGAGAAGGCAAAATAATGCCTGCATTAGAAACTTCACGGAAAGTCGTGATTTGGAAGGAGAATTAGCATGGTACAACAGGAAACCAGACTGAAGGTCGCTGATAATACCGGGGCAAAAGAACTTCTCTGCATTCGCGTTATGGGCGGCTCTACAAGAAGATATGCATCGATCGGCGATGTGATCGTTGCTTCTGTTAAAGATGCAACACCCGGCGGTGTTGTTAAAAAGGGCGATGTTGTAAAAGCGGTTGTTGTCCGCAGTGTAAAAGGCGCCCGCCGCAAGGACGGTTCTTATATCAAGTTTGACGAGAATGCTGCCGTTATCATCAAGGATGACAAGACCCCGAGAGGGACCCGTATATTCGGACCGGTAGCGAGAGAGCTTCGTGAGAAACAGTTCATGAAAATCGTTTCTCTGGCTCCCGAAGTATTATAAGGAGGTGCCGTATGTCAACATTTAAGATTAAAAAGGGCGATACCGTCAAGGTGATCGCAGGCAAAGATAAAGACAAAGAAGGCAAAGTTATTTCTGTGGATGCCAAGGCAAACAAAGTGCTTGTCGAGGGTGTCAACATGATAACAAAGCACACAAAACCTTCTGCAGCAAATGCAAACGGCGGCATTATCCAGAAGGAGGCTCCGATCGACGCATCCAATGTGATGTATGTTCACAAGGGAAAAGTCACGAGAGTCGGCTTTAAGATGGATAAGGACAAGAAGGTCCGTTATGCAAAGACAACCGGTGATGTCATCGATTAACTGTGAGGAAGGAGGTTATCAACTGTGAGTAGTAGACTGAGAGAAATGTATAATAAAGAGATCGTAGACGCTATGATGAAAAAGTTCGGCTACAAGAACGTGATGCAGGTTCCGAAGCTGAACAAGATCGTCGTAAACATGCGTGTCGGTGAGGCAAAGGACAATGCAAAGGTACTGGAAGCTGCCATCAGTGAGCTGGAGACGATTACAGGCCAGAAGGCGGTGCCTACGAAGGCAAAGAAAGCGATTGCAAACTTCAAAATCCGTGAGGGGATGGCAATTGGCTGTAAAGTAACGCTGCGCGGCGAAAAAATGTATGAATTTCTTGACCGCCTCGTGAATCTTGCATTGCCCCGCGTGCGCGATTTCCGTGGTGTGAATCCGAATGCGTTCGATGGCAGAGGTTCCTATGCGCTCGGCATCAAAGAGCAGATCATCTTTCCGGAGATTGAGTACGATAAGATCGACAAGGTAAGAGGTATGGACGTTATCATCGTCACGACTGCAAAGACCGACGAAGAGGCACGTGAGCTGTTGACCTTATTCAACATGCCGTTTGCGAAATAGGAGGAGGTAAATTCATGGCTAAAACATCAATGAAGATTAAACAGCAGCGCAAACCGAAATTCTCCACAAGAGAATATAACCGCTGCAAGATATGCGGCCGTCCGCACGGTTATTTAAGAAAATACGGAATCTGCAGAATTTGCTTCCGCGAGTTAGCGTATAAAGGTCAGATACCCGGAGTAAAGAAAGCAAGCTGGTAAAAAAAGTTAAGGAGGCAAATAATCATGACTATGGACCCTATTGCAGATATGCTGACAAGAATACGAAATGCCAATACTGCAAAACATGATACGGTTGATATCCCTTCTTCTAAAATGAAATTGGCGATTGCCGGGATTCTTTTAGACGAGGGCTATATCAGGAAGTATGACATTGTGGAGGACGGCAGTTTCAAGACCATCCGCATTACGTTAAAATACGGTGCGGACAAGAACGATAAGATCATTTCCGGTATTAAGAGAATTTCCAAGCCGGGGCTTCGTGTTTACGCAGGTAAGGATGAACTTCCGAAGGTTCTCGGAGGCTTGGGAATCGCAATTATTTCCACAAATCAGGGCGTCATCACCGATAAGAAAGCGCGTGAGCTGAATGTCGGCGGCGAGGTTCTGGCTTTTGTATGGTAATCACGCAGTGTGTAAACAGACATCAGTCAATGAGCAATTCAAAAAACAGGAGGTACGGGCATGTCACGGATAGGTAGAATGCCAATCGCAATTCCGGCAGGAGTGACTGTGGATATTGCAGAAAATAATAAAGTGACCGTAAAGGGTCCTAAGGGAACGCTGGAGAGAGTGTTACCCGCAGAAATGGAAATTAAAAAGGAAGGGGAGCAGATTCTTGTTTCCCGTCCGAACGACTTAAAGAAAATGAAATCGTTACATGGACTGACCAGAACACTGATCAACAATATGGTGGTTGGTGTGACGCAGGGTTTTGAGAAAAAGCTTGAAGTAAACGGCGTCGGTTACAGGGCAGCAAAGGCAGGGAAGGTATTGACCTTATCCCTTGGCTACTCTCATCCGGTTGAGATGACGGACCCGGAAGGAATTGAGACCGTGCTTGACGGGCAGAACCTCATTATCGTAAAGGGCATTGACAAAGAAAAGGTTGGCCAATTCGCAGCTGAGATCAGAGACAAGAGAAGACCTGAGCCTTATAAGGGCAAGGGAATTAAGTATGCCGATGAAACGATCAGACGTAAAGTTGGTAAGACCGGCAAGAAATAAATAAGGAGAGTAGAAAGATGGTTAAAAAAGAATCAAGACAGAATATTCGTGTTAAAAAGCACATGAAAATTCGGAATCGTTTCAGCGGAACGCCCGAAAGACCCCGTCTGGCTGTATTCAGAAGCAATAATCATATGTATGCTCAAATTATTGATGATACGGTCGGCAACACCCTCGCTGCAGCGTCCACACTGGAGAAGGGCGTAAAGAGTGAGCTTGAAAAAACCAACAACGTAGATGCGGCGGCATATCTTGGCAAGGTGATCGCGGAGCGGGCTTTAGATAAAGGGATTAAGACTGTTGTATTCGACAGAGGTGGTTTCCTTTACACAGGCAAGATAGCAGCTCTGGCTGAGGCAGCCAGAGAAGCCGGATTAGAATTCTAGGAGGAAGGAGAACATCATATGAAACGCACAATCATAGATCCCAGTCAGTTAGAATTAACTGAAAAAGTTGTTTCCATTAAGCGCGTTACCAAGGTTGTAAAGGGCGGACGCAACATGCGTTTTACGGCGCTTGTTGTTGTAGGTGACGGAAACGGACACGTTGGAGCAGGACTTGGAAAAGCGACCGAAATTCCCGAGGCGATCCGCAAAGGAAAAGAGGATGCGATCAAGAATCTGATCACAGTTGCGCTGGATGTCAATAATTCCATTACGCATGATCAGACCGGTAAGTTTGGCTCGGCATGCGTCCTGTTGAAGAAGTCTCCCGATGGTACCGGTATCATCGCGGGCGGACCGGCACGTAACGTATGCGAGCTGGCAGGCATTAAGAATATTCGTACCAAATCGCTTGGCTCTAACAATAAGCAGAACGTAGTACTTGCGACGATTCAGGGCTTAAGCTCCTTAATGAGCCCGGAGGAAGTAGCCAGCAAGCGCGGCATTTCCGTCAGCGAGCTGATGTAAGGAGGAAAACCGAAATGGCAGAAAAAATGTTAAAGATCACTTTGGTGAAATCTCCGATCGGCGCAGTTCCGAAGCATAGAAGAACAGTTGAAGCATTAGGACTTACAAAAATGCATAAGACCGTAACGATGCCGGACAATGCAGCGATCAGGGGTATGATCCAGCAGGTTGGTTATATGTTAAAGGTAGAAGAAGCATAAAAAGGAGGTGTCAGCAGCATGGAATTATCAAATTTACACCCGGCAGAGGGCTCTAAGCATAATGATTTCAGAAAAGGCCGCGGTCACGGTTCCGGAAACGGTAAGACTGCGGGTAAGGGTCATAAAGGACAGAAGGCACGTTCCGGCGCACCGAGACCGGGCTTTGAGGGTGGACAGATGCCGTTATACAGACGCATTCCTAAGAGAGGCTTTAAGAACAGGAATACGCAGGAGATTGTCGGCATTAACCTTGGCCGTTTAGAGGCATTTGAAGACGGAGATCAGGTGACGGTTGAGACTCTGATGGAGAAGGGGATTGTGAAGAACCCGAGGGACGGAGTGAAGATACTTGGAAATGGAAAATTAACCAAGAAGCTCACGGTTCAGGCAAATGCCTTCAGCGCATCTGCAAAAGAAAAAATTGAGGCGCTTGGTGGAACTGCAGAGGTGATTTAATGCTTAAAACTCTTAAAAATGCATTTAAGATCAAAGAAATCAGAAGCAAGATTTTTTTCACACTGGCTATGCTGGTTGTGATCAGACTCGGTTCCCAGCTTCCGACTCCGGGAATCAACTCTGAATATATCCGCAACTGGTTTGAGAATGCGACGGGCGGAGGCGATACATTTAACTTTTTGGATGCATTTACCGGTGGTTCCTTTTACAGGATGTCCATTTTTGCATTGAGCATCACGCCCTACATCACATCCTCCATTATCATTCAGCTTCTGACGATTGCGATTCCGAAGCTCGAGGAAATGCAGCGTGACGGCGAGGACGGGCGCAAGAAACTGGCGTCGATCACAAGGTATGTGACCATTGCTCTTTCTGTGATTGAGTCTGGCGCAATGGCGATCGGTTTCGGCGGTCAGGGACTGCTGACCCCGTTCAACGCGCTTACGGTGATCGGAACGGTGTTAATACTGACGGCAGGCAGTGCAATCCTGATGTGGATTGGCGAACGCATTACCGAGAGAGGAATCGGGAACGGTATTTCCATCGTCCTTGTCATCAATATTCTCTCGAGACTGCCCGAGGATATCAAGAGCCTGTATGTGCAGTTCGTGAAGTCGGCAGCTAATGCGGGGAATATTGCGAAAGCGGTCATTGCGGCGGTTGTAATCTTAGCGATCATCATTGTAATGGTTGCCATTGTTATTATTCTGAATGACGGTGTAAGGAAAATTCCTGTACAATATGCAAAAAAAGTGCAGGGAAGAAAGTTGGTCGGCGGTCAGACTTCGAGCATTCCGCTAAAGGTGAATACCGCAGGTGTCATCCCGATTATCTTTGCATCATCCTTAATGCAGTTTCCGATTATCATTAGTTCGTTTTTTTATAAGGGAAACGGCGTGTGGAGGAAAATTCTGAATGTGCTGAATTCAGAAAATTGGTGTGATCCGAAGCGGCCGGCATATTCCATTGGACTTTTGGTCTATGTCATATTAGTCATTTTCTTCGCATATTTTTATACTTCCATCACGTTTAATCCGTTGGAGGTTGCGGAGAACATGAAGAAGCAGGGCGGCTTCATTCCGGGTATTCGTCCGGGAAAGCCGACGGCGGAGTATCTTTCCAAGCTGCTCAATTACATCATTTTCATTGGTGTAATTGGTCTGATCATCATTGCAGTGCTGCCGTTCTTCTTTAACGGTGTGTTCAATGCGGAGGTGTCGTTCGGAGGCACGAGCCTGATCATTATCGTCAGCGTTATCTTAGAGACGATCAAGCAGGTGGAGTCGCAGATGCTTGTGAGAAATTATAAGGGATTTTTGAATGACTAAAGTGCGAGAAGAGCTTCTAAAGCTCACGCCAATGGGCGTTTCGCTAAGAAGCTCTATGGTTCCGCTTGCGGAACCTTTCTCGCACAAAAGAATCGCTTCGCGATTCTTTCTGAGTTAAGTGTCAGAAAACGCCGCCTAAGAAAATCTAAGTTTCGTTTCGAAGAATCGCGAAGCGATTCTTCGGGAATCAGCTAAAGCGGCTCTTCCTAAGGCGGAGTTTCGTTTCAGAGAATTGCTAAAGCGATTCTTCTTAAATCATAATGAAGCAGATGGATTTCTAGGGCGTCAAAGGACGCCTTAGAAATCTTAAGTTTCGCTAAAAAACAGGGAAGCTTGTTTCTATACGGCGGAGTAAGCTGCTTGTAACGATTGAGTGAGGCAGGAATGCCGGGAGAACGGAATTGTTACAGTATTCCACCGCTCAGCAATGGGCTTCGCGAATGGAAATAGAGTTGGGAATGGGAACAGAGAAGGAAGAAGGAAAAAGGCTATGAAAGTAATTATGCTTGGCGCTCCGGGCGCAGGAAAAGGGACACAGGCCAAAATGATCGCAGATCAGTATGGTGTACCTCACGTTTCGACGGGTGACATGTTCAGAGCAAATATCAAGAATGGTACGGAGCTTGGCATGGAAGCAAAGAAATACATGGATGCCGGAGAACTGGTACCCGATGAACTTACGGTCAGAATATTGTTGGACCGTGTGGCAAAAGAGGACTGCCGGGGCGGGTATGTATTGGACGGATTCCCGCGCAACATCCCGCAGGCGGAGGTACTTGACGAGGCTCTTGACAAGATAGGCGAACAGGTGGATTTCGCAATTGATGTGGATGTGCCGGATGAGAATATTATCAGAAGAATGTCGGGAAGGCGCGCGTGCTTAAACTGCGGTGCGACCTACCATATTGAACATATACCGCCAAAGGTTGCGGATGTATGCGATACATGTGGATCGGCGCTCGTTCTTCGTGATGATGATAAGCCGGAGACGGTAAAGAACCGCTTGAACGTCTACCATGAGCAGACGCAGCCTCTGATCGCATATTATACCGAGAAGGGTATTTTAAGAACGGTTGACGGTACACGACCGATGGAGGAAGTATTTGCCGCGATCAAAGCAATTCTGGATTCCGGGAAGCAGTAAGCCGGATGGGAAAGGCATGGTTATTAAAATGGCAGTAACAATTAAATCGCCGCGAGAAATTGAATTGATGAGAGAATCGTGCAGGCTGCTCTCGAATGTGTTTGATCATATGGCGGAGCATCTGCATGCGGGAATGACTACGCAGGAAATCGACCGGATTGGTGAGAAAATGATCCGTGAGGCAGGGTGCGTTCCGAATTTTAAGGATTATAACGGCTATCCTGCATCCATTTGTGTTTCGGTCAATGACGAGGTGGTACACGGTATTCCAAGCAAGCGCAGGCTTGTTCAGGAAGGCGACATCGTCAGCCTTGATGCGGGGCTGATCTATAAAGGGTATCATTCGGATATGGCGCGTACATTCGGCGTCGGAGAAGTGACGCCCGAGGCGAAGAAGCTGATGGACGTGACGAAACAGGCGTTTTTTGAAGGGATAAAATACGCGAGAGCGGGCAATCATCTGCATGATATTTCTAATGCGATTGATGCTTACGTTACGGGATTCGGATTCTCAGCGGTGCGGGATCTGGTTGGACACGGTATAGGCACCCGGCTGCACGAGGACCCGCAGATACCAAACTTTACCCAGAAACGCAGGGGACTGGTACTGAAAGCCGGAATGACGCTTGCGATTGAGCCGATGATCAATGCCGGCGGCTGGGAAGTGACATGGCTTGATGACGACTGGACGGTTGTCACATTAGATGGTTCCCTTTCGGCACATTACGAAAATACGATTTTGATTACGGACGGAGAGCCGGAGATACTGACACTCGGAAAGTATTGACCGGATCAGAATATCACAAAGAATGGAGAAAACAGCCGCCGTTCATGGCGGCAGGGATAGAAGGAAGTTTTAGGAGACGGTTGAACAGATAATGTTTTTTCAACTTGTCAGGCAAGAATGGAGGATTAAGATGTCGAAGAGCGACGTGATTGAAATCGAAGGAATTGTGGTTGAAAAGCTGCCGAATACGATGTTTCAGGTTGAGCTTGAGAACGGGCATAAGGTTCTTGCACATATCAGCGGAAAGCTGCGCCAGAATTTTATCCGTATTCTGCCGGGAGATAAGGTAACACTGGAGCTTTCTCCCTATGATCTGAGCAAAGGAAGAATCATTTGGCGGGATAAATAAGGCAGCAGTGTTCTGTGAGGCAGGATTAGAAAACAAAGCTCTGCAGGATAAAATATGATGAAGCAGTGTTTTGCTTTGGAGAATATTGCGAAATAATATTTTGCTTTGGAGAATATTGCGAAGTAATATTTTGCTTTGAAGAATATTGCGAAGTAATATTTTGCTTTGCAAAATATTACTTGCATTCCCTAATACCAGGTGATATAATGTAAAACGGTCTTTTTTGAAAGGAGGGATTTCCCGTGAAAGTAAGATCATCAGTAAAACCTATTTGCGAGAAATGTAAGGTAATCAAGAGAAAAGGGAGAATCATGATTATTTGTGAGAATCCTAAGCACAAGCAGAGACAGGGTTAATATCCCTCGTGCGGCACATTTGTGTTGTGATGATGTACGGCTGCGGCGGACGATATCCTATGCCCGCCGGTTATATAATGGAACGTAGAGAGCCTACGGGAAATTACTTTTGATACCAAAAATGAGCTTACAGCATCAGCGTAAGCCTGTCGTGCAGCTTTTAATAGGTAGGCGGCGCGGCGTTATGCACAATGAAAGTCCGTTTTGTATGTGGCAGGAGCAATGTGCATAAAGAGTATTGGAAAGACCGGATGATGTCCGGTTGGGTATCCTTTGATACCCCAGTCAATGAGTAACTGAAGGATTGTGTTTTCTATTTTGAACTGTTCTGGCCGGACGGGGAAGGATATGGAACACAAAAAGATGGAGGAATTGGAAAATGGCTCGTATTGCAGGTATTGATTTACCGAGAGACAAACGTGTTGAGATCGGACTGACCTATATTTATGGGATCGGCCGCGCAAGCTCTAATAAGATCTTGGCACAGGCAAACGTCAATCCGGATACCCGTGTCAGGGATCTGACGGATGATGAGGTTAAGAGAATCAGTGAAGTGATTGCTGATACCATGACGGTAGAAGGCGATTTAAGAAGAGAGGTTGCTCTTAACATTAAGAGATTACAGGAAATCGGATGTTACAGAGGAATCCGTCACAGAAAGGGACTTCCGGTCCGCGGTCAGAAGACTAAGACCAACGCGAGAACAAGAAAGGGTCCCAAGAAGACGATCGCAAACAAGAAGAAGTAAAGACCAAGCAAACAATAGGGAAAGTAGGTTAGTTTAAGATGGCGAAACAGGTTGCAAAAAAAGTAACTAAAAAGCGTGTAAGAAGAAACGTTGAACATGGACAGGCACATATCCAGGCGTCTTTCAATAATACGATCGTTACCTTAACAGATAGCGAGGGGAATGCATTGAGCTGGGCAAGTGCTGGTGGTCTTGGCTTTAGAGGTTCAAAGAAATCTACCCCGTATGCGGCACAGATGGCAGCAGAGACGGCTGCGAAGGCTGCGCTGCCGACAGGCTTAAAGTCTGTTGATGTTATGGTAAAAGGACCCGGTTCGGGACGTGAGGCTGCTATCCGTGCATTGCAGGCATGCGGCATTGACGTTACGAGCATCAGAGACGTGACGCCCGTACCTCATAACGGCTGCCGTCCGCCTAAGCGCCGCCGCGTATAGTGAGCGGATTTGTCCGTTTGGACGTTGTTGTGCATATCGTGCGGATTTGTCCGTCTGGACACCGCCATGCATAGTGAGTAGATTTGCCATTTAAGCGCTGCGGCGTTTAACGGCAGGTTACTAAAATTATAAGCGTTGGAAGAAAGCGGATGTCAAATCTGGACGGATTTTAATCCGTTGTAAACAATCATCAGGAGGAAGAAAGAAATGGCAGTAAATAAGGTTCCCGTGTTAAAAAGGTGCAGATCCCTTGATTTGGACCCTGTATTTTTGGGATATGACAAGAAGTCTAAAAGAAAGAGCCAGAGAGCCGGCAAGAAGATGAGCGAGTATGCGCTCCAGCTGAGAGAGAAGCAGAAAGCAAAGTTTATCTATGGCATGCTTGAGAAGCCTTTCCATAACTATTATGAGAAGGCCGACCGCATGAAGGGCATGACCGGTGAGAATCTCATGATCATGCTGGAGTCCAGACTGGATAATGTTATTTTCAGAATGGGCTTTGCAAGAACGAGAAGAGAGGCAAGACAGATTGTTGGACATAAGCATGTGCTTGTAAATGGCAAGAAGGTAAATATTCCTTCTTATCAGGTAAAGGCAGGCGATGCGATTGAGATTACTGAGAAAGCAAAAGGTCTGCAGAGATATAAGGATATTGCGGAGATTACAAGCGGAAGACTTGTTCCCGAGTGGCTGGATGCGGACATTGAGGCATGGAAGGGTACAGTGAAGGAACTCCCGAGGAGAGAAGTCATCGATGTTCCCGTGAACGAGATGCTGATTGTCGAGTTATATTCAAAGTAAAATCTAAGATTTTATTTTGTAATGGAATTGCTTTTAGGAAAGTCCACCATGTAAGGAGGTATACGAGTGTTTGATTTTGATAGACCGAATATTGAGGTAACTGAAATCTCAGAAGATAAGAAGTATGGTAAATTTGTCGTAGAGCCGCTTGAGCGTGGATATGGAATCACTCTGGGGAACTCATTAAGGAGGATTATGCTCGCGTCCCTTCCGGGTGCGGCAGTCAGTCAGGTTAAAATTGCGGGAGTATTGCATGAGTTCAGCTCGATTGAAGGCGTAAAAGAGGATGTAACGGAAATCATCATGAACATCAAAAGCCTTGCGATCAAGAATAACAGCTCGACCAATGAACCGAAGACGGCATATATTGAGTTTGAAGGCGAAGGCGTTGTCAGAGCATCCGATATTCAGGTAGATCAGGATATTGAGATCATGAATCCCGATCAGGTCATTGCAACCTTAAGCGGGGGCAAGGACTGCCGGCTGTTTATGGAGCTTACGATCACCAAGGGAAGAGGCTACATCAGTGCGGAAAAGAACAAGAATGATGATCTCCCGATCGGCGTGATCGCAGTAGACTCCATCTATACACCGGTGGAGAGAGTCAATGTGACTGTAGAGAATACGCGTGTCGGTCAGGTGACGGATTATGACAAGCTGACGCTTGATGTTCACACAAACGGAACGCTTGCGCCTGATGAGGCAGTCAGCCTTGCGGCGAAGGTTTTAAGCGAACACTTGAAACTGTTCATCGATCTTTCGGAAAATGCAAAAACCGCAGAGGTTATGATTGAGAAGGAAGACGATGAGAAAGAAAAAGTGCTTGAAATGAGCATTGACGAATTAGAGCTCTCGGTTCGTTCTTACAACTGCTTAAAGCGTGCAGGTATCAATACTGTGCAGGAATTGACCAACAAAACTTCGGATGATATGATGAAAGTCCGGAACCTCGGAAGAAAGTCTTTAGAGGAAGTCCTTGCAAAATTGAAAGAGCTGGGACTGCAGTTAAATTCCAGTGAGGAATAAAAAAGGACGCAAGCGTCCTTTCAGAGTTTGCGTTCCGCAAACTCTTTCGAAGAATTTCCGTCGGGAATTCTTCTGAGAACATGCTGTGGCATTTCTTTTGGGAACGTGCTGCAGCATTCAAAGAACACTACGCGTTCTTTTTTGCCGCGATGGTAAGTCCGACAGGCGCGGAGCGGCATCATGAAACTGTTCATTCTATTTTATCAGTAAGACCACAGGCGTGATAAGATGGAGCGTATGCGGGAGGAATCCCGTTATCATGAAAGGAGCCGACATGGCAGGATACAGAAAGCTTGGAAAAACTTCAAGCCAAAGAAAAGCGTTATTGAGAAATCAGACAACCGCGTTACTCTTAAACGGCAGGATCATTACGACACAGGCGAGAGCCAAAGAGGTCCAGAAGCAGGTGGAGCCGTTAATCGCGCTTGCGGTTAAGGAGAAGGACAATTTTGAGACCGTGAAGGTTACGGCAAAGGTTGCCCGCAAAGACAAAGACGGCAAGAGAGTAAAGCAGATCGTCGACAAGGATACGGGAAAGGTTCTTTCCGATACACACCGCGATAAAGACGGTAAGATTTTAAGAATCGAGAATGGTGTGACTGTGACGGTTTATGATGAGATCGAGAAAGAGATTAAAAAGGATCTTCCGTCCAGACTGCATGCGAGAAGACAGATGTTAAAGGTATTATATCCAGTAACGGAAGTACCTGTAGCAGCAGCCGGCAGAAAGCGCGGAACAAAGAAGGTTGATCTTGCGGCAAAGCTCTTTGATGAGATTGCACCGAAGTATACAAGCCGTAACGGCGGTTATACAAGAATTGTCAAGATCGGTCAGCGCAAGGGCGATGCAGCAATGATGGTTGTTCTTGAGCTTGTATAAGGTAAAACGGGAGTGAGGGCGTGCGGATAGGAACTGTCTGCATGCCCTTTTTTGAACGGACAGGAAACGGCTGCGGCTGCAGTTGCAGTTAATGAAGCTGCAGTCAGTGCCGTGGCAGTTAGTGCCGCTGCAGGACAGCGCGATTTGAACAGGATGGGAATTAAGAAAACGAGTATGATGAAAGCCGAAAGGCTTGCTTTTGAATATATCAGGCGTGATGAAGAAGGAAATGTGGAGGGAATCACGCGTGCCGTAGATGATGTTGATTTTGACATTGCCAAGGGGGAATTTATCGCGATCCTCGGGCATAACGGATCGGGGAAGTCCACGCTTGCCAAGCACATGAACGCAATTCTGTATCCGACGGAGGGAACCATATATGTGGATGGGAAAAATACGGCGGATGAGCAGTATCTTTGGGATATCCGGCAAAATGCGGGAATGGTATTCCAAAATCCGGACAATCAGATCATCGGACAGATTGTGGAGGAAGACGTCGGATTCGGACCGGAAAACATGGGTGTTCCGACTAAGGAGATCTGGGAGCGTGTGAATGAGAGCCTGAAGGCAGTCGGAATGTATGAATATCGGAAAGCTTCCCCTAATAAGCTTTCCGGCGGACAAAAGCAGCGCGTTTCCATTGCGGGTGTGATTGCGATGCATCCACAGTGCATTATTCTGGATGAGCCGACCGCAATGCTTGATCCCAGCGGCAGAAAAGAGGTTCTGCGGGCAGTCAGGGCACTCAATGATGTCGAAAAGATCACCATCATTCTGATCACGCATTATATGGAAGAAGTCATTCATGCGGACAGAGTGTTTGTGATGGATAAGGGCAGGATTGAAATGCAGGGAACACCGGAGGAGATTTTTTCCGAGGTAGAGCGGTTAAAAGAACTGCGTCTTGATGTGCCTCAGGTAACGCTGCTTGCTTATGAACTGCAAAAAAAAGGAATTCCCCTGCCCAAAGGGATTTTGACAACAGAGCAGCTGGTACGGGAAATGACGCGGCTTTACGGGTAAGGAAAAGGTTAATCGGATATAAGGGCATGCTGCAATGCGCTGAGGTGACAGAGCGGCGCAGCGCATACCATCAGGAGAAAGAATCATGACAATGATACTGGATCATGTCAGTCATGCATATGAAAGCGGAACGGCGATGCAGGTTATGGCGCTTGATAATATCAGCCTTGTCATACCGGACGGACAGTTTATTGGTCTGATCGGACACACAGGGTCGGGGAAATCCACGCTTGTACAGCATCTGAACGGACTGCTTGCGCCGACTTCCGGCAACATTTATTATGACGGCAGGGATATCCATGACGAGGATTATCCCAAAAAGGAACTGCGCAGTAAAGTGGGGCTTGTTTTTCAGTATCCGGAGCACCAGCTTTTTGAAGTAGATGTTTTTAAGGACGTCTGCTTCGGACCGAAAAATTTAGGGCTTTCGCAAAAAGAGATTGAACTGCGCGCTTATGAGGCGTTGAAGCTCGTCGGGATCGAAGACGAGTATTTCTATCAGTCTCCGTTTGATCTTTCGGGAGGGCAGAAGCGTCGTGTCGCGATTGCAGGCGTGCTTGCGATGAAACCGCAGGTTCTGATTCTGGATGAGCCGACGGCAGGGCTTGACCCGAAGGGCCGGGACGAAATCTTAAAACAGATTGCTGCCCTGAAAGCGAAAACAGGCATTACCGTGATTCTTGTTTCGCACAGCATGGAGGATGTTGCGGAGTATGTGGAGCGGCTGATTGTCATGAACCGCGGCCGCGTGCTTTATGACGATACGCCGTCCGCAGTATTCGCCCATTATGAGGAGCTGGAGAAAATCGGGCTTGCCGCGCCGCAGGTTACTTACGTGATGAACGAACTGGCGAAGGCTGGTTTTGCAGTCAGAACGGATGTGACAACGATTGAAGAGGCGTGTGATGAGATTCTTAGGGTCGTATCTTCTGTTCCTTTTGAATGAGCTGTGACGAGCGGATACCGGCACCGGGAACGAAGACGGCAGAAGACCTAGAATGATGTTATATGACACAGGGATGATCAGACATGATAAGAGATATTACACTGGGGCAATACTATCAGGCAGATTCGGTCATACACCGCATGGACCCGCGTACAAAGATTGTGGGAACGATTGCGTTCATTGTTTCGTTATTTTTGATAAAAAATATCATCGGCTATGCCGCAGCGGCAGTCTTTCTGGCGGCGGTTATTCTGATCTCCAAAGTGCCGTTCCGTTATATGGTCAAGGGTATGAAAGCCGTTGTTTTTTTGCTGCTTATCACGGTTGTTTTCAATATGTTTCTGACGCCCGGCGAGGTACTGGTCTCTTTTTGGAAATTCAGGATTACGAAAGAAGGTCTGCGGCAGGCGGTTTTTATGGCGCTCAGACTGTCGTTCCTGATCATTGGTTCTTCACTCATGACGCTGACAACGACGCCGAATAATTTGACAGATGGGCTGGAGAAGCTCATGAAACCGCTGAAAATACTGCGTGTGCCGGTTCATGAGATTGCGATGATCATGTCGATTGCGCTTCGGTTTATTCCGATCCTGCTGGATGAAACGGATAAAATCATGAAGGCGCAGCTTGCACGCGGCGCGGATTTTGAGAGCGGGAATCTGATCAAAAAAGCAAAGAGCATGGTGCCGATCCTCGTGCCGCTGTTTATCTCTGCATTCCGCCGTGCCAACGATTTAGCGATGGCGATGGAAGCGCGCTGCTACCGCGGCGGGGAACACCGCACAAAAATGAAACCGCTGCGTTACCGCGGGAGGGATTTAACGGCGTATCTGACACTTGCCGCGTTTGTTGCCGTCATCGTCATGACAAGGCGGATTATCCTGCCATTTTAGGCGGTGCTTTTGGCAGATATCGGAAATTGGAGGAGGCGGAACGACTGATGGATGGCAGCAATTTCAAAATTGTAGGATTACCCAGGGAAAACTGGAAGGGCGCAGTGATACCGATGGTAACCAAAAGTGATAGTTTTTATGATTTCATCATTGATCCGCTCGATAGCAGCGGATGCACGATTTCATTGGTCAGAAAGAGGGCGGAAAAGGAAATCGTGCATACTCCGGAGGAATATGATTTTCCGGATTCTCTCTATCAGGAGCATTGGGAGAACGCGGAAGCCTATGGCGTAATCAGTGACAGCGGGGATTTGCTGGCCTGCATAGAGGTATGCCCCGAGGAATGGTCGAACAGGCTGATCGTAACGGAACTTTGGGTATCGGATGAACTCCGCAATAAAGGCATCGGAAAAAGGTTGATGGACAAAGCAAAAGAGATTGCCCAGAACCAGAAAAGGCGTGCCGTCATTTTGGAAACGCAGTCATGTAATACGAACGCAATCGGCTTTTATCTTCACGAAGGCTTTGAACTGATTGGCTTTGACACCTGTTGTTACACAAACAATGACATAAAGAGGCGCGAGGTAAGAATGAATCTGGGGTACTTCTTTCACAGAGAAGAACGAAGAAGATAAATTCTGGCCGGCGGCATTGTCAGATCAAAGCCGGTCGTTTGGTTCCGGGTGAAAACAAGTAATTTACAAATAAGCTGAATAGCTTATTTTTCAATCGGCTATTTGTGCCGGAGCGTCACAAATAAGCCTTGATGGCAGACGCGAATCTGATATTCGCGCCGCCCCGTCGCGTAAACGCTCTGGAATGGGGATTAGTATGAAACGTGAGAGTACGGACCGCAGGCGCATTTTTCTGACGGCTGCCTATGACGGAACCGCTTATCATGGCTGGCAGGAACAGCCCGGTGCCGCCACGATTGAGGGCGAGTTAAACCGTGCGCTGACAGAGCTTCTCGGAGAGGAGATCAGGGTCATTGGCGCCAGCCGTACGGATACGGGGGTGCATGCACTCTGCAATGCGGCAGTCTTTGACACGACGTCACGAATTCCGGAAGAGAAATTTGCGTATGCCTTAAATCAAAGGCTGCCGGAGGATATCCGAATCCGGGAATCTAAAGAGGTGCCGCCTGATTTTCATCCGCGGCACATGCATAGCCGCAAGACCTATGAGTACCGCATTTATAACGCGAGAATGCCGATGCCGACGAAACGGCTGTATTCTTTTTTTTCCTATGCAAAACTGAATGTGGAAGCGATGGCGCGTGCGGGAGCGCTGCTGGAGGGAGAACATGATTTTAAGAGCTTTTGCAGCGTGAACACGCAGGCGGAAACGACCGTACGCACGATTTACCGTGTGGAAGTATGGCGGGAAAACAGGCGGGAGCGCTGCGTATCAGAGGGTGCCTGCCTGAATGCGGAGGAATGCCAGGAGGACACGGATGCCAGTATGAACGCAGGGCATCGTCAAGGCGGTATGGCTGTCAGTGTATGTGAGGAAAGCGAGATCATCATCCGCGTAACCGGAAACGGCTTCCTTTACAATATGGTCCGTATTATTGCGGGAACGCTGTTAGAGGTCGGGCAGGGAAAACGAAAGCCGGAAGATATGACGGCAATTCTTTCGGCATGCGATCGCAGCGCGGCTGGACCGACAGCCCCGGCATGCGGGCTCACGCTGACAAAGTACGAGTTTTTTCCTTGCAGTAATTCATGAGAGTGATACGGAAAATAAGAATTGACAGTTTATTGGGGTACTGATATATTGTAATTGATATTAGACAAGAAGTCTGATCCACGCTTGTTAGGGAAAATTCCTTAACAGGCGTTTTTTATTCCCGCGGGCAACGAGCCAGGTGGCTGCCTGCGGCGGGGTATTTGACTTTCAGAAAAGGAGAATTGGAACATGATTGTGAAAGATGCAAAAGGAAGTGAATTGTTGGAGGTTATTGATGTTCCAGAGGAACAGGCGGAAAAAATGTATAACCCGATAAATTATTGTCTGGCAGTCGTAAAAGTCGGAAATGAATATCTTATGGGATGGAATCATTGGAGGAAGGATTGGGAGATTTTTGGCGGTTGTAAAGAAGATGGGGAGGATATGAGACAGTGCATCATTCGTGAATGCAAAGAAGAACTTGGCATAGAGAATGTTGAGTTTAGATATTTAGGATTAATGTACGATAAAATGGCACCTGATTATTTTAATCCGGAGTGGCATTATGAATATGGAGGACTTTATGGGATAACCCTGCCGGAAGAAGCGTTGAATGACATAGAAACGTACAGAACAGATAAAGAAGAAGTAGAAAAATTTGCGTTCTATAGTGAAATACAGAGAAAAGAACCAATAGCTGCTATTGATGAAAAATTACTGGAATTCTGGAAGGGGTAGATGAAATTTGATATCTGAGAATAGCGAAAAAGTGAACCAATTGATTTTGCAGGGATAAGATTCGCATCTTTGTCAATAAAATCAAGAAAAATGAATGAAAAAACGGCTTGACACACTCGGGAGCGTATAATATAATATCTCAATGTGGTTATGTTTGAAAACATCCGGACCAAAGCCCCGGAACGGATGTTTTGAATAGATTCAGTTAGTATGATTTTTTACGGAGGGAAAATAATGAATACATTTATGGCTAGTCCGGCTACAATTGATAGAAAATGGTATGTAGTGGATGCGACGGACATGACATTAGGACGTCTGGCATCTGCGGTTGCCAGCGTACTGCGCGGCAAGAATAAGCCGACTTACACACCGCATATGGATACCGGCGATTATGTAATCGTTGTGAATGCGGAAAAAGTAAAAGTGACCGGTAAGAAGCTGGATCAGAAGATTTATTATCATCATTCCGATTATGTGGGCGGTATGAAAGAGACCACACTCAGGGAAATGATGGCTAAGAAACCTGAAAGAGTTATCGAGATGGCGGTGAAGGGAATGCTTCCGAAAGGTCCCCTCGGCAGAGAGATGTATACGAAGCTCCATGTGTATGCAGGACCGGAGCACAAGCATGCTGCACAGAAGCCCGAAACGTTAACTTTTTAATCAGGAAACTTAGAAGGAGGACATAGAAATGGCGAAAGCAACAGCAAAATACTACGGAACCGGTAGAAGAAAAAAATCCATTGCAAGAGTCTATCTGATGCCGGGCAAGGGTCAGATTACGATTAATAAAAGAGATATTGATAATTATTTTGGACTGGATACCTTGAAGGTCATCGTTCGTCAGCCGCTTGTGGCAACTGATACGGTGGATAAATATGATGCGGTCATCACAGTACGCGGCGGCGGTACGACAGGCCAGGCCGGTGCGATCAGACACGGTATTGCAAGAGCACTGCTTCATGTGGATGCGGATTTCAGACCGACCTTAAAGAAGGCAGGCTTCCTCACGAGAGATCCTCGTATGAAGGAGAGAAAGAAGTACGGTCTCAAGGCAGCACGTCGTGCGCCGCAGTTCTCGAAGCGTTAGTTTTAAGTAGCGCTGCAAATACAAAAATATGGCTCCGCAGGTTTTTCCTGCGGAGTTTTTGCCTTGTTGTTTTAGATTTGGATATAATGATGTTAGAATGATTGTTTATTGGGGTGATTATATGTGTGATGTAAAAAAATATGAAGCTATTTTTGAAGAAATCATGCGTCTACAGCCGGAAGATACGATGCAGCTTGTTTTGGAAGCAGCAACGGAGGAACAAAAAAATTTTTATGAAATGATAGGAGATTTTCTGTTGCAAAACAAGCAGCGGCAGGTGATAGCGAGGAATTTGTTTTAGTGAAAAAATATATATTAATAGCGGGCGTGAATGGGGCGGGGCAATCTACTCTGTTTCAGACCGTATCAAGTCTGCACAAGATGAAAAGAGTAAATGCAGATGAGATATTAAGAGAATCAGGAAGATTAGGAAATCCTGCGAATATATTATCAGCAGGAAAGATAGCGGTTGAAAGGATTACGCAATATTTCGATGAGGGAGTCACATTCAATCAGGAAACTACATTATGTGGGAGAGTGATTCTAAGAAATATTGAAAAAGCTAGGGAAATAGGATATTTCGTGGAATTGCATTATGTTGGAGTTGATCATGTTGATATTGCGAAGAAGAGAGTTGCAGAGCGTGTGAAAAAAGGGGGTCATGATATATCGGAGAAGGATATCGAACGAAGATATATAGATAGTTTTCACAATCTTAATTTGATTTTGCCGAAGAGTGATTTGACGGCATTTTATGATAATACGATCGTATTTAGAAGATTTGCAATTTATAAAAATGGAAAGCCGGTTAGATTATCTCATAATATACCAAATTGGTTTGAAAGATTTGTAGAAGATTAGGATAAGATATTGGATATATATTGCGAGACCATATGAAATATATGTTAAGCGTAGAACCCCTGAGAACCACTGTTTCAGGGGTTTTCTTTGTGAAGCGCGATAAAAAGATTATTTGCTTTTTCAAAAAATTGAATTCCTAAAAATTATTTGATATTGCAAACCATCACGCTTTTTTGACGACTATAGGTATGAAAGCTTTCCTATTTTGTAAGAGGTACTTCTTATGAGCAAAAATCAAATTGTAGAATACGTGGACATCCTTTTTAAGGCGGCGCTTAGTAAATGCGGGAATATCGTGGACGCGCAGGATCTGGTACAGGATACCGTTTTAGCGGCGCTTGCCGCTTTAGGCAAAGCAGAGATTGAAAATCCTAAGGCGTGGCTGATCACAGTCTTAAACCGCAGATACTATGATATGCTCCGCAGAAAATATCATAAGCCTACGGTGTGCTTTGACGTGCTTGCGGAGGTTCCCGCAAGCGGCGGTGAATATGACAGAATCGAAGAGTCCGAAGAATATGAGCATGTCAGGCGGTGCCTTTCCTATCTGACAGAATTGTACCGTGAGGTCATGGTGCGTTATTACATGCATGGCGAAAAGGTGAAGGAGATCGCCGCCGCGCTGGGAATATCGGAAAATACCGTGAAAAGCCGGCTTGATGCAGGGAGAAAGCGTATCAGAGAGGAGTTTATGATGGAAAATTATGTAAAACAGAGTTATGAACCCGATATTCTTCACATAGCTTCGAGTGGCAGAAATGGTCTTGACGGAGAGCCGTTCAGCCTTGTCGGAAAGGATAGGATTGCCATGAACCTGCTGATTCTCGCTTATGACAGACCCATTTCCGTTACGGAGCTTGCAAAGGCGATCGGGATTCCTATGGCTTATTTGGAACCCGTCATTACGCGTCTGATAGACGGCGGGCTTTTGAAGCGCACGGGCGATAAAGTGTATACCGACTTTATCATCTATACGGACTTAGACAGAAAGAGCAGCTTTGATTTGGAAAAGCAGCTTGCGGAAAGCCTTTATAAAGAGATATGGACGGTCATGGAGAAAGGGTTTGAAGAGCTTCATGGCAGCACCTGTTACGGAAGGCAGAGTGCCTCTAAGCAGGTGAAGCTGGACAGCTTTTTCGCTGTGAGGACCATGCAGAATGCGGTAAACAATGTCCGGGACGAAGCATGCGGCGGTCCCCTGCCGTTTGAGGAATATCCGGAACGTCCAAACGGCGGAAAGTGGTTCGCAATGGGAGCCTGTTATCCGGCGCATTATGATTTCGGTGCGCCCGATAACGAATGTGAAAAATATTCGATCAGCGGCGAATCAAAGAGCAGTCAGACCGTCAAATGTAATCAGACGAAAAGGCAGAACCTCACAATATGCGAGTATGATACGCTTTTGGGAAGAACACAGCTTGGTATGAGAGGGGGCCTGAAACGTCCTATGGAGGATGTAGACATAGCGCAGGTTCTTTATGCGATAGACTGCGGCAGGGAGGAAACACTTCCCATGATCAGTGCGGACTGCTTTGATAATTTTGAATTTTTCATAGAAAGCCGTTATCTTGCCAGAGAAAACGGTAAAATAGTCTGTGATATTCCGGTCTTAAGCGATGAAGAACGGTTTTGGCTTTATGAGTTAAGTGAGCGTATCGACCGTCTGATCGCCGGGCAGTTTCATGACGAGTTTATGAAGCTGATGAAAAATCCGGTAAAGCTTCCGCCGCATTTGAAATCTGTTCCCGAGTGGCTGAGGAGGATGCTCTGCTGTGCGGCTCTGCCGATGCTGGTGATTGAAAAGGCAAAAGACAACGGTATGTTCCCTCAATGCGCTAACTACCCTGCGCCTGCGATTCTGATCTCAGTTCGAGAGGCGTAAACGAAGGCGTCTTTGATGGTAACAAATGCTTTTACAATTGGCTGATTTCGCGATATAATCAGAAAAAAGAAATATCGAGAGGCTGTAAGAGGAGATCAGAGCATGAAGCTGTTATACGGAACCGGTAATCCGGCAAAATTATCCGCAATGAAACGCCGGCTTGAAACGATAGGAATCGAGCTCATTGGTCTGCAAGAGCTGAAAGCGGAAGGAAAGACCATTCCGGACGTGCCGGAGAATGGGAAAACGCCGCTTGAAAATGCAAGACAGAAGGCGGCGGCATATTATGAAGCCTTCCATATTCCCGTGTTTTCATGTGATTCCGGATTATATTTTGAGAATGTGCCGGATGAAATCCAGCCGGGCGTACATGTCCGCACGGTGAACGGAGTATCCTTATCCGATGAAGAAATGCTCGCATATTATGCAGGATTAGCGAGACAGTATGGGACTCTTACGGCAAGATATAAGAATGCGATTTGTTTTGTGATGGACGAAGAACATATTTATGAAGCGATGGATGCCTCTATGGAAAGCGGGAAATTTCTGATTACGGATACGCCCCACAGCCGGATAAAAAAGAAGGGATTCCCGCTGGACAGCCTGTCGATCGACCCAAAGTCGGGTCAATATTTCTATGATCTGCCGGCATATGAACTGGATCAGATCGCGGTGGAGGACGGATTCCTCTCGTTCTTTCAGCGCATATTAGGGGAGCCGTAGCGTGATATGGGCGGCGCAGATATCATGCATCCATAATGGGAGCATTCGGTATTCTGCCGGGTGTTATCCTGATTGGGGATGGCAGGGGCATCTGCGCCGCCATGATGCCTACCTTGGTCTGATCGGAAGCATGAGATCAAGCTTTCCGTCAATTCTTCCGTTTTCAGGAAAGCCCATATGGGCGGAATAAACCCAGTTTAAGTGTTCTTCCAGACAGCCGCCCATGTCCTTTAATGCAGGATCATGGAAGTCGGCCTGCCAGGTTTCGCTTTTATTTACCCACTCGGTCAGAAACTGCCATTCCCAGAATTCGGGGAACTGGATGGTGTATGCCGCGTAAAGACCGCCGGCAAAATGCTTTTTGGTAAGCGGTGCAGGTACGTCAACAAGGCATGCCGGCGCCGCATTGTCGTCGGGGATGGTTACCCATATTTCATAACCGTGAAGGTCGCTTCCGGGCTCTGGGTCTGGGTGGTTAAAGCCGAACATACGGGCATCCGGTTTCTTTTCATATAATCCGCTCGAACGGATAAAGGAACTTATGACCTCGCCTGCGGCTTCTTCTGGATTCTCTCCTGTGAACTGATAGGATGCCGCTGTGAACGGGGGCAGTTGTACGATCCGGACGCAGCTTCCTTTTTCTACCATTTCTTTTGCGTTGTTTTCTGCAGCACTCATGTTTGTATCCTCCTTTAATTGATGTTTAGTAAGAGGCAGAAGTTTTGTGACTTCCACGATCGTATCTTCTTGCACAAGCTCCATATAGTTTTGGCCGGAGGGACCTTCCCGCAGCAGCTTCAGTAAGGTTTCCAGAGCATGTTTCATCCTGCGGAAGGCAGCTTCATGATCATTCATTTCACGAATATGTGTTTCCAGAATACGGATGGCTTCTTCTTTGCTGCCTCTCATCATCCGGTTGATCTGCTTTAGGGGGATCTGAAGCTTTCGCAGAATGAGAATCTGCTGGATGCTCCGGACAGCATCCGCATCATAAATGCGGTAGGCATAGCCTTCCCTGCGCGTGCTCGTAATCAGACCGGCTTTTTCGTAGTACCGTAGCATTCTGGTGGACACCTGAAACGTGGAAGAGACTTCGCTGATAGTCATGTAGTCCATATTGGTCACATAGCTCCTTTCAAAACTTACTTCCTCTTTACTGACCATGATAAAGTACGACATCGTGTCGCAGTCAAGAGTGCCTTATGATATAATGAGCGTTAGCGAGAAGAATGAGCCTGCTCATTCGGCGAGCGGCGAATGTCGATCATGAATCGCAGATTCATGATATAATAAATCATTATAACTTATTTTTGGATTCTTACATGAAAAAGGAGGATATCTATGATCATCAGCGTAAGCCGCAGGACGGATATTCCAAGCGATTATCCGGATTGGTTTTATCAGCGCGTGAAAGAACGGTTCGCCTGCGTGAGAAATCCGATGAATCCGCAGCAGGTCAGAACCGTTTCACTTGCCCCGGAGGATGTGGACTGTTTTGTTTTTTGGACGAAAAATCCGGAACCGATGATGGCGCGTTTAGAAGAGCTAGAGGCATACGCATACTATTTTCAGTTTACGCTGACCGGATACGGGACTGATATCGAACCCCGCATCCCGCATAAGAGGAAAACAATGATACCGGTATTTCAAAGATTGTCGGAGAAAATAGGTGCAGACCGGGTGATCTGGCGCTATGATCCGATTCTTTTTAATAAAACGTACACGCCCGAATACCACTTAAACGCATTCGGGCAGATTGCGGAGGCGCTGAATGGTTACACGAAAAAATGTGTCATCAGCTTTGTGGATGAGTATGTGAAAAATAAAAAGGAGCTGAAGGAGCTGGGTGTGTATGTACTGGACGAAGCGCAGACACTCCGGTTTGCAAAATCGCTTGCAGACGCAGCGGGGCAAAATGGGATGGAGATTGCAAGCTGTGCAGAGGCTGCTGACCTTTCTGCATGCGGGATTACGCATAACCGCTGCGTTGACCCGGAACTGATCGCGCGTATCACAGGGCGCACGTTAAAAGCGGCAAAGGATCCAAACCAGCGAAAAGAGTGTGGCTGCATGGCAAGCGTGGATATCGGGGCTTATCATACCTGCGGCAACGGCTGCCGGTACTGCTATGCGAACAGCAGTGCGGAGCGCGTTGCAAAAAACAGAAGTCATTACGACGAGACGTCGCCAATTCTCTGCGGAGCGCTCTCAGAGAGGGAGCTTGAGAACGTGCGGTGACAGAGCCGCTGAAAGCAGGAGAAAATAAGTTTTGCATTGCTGTCACATTTTCACGCTCCGAATTGTTCATAGAGTGAAAGGCCTTTCAACAGATTAAGAAATGACGTAACGGTTTTGCAAAGTCACCGATTTTAGGCGCGGCGCGGACGGTTACAGGCAGCAAAAGCAGGGACAGGAGGAAACACCGGTGGACGGCAGGTCATACATCGATGCAGTCAGAGCATATGCGGATATTGTCTATCGCACAGCGTTAAGCTATACGAAAGCACCGCAGGATGCGGAGGACGTGACGCAGACGGTATTTATGAAGCTGCTGGAAACCGGGGACTCTTTTGCGGATGAGGAGCATTTAAGAAGATGGCTCATCCGCGTGACGGTCAACGAGTGTAAGAATCTGTGGAAGTCCTTTTGGAAAAGGCGTGTGGGACTGGCGGAAAAAACAGAGCCGGAAGAACAGGAAGCGTATGACTATACGGGTTATACGAAGCGGGGGGCGCGTAAGGGAATGCCGCCTGAGAATCCTGAATTTGACACTCTTTCGCAGAGTGAACTGTATGAAGCAGTCATGGCACTGCCCAAAGATTACCGGGTCGTCGTACATCTTTTTTACTACGAGGATTACCGGACAGGGGAGATTGCAGAACTTCTTCATATTCGTGAGCAGACCGTGAGAACAAGGCTTGTCCGTGCGAGACAAAAATTGAGACAGCGGCTTGAGGAGGCGTGGCACGATGAGGAATGAAAAGTGGTACAAGGAGACGTTTGATCAGGTTCATGTTCCCGATAAGCTGTTGGGAAAGGTGATGAATATGGAGAATCAGACGAAGGAAAAAAAGGGATGGCGTTATGCAATGGGGGCTCTGGGAACAGCGTTTGCGCTGTTTGCGGCGTCCAACGGAATCTGTTATGCGGCGACGGGTGAGACATGGGTCTCCCGCATGACGCTTTGGATCAATGGAGAAAAAGTGGAGAAAGACGTGACATGGCAGGAAAACGGGGACGGCACGTTTTTGGGAACCGTTGAGATGGACGCTGAAGAGGAAGGTGATGTGTTTTTGGCCACGGATGTTGAGGACATAACCTTTTCATTCTCGCCTGAAATTAACAGCGGGGAGACGGACGATTCCTATTCAGTCGACTGCGTGATCGACTGCGGCGTGGAGGAAGATGAGGACGGTACGATATGGCTCCGTGTTCGTGAGGGCGGCGTCTGCAAGGCGGAAGCAGACATCACTGCTGATCTTATGGACGGCTATGCAGAGGGTGACATCGCCGGAGGTGACGGTATCACGTTCCATTATCAGGTGACGCAGACGGAAGCAGGCGATTATGAGCTTGCGCTCTCGGCACAGCTTGCCGAGGAATAGAGCAGCGGCATAGCATTTATATGATTCATATAGATGTGCCGCGATATGCCTATTGAGGAATTTTTTCTTCAATAGGCATATTTTTTTATTCCGTTTGTTTTCCTGTGCCGTATTCTGAATTTGTGCGGGAGCAGGGAACCTTTATGCGGCGGGCGGTATCATAAGATATGTCGGGAGTTATAAGGGCGGCAGTCTCTTGAGCGCTGTAATGCCAGAGAGATCATAAAGCAGGCGGCGCCCTGAGCGCTGTGGCGCTAAGAAAATCATAAAATAGGAACAGGAGAGTTGTGTGATGAAAAAAATAGCTGCAATTGTAATATCGGCATTTCTTATGGTGACGGCTGTCGGATGCGGCAGCGCGTCAAAGGAGGATGGCGGCAGAACGGAAAGCACAAACGGCGGGGCGGCGCAGGATGTTTTTGATGACAGCGGGAACGCGGAGGATGTTTTTGGCGGTGACGAAATCTACGGGGACGGTTCCGGTTATGACGTAAGCCCGGAGGACGGCTCCGGCTATGACGGCGATGATAATGGCTATGATGACGAGGATGATCATTTCGACGATGGTTATGATGACGGAGGCGATGGTTATGAAGAGGAATGGACGGACGATTTCGACTATGATGCGTGGCTGCAGGAATATACCGATCAATATTCCGGCAATACGAATGGCAATCGTTACCAAAGCTACAAGGAGGTTGGCAGGGATTGCAATGGTGCTGTCAATACCTCGATTTCTCGTTTCTATGATCTGTTTGACACGGAGTTTTATGATTCGGACGCCTCAAGGTATCTTTCCTACACGATGATGGGCGTCATGCATTTTGCGGGTGTCGAGGACATCTTCTCCGGCGATGCCAGAGACATCGAACGATCCGTACGGGAAGAATTTTATGGCGAAGACATTGCATGGAGCGTAGACGGCGGCACGGCGGTGATCACGTTTGTGGCTGAAGGTCAGGATGTTACTGTGACGGTCAGATATGATGGCTCCTCAACATCAGAAATCATCTATACGGCAGACGGAGAGATTACCCAAATAGCGTCTTTTATTTCAAATGAAAATTATGATATTGCTGCGTACAGTTACGGCGCCGGAACCTCCATTAATGCCGTATACGCCAATGGCGATGCCTATTGCATTTATGATTATAATCCCGGTTCCCCGGTGGACTTTTCGGTTTATCAGGGTTCGTTTGACGATCCGTCCGAGCTCATCGGGGACAGAAGCTATATTGCGATCATTGACGGCGTGCTTGTTTATTGATCCGGTTCCGGCGGGAAGAAGCGGATGGATGCAGCGGCTGCAAAAATGTGTTATAATCAAAAGGTAACGAAAACTGAAGCGGTATATTTGACAGGAAAACCATAAGATTCTCGGAGGAAATGATGAGAAAAAAGAGCGTATTGTTTTTGATGATCGTAAGTGCTGTCGTGTTTTGCGGCTGCGGAAATAAAAAGGCGCCGGAGGCGGACGCGCCGTCTTCGGCAGGGCAGCAGGCGAAAGAGGACGGGGAACAGACAGCCGGGGCTTTCGGTGACAAAACGCAGGGGGACGGCAGCACAGAGACGGGTGCGGAAGAAGATATGCGCGCGGGAGAAGGTGCGGGCGCAGGACAGGAAGATGCAGACGGGACGGCGCCGGGAGAAGCGGATACACAGGAGAATGACACGGGGGAACCGGTCAGGCTCACGCAGGAGGAAATTCAGTTTTTTACGGAGTTTATCCAAAAGATGGAGAATTACGGATTTCTCCTTTCTGCGTATGATGCGCCGGAGTATGTGAATCTGGATGAGGTATTTTACAGCGGTGCCGGTATTGACGAGCCGATGTCGGACGAGGAGATTTCGGCATATCTTGCCGCGTTTGGTCAGGAGGAGCTTTATACGGACTGTATCAAAATTCCAAGGGAACGGATGGAGGCGTTTCTGCAAAAGAAACTCGGAATCGGGCTGGAGGATATGGGAGAGTCTTTCGGAGAGACTTTTGCGTGGCGTTATCTTCCGGAATATGATGCTTATTATCACGAGGCGGGAGATACGAATTATACTTCCTATGAATGTGTCGGGGGAACGAAGGAAGGGGACCTTTACACCCTGTATTTTCACACAGACTGGTTTTGGGACGATCCGCGCTCTGACCGTGAGACTGTGCTCAGAAAAAACGGTGAGGAGTACCAATTTGTTTCGAACCACTATGTGGACGGGGATGCAGTCGGATATGAATCAATGAATCCCGAGGTGCGCGCGGCTTATGCCGAAGCCCTGCAAAATCTTTTGGAAAATCTGATCCTGCCGGATGGGACGCAGGTGGAATTGGACCCTTTTTGGGAGGACAGACCGAACGAAAACGAATTCTGTATTGCGGACGTGGATGGAGACGGCAGGGAAGAATTGTTGGTGGCAGTGACAACGACTTATGTGGCTGGCATGGTTGAGGAAGTGTATGAATATGATCCCGATACGCAGGAAATGAGAAAAGAGATGCATGAATTTCCGAATGTCACCTACTTTGACAACGGCATGATTCTTGCCGGATGGTCGCATAATCATACTTATGGGGATGACCTCTGGCCCTATAACATGTATCGGTATGACGCGGACAGCGATACCTATCTCTATATGGGATGTGTGACAAGCTGGCAGAAGTCGTTCCAGCCTGAGGGCTATCCGGACGATGTGGATGTATCGGGCACCGGTACGGTCTATGCGGTCACTCCCGCGGACGAGGGCGTTGAGGATTTTTGTTATAGTCAGGAGCAGTACGACCAATTTTATGAGGAGACGTTCGGCGCGGCAAATGAGGTAGAATTGCAGTGGCATCTGCTGACCGATGAGGAGCTGGATGATTTCATTGTCAGATGATAAAGATGAGTTGAATTTTATGAATACCTATAGTAGTATTAATACCAGTAGAGAAGAATATGGCGCTTAGCATGGACATGGTATTTTGGGAGGCAAAGACGTGGGAAGAATAGCGGGCATTCAGATTAAAAATTATGGCTCATTAAAAGATATTAAAATGGGGAAATTACTGTTTGACGGCGATGGAAAAGAATTAACAAATATGAATGCGATAATTGGTCAAAGTGGAACAGGAAAGAGTACCTTGGCAGATGCATTTGGTTTTCTTGCCGACTGTTTGGAAAAAGGAGTGGAGACCGCATGTGATTTGAATGGCAGAGGGGGGTATGAGAAACTTATTTCCCAAAGTGTAAAGGAACCGATAGAATTTGAAATCTATTATCGTGAGACAAGCAATGAGCCTCCCATTACTTATGAATTGTCAATCGGGCTGGATAAATATGATAGACCTGTAGTTGAGAAAGAAAGATTACGTCAAAGACGGGCAAATGAAAGATATGGCCGACCGATGTCGTTTTTGTTTCTTGAATATGGAAAGGGGTTTGCTTTTAAGGGAAATAATAGTGGATTCCTAGAAGAAGAAAACCAGGAGATTGGGGATAAAGTGGATGTTGAGCTGGCAGATCCCAGACAATTGGGAATTGTAACGCTTGGCGAGTTAAAAGAACATCCCAGAATTGTTAAATTTAAGAATTTTCTAAAGAATTGGTTTTTATGCTATTTTAGTCCAACATCTGCCCGTGAAATTCCCAATGCAGGACCTCAAAAATATTTGAATCGGTTAGGTAATAATGTAAACAATGTTGCAGAGTTCTTATATAGGGAAGATCAGAAAGATTTCTCAAAGGTATTACGCAGTATCCAGACAAAGCTTCCCGGTATCAAAGAAATCAGACCGGTAAAATTACAAAATGGTCAATTGGTGTTAGAATTTTTAGAGCAAGGATTTGAAAAACCGTTTTATTCACAAAAAATGTCGGATGGAACACTAAAACTTTTTGCGTACTATCTGCTGCTGTATGAAAAGGATGCGCGTCCGCTGGTTTTTATTGAAGAGCCTGAAAATGGATTGTATCATAAATATTTAGCTGATTTAGCATTGCAGATGAAAAACAGTATTAAAGGTACTTATTCAAAGCAGCTTTTTGTAACAACGCATAGTCCTTTCTTTGTAAATGCGCTATCTCCGGATGAAGTATGGGTATTGGAAAAACAGAAAGACGGTTTTTCAACGGTCACAAGGGCGTCGGAATATGAACATGTTAAACAATTATGTGATTCAGATATTGAATTAGGTGATTTGTGGTATAGTAATTATTTTGGTTAAGCTGCGAGGAGTGAAAATGGATGAATACACATATATTGAAATTTTAATTGAAGATCAATCAGGAGGTATTCTTGTAGAGCAAATAATGGACAAGTATGTGATGGATAGGGAGAATATTACATACAAAATCCATAGTTTTAAGGGAATAGGAAAGATACCCTTAAAAGTGAACAAAATGTCGCAAATAAAAACGAAAAGATTATTAACGGATTTGCCAAGGTATTTGAAAGGGATGGATTCATCATTAAGAAATATGCCGGGGAAAAAGGCAATTTTTGTCGTTTTAGATAGCGATGATGAAGATTGTGCAAAGATTAAGCGTGATTTAGTGCAAATGTATCAAAAGTTAGAAATAGTAATCCAAGTGTTTTTCTGCATAGCGATTGAAGAAATGGAAGCATGGCTGTTAGGAGATAATGAGGCATTAATAAAAGCATATCCCATGGCGAAACGGCAATTACTACAAAAATACGTTCAAGATAGTATTATTGGCACTTGGGAATATCTGGCAGATATTGTTTATAAAGGCGGTTTGCAAACCCTTATAAGGAATGCTTCATCATATTATGAAATTGGATTGTTCAAATGTGAATGTGCAAGAAACATTGGTAAACTGTTGGATATTAGAAAAAATGCTTCGCCAAGTTTTCATTATTTCATAGGCAAGCTGGATTCTTTCTGTGAAGGGGAGCAGAATAAACGTAGTTCATAAAAAAAGACCGCAAAGCGGTCTTTTTTTTACTCAAAATATCAAGAACACGCCGCGCGAATCTGCTATGATAAGAATAACAGAAGACGTCGTTGACGGTTTTCCTTTAAGGGAAGCTGTCCTGTTCCGGTACCGGACCGGAATGCAGTGTGAGAAGAACTTCTAATGGCTCACAGCAAAGGCTGTTTCGCAAAGAAGTTCTAAGTCTCGCACATCATATGTGAGGTGGGGCGCGTGAATAAAATGGAACTGCTTGTCCGTGCATTGGATTATATGGAACAGCATCTGGGGGATAATGTATCAACCGAAGATGTTGCGTCGGCATGCTATTGTTCCAGATCGACGCTTGAAAAACTGTTCCGTTATGTCAATCATATGTCGATCAGAGACTATCTGGTGCGCAGGAGGCTGACGAGGGCGGCGCGCGATATTGCGCGCGAGCCGGATACGGGAATTTTGGAGATTGCGCTCCGCTATGGGTATGGGACGAATGAGTCCTTTACGCGTGCATTCCGTGGTTTTTGGAACTGTAAACCGTCCGAGTTCCGCGGGAAAAAGCGGTTTTCGGAATTGTTCCCAAGGCTGACGGGGCCTTTGGGGGAAGGAGATGCGACGATGGCAAATATTAAACATGTGGATATTAGTGAGTTATACGATCTGTTCAAGGATCGGAAGGATTGTTGGTTTGTACTTGGAGATATTAAACATATGATGAAGTTAAACGACATTTCCCGCAAAGCCGGTGATCTGGCAATTTTGGAATCCATGCGGCGGATGCAGGAAGCGGCGGGGGAAAATGATGTGGTATTCCGGATCGGAGGAGACGAATTTGCGCTGCTGACGGACAGTGAGGATCAGGCATATGCGGACTCTTTAGCAGAAAAGATCAAGAGCAGCAACGAGAATCCGATCGAGTGGGAGGGACAGAAAATTCCGCTTACGCTCCATGTCGGGGTGGCGCGCTTTGAGGGAAAAAGGATCGCTTATGACGAGCTGTTCCATCAGCTTCACACTGCGATTTCGGATGCGGCGAAAAAAGATTATGAAGATGAGGCAATGTAGGAGGAACTGCAGGCATAGCTAACGTGTCTTTATAATAAAATCTTTGATTTTATTTGAACAAATTTGGCATACTTGGATTTGCATGCGGAAAAGATCGAACGCAATGATAAAAAACCGTACAATCCCTAACCGGAAAGGAATCAGTTCAGGGATTGTACGGTTTTTTCGGATCGATGTTTAGTATGTCACTCTTAAAGCGGGACGCACACCGACATTGGTGAAGGACACGCTGCGGCCGAGAGCGTCAGCGCCGCCGCTGACATCGACGCGGGCTGCATAAGTGGTGCTGTAACCGGGTGAGCGCAGCCACCAATTGCCGCTGCCTACCGCATAGCTTACGTCCCATCTGTAAAACCATGCATCCCCCCGCGTGAGTATATACGCCCCTCTTGCATGTGCGTATGCCGTCGGCTCCGCCAAAATCCGGTGATCCTGATTATAACAATAGGTGCAGTAATCTTCCCATGGCAGATTGTCCATATTACGGCTGTCTATATGAAAATAGGATTCCAATTCCCCGAAACTCAAGCAAAACACCTTATCAATCGTATCGTTTCCGGCCTTCGTGTCATAATTAGGGTTATTGGCATTGACGATATAGCTGTCCGCAATCAACGTCTTCTCCCCCACAGAAAATGCCGCATTGTAAAAATCATTGTTCAGCCAGCTCCGAAGCCCGCAAGCCTCCCATAATACCTCGTCACCATATACCCCGTATGTTATACTGTCTAGAATTCTGACTGCCAACAATAGCATCTGACCGTCTGACTTGTCCAGCACATACCATTCGATCGGTTCTTTTCCGTTGGCGGGATTGTTGTCCTGCTCATAACTGCCGAAGGTAATGATGCTGCCTACCGGAGCATCCGAAAGACCCGAAGCCGCTGTGGAATCCGCTGCTGCCGATGCCTGCGGCGCAGGAAGAACTGCCCCCGTGCCAACTCTGCCTTCCGCTTTGCCGGCGGTTATGTAGTGGCTATAGTAAGCAGGCAGATTACTCCCGAACGCAGCCGCAAGGTCGGGATAAGCCGCGCAATAGAAGTTCACGTCGAACTCCGCGCTGCCCTGCCGTCCCTCTGCCATGCCGCAGGCCACAAAGTGGTTAAAAAGAGCCGCCTCGTCATTGCCGAACACAGCCGCAAGGTCAGGATAACGCGCTGCGTAATACCCTGCGTCGAAGACGCATTCATACTGCTTTGGCACGGCAGGTGCCGCGAATGCGTCGATACTGTTCATATACAAGACAGACGCCATAAGGACCAATGCAGGAACGATAGTGTAAAATCTGTTTTTTGTAGCTGTGATCATACATTCCACCTCCTATTAGGAACCTTCCGGTTCCCCTATTTATACTGAATCTATAATAGCACTTCAATCTCAGACTGTAAACGGACAAACACCCCGGCAGCTGCCGTGAACGGATCATTGCCGGGGTGCTACAAAGGAAGTATGGTAGTCCAAAAAGGACGCTTGCGCCCTTTTATTTATACTGATGTCTTACCCAGACGTCTCCGTCTGCATCCAGAACGAAGACTGTGGTGAATGGATAACCCTTTGGAACCATTGCTTCGACGTCAACTCTAAATTCATTTAACGAGCCCTCCGCGCAGTAGTAGTAGAAGCGGGCCGGGAGATCCGTATAAGTTTTGCCGTTATACGTAAGATCAAATGTGAAGTAGCGTTCATCAGCTTCGCCCTGATCGATCCAGTCGTTATAAGTGATTTCTATGGCGGGATCGCTGCGGTCCATACCGATATAGCTTGCTAAGATACTGCGATTGATCGGAGTGCCGTCCGTCGTGATCGTGATGGTTGAGGACTGCCATTCGCAGCCTTCGGGAACATCCCCCTCCCATCTATAGACATCGTCGTAAGTGATCGTGACGTTAGCGGGCGCATCGTCCATGCGGTAAACACCTTGAATGACGCAAGGACCTGCCGCAATGTCGGAACCGGACGTCCATATTCCGCCCGGAGCCGGCTGCTCCACGGTTCCATCCGGAGCCGGCTGTTCCACGGTAGTGCCGCCTGCCGGAGTGCCGGAAGCGCTTCCGGCTAAAACACCTGCGGTTCTTCCTTCCGCCATACCCGTTGTGTAATAATGATCGACATAGGCGTTCCAGTTATCGCCGAACGCTGCGTCCAGATCGGGGTAGGCGCTGCGGTATGCCGCCACGTCGAATACAGTGCTTGCGCATCTGCCCTCCTGTAATCCCCATGTCAGATAATGCTGAAGCAATGCGGTTTCGTTATAGCCGAACGCCTCTTTTAAGTCTGCATAGGAATCTGCATAGTAGGATGCGTCAAAGACGTCCGCTACGCCGGCAGCGGAAACGCTCATCGGGAAGGCGGCTACGGATACTGCCATTGCTGCAAGCGCCGTGACTTTTTGAAATCTCTTTTTCATTTTTTGTCCTCCTGTTATGATATTTGGTTTAGGTGCGGAAAATTAATTTTGCACATGCTAAACCCTATACATAATAGATTTTGCAGGACCAAAAAAGGTTCCCTTCATTTTGCGCATAAGGGAACCTTTTTGTTCATCGAAGATTTTGGGAGAGAAGGTTTGTGCCAGCAAATCCTCTATTTGACCGGAACATAAACATCCGCCACATACACGCCGAGAATCTGGTCGATCTTGACGGCTTCGGAAAATGCCAACGTATCCTGCTGACAGATTTTGCCGTCGATTTCCGGAAAGTAAGAGCTTGCGCTTTCAAGAAGCGCGGTATCTGCTGCGGGATCGCGGCTGAGCAGTACCGGCTCGCTGCCGTCGATCATTTTTAGGCGGTACTCAATCCGGGTATCCGAGACACCGAGTTCATCTGGGGGATAGCCTGAAACGTCTGAGACGACGACCATTCCGAGCGGCGTAAGCTCGATACTTATTACATCGGCTGTTGTGTTGATATAGGAAAAGGTCATGGACGGATCGATCTCAACGGTAATCTTATCCGACACGGTGCGGTAGATTGGGAACGTCATGCTCCAGACCCCGTTTACAAGCAGGACAGGATGATCGGTATAGGGATCAGCGGTCAGGTCCTGGAAACAGACCGTGATGTCGCGTTCTTCTTCCAATTCTTCGTCCGTGGACAGGCTGACGACATAGGTCGCCCTGTTCGGCATGTCCTCGCTGACCTCTAAAAGCTCGCAGGAGGTCGCGCCGCCGATCAATTGATCCACATTATAATTCGTTCCCCAGCAGAAACAGAAATAATCAAAGGTAATATTCGGGGCGAACCGGACATTGCCTGGAGCCGTGATCGTGACCAGTAAGTAAATACTGTGGCTGTCGATGACTTTTTCGGTAAGCTCCATGATCAGGTCAGGCTTGCTTTCGGCATAGCTCTGGTCGCTCTCAACACCGAGATCGCCGGGGTCGTTTTCCGAGCTGCCTGAAAGGAAGTCCAGAATCGTTTCCTTAAAAGAGGAGAAAAGACCTGCCTGCGTGCCGATGGTATAAAAGGACACGATCAGAATAACGCAGAACAGACAGAACGCAATCTGAAAAACTCTCCTTCCGGTTTGCGTATTTTTGCGGGGGAGTTCTTCCGGCTGTTCTGTCAGAGTCTTAAGCAGATCGTCCACTTTTTGATCGTAGGATGCGGGAGTCTGTATATTTTTGGACATTTCTCTTATTTTTTTATCAAACTTATTCATGACATTCCACCTGTTTTTTTCAATGCGTCTTTCAGAAGGTTTCTTCCGCGGTTCAGGCGGGACTTTACGGTTCCCGTTGAGATATTCAGTACTCTGGCAATATCCTGTATGGGAAGACCGTCATAATAAAACAACACGACCACCATGCGGTACGGTTCGTTTAAGGTCTGCACAATATCCCACAATTCATAGGGGGCGTCACAGCTTGGCGGCAGGAGTTGTTCGATCTGTTCGTTCCCCGGAAGTTCGAGGCGCTTTTGAAGGATTTTCAGTGCCTCGTTCCGGGTTATGCTGATCATCCACGACTTGAATTTATGGGGACTTTTTAATTGTGACAGATGCTCGTAACCGTTCAGAATTGCGCTGCATACGGCGTCTTCCGCGTCCGCCGTATTTTCTAAAATGGCGTAAGCGGTTATATATAATTGCTTTCGATATTGACTGATACGTTCACAAAATTCAGACTGCTTCATCGTCCGTAACCTCTTTTTAGATTTTTTTGCTGGTCTGCTAAAAAGGAAAAAACTCCTATTTAATAGATTGTGGAAAATGAAAAAAGGTTCCCGGAATCATCACTGGAGTGCAAAGAAAATCATATAATGTTAAAATTCGTCATTTTTTGTACGGAAACACACTCATATTATAAACTTGGATTCTGTTAGGGTCAATCGAAAATGCGTCAGGCGGTATAAATTTCCTTTTGAAAGTAGAAAGAAAGCGAACACGCCGGGCATACAGAACTGCATGAACACGCAGGACTTACAGTGCCGGGCTTACACAACTGCATTTCTTGACGAAAACGGAATGGATGTGCTATACTTTTTTGATTCTGATGGGATTTCGATAGGATTCTGATAGAGACGGCAGACTGATGATACGCTGTTGGGTGACATCGTATATTGTTCATAAAAGAGAGATTTGAAGGGAACGTGTCATGGAACAAAATAAAAATACCTTTGAGCTGATCTACGACGTGGTGCGCCGGATTCCGCGCGGAAAAGTGGCGGCATACGGGCAGGTGGCGGCGCTTGCGGGCAATAAGCGGTGGGCGCGTGTCGTTGGGTATGCACTGCATGTAAATCCGGACCCCGAGCACATTCCGTGCCATCGTGTTGTGACGAAGGACGGACATGTGTCGCCGGCATTTGCATTTGGCGGGGAAAACCGCCAGATTTCTCTGTTGGAAGCGGAAGGCGTTGCGTTCCGGAACGGACATGTGATCATGGAGGTATATCAGTGGGATACGCCGTGGCTCTGAAAAGCGTGCGGTTACGAGGCATATGATGGAACTGAAAAAAACAGATTTATCCGGCGGCAGCGTGACGAAAACGCTGCTGAAATTCGCCATGCCGATGATCGCGGGCAATTTTTTACAACAGCTTTACAATATAGCGGATACGCTGATTGTCGGGCGCGTACTTGGACCGGATGCGCTTGCCGCAGTCGGTTCGGCGTATACGCTCATGACGTTTCTAAATTCGATCCTGATCGGGATGTGCATGGGAGGCGGCGCTTTGTTTTCCTATTATTATGGAAAAAATGATGTGTCCGCCGTGAGAAAGCGGATGCAGACGGTGTTTTTAGCGGCAGGGCTGTCCGCCGTCGTGATTTCGGCATGCGCTATGCTGTTTTGCGATGAACTGCTGGTGCTGCTCTCTGTGCCGGAGGAGCTCAGGATGTTGATGCGGGAATATGTGATGATTATTTTTACCGGCATCTTTTTCGTGTTTCTATATCACTATTACGCGTTCGTCCTGCGGGCGCTCGGAAACTCGGTTGTTCCGCTCGTGTTTCTTGGAGCGGCGTCCGTTCTTAACATTGGTCTGGACTGCCTGTTTGTCATGGGGCTTGGACGGGGTGTAAAAGGGGCGGCCGAGGCAACTCTGTATGCGCAGGTGCTCTGCGGCGCAGGGATTGCTTTTTATACATGGAAAAAAGAGAGACATCTGCGCTTTACGCTGCGCGGAATGCGCCCGGAAAAGCATGTCTTAAAAGAAGCGGCAGGTTTCCTTGCGGCAGCGTCCGTCCAGCAGTCCGTGATGAACTTTGGGATTCTGATGATTCAGGGGCTGGTCAACAGCTTTGGCAGGGTTGTGATGGCGGCGTTTGCGGCGGCTGTCAAGATTGACACGCTCGCTTATATGCCGGCGCAGGAGTTCGGAAATGCATTTTCCCTGTTTGTATCACAAAACTACGGCGCTGGCCAAAAAGATAGAATCCGAAAAGGATTCCTCAGTGCCATGCGGATGTGCATGGCGTTCTGCCTGCTTGTATCTGTTTTTGTGTTTGCGGCGGCCGGACCGCTTATGCGCATATTTGTGAAGGCGGAAGAGACGAAGGTCATTGCCGCCGGAGTCGGTTATCTGCGCGTGGAGGGTGCATGTTACTGCGGGATCGGACTGCTCTTTCTGCTTTACGGATATTTTCGCGGGATTAACAGACCGGGGATGTCCCTGTGTCTGACAATTCTTTCGCTGGGCACGCGCGTTGCGCTGGCATATGCGCTTGCTCCGGTTGAAGCGGTGGGCGTATACGGAATCTGGGCGGCAATCCCGATTGGATGGGGGCTTGCGGACGGTGTCGGCTTACTTGTCATGAAACGGCAGCATCGCAGATGGAGAGAGCCGGTGCGGGCAGGGGACGATAAAAATGGAGGACCATGAGACGTGGGCAGGGGACGATAAAGATGGAGAAGCAAACGGTGCGGGCGGAGGAAGATCATTATGGAGGACCGCACAGTGCAGCCGGAGAATGCTAAAGATGGAGAAGCAGGCAGTGCGGGCAAAGGAAGATCATCATGGAGGACCACACAACGGAGGCGGAGTATGGAGCAGATTCAGTTTCATATAGACAGAAAACATGCGCTTGCGGCGTTTGATGCCTATACTGCGGATTATGACCGCAGGGACCCAAAAATAAAATTAAAAGTCGATCACACTTACCGCGTGGCGGCACTCTGCGAGCGGATTGCAAAAGAAAGCGGACTGCCGGATGTGGAACCCGGTCTGGCATGGACGATTGGGCTTCTGCATGACGTCGGGCGCTTTGAACAGCTTCGACGCTATGGAACCTTTGTGGATGCGCAGTCCATCGATCATGCGCAGTTTGGCGCGGATATTTTGTTTGTGGACGGAGAAATTAAAAACTATCTTCCGGAGGACACGCCGCAGGAAACCCGGAAAATGATTGAAACGGCAGTCCGCAGTCACAGTCTTTACCGCATTGCGCCGGGACTAGACCGGCAGACGGAAAATTACTGCCATATTCTGCGGGATGCAGATAAAATTGATATCATGCGCGTCAATGTGGATGTGCCGCTGGAGGAAATTTATAATACGACGACGCAGGCGCTTAAAAACAGTACGGTCAGTGATGCCGTGCTTCAGAGCTTTTCAGAGGAGCATGCGACGCTTCGCAGCTTAAAAAAGACGCCGGTTGATTTTGTGGCGGGGCATATTTCGCTTGTGTTTGAACTGGTGTATCCGGTCAGCGTCCGCATCATACAGGAGCAGGGGTATCTGGACAGACTGCTCAATTTCGAAAGCGACTGCGAAAAAACAAGAAAACAGTTTGCGTGGATGCGTGAAAGAGTGGAAGCTTATATGGAACGGAGGAGAAAATAACATGTCATTGGAGAGGGCAAAAGTATATTTGGAACAGTATGGATTGGGAGAACGGATTCAGGAATTTCCGGTTTCCAGCGCCACGGTGGAGCTGGCGGCACAGGCGCTTTGCTGCGAGCCGAAACGGATTGCAAAAACGTTATCGTTCTTAGTGGACGGGCAGGCTGTGCTCATTGTGGCGGCAGGGGACGCAAAGATTGATAACCCTGCCTATAAAGCCTGCTTTCACACGAAAGCGAAGATGCTGACGCCGGATGAGGTGGAGGAAATGGTCGGACACGCCGTGGGAGGCGTGTGTCCGTTTGGCGTCAAAGAGGGAGTGAGCGTGTACCTTGACGAGTCACTGCGTCGGTTTGATACGGTTTTTCCCGCATGCGGAAGCAGCAACAGCGCGATTGAATTGACGATACCTGAGCTGGAGAGGTATTCCGGCTATCGGGAGTGGGTGGATGTGTGCAAGGGCTGGAGGGAAGAGACGGTCCAGCCGGAGGCATAAATACGGAAAACCGCCGGATATCCGGTGTGTCTTAGCGGGATCATGGGCGGTTTAACGATCAGTGCTTCCTCAGAAATCAAGGGTCTGGTGCAGCTTGAACTACAGCAGTTACGTCCAGCCGCCGTCTGCGGTAATGATCTGCCCGGTCAGATAACCGGGTGCCTCACAGAGACGGAAAATGATTTGCGCGATCTCGTCAGGTGTGCCGAGACGGTCGGCAGGGATTTCTTCTTTTATGGAGGAAAGCTCATCGGAAGAGAGATGGCGGTTCATATCAGTGTCAATGATGCCGCAGGCTACGGCGTTGACGCAGATACCGCTCGGCGCAAGTTCCTTGGCAAGTGCTCTGGTAAAGCCGTTCATACCGGCCTTGCTGGCAGAATAGGCAGTTTCCATGGAGGCACCGACATTGCCCCAGACTGATGAGACGTTGACGATGTGTCCGCTGTGCCTTTGCAGCATAAGAGGTATGGCGCGGCGCGCCGTGTAAAAACAGGAATTAAGATTGACGTTTATGACATGCTGCCATTCCTCGGGCGTCATCAGATGTAAAAGTCCTACATAGGAAATACCCGCATTATTGACGAGCACGTCAAGACGGTCTATCTTCTCAAAAATGCCGTCAACAAAATTCACATCACTGATATCCCCAAAAAACAAACGGCAGCGTGTACCGTAAGCTGCTGTCAGGGAAGCAGCGAAGTCCGTGAGGGCTGTTTCGGATTTCAGGCAGGTTAAGATCAGGTCATCGCCTTCTGCGGCAAATAATTGTGCACAGGCTTTGCCAATGCCGCGGGATGCTCCTGTAATCAGGACAGTTCGATTCATAGAGGGGCCTCTTTTTTGATTATATTTTAATCCAGTTGTAACAGTTCAGCCATGCACATTCAGTTTATAACGGATTCAACGTTCATGCAATTCTTGTCATCATGGATGTTATATGATAAAATAAAACTATATGACTTAATGACAGAAATACGGAAATACGGAAATATGGAAATATGAAATATAGAGATAGGAACAAAGGAGCTTCATATGAAAAAGAGAACGATTAGTTTTTTGGCAGGAAGTGTTGTTGGAATATCGATCCTCTGTATTGTTGTTTTTATATGGATGCTTGGGGATATGCAAAAGAAAAATAAAGAGGCCATGGACGATGTGTGCGGCGTTTACATGTCGGAGATGAGCCATCAGTTAGTGGGGCATTTCCGTACGATCATCGATCTGAGACTGGATATGACGAATGGGATCGTTAAGCGTTATCCGCCTGCCGCAGATATGGTTTACTCTCAGGAGATGCTGGATGAGCTTACACTTGGCGGTCAGATCCGCGATTGTACGTTTCTGGCGCTGTATGCGGAAGACGGGGAAATTGAGATCATTTATGGGGAACCGGTTGAGATTATAAATGAGGGACCGTTTCATGATTCCGTGCTGCGTGGCGAAGAAAAAGTAGTTTCCGGACAGAACGCTTCGGGGGATATGGTACTGCTTTTAAGCGTCCCTGCGTCGTATCCGATGAGCAGCGGGAAGCACAGCGTCTCACTGATCTCCGGGCAGCCGCTTGAAGATATCAATGACGCGATGTCTCTCAACGAGGACGCGTCGCTTGTCTATTCGCATATTGTGAGAACGAATGGCAGCTTTGTCTTTAGGGGCACGGATCTGGATGAAAATGATTACTTTGAGTGGATGCGGACGATCAGCTATGAAGGGACAACGGCAGAGCAGGAAGTAGCCGCGCTGAAAAGTGCGATTGAGAATAGACAGGATTATTCTGTCAGCGTGATCGAAAACGGAGAGCGGTGCGATGTTTTTTGCGAAAAGCTGGCGAAGACGGAGTGGTTTCTGGTGACAATTATGCAGCAGGGTGTATTGGATCAGACGCTTGCTGATCTGGGATCGCATCATGCCCATACGGCGGTAGGGGCCTGTGCAGTCATCATGGTTGTACTTCTGATCATTTATCTGTTCTATTTCAGAATATCCTTTAAGTGGATGGAAGAGCTGAGACGCGCCCAGGAGGAAGCACAGGAGGCAAGCCGTGCGAAGAGCGAGTTCTTATCAAATATGAGCCATGATATCCGCACGCCGATGAATGCGATTGTCGGCATGACGGCGATTGCAACATCAAACAGTGATAAGCCGGACGTTGTGCAGGACTGTCTGCGTAAGATCACGCTTTCCAGCAAGCATTTGCTTGGACTTATCAATGACGTTCTGGATATGTCCAAGATTGAAAGCGGTAAGCTGACGCTTACGGTGGAAGAGATTTCACTTAGGGATACGATGCAGGGAATCGTCGGAGTAGTCCTTCCACTGATCAAAGAGAGAAATCAGAACTTCAATGTGGTGATAGCCAATATTCAGAACGAGCAGGTGTTCTGTGACAGCGTAAGGCTCAATCAGGTGCTGATCAATCTGCTTTCCAACGCCGTGAAGTTTACACCCGAAGGCGGATTGGTGGAGATTCACCTTTCTCAGGAAGATTCGCCCAAGGGGGACAAATATATCCGCACGCATATTAAAGTGCGCGATACGGGAATCGGCATGACACCTGAGTTTCAGGAGAAGGTGTTTGAGGCATTTGTCCGTGAGGACAGCAAGCGCGTGCAGAGAACCGAGGGAAGCGGTCTTGGCATGGCGATTACAAAATATATTGTAGATATGATGGAGGGTACGATCGACGTCACGAGCGAACCCGGAAAAGGCAGCGAGTTCCATATAACGCTGGATTTTGAAAAGGCGCTTGTGGAAGAGAAGGATATGAAGCTTCCAAGCTGGGAAATTCTGGTCGTTGATGATGATGAAATGATGTGCCGCAGTACGGTGGATAACCTAAAGGAGATCGGTGTGAACACCGAGTGGGCATCCGACGGTGAGACGGCAGTTCAGATGGCAGTTGCGCGTCATGAGGCAGGCAATGATTATCATGTGATTCTGTTAGACTGGCGTATGCCGGATATGAACGGTATTGAGACGGCAATGGAAATGCGCAGAAGGATTGGAGCGGATATGCCGATTCTTCTGATGTCGGCTTATGACTGGGGAGATATTGAAGAGGATGCGCGTGCCGCGGGTATCAAAGGATTTCTTTCGAAGCCGCTGTTTAAGTCCACGCTCTATCACGGGCTGAAAGACTTTATGGGTGAAGAGGACGAGAAGGAAGAAGCATCCACAAGAGTTGATTTCAACGGAAATAATAAGCGTCTTCTGGCTGCAGAAGATAATGACATGAACTGGGATATTCTTGACGCCCTGCTCGGCAATTATGGATTTATTCTGGAACGTGCCGAGAACGGACAGATCTGTGTCGATATGTTTGAGAAATCCGAAATTGGATATTACAGTGCGGTGCTGATGGATCTGCGCATGCCCGTCATGAACGGTTATGAAGCGACGACCGCAATCCGGAAGATGGATAGGGAGGATGCGTCCCTGCCGATCATTGCGATGACTGCGGACGCTTTTTCCGAGGATATTCATAAGTGCCTTGCGTGCGGGATGGATGCGCATGTTGCGAAACCGATTGATATGAATGAAGTGATTGCCGTGCTGTCAAGACTTTTATAAAGAAGATTTTGTTTGGGAATAATGTAAGAAATACGAAGAAATACTAAGTATGTAAAAATGCTGTGATCAGTGTTCCGCTCATGTGAGGGGAATATCTGAAATGCGGCATTTTTTATCTGCATTTGTGATCCCGAAGAGTGGAAGCGCAGAGGCTTATGAGGCGCGAAGCCCAAAGTGGGCAGCATAGAAAGGAAATAGTTTGTGCCTGCGGTCCAAAGTCCGCAGGTTGAGAAAGGGGCATGGTTATAAATATGTATGATGTGATCATTATCGGTTCCGGACCGGCAGGCTTAAGCGCGGCGGTCTATGCCAGAAGAGCATCCCTGAAAGCTGTCGTTCTGGAAGAGGCGCCGTTTAGCGGCGGGCAGATGCTGAATACGTATGAAGTAGATAATTATCTTGGATTTCCCGGTATATCCGGTATGGAGCTTGCCGCAAAAATGCGCGCGCATGCGGATCAGCTTCATGTGGAGTTCGTCACGGCGAAAGTGACAGAGGCA
Source organism: Lachnospiraceae bacterium UBA7050 (assembly GCA_002493905.1). Lineage (GTDB taxonomy): Bacteria > Bacillota > Clostridia > Lachnospirales > Lachnospiraceae > DLAJ01. The sequence continues at coordinate 60,203 of DLAJ01000027.1, read as the reverse complement.
TCTCTTACGGGAAGCGTGAAAAAAGTGCGGACAGACAGGGAAGAATACGAGGCGCCGCACGTGATCATCGCGACGGGCGCACAGCACGCAAGCCTTCATGTTGCGGGAGAGGAACGTCTTACAGGAAAAGGCGTTTCCTATTGCGCGACCTGCGACGGTGCTTTTTTCAAAAATAAGAGCGTTGCAGTCGTGGGCGGCGGGGATGTCGCGGTAGAGGATGCGCTGTATCTTGCACGCATCTGCAATAAGGTGGTTCTCATCCACAGGCGGGATCAGCTGCGCGCAGCGGGCAGCCTAAAGGAACGGCTGTCGGAGGAAAAAAACGTTGAACTGTATTGGAACCATGTTGTGGAGGAAATTGCCGGGGAGGCGTCGGTTGAATCGCTGGCGCTTCGCAATGTGATCAACGGTGAAAAGACAACGTTGCCCGTGCAGGGAATATTCATTGCAGTAGGCAACCGGCCGCGGACGGAACTGTTTACTGGTCAGATCGATGCGGATGCGTCGGGATACCTGATTGCCGGAGAAGACGGAAAAACAAGCGTGGACGGCGTTTACGCGGCGGGAGATGTGCGCGCGGGACATCTGCGCCAGATCATTACAGCGGCGGCGGACGGTGCAAATTGTATTAACAGTATTGTGGAGCGGCTCAGCCATGCACAGTGAAGCTGAAGGCTGAACAAGTATGAGCATTTGCAATAGTTCAGCATCCTCGCAATGATTCAGATGAGAGGCTGAACCGTTACGAGAGTTTGATGGAAAATGCTTCCAAGGGTTGACAAGAAATTTATCGCGTGTTATATTTGGTAACAGGATGTAATAATTTTGTAACAAATATATCACACTACAATAGAGAATTTCTTTGTTACACTTTTGGAGGAAAGGAATGAAACGGAAAGAAATAAAAGTCGCAGCGGTTTTCCTTGCTGGAGTATTAACCGCCGCGAATGCAGATTTTCTGACGCATGCAACACAGGTTGCAGCGCTGCTTCCGGTAGAGGGAGTAGAGCTTGCACTTGAGGGCGGCACTTCTGTTGAAGAATTGGAACAGAGTGCATTGGCGGATGCGCAGAATGATACAGAGCTTTTGGCGCTTTCGCAGGAAACAGGTGCGACAGCAATCACGGGATTATCTGAGCCGTCTGCGAATGATATTATTCCGGAAGAAGGTGCGGACCAGCCTGCCGACGGAACTGTAACAGACGGTGACGGACAGGAAGCAGCAGATGGCAGTCAAAGCACGGAAGATCCGGAGCAGAATGATGCCGGCAGCATGGCTCAGGATGCAGAGAGTACCGGTCAGGACAGCGGACCTGCAGATGACGGGGATGCTGAGAATGCGGAGAATACCGATGCAGACGCTGAGAATGCGGATGCAGACGCGGAAAATGCGGATGCAGATCAGAATACCGATGCTTCGGCGGATGACGAAAGTGATGAGGAGGCGCCGGAGGATTACGGCAGTCTCGTAATCGCAAGAGTGCGTGACTGGGTGAATGTCAGGAGCGGTCCTTCCACGGACAGCGAAATTGTCGGCAAGCTGTATAATAATTCTGTTGGTGAGATGATCAGACGGGAGGGTGACTGGTATTATATCGCATCCGGTACCGTTACGGGTTATGTGAGTGCGGATTACTGCGTGTCCGGCGAAGAGGCGGAAGCGCTGATTGATGAGGTCAGCATTCAGATTGCAACGGTGAATACCCAGACCTTAAAGCTGCGCGCAGAGGGCTCTACGGAATCCAGGGTACTGCAGCTGCTGCCTTATGGCGATAAGCTTGAAGTGCTGGAGTCCGACCATGGAAGCGGCTGGCTGAAAGTAAATGTGAATGGCACGCAGGGCTATGTGTCCGCTGATTATGTTGATGTTTCTATTTCCTTTGTCTCTGCGGAGTCCAAAGAGGAGGAAGAGGCAAGACTGGCGCAGGAACGCGCTGAGCGTGAAGAGGCAGAGCGCCGTGCACAGGAGCTTGCAGCACAGGAAGCGGCGAGAATACAGGCACAGCAGCCGGTGGAGTCGAGTGAAGTTGTCGAAACCGATCAGACGCCGGTTCCGACATCAACCGGAAGCGGACTTGGAGCGGATGTGGCGAATTTTGCGTTACAATTTGTGGGCAATCCGTATGTATACGGCGGAACCAGTCTGACAAACGGAGCGGACTGTTCGGGATTTGTCCTTGCGGTATATGCGCAGTTCGGTGTCAGCCTGCCGCATTCGGCGACAGCGGACCGAAGCATGGGAAGTCCGGTCGGAGGACTTGAGGAGGCACAGCCGGGTGACCTGGTATGCTATTCCGGTCATGTCGGTATTTATATTGGTAACGGTCAGATCGTTCATGCGAGTACGCCGAGGACTGGTATCAAGATTTCCAGTGCGACCTATAAGCCGATTGCATGCATTCGTAGAATATTCAATTAAATATGATCATTTTTCGGGGGACAGTCTGGCGGCTGTCCCCCGTTTGGCGTGTCATTCCTTTTTGGCGTGTCATTTTTGTTTGACACATTATTCTGGCTGGCTGTAGGGCATTTTTCACTGTTTGTGATCATATTCATTTGGTGGACAGAGAACGACATATCTGTCATAAACCCTTTTTGGGAAAATTACACAAAAGCAAAAAAAGCAAGTTCTTTTTTGGAAAACTGAAAACTTTTTTTCAAATAAATTATCCACAGGCAAAATGGCGGTTTTATGCGGATTAGCTATTTATACACGGAGTTATCCACATTATCCACAAGAAAAACACAGAAATGAAGAAATGTTCTTATGGAAACCACTAAGAACGAATGTTTTGTGTAGAAATCATAAAAATACCAAAACATCAAAAAAAATGGAAAAATCACTTGACGTTTTTAATGTCAAAAAGTTTCTGCCAATTCTATAAAATGTTGCAAAAAAGAGGCGGTTTGTGGTATAATCAATACACAATATTAGAACGAAAGGGATGATGCTATGAAGTTTATTATTTTAGGCAAGAATATTGAAGTGACAGAAGGACTCAGGACTGCGGTAGAGGACAAGATCGGTAAACTTGAGAAATACTTTACGACAGAGACTGAGGTGCATGTAACCCTGAGTGTAGAAAAGGAGAGACAGAAGATCGAGGTTACGATCCCCGTAAAGGGAAATATCATCCGTTCCGAGCAGGTCAGCAATGATATGTATGTTTCTATTGACTTAGTAGAGGAAATCATCGAGAGACAATTAAAGAAATATAAGACAAAACTTGTAGATCAGCAGCAGGCGACAAATTATTTCAAAAAGGATTATATTGACAAGGAGTTTCCGGAAGAGGAAGAAATCAAGATCATCCGCACCAAGAAGTTTGATATTAAGCCGATGTATCCTGAAGATGCCTGCATCCAGATGGAGCTTTTAGGACACAGCTTCTATGTATTCTGCAATGCGGAAACCGATCAGGTATGTGTTGTGTATAAGAGAAAGGGTAACACTTACGGTATGATCGAGCCTGAACTTTAAGCGTCTACGAAAGATAATTTTACATAGATTACATTTAGAACGAGGACAGGCTTAAGGTACAAAAGAAGCATCAAGCGCGGAAGCGCCTTACAGGAAGTCAGGGCGGCTGCGCAGAACTTGAAAATACAGAAGAGGCTTCAGGATACAGAAGAAATTGTAAACACGAATGATGCAGGAATGCGAGGTACGCAGGAGGTAAGAATAACGTACGCAGGAGTTATCATGTACAAAAGAACCTGCGGGTAAGGTACACAGGAAGCTAAGAGCAAAATACACAGGATACATAGCGTACGCAGGATATTAGGGTTAAGGTACAAGCAGAGCTCTGAAGTACAAAAGAAAATTGAAATGAAACAAAAAGGGGCGGACACGGCACTTTCGCGTGAACGCCCTTTCTATATGCATCATCGGGACTATCCTAAAGTTTGTGTAAACCTTCAAAAATGCCCTTTATGCCTGTTTTGCCTGCATTTTGATAATACCGCAAATGTTGTTGCATGGAGGCAGGTAGGAGGAGTAGTAGGCAACAGGAATATGGGAGGGCTTGATGCGGAAACGGGAGAGCAGCGGACGAGTATGTCTATGAGCAGATTGCGGGGAGGGATCGCCAGATCAGGCAGACGCAATATTCATCGGACGAAGAAACTGATAGTCGGGAATATGGCTATGATGCGGCCGGAAACAAAATTTTAGAGAAGCGGACACAATATCGGGCAGACGGGACAATCTATGAGTATACGATTAATGAATATAATGCAGCGGGAAATTTAACCGGTACTAAGTCGGTGTTTTATCAATCGGATGGAACAACGGTAAAAGAGTATCTTGTTTGGGAATATGATGAGGCAGGGCATCAGATTTATGGTACGAATTACAATGGTAGCGGAACGGAGAAAGGAAGGATATTCTAAAGGAATAAGCAGTGTCTGGGAGACGGACGGTACAGATCTTTCTGTTGTTTTTTAGTCTATACCGGGGGAATGATTGGGCAAAATCCATATGTTTATAGTGACTCTTTTTAACAGAGCATGCGTATATATAGTATCTGTCAATGCATGGCGGCATAATGGATATTATTTATTATAAGTATAGAAGAATAGGAGAAACGCAGCAGCAAAGTGTGCCTGACATTTTGCTGCTGCGTTTCTTTTTCATTTTTGCGAACTGATGGGAAGATTGAGAGACCGCCTTATGAAGTGATTCCGGACGCTGGTTTCTCTAAAGGAATAGGAAAAATAGTTGACAAATGAAAGAAACATCTTTATGATAAAAGCATCAGAAAATTCTAAGTTATGTGCGTTCGCACGTTGAAACACAAAGTGTTTCATTGAAACGTTTTAGGTTTCATTCAGACAAGTTTCTGTCGCATTTTTCTCAAAAACAAAGTTTAGCAGAAGGAGGGGGGATGTGTATGAATGAAGAAATGAAATGGATGGTAAATATGCTTGTGGATGAAATGGGCCGCATAGAGGAACGGATCACTCGGCGTTTTGATGGAGTGGATCAACGTTTGGATGCTATGCAGCATGAAATAAGCTCCTGTAAACTTGAGGGGGATTCTGTTGGTTTACTGATAAAGAAAATAGATCAGTTGGAAAGCAGGATGGAAGAATTGGAGGGAAGAACAGCATAACTGAAACGGAAATACTAAGAGGCTGTTTGTAAAGAAATTCCGGATCCCAATTGCTGCAAAGAACTTGTAAAACTGTTGACAAATGAAATAAACATCTTTATGATACATCTTTATGATAAAAACATCAGAAAATTCTAAGCTATGTGCGTTCGCACATTGAAATCAAAGGGTTTCATTCAGACAAGTTTCTGTCGGATTTTTCTAAATACGGATTAAAAAAGAATAAGGTGGGGACTGGGAGCGGAGGAGTACGCTTTCTATGGACACCAGTGCTGATACGGCACGGAGGTGCTGGAGCAGCATCGGGAACGGGACTTAAAGCACGCGGCAGAGGATGCAGAGTACCGGAGGCAGCTGTATCAGGAATTTCATATGCCAACGAAATGGCGAAAGTGTCTTAAAATTGAATGATACAGATTCAATATGGTTCAGACAGGTGTGCCAAAAAGGGGCGGGTACGGAAAAAATCCGTGCGGCAGCTTCTTTTTTGCCGGATAGGAGATTGTCCCATTCATATCAAATCAATTTTTACAATAATATAGAATAACAGCCTGCGGAGAGTTGATTTTCATGAATAAGATGAATGGGAAAACAAGGCGGCGCAGTCGTATTCTTCGGATCGGAATTGCGGCGGAGGCGGCGGGAATCGGTATCTTGCTTCTTTTTTCTGCAAACATGCAAACAGGAGAGGAGAGAGAGACGTTTTCGGACAGTGTGAGCATCGGGGAAGGAGAGTTGGGTGTGCTGCTGCCGGAGGGACAGCTGGAAGGGGAGCTGTCGTCCGGGCTGCTGCTATATGGGGAAACTGCGGAGGCGGGCAGGGATTATATCACATGGGTGGATTTTAACGTCACGGCGGATGCCATGCGCTGCGCACTCCAATATGACCTTGATACGTACGGCAGCGAGAACCATGTCGACTGGATTGTCCTGCTTGCCTATGCGGGATGCCGGGGCGGCGGAAGTTTTAATACCAAATCACTGTCCTATATCCGCGATCTTGCCGAGCGTATGAAAAACAGCGAGACGACCGTAGAAAAGCTCTCAAACGAGCTTTCTTATTTTGATTATTATTATGAGGCGTATTCGGCGGTTCTTAGCGGATATGTCGGAGAATATGAAATAGAGCGGCAGCAGGAGGACGGCAGTACGGTAACGGAGCGCGTTTATGGCGTCAAGGTCTTTTCGCCGATCGCAAAGGGATTTGGGTACAGCGATTATGATGATTTTGGCGCATCGAGGAGTTACGGTTACCGGCGGCCGCATTTGGGACACGATATGCTTGGCGTGATCGGTACGCCGATCGTTGCGGTCGAATCGGGCTATGTGGAGGCGATCGGATGGAACCGTTACGGCGGCTGGCGCATCGGTATCCGCAGTTTTGACGGCAGGCGGTATTATTACTACGCGCATTTGAGACAGAATTATCCATATGCGGAGGGACTTACCGAGGGCAGTGTCGTGACGGCGGGTGATGTTATCGGTTATATGGGACACACGGGTTATAGTACGACCGAGAATACGAACAACATTGAGGTCGTACATCTGCACTGGGGTCTGCAGCTTATTTTTGACGAGTCGCAAAAGGACGGGAATAACGAAATCTGGGTGGACTGCTATAACCTGAGTAATTTTTTATATAGCTACCGCAGTGCGGTTGAAAAAGTCGGGGATACGAGGGAGTGGATCCGCAGTGTACCGATGAGTGATCCGGCGGTGCAGGAATATCTTGCAGAGTGAGCCGCGGCGGGCATGATTCCTTTCCACATAAACGCTTTTACCCGGCTTGATGAATTTTTCAGACGGTGGCATAATAGGTAAAAAAGGGTCTGAGCCAGATCAGAAGGGAGCGGTTAGGATGAGGGAAGCATGGAACGGGGAAAGCAGGGTACGGCGCGGATGTTTTGTCCTGTCCGCAGTATTCGCCGGCATGCTGCTGACTGTGGGCTGCGGCGCAAAAAAAGAAAGCGGACTTACAGTCGGGGAGGTCAGGGCGATTGTTCTTGAGAATGCGGGGGTTTCTGAACAGGACGTCAGATTTGTCCGGATTCAGCTTGATTCCGATCATGACGGCGCTCATTATGAAGTGGAGTTCTTGTGCGGCACGGCGGAATATGATTATAAAGTAGATGCGGGGACGGGGGAGATTCTGTCCATGAACTGCGAGGCCGGAACATATGATATTGCGGCGGTTCCGGAGGAGATTCTTCCATCTGGTTCCGGGCAGCAGGAGCCGGATGGCAGTGATACTTTAACGCAAGGCGGTTCAGACGTGCAGAACAGTCCGGATTCCGTTATACCGGATGGGGTGCAGACCGGTCCTCAGTCCCAGACAGAAGGCATATTGCAGCAGGAGGCACAGTATATCGGCACAGATGCCGCAAAACAGGCAGCACTTGAACATGCGGGGCTGCAGGAGGAAGAAGTGCGCTTTCGGCATGCACGTCTGGAATACGATGACGGATTCTGGAAATACGAAGTGGAGTTTCATAGTGACAGTACAGAATATGATTATGAGATTGACGCACAGAGCGGTGAGATCCTATCCTATGACCATGAAGCGGTGCATGGCGCGCATGGGGATGCGGCAGCTCCGGCGGGGGACATGCTTACGGCGGAGCAGGCAGAGCAGATTGCGCTTGCATATGCGGGGGTTGCAGAGACGGATGCGCAGTATCTGAAGGCGGAATTTGATTATGACGACGGGCGTGCAGAGTATGAAGTGGAGTGGGTGATCGGGCGCACGGAATATACCTGTGACGTGGACGCATTCACGGGCGAAATCTTAAGCTTTGAACGGGAGCTGGATTGATTTTTTTGTGTGGTTTTCCGTTGCAAAACTCCGGGTGCTATGATAGAATATCAGCAGGGTGCAATGATAAAAAAATAACAATCATTGACATGCCCGAAACGGGCTTACTATCAAATCAGGAGGGATAAGCAATGGCAAAGAAAATTGTTTTGGCAGGTGCATGCCGTACGGCGATCGGCACAATGGGCGGTGCGCTCAGTACAACGCCGGCACCGGTTCTCGGTTCTATCGTTATCAAGGAAGCTTTAAGCAGGGCGGGAGTTCCCGCGGAGGCTGTCGATCATGTATATATGGGCTGCGTCATTCAGGCGGGACTTGGACAGAACGTAGCGCGTCAGGCGTCCATAAAGGCAGGTCTGCCTGTGACCACACCGGCTGTTACCGTAAACGTGGTATGCGGCTCCGGCTTAAACTGTGTGAATATGGCGGCACAGATGATTACGGCAGGCGACGCAGATATCGTTGTTGCCGGCGGTATGGAGAATATGTCCATGGGTCCTTATGCAGTGATGCAGGGACGTTACGGCTACAGAATGAACAATGGCAAGCTGGTGGACACGATGGTGAACGATGCGCTTTGGGATGCATTCAATGATTACCATATGGGTATCACCGCGGAGAATGTGGCTGAGAAGTACGGACTGACAAGAGAGCAGCTTGATGAGTTTGCGGCATGGTCCCAGCAGAAATGCGAGAAGGCCATGGCGGAAGGCAGGTTTAAGGACGAGATCGTTCCTGTAGAAGTGAAGAAGAAAAAGGAGACCGTGATCGTGGATACCGATGAGGGACCGCGCGCGGGCGTAACAAAAGAGAGCATTTCCAAGCTGCGTCCGGCATTTAAGCCGGATGGCATCGTAACGGCGGCAAATGCGTCCGGTATCAACGACGGCGCGGCGGCAATCGTTGTGATGAGCGAGGAAAAGGCGAAGGAGCTTGGCGTGAAGCCGATGGCGACGTTTGTTGCAGGCGCACTTGGCGGCGTTGATCCGTCCATCATGGGCGTTGGTCCTGTTCCTGCTACGAGAAAGGCCATGGAGAAAGCCGGCATGAAGATCGACGACTTCGATCTGATCGAGGCGAATGAGGCGTTTGCGGCACAGTCTCTTGCAGTGCAGAAAGACTTAGGATTCAGCAATGATGTATTAAATGTCAACGGCGGTGCGATTGCACTCGGACATCCTGTCGGCGCATCCGGATGCCGTATTCTTGTGACGCTGCTTCACGAGATGGAAAAGAGGGACGCAAAGAAAGGTCTTGCGACACTCTGCATCGGCGGCGGTATGGGCTGTGCAACCATCGTAGAGCGCGACTAAGCATTTTTATCGGGGAAACAGTAGGAGGATACCCGTCCGGGTGTTCTCCTAACTGCGCGTTATAGAACCATTTCAAATAGATCAATTGTCTAAATCATTTCAGAAAAGAAAGGAAACAGGTATCATGGCATTTGTGTTGTATGAACAAAAAGAAGCAGTCGGCATTATTACCATCAACCGTCCCGAAGCGTTAAACGCGCTGAATTCCGCCGTGCTTGACGAGCTGAACGCAGTGATCGACGGCGTGGACCTTGCCACAGTCAGATGTCTCGTTCTGACAGGAGCGGGAGAGAAGTCCTTTGTTGCAGGCGCGGACATTGGCGAGATGAGTTCCCTTACCAAAGCGGAGGGAGAGGCTTTTGGCAAGAAGGGCAACGATGTATTCCGTAAGCTGGAGACGCTGCCGGTTCCGGTCATCGCGGCTGTCAACGGCTTTGCACTCGGCGGCGGATGTGAGCTTTCCATGAGCTGCGATATCCGGTTATGCTCTGACAATGCAGTTTTCGGTCAGCCGGAGGTGGGCTTAGGTATTACGCCGGGGTTTGGCGGAACGCAGAGACTGGCAAGATTAGTCGGTGCCGGCATGGCGAAACAGCTGATTTATACGGCAAGAAACATCAAGGCGGACGAGGCATACAGAATCGGTCTTGTGAATGCCGTTTATCCGCAGGAAGAGCTGATGGCACAGGCGGAGAAGATGGCGGCAGGCATTGCAAAGAATGCGCCGATCGCAGTCCGCAACTGTAAGAAAGCGATCAATGACGGATTGGACGCATCCATGGATGATGCGATCGTGATTGAGGAGAAGCTGTTCGGAGACTGCTTTGAGACGCATGATCAGGTAGAAGGCATGACCGCATTCCTTGAGAAGAGAAAAGAGAAAAACTTCACCAACAATTGATTCCAAAAGGGATGTGCGGCACGCATGGATGAAAACTGCATATAACGGCGTATCAGCCGTAAGGAAAAATAAAGGAGGAAACAACATGAAGGTAGGTATTATCGGCGCAGGAACGATGGGTTCCGGTATTGCGCAGGCATTTGCAATGACGGACGGCTACGAGGTATGCCTCTGTGATATCAAGGAGGAATATGCTGAGGGCGGCAAAGCCAAAATCTTAAAGAACATGAATTTCCTTGTAGGAAAAGAGAAGATTACGCAGGAAAAAGCGGATGAAGTCATGAGCAAGATCACGACCGGCTTAAACAATATCTGCACGGACTGCGATCTGATCGTCGAGGTTGCGCTTGAGAAGCTTGAGATCAAGCAGAACATATTCAAAGAGCTGATGGGAATCGTAAAGAAGGACTGCATGTTTGCGAGCAATACTTCCTCCCTTTCCATCACGAAGATCGGCGAGGGCTTAGACAGACCGATGATCGGCATGCATTTCTTTAATCCGGCTGACAGAATGAAGCTTGTGGAAGTCATTAAGGGTAAAAATACGCCGCAGGAGATGGTGGACAAGATCAAAGCAATCGCAACACAGATCGGCAAGACCCCGGTTGAAGTAAAAGAGGCTCCGGGCTTTGTTGTCAACAGAATTCTGATTCCGATGATCAATGAAGCGATCGGCGTTCTTGATGCAGGTACCGCTTCCGCAGAGGATATCGACATTGCGATGCAGCTTGGTGCATCCCATCCGATGGGACCTTTACACTTGGGTGACCTGATCGGCTTAGACATCTGCCTTGCAATCATGGAAGTGCTTTACAATGAGACGAAGGACGAGAAGTATGCGCCGCAGCCGCTCTTAAAGAAAATGGTAGCAGACGGCAAGCTTGGAAAGAAGACCGGCGCAGGTTTCTTTGATTACAGCAAAAAGTAAGATCAGCCCGGCGTGGCAGTGAAGCCAAAAGCAAAGCTGTTACAGTCTTAAGAACGACTTAAAAGGCATGTCATTCAATTTATATGGAGGAATAAAATCATGGATTTCACGTTAAGCAAAGAACATGAAATGGCGAGACAGTTATTCAAGGATTTCGCTGAAAAAGAAGTAAAGCCTCTCGCACAGGAGGTCGATGAGAACGAGCAGTTCCCGAGAGTCACCGTGGACAAGATGGCAAAGTACGGGTTCTTAGGCATTCCCGTTCCGAAGGAATTTGGCGGACAGGGCTGTGATCCGCTTACCTATGCAATGTGCGTGGAGGAGCTCTCCAAAGTCTGTGGAACGACCGGCGTTATTGTTTCCGCACATACTTCCCTTTGCTGCGACCCGATTCAGACCTACGGTACGCCTGAGCAGAAGGAAAAATATCTGATCCCTCTTGCAAAAGGCGAGAAGTTAGGCGCGTTTGGCTTAACAGAGCCGGGCGCAGGAACGGATGCGCAGGGACAGCAGACCAAGGCGGTTCTTGACGGCGATGAGTGGATCTTAAACGGTTCAAAGTGCTTCATCACCAACGGAAAAGAAGCAGACGTTTATGTCATTTTCGCAGTAACCGGAAAGGTTGAGAAGCGCGGCAAAATGCTCAAGGAGATTTCTGCGTTTATCGTAGAAAAAGGAACGCCGGGCTTTACATTCGGCACAAAAGAGAATAAGATGGGTATCCGCGGTTCATCCACCTATGAGCTGATTTTCACGGACTGCCGTATTCCGAAGGCAAATCTCTTAGGACAGCAGGGCAAGGGCTTCAATATCGCAATGCATACGCTTGACGGCGGACGTATCGGTATTGCGGCACAGGCGCTCGGTATCGCAGAGGGTGCGCTTGAGACGACGATCAATTATGTAAAAGAAAGAAAGCAGTTCGGCAGAAGCATCGGCGCATTCCAGAACACCCAGTTCCAGCTTGCAGATATGGCTACCAAGGTGCAGGCAGCGCAGCTTCTGGTTTATAAGGCAGCAATGAAGAAGGCAGAGTATGCAAAGAATCCGAAGATTTCCTATTCCGTAGAGGCGGCAATGGCGAAGCTTTATGCGGCGGAGGTTGCAATGGAAGTGACGACGAAGTGCGTGCAGCTCCACGGCGGCTACGGCTACATCAGAGAGTACGATGTAGAGAGAATGATGCGTGACGCAAAGATTACGGAAATCTACGAGGGAACTTCTGAAGTTCAGCGTATGGTTATTTCTTCTGACTTATTAAAATAGGAGGTAAATTATCGTGAAAATCATCGTTTGTATTAAACAGGTTCCGGATACCAAGGGCGGCGTAAAGTTCAATCCGGACGGAACACTTGACAGAGGTGCAATGCTTGCCATCATGAATCCGGATGACAAGGCAGGATTAGAGGCAGCGCTCCGCTTAAAAGATCAGTATGGCGCTGAGGTAACGGTTCTTACGATGGGTCTTCCCAAGGCGGCTGACGTGCTTCGCGAGGCGATTGCGATGGGTGCGGACAAGGGCATCCTCGTAACGGACAGAGTATTGGGCGGCGCCGATACATGGGCTACCTCCACAACAATCGCAGGCGCGATCAGAAATCTGGAATATGACCTGATCATTACGGGACGTCAGGCAATCGACGGCGATACCGCACAGGTAGGACCGCAGATCGCAGAGCATCTCGGCATTCCTGTGATTTCTTATGCGCAGGCAATCACGGTTGACGGCAATAAAGTGACGGTTCAGCGTCAGTATGATGACAGATACCATATCTTAGAGGCACAGATGCCCTGCCTGATCACCGCATTGTCTGAGTTAAACGAGCCGCGTTACATGACTCCGGGTGGAATCTTTGATGCGTGTGCAGCAGAGATCACCACATGGGGAAGAGCAGATTTGAAGGATGTGGATGATTCCAACATCGGTCTTGCAGGTTCCCCGACCAAGATCGCAAAGGCATCCGATAAGGTGCGCAAGGGTGCAGGCGAGAAGGTCGTTCCCGATTCACCGGAGGATGCAGTCAGCTATATCGTGGGCAAGCTGCAGGAGAAGCATGTGATCTAAACGGACGGTTTTGCTTTTGCATGGAGACAGAGGCATGTGTGCATGCTTTTGGGAACAGATAAATGCATGAGCGGGCGGAACTGTTACGATTTAAGGATTGTTTAACAGCGAGAAAGGAGCAGGGTTATAACCATGAATTTAGAAGAATATAAGGGAGTATATGTGTTCGCACAGCAGGTTGACAACGAGATCAGCAGCATCGCATTTGAGCTGCTTGGGAAAGCGAAACAGCTTGCGGGCGATTTGAAAGAAGAAGTAACGGCGGTTCTGCTTGGTTCCGGTATTAAGAATCTGGCAGACCAGCTTGCAGAGTACGGTGCAGACAAGGTCATTGTTGTGGATGATCCGGAGTTGAAGGATTACAGAACAGAGCCGTATGCACATGCGCTTGCGGAAGTCATTAACAAATATAAACCGGAAATCATGCTTGTCGGCGCAACGGCGATTGGCCGTGACTTAGGTCCGACCGTATCCGCGAGAGTAGCTACCGGCTTAACAGCTGACTGTACGCAGCTTGACATCGGTGATTTCCCGCTTACTCCGGTACCGGGCAAGGAAGCAGAGCAGAAGCATAATCAGCTTCTGATGACGCGTCCGGCATTCGGCGGTAACACGATCGCAACGATTGCATGCCCGAACAACCGTCCGCAGATGGCAACGGTCCGTCCCGGCGTTATGCAGAAGATTGAGCCGGTCAAAGGCGCAAAGGCAGTGATCGAGGAGTTCAATCCGGGATTCACGCCGAATAACAGATATGTCACGATTAAGGACGTCGTAAAGGCTGTGACCGATACCGTTGATATCATGGATGCAAAGATTTTGGTGTCCGGCGGGCGTGGCGTCGGAACGCCTGAGAACTTCAAAATCCTTGAGGATCTTGCGGCAGTTCTCGGCGGTACGGTATCCTGCTCCCGTGCAGTTGTGGATGCAGGCTGGAAGCCGAAGGATTTACAGGTGGGACAGACCGGTAAGACCGTTCGTCCGCATGTGTACTTTGCAATCGGCATTTCCGGTGCGATTCAGCACGTAGCGGGTATGGAAGAGTCCGACATCATTGTTGCGATCAATAAAGATGAGGATGCGCCGATCTTTGACGTGGCTGACTACGGTATCGTCGGCGACTTAAACAAGATCGTTCCGCAGCTTACCGAGAGCTTAAAGGCAGCGATCGCAGCGAAATAAAGGAATGAGTCAATAGCGAATGAAACAAAGGGTGGGAAATGCCGGTTATTCGGCAGCTCCTGCCCTTTATTGATAAAAATGGCTTTGATGGATGGCGATTATATATTCCGGTTCTGCTGCCTGCCGGTACAATAGCATATTCATAAAAACAGATTGAATCGAACCAGAGCTGGTGCTATAATCCGGGCAATAAGTGGAATTGGCAGAAATATGGAAAGAAGGGTATGTCTATCAATGAAATATAAAGAACAGATTCATCCCGAATTAAGGCGAATAGCCAAGAATATACCATACAATAAGGCAATTATATGGTGCGCCAATATTTTCCAGGTTATATCCTTTCGGTTGACAGGAGTTCCTAAGGAAGTAATTCATAGAAATATGACTGTTGAGGGATATAAAAAGCTGAAGTTTAAGGTAGACATATTTGAACCGTCAAATATAACAGAAAAGCTGCCCTGTTTGATTTATATCCATGGAGGAGCGTTCAGCTATAGGGCTTCTGCCTATCACAAAAAACTTGCCTGTATGTATGCGGTGAAAGCAAAATGCAGGGTTTATTTTCCCGACTATCATCTGACACCTAGGTATCCATATCCGGCTGCATATGAAGACGTTCTGGCACTCTATAAATACATTGTGGTAAATTCGAAAGAACTTGGAATAAACAGCGAAAAGATCGGTGTTGCCGGAGACAGTGCCGGTGCGTCGATTGCCGCATTGATTTGTAATAATTATAGACAGGAAGATTTGCGGCAGCCATGCCTGCAGATGCTGGTGTATCCCTTGACGGATATAACCATGCAGACAGATTCAATGAAAAAATTTTCGGATACCCCGCTTTGGAACTCAAAAAATAACAGAAAAATGTGGCATTATTATTGCAAGGATCTGAAGGCAGAAGCTCTGTATGATGCCTCTCCCCTGCACAGTAATCTGCCTCAAATCATTCCGGAAACCTATATTGAAACTGCAGAGTATGATTGCTTGCATGATGAAGGTGTGATCTATGGAAAAAAATTAAGAGAGGCAGGAGCTGACGTTGAAATAAATGAAACAAAAGGAACAATTCATGGATATGACTCTGCCATAAATACCAAAATAGCAGTTCGTAATATTAAAAAAAGAATTTTATTTCTGAAAAGAGGATTCCATGGCGGGCGCTGATCTGACCAATCGTACAATACCAATCTGAAAAGGAGCCTGTGAAAGTAGAAGTTGAAATAAAGCAGAAACTGAAATACAATAGAATCAGAATGAAAACCTGTCTGCAAATGGCGGACGGTCATGTTTGACAGAAAGGATGTGGAACAATGCCAAATTGGTTAAACGACGCCGTATTTTATGAGATTTACCCGCAGTCCTTTAAGGACACGAATGCCGACGGAATCGGCGATTTTAAGGGGATTTTGGAGAAACTCGAGTATATTAAGGAGCTTGGGTGTAATGCGATCTGGATGAATCCCTGCTTTGCATCCCCGTTTCTGGATGCCGGATACGATGTATCGGATTATTACACGACGGCGCCGCGTTACGGGACGAACGAGGACTTAAAGCAGATTTTTGTAAAGGCGCATGAACTGAAGATGCATGTCATCCTTGATCTGGTTCCCGGACATACCTCGGTGGAGCATCCGTGGTTTCGGGAGTCGATGAAAGCCGGAAACAATGCGTTTACTGACCGCTATATCTGGACGAATGATGTCTGGGAGGCACCGGAGGGAATGGGCAGTCTCCGCGGCATTTCGGAAAGAGAGGGCGCCTGCGCAGTCAATTTCTTTTCCCATCAGCCCGCGCTGAATTATGGTTATTATCAGCCGCAGAAGCCCTGGCAGCAGTCGATGGACGCGCCCGGGCCGCAGGCGACCATCGAAGAAATGAAGAGGGTTATGCGCTTTTGGCTTCAGATGGGCTGCGACGGATTCCGTGTGGATATGGCGGGTTCGCTCGTGAAGGGAGACGAGGACGGGAAGGGCACGATCCGGCTCTGGCAGGATGTACGCGCATTTCTTAATCGTGAGTTCCCGGAGGCGGCGATCGTCTCGGAGTGGGGAGAGCCGGATAAGTCGCTGCTCGGCGGCTTTCATATGGACTTTCTGCTTCATTTTGGTCCGTCCCATTATAACGATTTGTTCCGCTGTGAGGAGCCTTATTTTTCATCAAGGGGAAAGGGCGACGCGTCCGCGTTTGTGACAAAATACCGTGAAAATTATGAGAAGACCGGAAACAAGGGACTGATCTGTATTCCGTCTGGAAATCATGATATGGACCGCCTTGCGCGCACCCTGACGCCGGATGAGATGCGGATTGCGTTTGCGTTCCTGCTCTCCATGCCGGGCGCACCGTTTATTTATTACGGGGATGAAATCGGGATGCGGTATGTGGAGGGACTTCATTCTGTAGAAGGCGGATATAACAGAACAGGAGCGCGCTCGCCGATGCAGTGGGACGACACTGCAAATGCAGGATTCAGTGCCGCGCCTCCGGACAAGCTGTATATCCCTTTGGATGGAAGCGCGGACCGTCCGACGGTCAAAGCACAGATGGCGGATGACAGTTCTCTCTATCATGAGGTCAGAAGGCTGATTACGCTGCGCCGCGCGCATAAAGCGCTGCTGGCGGAGGGAGAGATTACCTTTTTGAATCCTGTCGGAGCGTGCCCGCGGGCAGACGCCGATGCAGCCGGGGCATGCCCGCAGGAGGATACACATAAGTATCCTCTTGCTTATGTGCGGAGCTGCAGCGAGGAAAAGATTCTTGTGATCATCAATCCTTCGGACAGAGAGCAGACATTTTCCTCTGAGCTCGTGCCGAAGAAGACGATCTATACAATCGGAGGAAAAGTGCAGTTCGCAGGCGGCGTTGTGACAGTGCCTGCTTGTCATGCGGGATATTATGAGTTGTAATGCAGTATGCGGAAATAACCCCTTTCGTTAGAATTTTATCTAACCCAAGGGGTCATTTCAAAATGTACGGCTATTTGGGGGAGGAGCGGCAATGCGGCGGTTATGGAATGATGGGTGGAGCTTTCGGAAAACGGATACGGAATGTTCGTATGAGGAAGCGGTAAATGGCGGTGGCTGGAAGCGGGTGGATATTCCGCACGACTGGCTGATCTGGCAGGTGAACGATCTGTATGAGACAAGCACCGGGTGGTATCGGAAGAATTTCTACGCGGAAGATACGGTAAAAACGAGGATTCTGCGCTTTGAAGGCGTCTATATGGACACGACGGTCTATGTCAACGGACAGGCTGCAGGAGAATGGAAATATGGCTACTCGACGTTTGAAATCGGGATCAGCGGTCTGCTCCGGCGGGGAGACAATGAGATTGTCGTCCGCGTCGATCACCGGGCTCCAAACTCGCGCTGGTATTCCGGTGCGGGTATTTTCCGGAATTGTTATCTTTTGGAACATGCAGGCGCATACTTACGGTCCGATGGTGTGTATTTTCACGCAAATCTAATACAGAACGCAAGTCTTGTACAGTGTTCAAATTATGTGCAGCATGAAAGTCATATACAGCGTTCAAATGATGTACAGCCTGCAAAGCATGCAGCAGATGATATGCAGGACGGCGGGCAATGGGAAGTGAGGCTGTATAGCGAAGCAGCATGCGCAGATGCGGCGGCGGCATGCGGAAATGTCAGGGCAGAAAAAGATCAGGAAGCCGGTGGCGAAGCTGTGAAGAGCGGAGCGCAGGGCATCGAAAGCACTGCGGAGGGCGGCGGAAGTGCGCAGCCGGCGGAGCTTCGGGGCACGGAGCAGCGGCAGAACGAATTGCTCGTGCGCTATACGGCGTCTGATGATGCGGGAAGGATTCTTTTTTGGGAAGAGGGAAAGCCGGATGGCGAAGTGTGCTTGACGGTGGAGAATCCCAGAATCTGGGATATCGACGATCCTGAACTTTATACGCTTGAGACCGTCCTGCTTTTGGACGGCGTCGAGATAGACCGTCAGTGCTGCAGAATCGGCTTTCGGACGATCACGTTTTTACCGGACAGCGGCTTTTGCTTAAACGGCAGGAATGTCAAGCTTCACGGCGTATGTCTGCACCACGATCTGGGCGCTCTTGGCGCGGCTGTGAACCGGACTGCGATTAAGAGGCAGCTTGCGGCGATGAAGGAAATGGGAGCCAACGCAGTTAGGACATCCCACAATATGCCGGCAGTCGAGCTGATGGAGCTCTGTGACGAGATGGGAATCCTCGTGGACAGCGAGGCGTTCGACATGTGGGAGCTTTCTAAGACCGAGTATGACTACGCGCGCTTTTTCAAAGAGTGGTATTCAAAAGACGTGGCGAGCTGGGTCAGAAGGGATAGGAACCATCCTTCTGTGATCATGTGGAGCGTCGGAAACGAGATTTATGACACACATGTATCCGAACGCGGTGAGGAAGTGACAAAAGCGCTCTGCGCTGAAGTGAAAAAGCATGATCTATGGCACAACGCATATACGACCATCGGATCGAATTATATTGAGTGGGAGGGCGCGCAGCGCTGCGCACAGCATATCGAGCTTGTCGGCTATAACTACGGGGAAGGGCTTTACCGGAAGCATCATGAGCGTTATCCGGACTGGTGCATTTATGGCAGCGAGACGGCAGCGCGCGTGCAGAGCAGAGGGATTTATCATTTTCCAAAATCGGCGGCGTATATCACGCATGACGATCTTCAGTGTTCGTCATTAGAGAACTGCCGTGCGGGAAGCACGGAGCGCACGGCACAGACGTCCATCATTGCCGATCGGGATACGTCGTTCTGTGCAGGGCAGTTTATCTGGACGGGCAGCGACTATATCGGAGAGCCGAGTCCCTATGCGACCAAGAACGCTTATTACGGTCAGATTGATACGGCAGGCTTTCGCAAGGACAGCTATTACCTGTATCAGGCGGCATGGACGGACAAGCCGGTATTACATCTGATGCCGTATTGGGATTTTAACGACGGGCAGTTGATCGACGTGATGGTGTATACGAACCAGCCCTGTGTGGAGTTGTTTTTGAACGGGGAATCGCTTGGAAAAAAAGAAACCGGAACGGGCTACAGCGCTGACTGGCAGATTCCATACCAAAAGGGAACGCTCCGCGCGGCGGCGTATGATACGGATGGAACGCTGGTGCTGGAGGATGAGACGGCGTCTTTCGGGGAGCCGGTGCAGCTTCTCCTCTCGCCCGATAAGGAGTGCTTAAAAGCAGATGGAGAAGACTTGATCTTTCTCGCGGTCTCGGCGCAGGATGCGGACGGGGTGTTTGTTGCGAATGCCAAAAACCGTGTAAATGTGTCGGTAAGCGGAGCGGGACGGCTAGTTGGTTTAGACAGCGGGGACAGCACGGATTATGACGAATATAAGGGAACTTCGAAGCGGTTATTCAGTGGCAGACTGCTGGCCATCATTGCCGGGAAAGACGGCGGCGGGGAGATTGTCGTGCGGGTGACGTCTCCTGGCTTACCGGATGCGGAGCTTGCACTCTATGCGGAAGACGCGGAGCGTCCGGAAGGCGTAAGCGACGCGTTTACGGAGAACACGCAGGACCTTCTGAAACAGGAAACGGATAGGTATGCGCAGGATATTCCGATACGAAAGATTGTATTATTTGCGGGAAGACAGAAGTTTGACGCGGAACATATGGAGACAGAAGTGACGGCAGCTGTTCTTCCCACGGACGCGGCATATGGAATCGAATGGAAGGCAGTCACGCAGACAGGCGTAGAGACGAACATTGCAGAGGTGATTCCAGTTGAGGGCGTCTGTATCAACAAGTCGGATGAGGAAGTGTATGACGGAAAACGGATGGAACAGACGGCGGAAGTGCAGGGTACCGGCAGGGCGCTTGTGCGCGTGCGTGGGGACGGCGTCTTTAGGCTCCGCTGTTACAGCAGAAATGGAAAGCCCATGCCCGATGTGATCTCCGAATTGGAAATGGAAGTGACGGGACTTGGAAGTGCGGTTATCCATCCTTATGGCGCGCTTGTAAAAGGCAGTCTTTACAATATGAGTACGGCGGCGCTTGATGAAGTATCCGAGGGAGGCGTGAAAGTCTGCGAAAAAGACCGCTGTATTGTGGGTTTCCGCAATGTTTCGTTCGGAAGGGCGGGCTCGGATTGCTTTTCCATACAGATCATTCAGTGGCACTGTAACGAGCCGTTTTCGTTTGCATTGTGGAACGGCATGCCGGGAACGGAAGGTGCGGAGAAACTTGGCGATTTCACTTATCAGGCGGATTTTATATGGCAGACCTACATCCCGAACAGCTATCGCTTAAACCGCAGGCTGAAAGGAACGAAAGACCTGTGCTTTGAATTTGAGGAAACGGGCAGGCGCGTGTATTTTGGCGGGTTTTCGTTTGAAGGGCAGGAGGAAGCGTATGCGGAGATCGCGGCGGGGGAATATTCTGGTCTTCGCGGGGATCATTATCTTTTGGAAGACGATGCTGTGCGTCATATCGGAAATAACGTATTTATGGAATTTGACGAGCTTGATTTTTCAAAAGGTGCAAAAAGCATTACGGTCAAAGGAAAAACGCATCATGCGCATGATTCGGTACATCTGAGGATAACGGGAGAATGGGGAGAAATCAAAGAGATTCTGGAATTTTCCCAAAGCGGGGAGGATACGGAAACGACGTTCCCGGTCCGGATACCGAAGGGGAGAGCGGACGTGAAGTTTGATTTCTTGCCCGGCTGTGATTTTGACTTTGTGAGCTTTCGGTTTGAGGCGTGATGAGGGAGGATAAGAGTCAGTTCATACAGTTTTCAGCCTGCGAAGAAAAAATTTTTACTAGAGAATTTCTATCAAGGGTTAAAGTCTTGATATCGAGGTTGATGGGGAGTGGCTGAAATATGTTGATGAGCAGAGAAAAATAAGCTTGTAGTTTATAAAAAATTGTGACAGTGTCACAACAATTAACGTGGTCACATTTTCGCATATTATTACCAATCAAAGAAGTAATGTAAAACAAGACTTGCGGTGAACAGGAGGATGAAAATGAATAAAGTGATAGCGGGCGCAGGGGCCCTGGTAGTAACCGTTTCAGTGATACTGTTTGCTGTCTGCATGCTGATTCCTTTTGACTTTGGAAGTTATTTTGTGTGCATGCTGCTACCGATCGGATATATCATGATGACCGCCGGCTTTGCCTGCGAGAGCGATGAAAAGCACCGGACTGCAGCGAATGCCGGAATGATATTTGCGGCGGTTTATGCGGTGCTGGTCTTTCTCGTATATTATGCACAGACTACTTCTGTCCGGCTGGAACCGCTTGGAGAGCAGGCAGGAAACATCCTTGACTATTCAAAAGGAGGACTGTTTTTTTACTACGATCTGCTCGGATATGGAATGATGGCGTTATCAACCTTTTTTACCGGGCTTACCATTCATACAAAAACAAAAGCGGATCAGTGGTTAAAGGTTCTGATGCTGGTGCACGGAGTATTCTTTTTTTCCTGTTTTCTCATGCCGATGACAGGGGCATTTCGTTCGATGTCAAACGGGGGAGTGAACATGGGCGGAGTGATCGCACTTGAGTTTTGGTGTGCGTATTTTACGCCGGTTGGTGTTTTGTCATTCCTGCATTTTTTTAGAAAAGAAAGAGATGATCAGTAGGAGGGCTCATAAGATGGCGTTGTTTTATCTTGTCAGACATGGAGAAGCAAATTATGATGATATGCTTGAAAATGGATTTTGGGGATTTGGCAGGGATTTTGCTCCCTTATCCGAAAAAGGGAAGGAACAGGCAGAAATAACGGCAAAAGACGCCCGGCTTAAAAACGCAGAACTGATCGTATCTTCTCCCTATACGAGAGCGTTGCAGACAGCTCAGATTATTTCACGCGAAACAGGAATACGGGTTGAAGTTGATATGGATCTGCACGAATGGATACCTGATGTGAACAATCAGTATGAAACATCGGAAGAGAGCTTTGCATTTGCCAGAGAATTTACGAAATTAAACGGCGAGTATCCGTCAGGTCAAAAATTCAGATGGGAAACGCTAAGCCATATGCGGGAAAGGATGATGCGTGCAGCAGATAAATATTCAGATTATGATAAAGTGATTTTTGTTGGTCATGGGATGGTTTTCAGGTGTTTGACCTATATTGAAAAAATGGAGCATGCTGAGATCATCGAGTGTACCTATCAGAAGGGACAGGCAGAATGTGAGTATTCATTCACATAGAAATTGAGGTATCAATTTTAATTGTGGGATTTTTAAGAAGATGCAGGGACGTGAAATTGCCCGTTTTGTAGGGAGAGCAGGTTTATGAAAAAGGAATTATTGGGCAGATGCGGTTTTTACTGCGGTTGCTGTCCGACATACATAAAAGACGGCTGTGAGGGATGCATGGAGGAACACCGGACGGGGGACTGCTTTACCCGCGATTGCGTTTTGGAACAGGGAATTGACTGCTGCGGAGCCTGTGAGCAGTTTCCGTGTGATGTCATTATGAATCATCCTCGCACCACCGTTCTGGACAAAGACTGGCTGCGGTGGAAAAAAGAGAGCAATGCCAACCGATAAGAGAATGCCCCTGTTATAAAGACTGGAAGCTGTTTATATGGAAACCGGGGGATTTCATACAAAAGGGTAGCGGAGATTTTGCAAGAGGGAAACAATGATGGAAATAAAGAGGATTGATACCTATACAGATCATCGCTTTTCGCAGAAAGTGCTAGATCAGCATGGATGTTTTCTGATAGAAGGGATGCCCTGTGAGGTTGAGATTTTATCTGATTTTGAAGCAGTTGTCCGGGGGAAAGACAGGAATGCTTATCCGCAGTTAATGGAACAATTTCGTTTTTATACGCCGCATATTTCGAAGTTTTATGACGATTGCGGGAAGCTGATCAGGGAGTACCCCGCCGTGCCGGTTTTTAATATTGCGATTGGGGAAATTCAACCGTCGCAATTCTTTGTTGACGAAGAAAAGATTGCCGCAATCCGCAGGTTTATCCATCATCCGCAGGATATTATCATTCAGGTCATGCTGCATAATGGGAGCTGCATTTCATTGGATGGACACACGCGCCTTTATGAAGCGGTATTGAACGGCTGGAATACGGTTCGGGCAGTAGAAGTTACGGCAGATCAGAATATCTTAGGGTTTGTTGAGGAAGCGAAACGGCGGAACATTCATTCCCCAAAGGATATGAAACTGGTAAGTCACCGCGAATATGAAGAGAAATGGAACCGCTTCTGTGCGGAGTATTTCCAGAGGTTGGAGTAAACCCATGTTCATCTGCGCTGGACGGGGCTGATGGACACCTGCAAGGCACAGACGCACAGACCAAAGAACGTTTGCAATTCCTTTGTTATTGCCATATACAAAGGCCGGCTTCAAAAGAGCGTATATATCTTGAAAAGAGGCGGTATTTATGTATAATGGAAAGTGTAAATGATCGGCCGACGGCCCAAAATGACGAGGTGTAGAAGAAATGAAAAGTATACGGAAAAAAATTACAGTTTGCCTTATGGTTACCGTTGTTATCGCGCTGATCTTGGTGGGCGGCATGAGCATCGTGCTCAACTACCGCGGTACGACCTCCACCGTGGAGCAGATGCTCAGCGAAACCGCCGTGCTGGCGGCGGAGCGTATCGACCAGGAGCTTACCGCCTATAAAAATGTCGTCATTGACACCGGCTGCGTTCCCCAGCTCTCCGACCCGGACGTCACGGTGGAGGAGAAGCGTGCCATTATCGACGAGCGCGTGTCCCTGCACGGCTTCAGGCGGGGCAATATCATCGGGCTGGATGGGATCAGCATTTTCGACGGCAAAGATTACTCTGACCGGGAGTATGTCCGTCAGGCCATGGCGGGAAATGTCTATGTCTCCGAGCCGCTCATCAGCAAAATCACCGGTGAGTTGTCCATCATGGTGGCTGCTCCCCTATATGAAGGCGGAAGCCGGGAGAATGGCATCGTAGGCGTGGTCTATTTTGTCCCGCCGGAAACCTTTTTGAACGATATCGTCTCATCCATTCAGGTCAGCGAAAACTGCCGGGCGTATATGATTAACAAGTCCGGCGTCACCATCGCTGACACCACGCTGGATACCATCACTGTCCAGAATATTGAACAGGAAGCCCGGAGCGATAAATCCTTGGAACAGCTGGCTGCCATCCACGCCGCCATGCGCCGGGGAGAAAACGGCTTCGGCAGCTTTGAAAATGATCAGGGTTCCTGGTACGCGGCCTATGCGCCCGTTGGCGGTACCGACGGCTGGAGCGTATCCGTCACGGCTATGAAGAAGGACTATTTGGCGGATACATATTTCGGGATGCTGCTGAACGTGGTGGTAATGGTGGTATTCGCTCTCGCCTCCATTGTGGTGGCGATGAAGCTGTCCAGCAACATCAGCGTACCCATGCGCTCCTGCGCCGCGCGTATGAAGCTGCTGGTGCAGGGTGATCTGACGTCCCCGGTACCCAAAGCGGTGGGGAGGGACGAGACGGCGGAGCTGACCCGCTCCACGGCGGAGCTGGTGGCAGGGCTGAACACGATCATCAGCGATATCGGTTATCTGCTCAACGAGATGGCCAACAAGAATTTTAACATCCAGTCCTCACACCGGGATGCCTATGTGGGCGGGTTCCGGAGCATCATGGAGTCCATGCGCACCTTGAAGCTGGAGCTGAGCGGCACCATGCGGCAGATCGATGTCTCCGCCGGGCAGGTGGCCGCTGCCAGCGGGCAGGTGTCTGCCGGATCTCAGACGCTCAGCCAGGGCTCCGTTGAGCAGGCCAGCGCTGTAGAGGAACTGGCAGCTACCATCAATGAAATCTCGACCAGCGCGAAAACGACCTCAGCCGCTGCGGAAGAAGCGGGCGGATATGTGGGTCAGGCCGCCGCACAGCTGGGCAGCAGCATGGAGTATGTCAAGGAACTGAACGCGGCCATGGAGCGCATTTCCACCTCTTCCAAGGAGATATCCAAAATCATCAACACCATTGAAGATATTGCGTTCCAGACGAATATTCTGGCGCTGAATGCCGCAGTGGAGGCTAGCAGGGCAGGCAGCGCGGGCAAGGGTTTTGCGGTGGTGGCTGAGGAGGTCCGCAATCTGGCGGCAAAGTCTGACACGGCGGCAAAGGCCACCAAGGATCTGATTGAGGGGTCTATCGCTTCCGTCTCTGAAGGCGCAAAGGTTGTGGATCAAGTTACAGAGGCGTTGGAAAAGACCGCTTCCAGTGCCGCCAATGTGTCCACCCAGATGACGGTCGTGGTAGAGGCCGTAGAGAAACAGACGATATCCATTACTCAAGTCACAGAGGGTATTGACCAGATATCCTCTGTGGCACAGACGAATAGTGCCACAGCCCAGGAGAGCGCTGCCGCCAGCGAAGAACTCTCCGCAGAGGCTGCCAGCTTAAAACAGATGGTGGATCAGTTTACCCTGGCAAAAGAGTAAGGTTAGCCGGGAGCGTGATTACAGCACTCAAACCTGCAGGCGGTGCAACTGCACCCACAAATGCTAAAAACTGATTTCCGGCGTAACCGTCGGAAATCAGTTTTTATTTGTCTATCTTTCCGGTTCGGTGTGTCATAGCAGAAATAAAGAAAAACAAGCACTTGCTTTTTTTTGACGGACGTGATATGATGAAAGCAACTTATTTAATAAAGTTAAATAAGTGAAAAAACAGCATGAAATGTTGTGATTGTGCAGAAACTGACAGGCAATTGCGAAAATTTTTTTTGGTAATCGCCCAAGGAATTGACACGGAAAGGAGAATCAGTATGAAACTTGTTGTGATCGGCGGGGGCAGCAGTTATACACCGGAATTAGTGGAAGGAGTGATCACGCATAGCGATTCTCTTCCTGTGACGGAGATTGTGTTGATCGATGTGCCGCAGGGGGAGGAAAAGGTGCGTATCAATACGGCGCTTGCGGAGCGCATGTTGAAAAAGGCGGGACATGGAGCATCAGTCCGTTATACGTTTGACCGCAGGGAAGGACTTTCGGGCGCGTCTTTTGTCATTACGCAGCTTCGTGTCGGCGGTCTTACTGCGCGCGAAAAAGATGAGAGGATTCCGTTAAAATATGACATGATCGGACAGGAAACAACGGGAGCGGGCGGATTCTTTAAGGCGCTGCGTACGATTCCTGTGATACTGGATATTTGCAGGGATATGGAGGAAGTCTGTCCGGATGCGTGGCTGATCAATTTCACGAACCCTGCGGGTATTGTGACGGAGGCTGCGTTGAAATATACGAAGGCGCGGTGCATCGGGCTTTGCAATGTGCCGATCAATATGCGGCATGACGCGGCGGAGCGGCTGTCGTTACCCGCTGATCAACTGGACTGCCGTTTCATTGGACTCAATCACTTAAGTGTGATGACACAGGCATTTTACAACGGGGATGACAAAATCCGCGAGGCACTTTTGGCGGATCATGCTGAGAGCGTTGTTAAGAATATCGAAAAAAATGACGGTATGGATGATATGGCAAGAGAGCTTGGCTGCATGCTTTCTCCGTATATGCAGTATTTTTATTTTGAAAAAGCATCCTTAGAGCACGAAAAGCAGGAGGCGCTCGGCATGGAAGGACCTCGTGCAGTTCAGGTGAAAAAAGTGGAGAAAAGTCTGTTTGAATGCTATCGGGACGAGCATCTGGCAGAAAAGCCGGAGGCACTTGCGAAGCGAGGCGGCGCACGGTATTCGGAGGCGGCGATCAATCTGATTGACAGTATTTATCATGACAGACGGGACGTACAGGTCGTTGACACCGCGAACATGGGAACGGTCGCACAGCTTGCGGACGACGCCGTAATTGAGACGAACTGCGTAATTGGAAAAGACGGGGCAGTGCCGCTTGCACTGACAGAAGGGAAGCTTCCGCCGATCTTTTTAGGGTTAATGGAACAGGTCAAGGCGTATGAGAGCCTGACTGTGCAGGCGGCGGTTGAGGGCGACAGAAATAAGGCGCTGCTAGCGCTCATGCACCATCCGCTTGTGCATGATATGCCGGAAGCACGAGCGATGATGGAAGAGATGATGGAGGCGCACAAAGCGTATCTTCCTGCTTTTTTCAAATGAGAAAGCAAGGGAGAAAAAACGCGGACTGCTTATAGCGGTTTTTGCTGGCAGTAAAGACGGTCTTATCAGGCATGGCGGTGACTGTGAAATGGAGGGGACGAAAATGTATGTGATGGGAGTTGACGCAGGCGGTACGAAGACACGCTGCATGATTTGTGACGAAGAGGAGCACGTCATGGGAATTGGGGAAGCAGGCGCTTCCCAGCATCAGATTTACGGGATTGAACAGACAAAGACGCATCTGCGGCTTGCTGTTATGCACGCACTGGATGAGGCGGGTCTTTCGCTTTCGGATATTTCTTATGCGGTTCTCGGCATGTCCGGCGCGGATGAGGAAGACGATTTTGCACTGTTGATTCCCGCAGTGGGAGAGGTGTTGTGTGGTGTGCCCTATGAAGTCCTCCATGATTCGTGGATTGGGATGCGCGCGGCGCTAGGTGGTGAAAGCAAAAAATGTGCGGCGGAGAACGGCAATGCGGAAGAAGGCGGTAATACAGCTGAAAACGGAAATACGGCGGGAAATGGCAATGAGGCGGAAGCAGTCGGTGAAACAGCGATGGCCGGCGTGGTATCCATCTGCGGGACAGGAGCGGGGCATGCCGGCATGAACCGCAAAGGAGAACGAGTGACGCTCAGAAACCTTTACTATATAACCGGAAATTACGGGGGAGGCGGCGATTTATACAAACAGGCACTTCATTACGCGTTCCGGTCTGATGAGGGGACCTATGAGAAGTCGCTGCTTGAAGAGCTGGTTCCGCCTGTCTTTGGCGTAAAGACCATGGATGAGGTTTGCAATAAGATCAAAAATGACGGGCCCGATGAGCGTGCGCGTTACAAGCTTCCGATCGTTGTTTTTGAGGCGGCGAGGCGCGGGGATCAGGTTGCGGCAGAGCTGCTGTCCAATATGGGCAGGGAAGAGGGATATTATGCGGCGGCTGTCATCAGGAAGCTTGGTATGACTGGGGAGCGTGTTCCCGTAGTGCTGATCGGCAGCCTGTTTCAGACAGGAGAGCCGCTGCTGATTGATGCATATATGGAGCGGGTACATGAGGCGGCTCCGCTCGCATATCCGGTTATTCTTAAGGAACAGCCGGTTGTGGGTGCGGTACAGCTTGCGCTTGATAAGATGAAGAGCGCGAAAACGGGGGAATGCACGGATGTCGCAGAGTAAGGAGCGGACCGGAAAACCGGCATTATTGAAGGAATTGAATATTGGTCTGATTATGGACGCGCTTCAAAAAAAGGGGCAGGCGACGCGCGTGGAGCTTGCGGCGCTCACGAACTTAAGCCAGCCGACCGTGAATCTGCTGATTGGGGAGCTCGTAAAAGATCAGACTGTTTTGAGCCTTGGAATTGCGGAGTCAACGGGCGGCAGGCGGGCGGAGGTCTTTGCGTTAAATGCCAAGCGCGCCGCACTTGCCGCGATTGTAATCAGGCAGGATCGGATAGAGGCGGTTGTGACGGACCTCAATCTCCATTCGGAACTGCATGAGCTAAGAATGCGCTCAGAAGGTGTGTCTTGTACGGAGGAGCTTTTTTCGCTGCTGCGTCTGCTGGTTGAAAAAAGACCGGAAATCCGTGCTGTCTGCGTCGGAGTGCCGGGGTCCGTGTCGGCGGAAGGCGAGGTGTTTTCGATTCCGATGATACCGGAATGGGAGCATTTCGCATTGAAAAATGAATTGGAAAGCAGATTTCCGGTTCTGGTCTGCGTCATGAATGATATGAATGCAATTGCAGCGGGGTATCTGCCGGACTGTGCAGAACGTGAAGAAGAACAGCGGAGGAATTTTGTTTATCTGCATGCGGAGGGTGCCGGAATGGGTGCGGGAATTGTCATAGACGGCAGGCTGTATTCTGGTTTTCGCAGCTTTGCAGGAGAGGTCGGAAGCATGATGCTCGGAACGGCGGAAAAAGCGGCGGAAGTGACGAAAGCGGCGGGCAGCAGGGCAGGCAGAGGGGAGCAAAAAACAAAGATCAGCCCAGAAACGGCATACAGTGAAGTCAGCGTGGAGGGACATATGAGAAACGCTGCAGACCACGCTCAGCGGATTGCCATTCTGACAGCGGCGGCGGTGAACCTGATCTGCGTGCTGAATCCGGAGGAGATTCTGTTTGGCGGAGAAGTGACGAAAAAGGCCGCCGTAGAGATATCTGAAGGGTGCCGGGCATATCTGCCGGAGACGGTGCTGCCGCGGTTTCAGGTAATCGCCGATTATCAAAAAGACTATTTCAACGGATTATGCAGGCAGGGACGGGAGCTGTTAAGCAGGCACATACAGGTGGTTTAGATGGTTTCTGTTTCGGAGGAAGGAAAGCTTCGCAGACTGCGAAAGCAGTCAGAAGAAGGGTGACAAAAATGGTGACAAAAATGGTGATAAGAAGGGTGATAAGAAAGCCCGGTGCAGGAGATGCAATAGTCAGAATTTCTGCCAGCATCCGGAGAATGGAGGATTATGATGAAAATTATCAGGGCGAAAGATTATAAAGACATGAGCCGCAAGGCGGCAAATATCATATCAGCACAGATTATTATGAAGCCGAACTGTGTGCTGGGACTTGCGACGGGTTCAACGCCGATTGGCGCATACGAACAGCTTGTGGAGTGGTACCGCAAGGGGGACCTTGATTTTTCCACCGTAACGACAGTCAATCTGGATGAGTACAAAGGTATTCCCAAAGAGCATGAGCAGAGCTATTATTATTTTATGAGGGAAAAGCTGTTTTCTAAAGTGAATATTGACCCGGAGCGGACGTTTCTGCCTGACGGCATGGAACCGGACAGCGAAAAGGCGTGCAATGATTATAACCGCATTATTGCCAGTGTCGGGGGAATTGATCTACAGCTTCTCGGTCTGGGGCATAACGGGCATATCGGTTTTAATGAGCCGGGTATGGCGTTTGAAGCGCAGACGCATTGCGTGAACCTGACCGAATCCACCATGAAGGCGAACCAGCGTTTTTTTGCGTCGATTAAGGACGTACCGCGGCAGGCGTATACAATGGGAATCAAGACGATCATGCAGGCAAAAAAAATTCTGGTCGTGGTGAGCGGCGAGGATAAGGCAGACATCTTAAAAACCGCGTTTTTCGGCGCGATCACGCCGGGCGTGCAGGCGTCTGTGCTGCAGCTTCATAACGATGTCACGATCGTGGCGGATGAGGCGGCGCTTTCGAAGGCGGAGTGCCATCAGGCATGATAGGGATTTGGAAGGGCGGAATGACAGCATAAAAATATAACTGAATAAATATAAGAAATATGACTGAATCGGATTGTAAAAAATGACTGAATGGCGTATGATAAGATCAAACGGGTAATGGAGGATCATATGAAACGTTCAGATTATAAACCGCGCGTCATTGATCAGAAAGTAGAGGAATACCTCTCGGCCTTTGGGGCGCTCTGCATCGAAGGCCCCAAATGGTGCGGAAAGACATGGACATCTTCCTATCATTGTAACAGTGAATTTTACCTCGGCGATCCGGCGGGAAATTTCCAAAACCGACAGTTGGCAGAGATGTCTCCGGCGCTTGTTCTGGACGGCGATAAGCCGCGCCTGATCGATGAATGGCAGGAGGTGCCTCCGATATGGGATGCTGTGCGATTCAAAGTGGATGAAATACCGCAGAAAGGACAGTTTATTCTGACCGGTTCGGCGACTCCTAATCACAAGGGAGTTCTTCACAGTGGAGCGGGGCGCATTGCCAAACTTAGAATGCGTCCAATGTCGCTTTATGAATCAGGAGATTCCAGCGGCAGGATTTCATTGAGGGATTTGTGCGGCGGCAATATGGAACCGGTTATGACAGGTGAGGTCGGGCTTACAAAGCTGATTGAACTGATCATTCGCGGCGGCTGGCCGGGCAGTCTGGGGCTGTCTTTAGAGCAGGCGGCGTTACTACCGAGGGAATATCTGAACGCTGTCATTGATGATGATGTGTTCCGCATGGATGGTATCCGGCGTGATACGTTCAAAATGCGTCTGTTATTGTGTTCATTAGCCCGAAATGAGAGTACGACAGTGTCCAACAAAACGTTGATGAAGGATATAAAAGCCGTGGATGATGAGGATGTGGATTCCAATACAGTCTCTGCTTATCTGGATATTTTTAAGCGGCTGTTCATTACAGACAATCAGCCGCCGTTTTCAGCAGGGATTCGCTCGTCAGTGCGCGTGAAACAGGCGGAAAAGCGGCATTTTGCAGATCCTTCGCTTGCCTGCGCGTTGCTGAAGGCGACGCCTGCGGGATTACTGAATGATCTTGAAACGCTTGGTTTTCTTTTTGAAGCGCTCTGTGAACGTGATCTGCGTATCTATGCAGAATCTTTCGGAGCGAATCTATATCATTATCAGGATTATAAGAATCAGGAAATTGACGCGGTTGTGGAACTTCCGGACGGAAACTGGTGTGCGTTTGAGATTAAGCTGGGTGCAAATCAGATTGACAGTGCCGCTGCAAATTTATTGAAAATCAAACAGCAGATAGAAGAAGAACCCAATGGCAGACCCCCGTGTGTGCTTTGTGCCCTCTGTGGTTTGGCAAATGCGGCATACGTGCGTCCGGACGGCGTATTTGTTGTGCCGATTACGTCGCTGAAAAATTGACGAAAAAAGTGCAAAAATGATATACTTATTTAAGGTTGTGACTGCCATACCCATCGTAAGGTCTTATTTTGATAAAGATGGATATTTAAGAGAAGGCAGATTACAATTACGATGAATCAGGACATTGCTGAAAGCATTAAAAATGAAAACAAACAATTCCATGAATGCCATGACAGAAAGCAATGCCAGCGATACAACGGAAGTTGCAACACAGGCTGGTGCAATGAATGAAATGGTTGATAAAATGACGCAGTTATTAAGGCAGCAGGATGAATGATTACGGGTATATCACCGGCTTTGGCTTACGCAAATATCCAATAACGGACAGGTGGGTACAATGACATACAGACAGGCAGAAGAAAAAGACCTTGACGATATTTGTCTGTTAATTGAAAAAGCAATCATAAAAATGGAAGATATGCATATCGATCAGTGGGATGAGCAATATCCGCGAAAAGAGGACTTTGCGTGTGACATCAGAAAAGGGCAGTGCTGGGTCGGTATAGCGGAAGATGTGATTGCTGTGGTTTATACGATTAACAGCGAGTGCGATGAGCAGTACCAGAACGGGGCATGGAAGTATCAGGATTGTGAATACCGTATTCTGCACAGAATCTGCGTGCATCCCGATTATCAGAATCAGGGCATAGCGAAAAGTACGCTTCATATGATCGAGAAAACCTTAAAGGAAGAGGGCGTCGGAGCGCTCCGGCTTGACGTTTACAGTGAAAATCCGTTTTCGTTAGCATTATATCAGAAGGGCGGCTATCAAAAAACAGGGACTGCCGATTGGAGAAAAGGCAGATTCTATCTGATGGAGAAACGGTTATGAATTAGATTTGGCAATGATGAAAGACAGATCGCTTCATAAAAAAGGCTGCATGGATTTGCTTCATGCAGCCTTTTTTTATTTCGTTTTCAATTCAGTTTTTCGTTCAGGAACTATTTTTTGTGAGATTTCCTCTAACAATTCCTGCTTTAGTATTCCATCGCCTTTTCTTCGCCGGTCATGACGCGAAGTCCGCCCTGTGCGAGCGCTAAGAGTTCATCCTCGCCGGGGTAAACCGTAAACGGCGCAATGAAGGAAGCATGTGCCTTAAGGCTGTCCACAACATAGTGATCGTATGCGATACCGCCCGTTACGACGATCTGGTCCACTTTTCCTTCAAGAACCGCAGACATAGCGCCGATATTTTTAGAAATCTGCAGGCAGAACGCGTCGCGGATTAAAGAAGCATTCTCGTCGCCGTTATCGCAGAGCTTGTCAACGTCACGCATATCATTTGTGCCAAGGTAGGCGTTAAAGCCGCCGTTTCCAACTAATTTCTTATAAACTTCTTTTTCTGAAAGCCCGCTGTAGCAGAGCTTTACCAAAGCGCCGACAGGAACCGCACCGGAACGCTCGGGTGAAAACGCGCCGTCTCCGTCAAGCGCGTTAAACACGTCGATGACCCTGCCGTTTTTATGCGCGCCGACCGATACGCCGCCGCCCATATGTACAACGATCAGGTTCAACGTATCATACGGCTTTCCGATCTCTTTTGCATAGCGTTTTGCGACCGCTTTCTGATTTAATGCGTGGAAAATACTTGTTCTGGGAAGATCCGGGCATCCGGAAATTCTTGCTTCCGGCATCAGTTCGTCTACGACGATCGGATCGACGATGTAGGAAGGGATGCCGAGTGAATCTCCGATCTCGCGCGCTAAGATACCGCCGAGGTTGCCGGCATGCTGCCCCTGAACACCGATTTTTAAGTCCGCTAAAAGCTTATCGGTGACGGTGTAAGTGCCGCTTGGAATCGGCTTTAACAAACCGCCGCGTCCGACGACGACCTGCAGCGATTTCATGTCAAATCCCTTATCTGCGAGAAATTTCGTAATAATGTTCTTGCGGAAATCCTTCTGGTCGATGATGGAGGCGTACTGTGCGATCTCTTCGGTGGAATGGCGCAGCGTCTCGTCAAAAAGAAGCGTCTCATCCTCAAATACGCCGATCTTGGTAGATGTGGAGCCGGGATTGATGATCAAACTTGTAACTGCCATGAAAATACCTTTCCTTTCTTTTATTATGTTTGGGTTGTTTTAACATTTATGAACGCGGGAAGCATTCACTTTATGAATTCTTCGAAATAGTTTTGCTTTAGCAAAATTATTTTTGCATCATTTTTTCCGCCATAACTGCCGCGAGCGCGATGGAATTCACTTTTGTCTCGCAGGTGTCGGAGCGGGATGTCAGAATGACGGGAGCTTTTGTTCCGGTCAGGATATTGCCGTTCTTGATGCCGGGAACAAGATGTACTAATGATTTATAAACAAGGTTGCCCGCATGAATATCGGGGAAAAGAAGAATATCGGCATCGCCTGCGACTTTGCGGTTCTGCGCGTTCTTTTCGATGGCAGCATTGATGTCAATGGCAATATCAAAGGAAAGCGGACCGTCAATGATGCAGCCGGTAATTTCTCCCTCATCATTTAAGCGGGTAAGCTCCGCAGCCTCCACCGTGGTGGGCATTTTCGGATTGACAAGCTCTACGGCGGCAAGCGGTGCAACCTTCGGGCAGTCGATACCGCAGGCATTTGCGACTTCCACCGCTAGTTTAATAATGACTTTTTTATCTTCCAGCGTCGGATACGGAATAAACGCCACATCGGTAAAGAATAACAGCCGCGGAATGCCGGGGATCTCAAATACGCATACATGGGAAAGCGACTGACCGGTGCGGAGACCGACTTCTTTATCAAGAACGCTCTTTAAGAAGGTTTTCGTGTCGAGCAGCCCCTTCATGTACATATCCGCGCGACCTTCATGTACCTGTTTGACTGCCATCAGGGAAGCGGCGACGGTATCCGGCTCGTGAATGATCTCATAATCATCCATATTCATGCCGAGGGAAGTACCGATTTCGCGGATCTTTGCTTCATCTCCGACAAGGATCGCGTCTGCGATACCACGCTCCTTTGCAGCCTTGACTGCCTCCAAAACCGCTAAATCCTGCGCAACAGCAACGGACAGACGTTTTTTACTGCAGCTTGATACTTTGGATAATAAATCGTCAAAACTCTTGCTCATTTGTCCCATACCTCTCTTTGCAAATTCTTTTTTGGAAAACGACCGGGAACCCCTTATTGGAACCCCATCCAATCATATCAAATCATAGCACTACGGCGCACAAAGGTCAAGGCAGGCAGGGCGGCGGACAGGATAAAATGTAACAGTTCAGCCATGCCATTCATAAATTGCCGGAATGTACATTTTTGCTAATATTGCGAACCTAATGCCGGCAATTTATTTCATGTCGGGCGTCCACCCTATAGAATTGATTGTACAATTTGCCCTTAGTGAGCAAGCTCCCACGTGCAAATTGCACAATCAATTCTGCATGGCTGAACTGTTACAATAAAATTATAACGGTTTTGCAGTATACGGATTAGAAAACAGGATAAAAGAAAAACACTGCCGGATTCTGTGAGAAACCGACAGTGCTATAATAAACAATACAGTATTTGCCTAATAGAATACTTAAAAAATTTCCTGAAAGAAATGCAGTTGTTTCAAGTGAGGAAAATAAACGATGATCAGTGTATCCTGCTGCTTTTCGTATTTGATCCAACCGTAGCGTTCTTCAAAATCGGGCAGATCATTTGCATCGGTTTCCAATTCATCACAGATTGCGGTGCAGAAAGCTTCCACATCCCGGTTTCTGCCTGCGTTCATCTGAATTGTCATTTGTTCCGGCTCCAACCTAAAAATAGTGTGCCGGATACCCTCGCCGTGAAAGGCGGGCGGCGTATGGCTATCATACAGGCATTTCATGTTATCCGGCAGGGAAAGTTCCCAATTTAATTCGTAAATCCGCTGTTTTGTAAAATAGGAACGACCGATCAGATAAAGTGTCCCGGGTAAGATAACAAAACAAAGTAAGAGGAAAAAAATTTGAGCAGTCAGTATTTTGGCTGTTTTTTTTTCACCTTTCATCATTCTCCTCATTTCTACGCGGCTTTGTTGCGCAAAGCCATATATATCAAAGCTATATATGGCTTACAAGTTTGTAGCTGCCGCGCAGACACAAACTTGTGATTGAAAATTTTAATTTTCAAACTTATGAGCCTCCTTGGTCAGTTAATGTTAATGCATATGATAACATGATATCCACCTCCTTTGTTGCTGACTTTTTTAGACGATTGCGAAACGGTTGAGTAAAGCAATTGGTTTGTATAGTTTGCACAATCATGAACGCTGTCAGAGGAATTTTGCGATTGCAATGTTATATTTTGAAATAGATTGTATATTACTATGATAATGCTGCTTGATTTCGTAGTCAAGAATGATTTAATCAAATATTTCATTCATTTCAGACAGTACAAAAAAGCTGGTAGAGCAAATGGATATGTTTTTGACGCTTTCGCATATTCCTTTTTCGTTCATAGAATGTTCATAGGACGTGGGTTGAATAAAAAACGGGAATCTGTTACAATAAGCTTTAGATTTGTCAGAAAGGACAGGTTTACCGACATGGGTATCATACAGAAGGTGTTCGGCACGCATAGTGAGCGGGAACTTAAGCGCATTATGCCGCTGGTAGATCAGATCGAAGAGCTTCGGCCTTCCATGATGGAGCTGACGGACGAGGCGCTTCGTGAAAAAACAAACGAATATAAAAAGAGGATACAGCAGGACGGCGAATCGCTTGACTCGGTGCTTCCGGAGGCGTTTGCCACGGTCAGGGAGGCGGCAAGACGCGTCTTAAATATGGAACATTACCGTGTGCAGCTGATCGGCGGAATCATCATGCATCAGGGGCGTATCGCCGAGATGCGTACCGGTGAAGGCAAGACGTTAGTTGCAACGCTTCCCTCCTATCTGAATGCATTGGAAGGAAAGGGCGTTCATGTCGTTACGGTCAATGACTATCTTGCCAAGCGTGACTCCGAATGGATGGGACAGGTGCATGAGTTTCTCGGATTGAAGGTCGGCGTCGTCTTAAATTCCATGAAACCCGACGAGCGCAGGGAGGCATATGCCTGCGACATCACTTATGTGACGAATAATGAGCTTGGTTTTGATTATCTGCGTGATAACATGGTCATTTATAAAGAGCAGCTTGTGCTGCGCGATCTGCACTATGCGATCGTCGATGAGGTCGATTCCGTGCTGATCGACGAGGCGCGGACGCCGCTCATTATTTCCGGACAGAGCGGAAAATCCACGTCACTCTATGACGCCTGCGATATTCTGGCGCGCCAGCTTGAACGCGGCGAAGATATGGAGGAGCTGTCTAAGATGGACGCCATCATGGGCGTAGAGCGTGAGGAGACGGGCGATTTTATTGTCAACGAAAAAGATAAGGTCGTCAACTTAACAGAGCGCGGCGTCGGAAAAGTCGAGCAGTTTTTCCATATTGAAAACCTTGCAGACCCTGAAAATCTTGAAATTCAGCACAATATCATCCTTGCGCTGCGCGCACACAATCTGATGCACCGCGATCAGGATTACGTCGTAAAAGACGATCAGGTGCTGATCGTTGATGAGTTTACGGGGCGTATTATGCCGGGGCGCCGTTATTCGGATGGCCTGCATCAGGCAATCGAGGCAAAAGAGCATGTAAAAGTAAAGCGCGAGAGCAAGACGCTTGCTACGATCACATTTCAGAACTTCTTTAATAAATTTGAGAAAAAAGCGGGCATGACAGGTACGGCGCTCACGGAGGAAAAGGAGTTCCGTGATATTTACGGAATGGACGTCATAGAAATTCCGACAAACCGTCCGGTCATCCGTGAGGATTTGCAGGACGCTGTCTATAAGACGAAAAGAGAAAAGTTAAACGCGATCTGTGATGCGGTTGCGGCCGCGCATGAGAAAGGGCAGCCGGTACTGGTCGGCACGATCAATATTGACTCGTCCGAGGTGATCAGTGCAATGCTGACGAAACGGGGCATTCCGCATAAGGTCCTGAATGCCAAGTATCATGAGATGGAGGCGGAGATCGTTGCAGACGCGGGTCTGCATGGAGCCGTCACGATCGCAACGAACATGGCGGGCCGTGGTACGGATATTAAACTTGACGACGAGGCAAAGGCGGCGGGCGGCTTAAAGATTGTCGGTACCGAGCGGCATGAGTCGAGACGGATTGACAATCAGCTCCGCGGGCGAAGCGGACGCCAGGGCGATCCGGGTGAATCAAAATTTTATATCTCTCTTGAAGATGACGTGATGCGTCTGTTCGGTTCCGAACGGCTGATCAGCATGTTTAATGCACTGGGTATTCCGGAGGGACAGGAGATTGAGCATAAGATGCTCTCAAAGGCGATCGAAAACGCGCAGAAAAAAATCGAGAGCAACAACTTCGGTATCCGTAAGAATCTGTTGGAATATGATCAGGTCAACAACGAACAGCGCGAGATCATTTATGCGGAGAGAAGGCGCGTGCTTGACGGTGAAAGCATGCGGGATGTGATCTACAAGATGATCACAGACCTTGTGGAGAATGCCGTTGATCTGGTTATCGGAGACGATACGGAACCGGAAGAGTGGAATCTGCCGGAATTAAATTCCGTACTGCTTGGCAATGTACCGATTGAACCGGTCATTCTGGGACGTGTCGAGAACCGTACGAAAAACGGCTTAAAGCAGCAGCTCAAAGAGGAAGCGGTCAGACTTTACGAGAGCAAGGAAGCCGAATTCCCGGAGCCGGAAGCAATCCGCGAGATTGAGCGCGTTGTTCTTTTGAAAGCGATCGACCGCAAATGGATGGATCATATCGACGATATGGACCAGCTTCGTCAGGGAGCCGGACTTGCAGCCTACGGGCAGCGCGATCCTCTTGTGGAATATAAGATGAATGCCTATGAGATGTTCGATGCGATGACGGAGAACATCAAGGAAGAAACCGTGCGCATGCTGTTCCATGTCCGCATCGAGCAGAAGGTGGAGCGTGAGCAGGTTGCGAAGGTAACGGGTACGAACAAGGACGATTCCGTGCAGAAGGGACCGGTCAGACGCGCGAACGCTAAGGTTTATCCGAACGATCCGTGTCCGTGCGGAAGCGGCAAGAAGTATAAAAACTGCTGCGGAAGAAAATAATCCATTTTAGATCAAAGAAAGAGGGTGACGTTAAGTGGTAGAATTGGATAACCTGCGCTTAGAGCTGCAGGCATACGAAACACCGTTAGCGGAAGTGAGGGATTCACTTTGACTTAGCAAATAAGGCAAAGCGGATCGAAGAATTGGAGCGCGAGATGGAGGAGCCGTCCTTCTGGGATAACCCGGAGCGTTCCAATCAGAAAATGAAAGAATTAAAAAACATGAAGGATACCGTTGCGCAGTTCCATGAACTGGAGACGCAGAAAGACGATATCTTAACGCTCATTGAGATGGCAAATGAGGAGAACGACGAGAGTCTTGTGCCGGAGATCACGGAGGAATATGCTTCTTTTCAGGAAGTATTCGAGAAGCTTCGTATCAGCACGCTTTTATCGGAGGAGTACGACAAGTACAATGCAATCTTAAAACTGAACGCGGGCGCGGGCGGAACGGAAAGCTGCGACTGGTGCAGCATGCTTTACCGCATGTATACGCGCTGGGCAGAAAAACGCGGATTTGCTTTGGAGGTGCTTGATTATCTGGACGGCGATGAAGCGGGCATCAAGTCTGTGACGTTTCAGGTGAACGGAGAAAACGCTTACGGCTACTTAAAATCCGAAAAGGGCGTGCACCGTCTGGTGCGCATCAGTCCGTTCAACGCGCAGGGCAAACGTCAGACATCCTTTGTTTCGCTGGACGTTATGCCGGATATTGAGGAAGACTTGGATGTGGAGATCCGCGACGAGGATATCCGCATTGATACGTACCGGAGCAGCGGCGCGGGCGGACAGCATATCAACAAGACGTCCTCCGCGATCCGTATCACGCATTTTCCGACCGGCATTGTGGTAACATGCCAGAATGAGCGTTCGCAGTTCCAGAACAAGGACAAAGCGATGCAGATGTTAAAGGCAAAGCTTTACATGTTAAAGAAAGAGGAGAATGCGGATAAGCTTTCCGATATCCGCGGCAATGTCACGGAGATCGGCTGGGGCAACCAGATCCGTTCCTATGTCATGCAGCCCTATAAGCTGGTCAAGGACCTCCGCACGGGCGAGGAGTCCGGCAACGTGGACGCAGTCATGGACGGCGCGCTTGACCCGTTTATCAATG
Organism: Lachnospiraceae bacterium UBA7050; assembly: GCA_002493905.1. Lineage (GTDB taxonomy): Bacteria > Bacillota > Clostridia > Lachnospirales > Lachnospiraceae > DLAJ01. The sequence continues at coordinate 20,050 of DLAJ01000027.1, read as the reverse complement.
CGTATCTGAAATGGAAGAGCGTTGGCGGCAGCATGGCTGTGACGGAAGATTTACCGGAATGAACAGAGGCAGAGTATGAGGATTGAGCTGCATGACCGTACGGCTGATACGGTAGTAACATACTTTCAAATGACGCGTGACCCAGCCGTCTGTAGATATCTGCCGCAAAAAGCGAAATCGGAGCAGGAAGCACTTGATGATTTCGAGAAAACCAGACGGCCGGGATGCTCAAGCTATGGACGTACTGTTTATGCGGATGGCAGATATGTCGGCGATGTGTGGTGTTATGGTATCCAGCGGGAAGAGCCGAATGCGATGGTAAGCTATTGTATTTTTGAAAGGTCATACTGGGGACGGGGGATTGCTACAAAAGCACTGCAGTTATTTCTTGCGGAAGTGAAGACAAAATTTTGTGCAGGAACATTCGGAGCATTTACTTTTTCAGAAAATGAATCGTCGATAAGAGTCTTGCTAAAAAACGGATTTACTTGCGTAGAAACCTTTACAGAAGACGCAGCAGAGTCAAAATATTTTCAAAAGAAATGCTAAATAGGGGCAGATGACGATCATCTGCCATGTATGAAAAAGGAGAGACTGCTTAAGATGGTCTCTCCTTTTTCACGATAACCAACGAAGCCTGACAAAAAACAGGGCTGACTGCGATGATTAACGCTATTGCGCTGTCTCCAGCGTGCGTCCCTCCTGATGCAGGCGCAGAAGCTGTGCACCGTCACGCTCTAATATGTAGTGCCTGCCATCGCAGACAATATCCTGACCGCAGAGGATTTTCGGATTTCGGCGGGACAGCTCCTGCAGGATTTCGTTGGCAAGAGCAGGTTTTTTGTCCGTGTCCGTTATCAGACAATTGATACCTCTGGTTTCTTTGTCATGCACCGTTAAAAGAGCCATGCACCAAATGTCGCCGCTGTCAGAAAAACCGGCGGCTATTATGTCGTCCAGACGCCATAAATAGGGTTCGATACCGCCGTTCAAAATGAGATAGTGTTCCGTGAAAAAGGCGGCAATATAGCTGTCCTTCACCGTACCGGGGTATCTGCACACCGCAATCGTAGTAGACGGAGAAGACAGCTCGCGGTCACCTGCTGCAGCTCTGTTTCCGAAAATCCGCTCTCTTTCTGATAATAAGAGACCCATCCGGCATTTCGTTTATTTCTTAAAACAATACCGAGTATCAGAAGCAAAAGACCGGGTACGGACAGGAGGACGGGGATGATCGTGTCGGCATTTGTAACGAAACCGAGAATGGTAATGGGAAGTGTAAAAACCAAAAGCACGATGGCGCCGGCAATCAGACCTTTGCCGCCGCCCTTGCAGGTGCGGATGTTCTTCAGGATACTGCCGCCTTTTTTACCCGCCGCTTTCTGAAGCTTCTGATAGAGCTTGTGATCTGTGGATGCAATCATACATTTCCTCCGTTCCGCCGCGTAAGCGGCATGTTTCTTTGTAGTTGTGTGTTACATAATTCCTTGTAGCTGCGTACTGTCAACCGGCAGGAATGCGGGTCATACGGTTCTTTTTTTTGTGTTATAGGGTTTCAGAGCGGAATCGCAGCTATGCCGTTTCGCGGTTCCGGATCAGCAAAAAACTGCCGTAGAGAACACCGACCAAACCGGCAATCATGCTGCCGAACGGGATACCGGGATGAGAGAGCTCGGTCAGAACGGGACTCTCGTTTTTTGCACACAGGTAATCGGCATTCAGGTTCAGCATATTAGAACCGTCGGCATTCGCGCAGCCGCTGCCATATACGCTGAAAAAGGAATCTGCCTCGAAAGGAAGATCTTCTAATGCTTCTATCTTAAAATAGCCGCTGACTGTTATGGTAAGCTCATCCGCAAATGAATTGGAAAGCCGGATGCGTTTTGCGAGGTCCGCATTTCTGCCCGGAGAAAATGAAAGAACCCATTCGTTCTGATCGCAGTCTGTAAATGCCGCGATACAATAAATCTGCCCGCTGTCCGTGTCTGTTTTTGCGCGCAGAATCCGCAGATCATCAATATAGTATACCCGCAGTATGCCATAGGGGTTTGAAGATTTTATCGTATTTCCGGCGATTTCGCTTACGTTTCCCGGACGAAACGGCAAAATAAGCAGAAGATATAATAAGAAACAGATGCCGACTGCCAATAGAACTTTTCCGCGATGAAGGCTGCTGCGCTGTTTAGAACTGCGGGACAGATTCTTTTTATAGTCTTCATAATTGTTTTCACTCATAAGAAGTATCCTCCTCTCGGTGGTTCTTGCACAAATGACCTGAGAAATTTGGAAATCCCGATTGTGAAGTTTTTTAAGGAAACGCTGACGAAAGCGCTTCTTTAGTATATCATAAAACTCTGCATATGTGCATCCGTAAAATGAAAGGAGCGGATTCGGGATATGTTTCAGAATATGCCGTACGAATGGAAGTCTGGAACGGCAGGATTCAGAGCAGGATTCAGAGCCGGATGAAGAGCCGGATGAAGAAGGCATTCACAGCAGGGCAGTTATTTGACAGGCGAAAGGCTCTGTGTTATAATCCTCCCAACAACTGAATCGTGGTAATGTCTTCAGGGCAGGGTGAAATTCCCGATCGGCGGTGATAGTCCGCGGGCGCGAAAGCGCGGGGTTTGGTGAAATTCCAAAACCGACGGTATAGTCCGGATTAAAGAAGGTGTATTGAGATTGTCAGAACTTTCTGACAATTGTTTTTGCACACTTTTTTGTCAAACAGCTCTGATGATATGATCAATACACCTCTAACTATGGCACCTGAAAGGCGGTAGAACGCGTTCGGGTGTTATTTTATTTTTGCGGCAGTGGGACAGGCGGCAGTTTCTGATTCATTGACGCGGACAATTTAACTTTCAGGAGGGATTCAGATGAATGACAGAAGAACAAAGAAACTGACAACAATCGGCATGCTGTGCGCACTCGCTTATATTGCGGTGCTGGTCGGGCGCATTCCGGTCGTCCTTTTTCTAAAGTATGATCCGAAGGACGTGATTATCGTAATCGGCGGATTTCTTTTTGGACCGTCAGCCGCACTGGCGGTCACGCTGATTGTTTCCGTGGCACAGATGGTTACCATCAGCGGGACAGGGATTTTAGGATGTGTGATGAATGTGGTCTCAAGCTGCTCTTTCGCATGTACTGCCGCGCTGGTCTATCAAAAGAGACACAGGCTGTCCGGAGCTGTGTTGGGGCTTTTCTGCGGTCTAGGCTGCCAGACCGCGGTTATGATGCTATGGAATTATTTGATTGCACCGGTCTATATGGGTTATCCGCGGGAAGCCGTTGCGGCATTGCTGCTGCCTGCATTCCTGCCGTTTAATCTGATGAAAGGCGGATTAAATGCGGCGATTACCCTGCTTTTGTATAAACCCGCAGTAACAGTCCTGCGCCGCTCGAATCTGATAGAGCCCGGAGCATCGGGGGAAATGAGAATTCATATCGGAGTGACATTAGCAGCTTTGCTGCTGTTTACAACCTGCGTGCTTTGGATTCTTTCCCTTCATGAAGTGATCTGAGTGATTCCATGCGGCTGCCGCAGGGTATGCAATAGTCATGCGATCGCGATCGCATGACTATGCATACTGCTTTGTGTGATAATCCATCAGGTCAAAATAAAAATGTGTCAGCGTGCATTGCATATAAGGGTAAATCCAAAGAAGTCCAAGTCCAAAGCTTAAGACGGATAAGAGCATAAGCGGAACGAAACTGATATAGAGATAGAAGAGTCTTGCACGCTGGCCTTTCATGACGCGCCGGCTCATTGCACAGATCCGCCTAAACTGATAGTCAGGAAAATCGAGCGCGATAAAATAGCATTGGGAAAGAGACAGGAGCAAAACGCATGCCGCAATGACGCCGCCGATAAGAAAAATGGAAACAAGCGGCATCAGATAGACGGACTTCACAGTAAAATAGACTGCAAACAAGATAAAAAACGGAATCAGACATCCAAGAAGGATGCCGATATAGCAAAGCATAATCTTAATGCCAACTTCGGAGTGGGAGCGAAAACCGGAAAATAAGTCGCCCAGCGCAGCAGGGCGTCCGGTCACAAAGTTCATATAAAGCCTTGTCTGTCCGAGCATAAACACACCCAGCAGCAGATAGATCAAAAGTTCAATCACGTAATAAAGAACCTGATTTACGAGCGTAGGAGCTGATAATAAGTCGCCCGCCAGATAAAGAAGCAGGCCGCAGCTCAAATCCATCAGCAGAAAAGCGCTGATCATTTTTCCATAATTGCCAAGGAGCTGCGCCTTAGCGGAAGCTTTCAGCTCAGTGGAAGTCTTTGTTGCATTCATTGATACAGATTCTCCTTTTAGCACGCAAGATCTACGTTCATGCCGGTATAAAGAAGGCTGTCGGCGGCTTTCTTATCCTGCTGGTAAGGATTATCTTCGTTGAAATATTTGATCTGCGTTGTTGTTTCGCCGCCTGAAACATAGGTGCGTCCGCATTCGGGGCAGATTGCTGTCTTTAAGGAAACGCTTGCCTGTAATACCTCACCGTTTCCCTGAGCCGCTTTTTTGTATGCATTTGAGACATGCTCCTGTTCATGTGCACGCACACGGGCAGCAGAAGCTTCCGGAGAAATATGAGCTGCGGACTTAAAGGAAACCATTTCATCCGAACCGTCCTGATATTTTCGCTCTTTACAGGTTTCACATTCTGCCGGAGAGGATTTGCGCCCAGCCTGTTTGATCGTGGATTCTCCGGGATTTTTCAAATAGCTGTCGGCACTTATAACACTGCCGATTCCACCGATTCTCATAGTGATATGCCTTCCTTTCTGATGATTTTGAAATGTCAGTTTACTATTAGCTTACTATTTTAGATGATTCTGATTTTGTATCTCGTCCCACATTTCATCAATTGTTACTCCATAGCGCTGTTCAAACAATCTGTTTGCCTGCTCGTGGATCACGGGATTTGTCAGATAGAGCGTGATCACGGAAATGATGAGCACGGTATTTGTGATGAGTCCGATCACGGCAGAGGTCACTCCGCTTACGGCTGAAGGGTTCATCCGCCTGCCTGCACCCTTGGAGAGCAATGCAAATAAAATTGCCAGCGATCCGGTGATAAACGGGACATAAACCGTCAGCAGAATCGTCGTTACAATGGTCGCAAGTCCCAACACAGAAGCAGCGGTCGCCATGCCGTTGCGCGGCGGCGCAGTCTGCTCAAACTGATAGTGGAAGGGTGAGTTTCCCTGATCCTGATTGCCGTAATCCATATCCTTCGCTCCATTCCGATGACTGCTTATAAAAACTGTTTCCGTTTGAAAAGATAAACGGAAGGATAATTATCTTTATTTTATCACGAACACGCATGATTGACAAATAGATTTTGCAGTCTGTGCAAAGGGTTCTGAAACTTTTTCTGTCGGGACTTGCTCCAAAGAGGATTTTTTGCTATAATCACCTAAAAGCATATATTCTTTAATGAATCTGTTTTGGCCTGCCTGCCATGGTATGTATTACATGCAGCGCAAAGCTGATCAATCAGGCGGCACCGTGCCGTTTCTTTTAGGGAGTTCTCCCTGTGATTCCAAAGAACGTTACTATGCTTTATTCCAATTTAACTAACAAAGCATAGCGTACTGGATGACAGGGAACCGGTCCCGGCTTTTTGTTTCTGTTTCCGGGCGCTGTGGGAACAGGAGGAAACATGAGACAATTAGAAGAACTGAATCTGGTGGACAACTTTCTGGTAAACAGCTTAACCAGCCATAAGCTTTACGGGGAACCGGCTGCACGCAGCATTTTGGAGTGCATTCTGGGCAGAAAGCTCGGTAAGCTTAAGGTAATGCCACAGCATTTTATACAGGGCGGGAATACGGACCGGCACGGCGTCCGTTTAGATGTCTACCTAGACGAGAACGACGGAACGGGGGAACTGTTTGACTTGGAGCCGGACAACAACGATGGGAAAGAGGAGACTGCCGCCCTGCCTAAGCGGGCGCGTTTCTACCATGCGAAGCTGGACGCGGAAAATTTCAAGACCGGCGAGAAGTATGAGAAGCTGCGGAATGTGTATGTGATTTTTATCATGACGTATGACCCGTTTCATGCAGGGAGGATGGTTTATACGGTGAAGAACGGATGTGTGGAGATGCCGGATTTACCGTATGAGGACGGTGCGAGGACGATTTTTCTCTATACGAGAGGAAAGGGCGGAAATCCGCCGGAAAGCTTACGGCAGCTGCTGCAGTACATGGAGCATACCACGAAGGAGAATGCCAGAACGGAGGAACTGCGGAAACTGCATGAAATGGTTATGGCAATCAAAACGGATGGAGAGGTAGGGCTTGCGTATATGAAATTTTTTGAGCTTGAGGAGCGGACGCTGCAGAAGGGTATCCGACAGGGAAAAGTCGAAGGAAAAGCAGAAGACATCCTTGACATTCTCTGTGAGCTGGATAAAGTGTCCCCGGATTTACGGGAGCAGGTCTGTTCACAAAAGGATGATGCAATTTTGCGTACATGGCTGAAGCTTGCCGTGAAGGCGGAAAGCATACAGGATTTTGAACAAAAAGCATTTGCAGACAGCGGAAAGAGTTGACTTTTCCAGCAGGGACTGGCATTTTGCCGGGAAGATGTTATAATGTTTAGAGGCATGATACCCGTGTTAAAGCAAGGCACAGCGGTGTGCGGGGCAAGGCTGTCATGGGAAGTACGGGTGGGTAGAAAGCAAGACTGCAAAAGTGTGATGCAGGGCATGGGCGGTACATGCGGACAGTAAAGAAGGAAAGGAAATTGTGCGGCGAATGGACATCATAGCAAAACTGAGAGAAGAACTGGGTGTGGAAAAATGGCAGGTGGAAGCGGCGGTCAGGCTGATCGACGAGGGCAATACCATCCCGTTTATTTCACGTTACCGCAAGGAGGCGACGGGCTCATTAAATGACGAAGTGCTGCGAAATCTGGACGAGCGCCTGACTTATCTGCGGAATCTGGAGGAAAAAAAGAATCAGGTCATTGGCAGCATTGAAGAGCAGGGAAAGCTGACTGACGAGCTGAAGCATAGAATCTCAGAGGCGGAGACGCTTGTTGCGATTGAGGATTTATACCGCCCGTACCGGCCAAAACGGAAAACAAGAGCGGGTGTTGCAAAGGAAAAGGGCTTAGAGCCGCTCGCGCTTCTTCTGCTGGAGCAGGATTATACCGGCAGCTTAGAAGATGCGGCGGCCCCCTATGTCAATGAAGAAAAAGGGGTTGCGAGTGCGGCGGAGGCGCTGCAGGGAGCAAAGGACATTATCGCAGAACAAATTTCCGACGAGGCAGATTACCGGACTTATATCAGGGAAGCAACCATGGAGGAAGGCGTGCTTGTATCGAACGCGAAGGATGAGAAGCAGCAGAGCGTCTATGAGATGTATTATCAGTATGAGGAGCCGGTAAAGAAAGCCGCCGGACATAGGATTCTTGCCATAAACCGCGGTGAGAATGAGAAAATCCTGACGGTCAGCATCCGCGCGCCGAAAGAGAGGATTCTGCGCTATCTGGAAAAACAGGTCATCCATAAAGACAACCCCGTGACAACCCCTGTTTTGCAGGAAGCGGCTGAGGACAGCTATGACCGGTTAATAGCACCTGCTATTGAAAGAGAAATCCGCAATGATTTGACGGAAAAGGCAGAGGATGGCGCGATTCATGTATTTGGTAAGAATTTAGAGCAGCTCCTGATGCAGCCGCCGATTACCGGAAAGGTCGTGCTTGGCTGGGACCCGGCGTTTCGGACGGGATGCAAGCTTGCGGTCGTCGATGCGACCGGAAAGGTTCTGGATACAAAGGTCATCTATCCGACTGCCCCGCAGAACAAAGTGGCGGAGGCAAAAGCAGAACTGAAGAAAATGATACAGAAATACAATATAGACTTAATATCTGTTGGAAACGGAACGGCATCACGGGAATCCGAGCAGGTCATTGTGGAACTGATCAAAGAAGTGAACAGACCGCTGCAATATGTGATCGTCAATGAAGCAGGCGCTTCAGTCTATTCCGCAAGCAAGCTTGCGACGGAGGAATTTCCACAGTTTGATGTCGGACAGAGAAGCGCCGCTTCGATTGCGAGACGGCTTCAGGACCCGCTTGCAGAGCTCGTGAAGATTGAACCGAAGGCGATCGGCGTCGGCCAGTATCAGCACGATATGAATCAAAAGAAGCTGGGTGATGCGCTCCATGGTGTGGTGGAGGACTGCGTGAATAAGGTGGGAGTAGACTTAAATACGGCGTCTGCGGCGTTATTGGAGTATATTTCGGGGATCAGCAAGGCAATTGCAAAAAATATTGTAGATTACAGGGAGAAAAACGGGCGTTTTGTTAACAGAAAGCAGCTTCTTGACGTGGCGAAGCTGGGACCGAAAGCGTATGAACAATGTGCGGGATTTCTGCGGATCTATGACGGTGAAAACGCGCTGGATGCAACGAGCGTGCACCCGGAGTCTTATGAGGCGGCAGAAAAACTCATGAAACAGCTCGGTCTGACGATGGAAGACGTGCGCGCCGCATGGAAGGAAGCAGCGCGGAAACAAGGCGGTAAGAACGGACAGGGCAGCCAAAGCACACCGGGCGGAAATGGACAGCCGGGCGGGAAGTCCGGCGGGAAAGACGCTCAAAGCACATTAACGGGCGATAATAAAAAAGAACATATGTTACGAAACGGACGGGAGAGAGGCGGCGGACGCATTGTCATCCGCAATACGAATACGGCAATGGGGAAAGCGCTTGCCGCTGCAATGGGCGGCATGGACGGAGCGGTTCTGTCGAAAGCCGCACAGGAGAAAGCGGGCGCGGCAAAGACGCGCAGTGTGGGCGGAAATAACGGCAGTCTTCTTGCGGCAAAGATGGCTGATCCGGCGGCGCTTGCCGCAGAATTGGGTATCGGTGAGATTACGCTGAAGGATATTGTTTCGGAATTGGAGAAGCCTTCCCGTGACCCGCGTGAGAGCATGCCTGCGCCGATTCTTCGAAGCGACGTCTTAGAGATGAAAGACTTAAAGCCGGGCATGATCTTAAAGGGAACCGTACGCAATATTGTGGATTTTGGAGCGTTTGTGGACATTGGCGTGCATCAGGACGGATTGGTGCATATTTCCCGTATTACGCAGCGATTCATTAAGCATCCGCTGGAGGCGGTCAGCGTCGGCGATATTGTGGATGTAAAGGTGCTGGAAGTGGACTTGAACAAAAAGCGGATTGCGCTGACGATGCGGCTGGATGAGAAGGAACCAGTGTGAGAAGATGTTCTAAATGCTCACAGCAGAGGCTGTTTCGCAAAGAACATCTAAGTCTCACACCGAGAAATGCCTGAAAAGAGGCATTTCTCATCATAATTAGGGCTGTTGATGAAGAGGGGCTGTATAAGGACAATGTGAGAAGATGTTCTAAATGCCCACAGCAGGACTGCTGCCGGGGTGGCTGCGGGTACAGGAAGGGAACGACAGATATGACGCGGACAGAGAATGTGGAATTGACGGTGCTGTGTCTGATACAGACAGAGGATGCGTATCTGCTGCAGAACAGAGTCAAAAAGGACTGGAAAGGCTATACCCTGCCGGGGGGACATGTGGAACCCGGAGAATCCATTGTGGATGCGGTTGTCAGGGAAATGAAAGAGGAAACCGGACTGATCGTCCATCATCCGAAGCTCTGCGGACTAAAACAGTTTCCAATAGATAACGGACGGTATCTTGTTTTCCTTTTTGAGGCGGATGAATTTGAAGGAGAGCTCTGTTCCTCAGAAGAAGGCACAATGCATTGGGTAAAAAAGAATGATTTATTAAATGTCAATTTAGTAAATGACTTCTCTGAACTGCTTGGGGTGATGCTGGATGACCGACTGACGGAGTTTCAATATGTGATAGAAGACGGAGAATGGAAGGTCACACTAAAATAACACGTGATACAAAAAAACGGATTGATATGAGAACTGGAGACGGGATTATGGATATTGCAGTAATCGGGTGTGGTCGTTTTGGAACTTTCATTGCGTGGTATCTGGATCATATCGGGCATCATGTTACCTTGTATGGACGCGAAACATCGAAGCATATGGAGCAGTTGATGAGAGAGCGCAGGAATGAGTATCTGACCATTCCCGGGTCTGTTGTTCTCACAACAAGCTTATCTGATGTAGAAAAAGCGGAAGCGGTTGTGATCTCGATTAATGCTCAGGGACTTTCGGCATTGATGGAGGAACTGCGTGCCTGCAATATGCAGCAAAAGGATGTCGTATTATGCATGAAAGGCATTGAAATTTCTACAGGACGGCGGCTGTCGCAGATTGTGGAGGAAGCCCTGCCGCAGGCAAAGACTGCCGTGTGGCTCGGTCCTGGTCATGTACAGGATTTTTATCGTAATATCCCTAATTGTATGGTTATCGACAGCAGGGACGAAGCACTTAAGAAGCGGCTTATCGATGCGTTTTCCAGCAGTTTGATCCGTTTTTACTACGGGGAGGATTTGATCGGAAACGAGATTGGCGCCGCGGCAAAAAATGTGATTGGCATTGCTGCCGGTATGCTGGACGGGCTTTCCCTCTCCTCGCTGAAGGGGGCGCTGATGTCGCGCGGCACAAGGGAAGTTGCACGTTTAATCAAAGCGATGGGGGGGAATGAGCTTTCTGCTTACGGTCTTTGCCATCTCGGCGATTATGAGGCGACTGTCTTTTCAAAGCACAGTCATAACCGGCAATTCGGGGAAAACTTTGTAAGGGGTGAACTTTTCACCGCGCTTGCAGAGGGCTATTACACGGTAGTTGCTTTGGTGGAGCTCGGAAAAAAGTATCAGACCGAGCTGCCTATCTGTAATGCTGTTTACGATGTTTTATATCTTAAGGAAGACGCGAAACTGACGCTGGATAAACTGTTTACAAGAAGTATGAAAAAGGAGTTCGATTAAGTGCTCTGTAAGGGATAGGCGTCATTTATGAGACGGTTCCTGAAGGCGTTATTTATGAGACGGTTCCCCTGTTGACATTTTTGCGCGGGCGTATTACAATAGCCACGATACAATTTCATAAAGTGATTCTTCGGGGTTGGGTGAAATTCCCTACCGGCGGTGATTACGGCGGCGTATGCGTCGTATCAGTCCGCGACCTGTCACGGCAAAAATGTGGTGACGGCTGATTTGGTGACTCTTGCAGAGGATTCCAAAACCGACAGTAAAGTCTGGATGAGAGAAGAAAATTTCTTAAAAAGCAGGCAGTCATTACTTGATGATGCGTGTAGTATTTATGCCCCGGACGAATCAGATCCGGGGCATTTTTATGCACAGAAAGAGAGGAGAAAATGAAAAACGACAGAATCAGAAAAATAACAATGACTGGAATGCTTTCGGCAGTTGCTTTCGTGCTGATGTTTTTTGACTTCAGTGTTCCGTTTATGCCGGTATTCATCAAGATGGACTTATCGGAGCTTCCTGCGCTTGTCGGTTCGTTTGCATTAGGGCCGGTGGCGGGTGTGGCGGTCTGTCTGGTCAAAAATCTGCTGCATCTGATGAAAACATCGACGGGTGGCGTCGGCGAACTTTCCAATTTTATTCTCGGCGCGTCGTTTGTGTTTACGGCAGGCATGATTTATAAGCATAAAAAGACTAAAAAAATGGCTGTGATCGGTTCTATTGTGGGAGCGGTCGTTATGGCATTGGTTTCCGTGCCGTCCAATTATTTTCTGGTTTATCCGGTGTATACCAAATTTATGCCGTTGGAGCAGATCATAGGCGCCTATGAGGCGATCAATCCGAATGTGAACGGGCTGCTTTCCTGTCTTGTGATCTTTAATATGCCATTTACGTTTGTAAAAGCAGCATTTTGTGTGATTATTACGCTTTTCATATATAAAAGGCTCTCACCGCTCATCAAGGGCGTGCGTTGAACGCGCAGCGTTTTTACTGACAGATGGTAATAAGCACGATTGGTCGGAAGCACGATTGGCTGGAAACACGACTGTCTGAAGACATGTCCGGCTGTGAAACGGGTTACAATTGTATGGATTGAAAACACAGTCCGGTACTTGATATCGGGACGGCTTTTATTGTATAATAATTTATTCTGTTTAAGAAGGTAATGGCGTATCGGAGACCGGCGGCGGTAAAACAGCCGGTGCCGGATGCGGCGGATAGATTGAAAATAGGCTGAGGAGCTTACAAATAAGCAAGATAGCTTACAAATAAGCTGAACAGCTTATTTGTAATCGGCAGTTTGTGTCAGAGATTCAAATGCGCTTTGATCATATGGCATTGCAGTAAACCGCTCTGACATGGAGGAATAGGATGAAACAGCAGAATAAAATATGGCAGCCGTTTGTTTATGCAACACTTTTATTAATGATCGTTATCTTTTTATTTTATAGTTATACAACACAGAACCGGACGCGCATTCAAGGGCAGAACCGGGTTTATGCGGAGGACTGTGCCCGGCAGACGGCCGCGCGTATAGAGAGCGAATTTGATAACGCGCTGCAGCGCATTCAGAATAGTGCTTATCTTGTGAGCACAGGCGGCGAAGACACGCAGATCAATACTCAGATGCTGAGGGGGCTTGAAGAAAATACAACGTTTGACACAGTCTGGTTTGCAGACCCGGACGGCGTCAATCTTGCTTCCGACGGCACGACCAGCGACAGTTCGGCCCGGGATTATTTTGTACGAGGAATGCGGGGAGAAGTCGGTCTGGAAATCGTGGAGGAGTCCGGAGCTGGCGGAATGCCTATGATGGTTTTTTATGCTCCGGTTTACAGCGGCAAAGAGATTAGAGGAATTTTTCAGGGCTTGTATTTTGCAGATGATTATCTGCGGGACATGCTTATGGTCAGTTACTTTGGAGAGAATGCGGATGTGTTCTTATGTACGCCGGATGGCAAAGTGATTGCCAGCTCAGGCGGCGGGAACTATGGGGGAGACCTGATTGATTTTCTTTTGCATTCAAATGTGACGGATGCGGGAACAGCGGAATCGGCGCGTGCAGCGTTTCTGGACGGCAAAGATCAGGTGCTTTTGTGCAACGGGGGATGCCGGACGGATAATCTCTGCGTCATGCATCTGAAGGGATATGACTATGTACTGGTGCAGGCGTTCCCGAAAAATATTACGCAGGGGATGGTGAAAAGGGCAAATATGACGGGCGTGATACTGGAAGCCTGTCTGATAATCCTGTTTATCCTGTATCTTGTTTTTCTGGTGGTTCGTGCGGGGAGACGGCGCAAAAGACTGGAAAAAGAAAATAAGATGTTCAGCGACATGCTTCACGGCGTGAATATTCTTTTTTCTTCACGCTATCTCATCGTAGATTTAGAAAACGACCGTTATTCTTATATGGCGGGCATCGGACCGCTGAATAGCAGTATTCCGATGGAAGGGGTTTACAGCGAATTTATACAGTTTCATACGGCGGATATTATTGGAGAGAAGGAAAAAGAAGAATTCACACATTTTGCCCAGATTGATACGCTGAGAAAGAATCTCGCGGACAAGGATTCCGACGTTTATGAATGTCATGTTTCCCGTCAGGGTAAGGAGGACTGGGAGTATCTGCTTGTCGCATGCCTGGAGCGGAAGGACGGAAAGCCGGTCAAGGTGCTGTATACCCGTCAGAATATTACGGAGCTCAAGCAGAAGGAGCTGGACGAGCAGAGGGCGCGGGCTGTGTTAAACCGCAAGGAGCGCCAGTACCGGATTGCCATTATGTCCAATTCGTTCAGTACGTTTGAATGTAATCTGACAAAGGACCGGATCGATCAGGATATTACCCGTATGGAAGACGGGCGGGAGGTTTCCCTGCTGGCAATGGTGGGGCTGTCCGCGCCGTGCAGTGCGTCCGAATGCTTTGACCGGTGGGCGCAGTTCATTCTGCCAGAATCCCAGGAGGATTATGCCGAAAAGGTCAATGTCGATTACCTGAAAGAGCAGTATGAGCGGGGCAACATGGAAGTGGATGTGGACTATTGGGGAGGGACGAACAACGGGGCGCCCATGTGCGTCCGCCAGTCTTTCTTTATGACGCGGGACGAGGAGGGCGGCGACCTGATTGCCCTGGTGGTGTCCAAGGACATCACGGAGCAGGTCAGAAAGCAGCGGGAACAGACGCAGGCGCTGCAGGACGCGCTGATGCAGGCGCAGCATGCCAATCAGGCGAAGACAACATTTTTGTCCAATATGAGCCATGATATCCGGACGCCAATGAATGCGATTATCGGTTTTGCCACGATTGCGGCGAGTCATATGGACCGCGAGGATCAGGTTCAGGACTGCCTGCGGAAAATTCTGTCCTCCAGCAATCACCTTTTGGGACTGATCAACGATATTCTGGACATGAGCCGTATTGAGAGCGGCAAAATGCAGATTCATAATCAGGAATGCAATATTCCGGAACTGATGCACAATCTCGTCAATATCATCCAGCCGCAGGTGAAAGCAAAGCAGCTGGAAATGTTTATTGATACGTTTGAGGTTGTCAATGAGGATGTCATCGCAGACCCGCTGAAGCTGAATCAGATTTTTATCAATTTAATGGGAAATGCTGTCAAATATACGCCTGCAGGCGGGACCGTTTCGTTCCGCATTATGCAGCACACCACGTTCAGGCATGGATGGGGAGAATATGTGTTTGTTGTCAAGGACAACGGAATCGGAATGTCGCGGGAATTTGTGGAGCATATTTTTGAGCCTTTTGAGCGGGAAACAACTGCCACGAGAAGCGGCATACAGGGCGCCGGGCTCGGAATGGCGATCACGAAGAGCATTATTGACATGATGGACGGCGTGATTGAAGTAGAGAGCGAAGTAGGAAAAGGGAGCACCTTTACAGTGACGCTGCCGCTTCAGCTTCAGGATGTAGAAAAGACAGAGGAGCAGATCAGGGAGCTTAACGGGCTGCGTTCCCTTGTTGTGGATGATGATTTTAACGTATGCGAGAGCGTGAGCAAAATGTTAAAAAGCATCGGTATGCGCTCTGAATGGACCACATCCGGCAGAGAAGCGGTATATCGTGCAAAGGCGGCCTATGACGAAGGCGACGCTTATCATACTTATATCATTGACTGGCAGATGCCGGAGTTAAGCGGGATAGAGACCGCAAGAAAAATCAGGAGCGTTGTGGGGAAGGATGCGCCTATTATCATTCTCACTGCCTATGACTGGACGGATATTGAGGAAGAGGCGAAAGAGGCGGGCGTTACTGCCTTCTGTGCAAAGCCGCTTTTTATGTCCGACTTAAAGGCAGCGCTGCTTGCGGCGAACAACATGGACGATGAAAGGCAGGCCGGGGAAGGGAAGGTCTGGACGCAGGTCGATTACAGTGGAAAGCGTCTTCTTTTAGTAGAAGATAATGAACTGAACAGAGAGATTGCTGAGGTCATTCTGGAGGAAGCAGGTTTTCAGATTGAGACGGCACCTGACGGAACGGATGCGGTTGCCATGGTCGGGGCGTCTGAGGAAGGGCATTACGATGCGATTCTGATGGATGTGCAGATGCCTGTCATGAACGGGTATGAGGCGACGAAAGCGATCCGCGCCATGCAGCGCAGGGATACGAAGAACTTACCAATCATTGCAATGACGGCGAATGCGATGGAGGAAGACAAGGAAACCGCCCTGAAAAGCGGCATGAATGCCCATATTGCCAAGCCGCTGAATATGGAGCTGTTAATGAGTGTGCTGTATCAGTTCCTGCACTGAGTGCGGAGGGACTCTTTTGTGGGCTTTCTACGAGGAATTCTTCGTGCATTTTGGGCGGGGACTTCCATGGCAGGATGTTTTGGCTTGCGGTTCTTGATAGAACGGTTATAATGAAAAGGAAGGGAGCGCTTTGAGAGCGCGGCGGTAAGATCAGATGGAAGTGGAATTTGATGTGACGGTTACCTGCGGCAGTCTGTATGATTATATGCTTCATTATACCTATACTTCGCTGCAGGGACTTGTGGGGGCGGCGGCAGGGGCTCTGTTCCTTGTGGAGTATGCAGTCAGCCGCCAGTTTCTGTTTCTGGCATGCGGTCTCCTGATATTGATTTATCTGCCGGTCAGCCTTTATCTGAGGGCAAAACAGCAGTCCTTAAATCCGGTATTCAAAAAGCCGATTCATTACAGAATGACGGAGGAGGGCGTTGAGATTTCGCAGGGAGACGAGACGCAGATGCACGGATGGGACGTATTCCTGAAGGCGGGGTCGACGATGGGAAGCCTGCTTTTGTATACGACGAAGCGCAATGCTACGATCTTTCCCAAACGTCAGCTGCAGCAGCAGAATGTGCAGGAAAAGGTGATGGAAATGATCTCGACACACATGCCGCCGAAAAAAGTCAATATCCGATGACGGGAGAAGATGGATGAGAGACGAAGCAGAGCGTGTAAAACAGGTGGTGATACGGCGGATGTGCGAGGAGGACTTGGAGCAGGTCAGCCGTCTGGAGGAAGAGACGTTTTCCATGCCGTGGTCCATCTCGGCATTTCGCGATATGGTGAATCATCCTGATGCGTATTATTTTGTGGCAGTCGAAGATAAAAAGATATGCGGCACCTGCGGTATCCGCAATCTTTCCGGTGAGGGCGAACTGACGAATGTGGCAGTCCGGAAGGAGTACCGCAGCTGCGGGCTTGGACAGCGTCTGATTGCGGAAGCGCTTTTGGAGGCACAGAAAGCCGGAATGCAGGCGTTTACGCTCGAAGTACGAAAAAGTAATGCAGCGGCAATCCATGTATATGAAAAACTTGGTTTTGTATCAGAGGGCATTCGACCGGGATTTTATGAAAAACCGGCGGAGGATGCCGTTATCATGTGGAAACGGCTGCCGGGAGAGCCGGCCTGAATGCCGGTCCCCTAAGATTTACCACTTGCAAAAACGTGTTGCATTGTTATAATTATTAAAAACGTATGTTATTTAATAAGCGGGAGGATTGCAATGCGTCAGTATGATCATGGAACGGAAAAAAAACTTGTTAAGATTGTGTGTAATTGCTGTGGGCGTGAGCTTCTTGTGGAAAACGGCATTTTGAAAGAAGGATGTTTTCATGCGGAGGACACGTTTGGCTACTTTTCTTCGAATGACGGAAGCAGAGAAGAATTTGATCTTTGTGAAGAATGCTATCATAAAATAACATCTGAATTTCAATTGCCGGCCACGCGGACGGAGCTGGCGGAGCTGCTATAAGAAGAAGCCTGTAATTTGAGTCAGAGGCGGGGACTGCCTTGCCTGCATGGCATTTCGGTTAAACGGCTCTGCAATGTCAGTGAACTGACATGGAGGTTTGGATGGGTGATTGCCGGGGGGAAGCATGTTAGAAGTATGTCTGTTAGGAACTGGCGGAATGATGCCGCTGCCATATCGCTGGCTGACCGCTTTGATGGCGAGATATAATGGTACGAGCATCTTGATTGACTGTGGGGAAGGAACGCAGATCGCATTGCGGGAGAAAGGATGGAGTCCGAAGCCGATTGACCTGATCTGCTTTACACATTATCATGCGGATCATATCAGCGGGCTTCCCGGCATGCTTCTGACAATGGGAAATGCGGAGCGCACGGAGCCGCTTACTTTAATCGGTCCGAAGGGTCTCACGCGGACTGTCAATGCGCTTCGTGTGATCGCACCGGAACTGCCTTTTGAAATTCAGTGTGTGGAGATTACGGAGCCGGAACAGCAGTTTTCTTTTCATGGAATCAGGATCGAAGCGTTCAAGGTCAATCACAGTGTCCCATGTTATGGTTATACGATTGCCGTTGACCGGATCGGCAGGTTTCACCCGGAAAAAGCGGCCGAGCTTCATGTACAGAAGCGCGACTGGGGCAGGCTGCAAAAGGGAGAAGAGGTTTTGACCGATCATGGAGTCGTTACGCCCGACATGGTGCTCGGTCCCCCAAGGAAAGGAATAAAGGTTACATATTGTACGGACACCCGTCCGACGGAGAGCATTGTCAGAAATGCGGCGGGAGCCGATCTGTTTATCTGTGAGGGAATGTACGGGGAGCAGGAGAACCTGGATAAGGCGAAAGGGTATAAGCATATGACCTTCCGCGAGGCGGCACATCTGGCGAAGGATGCGCAGGTAAAGGAATTGTGGCTGACTCATTACAGCCCGGCGTTGATGCGCGCGGAAGATTATATGAGGGATGTCAGAAAAATCTTTTCGGAGGCGCATGCGGGGAAAGACGGAAAAACGGTTGATCTTTGTTTTGAGGAAGAGCTGTAGCGTATCTGGCGTGCGCGTGCAGACAGGGATAAGGAGATCATGCGATGGCTAAGACGAAGAAAAAGCAAAATACGGTGAAGGTGATCATTCTTTTTGTGGTACTCGCACTTCTGATCGGCATGTATTATTTTCATCTGTCAAACAAGGCAAGGAAAACGGATGCAGAAAAGGATGTGGCATCCACGCTTGTGCAGGAGGTGCTGACGCGTGATCTGGAGCATCATTATCCGCCGACACCCAAGGAAGTGATCAAGTATTATAGCGAGATCAGTCAGTGTTTTTATAACGAAACTTACAGTGAAGAGGAATTGGTCCGTCTTGCAGAGCAGGCACAGCGCTTATATGATGACGAACTGGTGGCAAATAAGACGCAGGATCAGTACCTGATGGACTTGAAAGCGGATATTCTGGAGTTTCAGGAGGCGGGCTACACGATCAAATCTTATTCCACATCATCAAGCGTGGATATTGAAAATTCCAAGTTTAAGCAGGACGGCTATGAATGGGCCCGCGTGTATTGTTATTATACGTTAAAAACGCAGAGCGGAACGGCGCAGACAACACAGTTATTTCTATTAAGAAAAGACAGTAACGGTTATTGGAAGATTTACGGCTGGGAGCTTGCGGATGACAATGAAGTCTGACATGATGTGGAAAAAGGAAAGGAAACGGCAATGTATTATACGGCGATCGTGCTTGCCGCAGGGCGCGGCAGCAGAATGAACAGCAGGATTCGCAAGCAGTACATGCAGATCGGGGGAAAGCCGGTGCTTTATTATGCGCTGCGGGCGTTTGAGGACAGCTTTGTGGATGAGGTTATCCTTGTTACGGCTGAGGAAGAGATCGCATTTTGTAAAGAAGAAATTGTTAAAAAATATGTGTTTCAGAAAGTGACAAAGGTTGTGGCCGGAGGAGTTGAGCGTTACCATTCCGTGTATCGCGGGCTCTGCGCGGCAAGAGCGGAGGGCTGTGTGCTGATTCATGACGGCGCGCGTCCTTTTTTATCGGAAGAAATTCTGACCCGGGCGCGGGAATGCCTGCGGAGCCATGCCGCATGTGCTGCCGCTGTGCTGTCGAAAGATACGGTGAAGATTGCGGATGCTGACGGTTATGTCATAGAGACGCCGGACCGCTCGGGTGTGTGGAATATGCAGACGCCGCAGTGTTTTACCTATGAGCTGGCAATGGGGGCGTATCAAAAGCTGATGGAAAGTATGGATGATGCATCGTGCGGGCTGAAGGGAAATGCCGGCGCATTTTGCACTCGGCCGGTGAACGTCACGGATGATGCGATGGTGATTGAACATTTCAGCAGCGAGCGGGTTAAACTGTTTGAGGGTGCTTACGATAATATAAAAATTACGACGCCGGAGGACATGACGTTAGCAGAGGCTTTATTTCGCAGTGAAAAATCTTGAAAAATAACGCAAATTTGTGTTGACAGGATATGCGATATTTGCTAATATAAATTTTGCGCTCGGTTTGAGCAAACGTTTGGAGAGGTATCGAAGTGGTCATAACGAGGCGGTCTTGAAAACCGTTTGTCCGCAAGGGCGCATGGGTTCGAATCCCATCCTCTCCGTTGGAGACGATTCTTCAGGGGAGATATTTTGGTGAGGGTTCGTCTCAGGAACGATATGCGATTTTTTGCATATCCCCTGCAATAGAGAGAACGCGGTGTGCGCTTTCTATTGTTATGAATAAGATGCCGCTTACGACGGCAAATACAAAGAGGAATTTCCAAATGGGAGATTCTTTGTAATTCAGGTAGATGGAGAAGTACCCAAGCTGGCTGAAGGGACACCCCTGGAAAGGGTGCAGGTCGTTAATAGCGGCGCGAGGGTTCAAATCCC
>DLAJ01000005.1:5437-58011 GCA_002493905.1 Lachnospiraceae bacterium UBA7050 | reverse complement strand
CTTTTGACACCCTAATCCTATATATAGAACCGTCACAGTGACATCCGTTATCCCTGCTTCCGCGAACGCCGTATCGAGCAGCTCCTGAAAATCTTCCTTAGTCGTATCGTTGCTCCCCGTATATCTCGCCAATGCAAGATTTACGACATTTATCGCGTCCGTCACTTTCTCCGCGTCACTCTTCGGCAGCTTCGCGATCGGCTTATTGATCGTAACGTTCTCCGACGTACTTCCGCTTGTGATCGACACCGTTCCGCCGACGCTTCCCGCCGCGCTTGACGTCGCTTCCGTCTTCGTAAAATTATTCACACTGACGGTTACATCGCTTCCGATTCCCGCCGCACTCAGCGCCTCGTCGATTTTCTGCTGAATGCTTTCCTTCGTCGTGTTGTTGTCCGCCGTCAGTCCCGACAGCACCTGATCGACAACCTTTTTCGCGTCCGCCACTTTTTCCGCGTCCGTAGGTTTACATACAAGCTGTACCTGATGTCCCGTGCCATCCGCGATCATATAGTCGGAAAGATCGCTGCTGAAATACCTGCTGAAATCTGCCGCATTCGTACCTGTTATAACAACAGGATTTCCTGACGTTGGGGATGTCTCGGTCGTAATACCAATATCAGCGCCGCTCGAAAGTCCGCCTTCAATGTTCAATGTCTTCTGACTGCATAAATAGAGATTGCTCTGTTTGCCGGAAGCATTTGTATTTCCGGTTATCCGAATGCTGCCGGAAACGATCAGCGGACGTCCGGTGTTACTGTCGCCGCATTTGATGCCGCCTCCCACAGTTCCTCCGGTCGTATTGTCCGTAATGGTACCACCGACCAGCCTGACACTGTCTGTGCTGCTTTTTCCGTTACCATAGCACTCAATCCCGCCCCCGCCGGACTTAGCACGGTTTCCCCGGATCTCTCCGCCCTCCATCACAAAACTGCATTGTTCGTTCAGGCAGATGCCGCCGCCATCGTCATAATCGGCATAATTATAGGAAATGCTGCCTGCATGTAAATAGAAGCATGCATCTCTGCCATACATACTGCACACATTGACACCGCCGCCGCAGCCCGAACGGTTGTGCGTGATCGCGCCGCCATACATATGAAAGACGCCTTCCACACGAACGGCTCCATGACTGCCGCTGATCGAGGATGCATTACCCGTATCACGGATACCCGCAACGGAACCCCCGTAAAAATTACAAATGCCGCCGCCGTATACACGTATTCCACTTCCTACCATATCAACCGGCGTACTCCGGGTGATCAGACCGCCCGAAATCGTTACGGATTGGTTTGTGGCGGGACTTGTAAACGTATGAGAGCCGTGCGCGCCGTCGCAGTCGCAGATGTTTAAGACTCCGTCCAGTTCCACAGCAATCACGCTTACCGCATCGGAACCGGCATATTCCAGCTTATGCCCGTTGAGGCAGAGATTTACAACCGCACCCTTGGCAACAGTCAGCGCGTGATCCAGCGATACGTCGCCCGCAAGATAATAACTGCCGCTCTCCAATCTGCCCGCATTTTTATCAAGCTCCGTAAACACTTCCTGCGTGCCGGAACTGCCGGTGACACTGTGTGTATGACCCACCTGTAAAACAATTGCATTTTTAGTGCTGTCCAACTTGGAATCTAGATTGGTATCCTCCATGGATACTTTTGCGGCATCCGCATCCGTCAGCGTATAGCCCTCGCCCTTTGCCAACACCCTTCCCGCCGCCTTAGAATTGCATGCTAAGTGAATCGTATACTGTAACTTTGATGTGATAAACGGACAAAGCGACCCCCGCGAATTGTCCAAATAAATAATATCTTGGACGTTCATATCTCCCCCAATGCTTAACGTGCTGGTTGAACTATTCAATGTGGAATAGTAAATACCGTCCCCGTACCCTTTTGCGGAATTGCCGGAAATTGTACCGCCTGATAAATTTAGCTTAGCGCTGTTGGATACAAGATAAATTCCTCCTCCATTTGATGCAAAATTATTAGTGATGCTGCCAGACGTCATATTGCAGATACCCCTAAGATAAATTGCACCTCCCGCATTCGCATAAAGATCACTTGCGATCACACCACTCGTGGAACAGTTCCTGATAATACCGCCGTTGATATTGAGCGTTCCGCCGCAATAAACCGCACCGCCTGCATAAGCTCCCGTGCCCCCAGTAGTTATATTTTTATTATTTTGTATAATTGCCCCGTTTCCTAAATTGACTGTCGAACCGTTTTCCACATATAGAACCGGTCCCTGCGCCTTCACTAATTTTCCGTCTACAGTAATGTTCTCTAATGTCAACGTTCCTGCATTAGTCACATAAAAAAGGGTTCCCTTATCGCCATAGCTTCCGTCGGTTCCGACCACATATCCTGCATCCCTGACAATCGTTCCACCGCCGTTGATCGTAACATTTCCGCTCACCGTAAGCCGTCCCGTCAATGTGACGGTCACGCCCGGATTGATCGTGTAGGTTCCCGCCTGTAAGGTCTGCGCTCCCCATGTCTGATCGGACGTGATCGTTCCGGGTGCGGCAGTCACCTCCGCTAGAGTCATCGGTTCATCGAACACAACCTCCACGCCAATCCGCGCAGTCCCTTCCCCGAACGAACCCGCCGCTTCTTCCTCAAGCTGTGCCTGAAAGAAAAAGCTTCCGCGGTAAGGCAGCAAGCCGTCTTCATCCCTCACATATTCAGGACAGCTCCATCCTGTCACGGGAAGCACCAGTTCATCGCGCAACACGGATACACCACTCTCTGAAGCGGCATTTCCTGCCTGTAAATCCACGTTGGAAGCACCCTCACCGGATAGTTCCCCGTTGGAATCCGTATGATCCGAAACCGGATATTCCAATTCCACCGTCACGCTTGCCGGCAGCAGACTCACGATCTCTTCAAACGGAATCTGCACTTCGCTGCTGCCGCCCGCCAGAACAAGCCGGTAGGCTCCTTCCTCATAAAACAGACCGCCCTTAGGATAAACAGCATCTTCTCCGAAATGCCAGCCGGTCATTATCGGCTCGGCCGCAGCGTCCGCAGACAGCGCTGCCTGCGTATTCTCCCCATTATCCGGCAGTTCCGCGTTCTCGTCTGCCTCACCGTCCTCCGGAGTTTCGTTCCTGTTTTCTGCTTCGCCTTCCTGCGGCTCAGTCTCATCATCCCCCGGTTCTCCCTCTCCGAGTCCGGCCGCATGATCTCCCGGTCCGACTTCTCCCGGTCCGGTCACGTCATCCCCCGGTTCTCCCTCTCCAAGTCCGGCCGCATCATCCCCCGGTTCTCCCTCTCCGAGTTCGGCCGCATCATCCCCCGGTCCGACTTCTCCCGGCCCAGTCATATTGTCATCCTGCTGCTCCGCCGCAGAGACAGACAGCGCCGTCGGCATTCCCGGACAGCTTGTGACAACAATACAAAAACTAAGTGCAGCCGCCAGCATCTGACGACATCCCTTTTTCTGCAAGCGTTTCAATCCGTTCATCTCCATGTACCTCCTGCCCAAAACGTGCACGGCGCTCAGACGGCTTTCCCATCAAAAACATCCCCGCACATTTCCAAACAAACAACGAATGCCATGCTTCTCCAGACATCCCCATGTAAGTAAAAAGCCAAAAAATCCGGACATTTCCGTCCAAATCTTTTGGCTCATTATAATACATCGAAAAAACATTTGATTTGTTTTAGCACTCTTTGCAATTTTAGAGGTATCTTTTGCATTTGACGCATTTCATGGTGTGGGTCAGAGGGGTGATTCAGCCTTAGTCAATCAGCGGACTGATCTCTTTTTCTCCAAACACGCTGAGCCTGTGCAGCGCCCGCGTACAGGCAACATAGAGCAGACTTTTATCATCGTCGTCACAGTAATTGAGGCTATCCGCATCACAGAGAATGACCGCATCAAATTCTAATCCCTTCGCCATATAAACCGGTATCAGAAACGCCCCCTGCAGTTCAGGCATACTACCCGCTCTGACAAGCCGGATATCCGTCATGGATTTCAGTCTCTGATACAGTCCAGCGGCATTCGCCTCCGTCCTGCAGATTAATCCAATCGAGCCAAAACCGCGTCTTCTGCATAATGCAATCTCTTCAGCGATTCGTTCCGTCAGCGCCCTCGTACTGTCCGCGGTCATAACCGTAACCTCATCCCCGCTCCGGTTAAAACTCTCAATCTCCGAATGCTCCCCTGCTGCTTCCCCCTCCGGCAGGAACCGCAGACTGAACTTCAGAATTTCATTGGTACAGCGGAAGCTTTTATGAAGTGTAATCAGCGAAGACGTTTTTTGATTCAGGATACCTGCCGTCCGCTCATAAAAAGAAAATTCCTCGCACTTTTCGATCGTCTGGTGCAGATCGCCGAGCACCGTAAACTTCGCATTGGGAAATAACAACCCAAATATCCGGTACTGAAGCGGGTAATAGTCCTGCGCCTCGTCGATCACAACCTGTCTGATGTTTCGATACCCCTCCGCCCCGTATATTTTTAAGTATAAATAGGCTGCTGCTATCGCATCGTCATACGCAAGCCGCCCGGAGCCAAGATTTCTTAGCGTGTATGCGCGGATTTCCTGCAATTCCTGTTCAGACAGCCCGCACGTTTCCTCCTCTGACGCCCGCCCCGACATATCCCACGCCTCCTCCTGAAACAAGCTGCTATACAGTGCCGGGATATCCAGTTTTAGCATACTGCGCAATTCCTGCCTGACCACGCTCTTTTCCGCGCGGATGCCCCGCTGCTTTCCGCTGCCGAACGCACATTCCAAAACATAAGTTTCCAATTGTTCAAGCCTGACGCCGAGGCGGACCGGCTCCCTGCCGCTTCCGCGTGCCGCTGCCTCCGACAGCTTTTGTTTCAGGACACCCGCCGCCGCAATGCGCTTTCCCTCATAAAAAACATCGTCCAATTTCATCCACCGCCCCGGAATCTCGCTGACAAACCGGTCCAGAACCCTGCGGAACTGCTCCGACGTCTTGAAACGGATGCCTTTTTTCATGATCTCTGCATTCTTTGGGCGGCACAGCAGATTCTCCAGGAACTCATTACGCGGCTGAATTTTTTTATCCTTAATGACCGCACGCAGCAGATCGTCAAACACCATGGACTCCGCCTGCTCCTCCCCGAGTTCCGGCAGCACATCCGAAATATATTGTTCAAACGCCATATTCGGCGAAACGATCAGAATATTATTTGCCGCAAGCTTATTCTGAAGCCCCTGATACATCAGATACGCCGCACGGTGCAGCGCAATTGACGTTTTCCCGCTTCCGGCGACGCCCTGCACCATGAGAAGATCGTTCTTCATATCCCTGATCACGACGTCCTGTTCCCGCTGGATCGTCTCAACGACAGACTTCATTTTGGCTGTGGCATTCTGTGATAACAATTGCCTTAAAACCTCATCCACGATCTCCACATCCGCGTCAAAGAAATATTCAAGCGTCCCGTTTTTGATCTCATACTGGCGCTTCTTTGTGACCTCCCCCGTAATGCGTCCGCAGGGTGCGTCATAAAAGGCCTTTCCGGTCATAAAGCGGTAAAACACGCCCGCGACCGGGGAACGCCAGTCATATACCGCAATCTCCTGCGCGTTCTCTTTTTTTAGCAAATGACGCCCGATATAAATTTTCTCCGCCTCATCCTCCCCGTCAAACGCAAAATCAATGCGGGCAAAATAAGGCGACTCCATGATCCTTTGAAGCAGCCTGATCTGACGTTCCTTTCCCTCATAGTCCGCAATCTGGTTTATGACCGCGCTCTGATACTGGCTCAGTTCAACGATCGCCTCAAAATCCTCCATGCTCGAAAGGTTTGTAATTCCGTGCGGCGCATCCTCCCACATTTCTTCTTTTGCTTCCATGATCTCGGACCTGATTCCCTCTGCCGCTTCTT
This sequence comes from Lachnospiraceae bacterium UBA7050, assembly GCA_002493905.1. GTDB lineage: Bacteria > Bacillota > Clostridia > Lachnospirales > Lachnospiraceae > DLAJ01. Next base: position 52,131 of record DLAJ01000005.1, on the reverse strand, counting down.
TCGCCGCCTTCAGCTGCTTCCCCGCTAAATTCAGTGTCTGCGTTAGTCTGTTTTCCTCATAGTCTCTTTCCGGCTGCCACTCCCCCATCGTCGTTCATCCCCCCGTCTTTTGTCTGCGGCTTTTTTGAGCGCGCCCCTTTGCCGCGGCGTTCAAAAAGCCCGATCCGCAAACTGTTATGTTCTGACAGTTTAGCATAGTCCCAAGGGCAGAAACAGTCTTGTTTTTCATAGTGTCCTATGTTACAATCACAATAGAAACAAACAACGCCACACTTTGTGCGGTAAGCTTATCATACAAAAAAACGGCAGAGACGATCATACGCCCTGCCGTTTCTTTTTGCATTTTTATCTCCATACCTGCGCTGTTTTTTACGTATAACGAGTTTGTGTCAGGCTTCCATTGTTCTCTGTTCTGCGGCAAAAAACGCCTCCACAGCCACCGGGTCAAAATGTGTGCCGGACTCCTCCCTGATGATCGCATACGCCTTTTCAAGCGGCATCGCGCTTTTATAGCAGCGTTTGGACGTCAGCGCGTCAAATACATCCGCAACTGCCATGATCCTCGCACAAAGCGGTATTTCTTCTCCGCTTATGCCATAGGGATAGCCTTTGCCGTTCCACCACTCATGATGATATGCCGCCATTTCCACCGCTCTGTCCAGATACCCCGACTCCCCAAGTTCCTCCCTTGCATGGGTCAGCAGCTCCTGCCCTGCCGTGGTGTGCGTTTTCATCACCGCAAACTCCTCTTCCGTCAGTCTCCCCGGCTTATTTAAGACCGCGTCCGGAATATGGATTTTTCCGATATCATGCAGCGGCGCCGCCACTACCGTGTCCCTCATGTACCCCTCAGTCAGAACATCCTGATAAGCGCCCCTCCTCTTTAATTCTTCCGCGATCTTCTCTACATACTCCGCCGTACGCCGGATATGTCCGCCCGTATTATCATCCCTGTTTTCTACGATCTCCGCCATCAGTGTGATCATGCCGGACTGCATGCCCGAAATCTGTTCATGATAAAAAGAACGTTTATTTCCCTGCATGATCAGCACAATGATCGTGACCGCCATGATAAATACCGCAATGCTGCAGATCGCGATAAAAGAGGCAAGACCGTGCGCATAAGCCTCCCCGCCCGCAGACGGGGTGATTCCTCCCGCTTCTTTCTGCGCTGCAAGCTCGTTTGAAAAAAAGAACATGACGATGCCGACGATCCATAACAGGGCATTTTCTGACTTCCGGAGGCTTCTTTTCTGCATATTCTCCCGAAACCATTTCCGCCACGCCTTTCCTTTGACATAAAACAGCGCCAGCCCTAAAAACAGCACTGCGTAAACAGCATACTGGTAAAGCAGCGTCATCTGCGCAGACATGGAAAGCAGATACGGCGGGACAAGCAACGGCGGCGCTAAGAGGCCGTTGATGATCCCCATAAGCGGCACCATCAGAAACAGCACCCACAAACGCCCCTTTTTTCTGACAAGCAGAACATTCAGCCCGACCAGCAGAACCGCCGAAATGGAAGCAGCATCTTTTCCAAGCCGCAGAAACAGTACACTGATCACAAACAGGCTCACCCAGTAAAAGGCGCGCTGTTTCTTCGCTTCCATATCAGCCTCTAAAAACACATATTTCTTAATTAAAAAACCACTGACAGCAATTACCGCTGTCTCCAGCAGCCCTAAAATTAGTGTTTGCATGATGTTCCTTCCCGCAGCCCTTTCGTTTTCACGCCCGGTATCAACCTGTCCGTTGACCTGTCCGCCTTCAACCGTAAAATCTTTTGTACACTTCTGTGTGCTCCCGTCCGTTTAGGTCCACTTTAACCTTTTTGCTCCAGCTCCGCACCGTAGCGGAACACCATGGCAAGCAGAATCAGACAGATGCCGGGCAGGACACCGCCCACACCGTCGATTTTATTCCATTCTGCCAGGCCGAGCGCTTCATAAATCCCATCCGTTATGCACACGGAAACGAGCGATACAATGATCGTCAGGATACCGAGCCGTCTGATCCTGTCCGCCCCTGCATTCGTAAACGGCGTGCCTTCCCTCTGCTCCGCCGCAAAATAGCGGACGGCATATGTTGCAAGGATTCCTCCTGCCAGCAGCGAAGCTGCCTCAGCGATCAGGATACCCGTAAGCTGTTTCTTGCCCACGCCTGCGGTATTCGACAAAAAATGAAGAAACTGATTTTCCGTATTGAGCACGCCCGCTGCCACAAGGATTCCTCCTGCCAGCGTCAGCGCCGCCCCCACATACGCAATCACCATCAAAATCTTCGCTAAAATCTGTAACACATTCATTCCTTTTTGAATTTTTTCCAATTGACTCATATTTACAGCTATGCTCCTTCCGCTTCTATTGTCCTGACAGACGTTTTCAACCGCCTGATACTGCCTCAGCCGCTTCGTGGCTGCCCGTTGTCGTCCTGCAGATCACAAGTTTACTTTTCATCCCGTTTCATTCAATCCGGTTTTCCGCATCAGGCAGGCTGACTGCTCCCCTTGCCCCCTCCCTCTGAAAAATGGGAAGCATTACCTCTTTCATGCTGCCCTGTTCCATATGTAAGAGCCGTTCCAGATGATAAATAAACGCCGCGATCTTTCTCTTTTTCTCTTCTTCGCTGTGTTCCGCAAGATCGTCAAATACCGTACTGGCATACAGGAAGGTCATTTCCACTGCTTCCTCCGGGTATTCTGTCTGGCAGATTCCCTGCGCGATGCCCTCTTTGACCAGCTCCGTGAGCAGCGGATTGATGCCTGCAGACAGACTCTTTTCCATTTTGCGGTGCATCAGGGCATTCTGCGGTTTATGTACCTGCTCTAAAAGTTCCCTGCCAATACCGGCATCATTTACATTGAGCGCGCAGATCATGACCGTAAGACGCTGCAGCACCGGTATCTCCTTCTTCGCCGCGATCATCTTTGCCTTTTCAATCAGCCGCCCCGTCATGCGCTCAACCATCGCATCCAGAATTTCCTCTTTGGATTTGAAATGATAATAAAGCGTGCCTCTTGCGATACCGATCTCATTTAAGATGTCGCCGGTGCTTGTATGGTCATAGCCTTTTGTTCCAAATAAGCGCTCCGCCGCGTCCAATATTTCATTTTTCCGCTCTTCCGCTTCTTTAACGATCCGCATTCCTCTGTACGCTCCCACGTCTCCTTATAGACCGACTGTCAGTCTAATATTAACATACAAAAATCCGTGTTGTCAATCGTCAGGTCATACTGTCCCTCTTCAGCCTGCCAGATCTGCATTGTCACGCCAATCACATCATATCCCTGCTCTTTTAGCAGATACGCGGCTGTCGATGAATCTACGCCGCCGGACATGCCGACAACGACCTTCTTCTTCCGCATCCTTATTCACCCGGCTTTGCGTAAAACGTTTCCGGGGTATCTTCCGGAGAATGCGTTTCCGCGGCACCTTCCGGAGAATGCGTTTCCGCGGTATCCTCCGCGGAATGTGTTTCCGGGCTTCCCTCCGCGGAACGATCCCTTTCCTCTATGTCGTTTACAGGAGGTTTTAAGCCCTCCAGCTGCAAATTGTTTTTTTTCGCATAATCCCACAAAGCCGCATGAACGGCTTCCTCCGCCAAAAGAGAACAGTGCACTTTGACAGCCGGCAGTCCTCCTAGTGCCTCCTGTACGGCCTTATTTGTAAGCTTTAATGCCTCTTCCACCGATTTTCCCTTAATTAACTCCGTCGCCATACTGCTGGTTGCCACAGCCGCGCCGCAGCCGAAGGTCTTAAACCTGCAGTCCTTAATCATCCTGTTTTCATCAATGTCAAGATAGATTCTCATAATATCACCGCATCTGGCATTCCCGACGGTTCCGACGCCGCTGGCATTTTCTATCTCCCCGACATTCCTTGGATGATGAAAGTGATCCATGACCTTTTCACTGTATTCGATAATCTGACTCATTATTTCCCCATCTCCATTTCTTTATTTTGCCGACAGATCGGGCGTGTTTTCTTTTGGATTTTCTTTGGGATTTTCTTTTAGGCTTTCTTTACAAAGTCCTCATAAAGCGGCGACATGCTGCGAAGCCTCTCCACGATTTTTTTTAATTCCTCAACGACATAGTCCAGCTCCTCTTTGGTGGTTTCCTCTGAAAGCGTCAGACGGAGAGAGCCGTGTGCGATTTCATGCGGAAGCCCGATCGCAAGCAATACATGGGAGGGATCGAGCGAGCCCGAGGTACAGGCAGAGCCGCTGGATGCCGCAATATTCTTTTGGTCAAGCAGTATCAGCAGGGATTCCCCTTCAATAAACCGGAAGGAAAAGTTCGCATTGTTGGAAAGCCGCCTGCTCCTGTGCCCGTTCAGTCTGGTATACGGTATCTCCGCAAGTACCCGGTCTATCAGGTAATCCCTTAATCCGCTTTCGCAGCCGCGCCTCTTTTCAAGCTCCCTCTTTGCTATTTCCGTTGCCTTTCCAAAGCCGACGATTCCCGGAGTATTGTAGGTCCCTGCCCTCCTGCCCCGCTCCTGCGCCCCTCCATGGATGAACGAACCGATTTTTACCGAATTACGGATATACAGAATGCCCACGCCCTTCGGTCCGTTCATTTTATGGCCGCTTGCGCTCAACAGGTCAATATGGAGTTCTTCCACATCAATACGCTCATGTCCGTATGCCTGCACCGCATCCGTATGAAACAAGATTCCGTTTCTGTGTGCAAGCTCTCCGATTTCCCGGATTGGCTGGATCGTCCCAATCTCGTTGTTCGCAAACATAATGGTAATAAGGATTGTGTCCTTTCTGACTGCCGCTTTTAATTCGTCCAGCTTTATGACACCGTTTTCGTCCACCTTCACATAAGTAATCTCAAAGCCAAGCTTTTCCAGATACCTGCAGGTATGCAGAATTGCATGATGTTCGATCGTGGAAGTTATGATATGTTTTCCTTTGCCGCGGTTTGCAAAGGCAGCCGCTTTCAGCGCCCAGTTATCCGATTCGCTGCCGCCCCCCGTAAAATAAATCTCTTCCGGTTTCGCGTTCAGGAAATCTGCTGTCACGGCTCTTGCGTTTTCAATCGCTTTCCTGCTCTCTCCTGCAAAACGGTATATGCTGGACGGGTTTCCATACCATTCTGTAAAATATGGCTGCATGGATTCATATACCTCGTCCTTTACCCTCGTCGTTGCCGCATTATCCAAATAGATGAACCTGTCCATTGCTGATCCTCCAAATATTCGCTATGAATTTCCTGCAATCTTTTCCATATATACACAGACAAACCTTGGGTCCCCAGCCGGTTCTTCCTCTCCGTCCTTTTTAGGCTCAAGGGTCCGTGGATTCATATCATGCCTTTCTTTATATCCCAGTTTTTCATAAAAGGGAACGGCTCCCGACAGGCACATAAATGCCCCCTGCAGGCTCTTCGAGATATTTCCCGATGATGTATTCTGCGATCTCTCTTTCATGAAACGATTCGCTGTCAAAACCCGAAAGTTTTATGAAACGTTCCACAACTCTGTTGATTCCTGCGCCGCCCATTCATACGCCTCCAATTTTCCCTATGGTTCCCGGCATTCTTTTCCTGACCTGCTTTCGGTTTATAACCTATATAGTAGATAGACTTTATATGTTTTATGTCGAGACCCATTATATTGCCACGCTTCATACCTGTCAACCATTTTTTCCCATATATTCTTTCGTTTTCCTTACAGCCTTCTATAACCGGAGGTTATAGAAGGCTGTAAATCTGCTTCTTGATGCTGAACTGCCCTTTTTAGCTGTTCCAGTGCTTTTTCCAAAATCACTCTCGGACAGGCCGCATTAAATCTCTCAAACCCCTCACTGGCTTTTCCAAAAATGGTCCCGGAATCCAGCCACAGATTCGCCTTTTTTACGATGAGCCTTTCCAATTCCGGTTCAGACATGCCCAGCCTTCTGAAATCTACCCAGACAAGATAAGTTCCTTCCGGCTCCGTCATGGTAAGCTGTGGCAGCTCTCTTTCCAGATACGACTTCATAAACCGGATGTTGCCTGACACATACTCCATCATTGCATCATACCAGTCGTCTCCATAACAATACGCCGCTTCACAGGCAGTAAGGCCCATGGTATTGAGCTGACTATATCCCGCTGCCGCAATCTGTTTTTGGAACCTTGCGCGCAGCTTTTCGCTGGGAATCAAAATATTGGATACCTGAAGCCCTGAAAGATTAAACGTTTTCGCCGGGGAGGTACAGGTAATGGACAGGTCTTCAAACTCCTTTCTCAGATTTGCAAACACGATATGCTTCCTTGTTCCCCACACAAAATCCTCATGGATCTCATCGCTCACAACGGTAACGTGATGCTTCAGGCATATTTCACCTATTTTCAGCAGTTCTTCCTCCGTCCACACCCTTCCTACCGGATTATGGGGACTGCACAGCAAAAAGAGGGATGTTTTTTCCTCCGCCGCTTTTCTTTCAAAGTCTTCAAAATCAATATGATACTTCCCGTCTGCGCCCAGAATCAAATCGCTGCTGACCACTTCCCTGCCATTATCTTTGATCATTTCCGAAAACGGATAATATACCGGCTGTTGGATCAAAACCCTGTCGCCAGCTTCCGTGAACGCTTTTACCGCCATAGCCAGCGCAAATACGACTCCCGGCGTTTTCACAAGCCAGTCCTTTTTGATTTTCCAGCCATGCCTCCTGCTCATCCACCCTGCCACAGCGTCAAAATAACGGTCGCCGCTCTCGGTATAGCCGAAGATTCCATGCTCCGCTCTCCGGCAGATGGCTGCAATGATCTTTTCCGACGTCCTGAAATCCATATCTGCCACCCAGAGAGGCAGGACATTTTGCGGTTTTCCACGCCTTAAAGCAAAATCATATTTCAGGCAGTCGGTGCCCCTTCTTTCCACCAGTGTATCAAAATCAAATTTTTCTTCCTGCATACAAACATCCTCTTTATACAAACGATTCTATTGCCTGCTTTATATCCGCGATCAGATCATTTTTAGCATTCTTTTATTTCTTAGTATGTCTATCGTTTCTATAGGCTTTGCTGGCAGCCTGATACCGCACCCGTTCTCCGACAGCCGGCAGACATCTCATAAACAGTTATGCCGTCGTTCGTTTCCCGGCATAAAAATCATGAGCTCCCAAGTTCTATCGTACATAACAAGATTATAACCATCCTGTTTTTCTTTGTATAATATCTATAATCTGGAATCTGTTATAGGAAAAAGCTATGGCTGGGGCAGGCATTCTGGTTCCATTTCCGCAGTTCCTGTGCCATCGTTCATCGCTTCCTCTTTTTGAAAAACAGGACGGTTATATAGATGCACGGGACAAGGTCAGCAATTCCTCAGCAATGTCCTTTACTCTTGCAAAGGACGCTTCCGTCATACCCGTGATCTCTCCTTCATTGTTGGCGCCATCTACGATCTCATCTGCCCTATTCTTAAAGTTTGAAACCAACTCGTCCAGAGAAAGAGCCATATCGCGCACCTGCTCACTATACGATCTGGTCTTGTTGCCGCGCTCTACGATCTGCTCCGTCATCGTTATGGAATCTTTCTGCATGTCCCCTAAAGACTCTGCTTTGTTCTTCGCATCTAATAGCTTGTCAATTCCCGACTCAACGGATAAACGATTCTGCTCATTGATCGATTTTACACCCTCCAGCTTAGACAGAATCTTCGGAACCAGTTCCTGAATAGAACTGCTTGCCGCTTTGGACTGTTCCGCCAACTGCTGTACATTACCCGCCACAACCGCAAAGCCCCTGCCGTGTTCCCCGGCTCGTGCCGCTTCAATGCTCGCATTCAGAGCCAAAAGATTGGTCTGCGCGGAAATTTCGGAAATCTGTCCAACAAAATTAGTAATCTCGTCGATTCCATTCTCCAACTGGTTGATCGATGCTCCGGTCTGATTTGCCGTTTCTTTAATCTGATGCATGGCGTCCACCGCCACATCCATCGTCTTGACAACCCCCAAGGTATGGCTGGTAACATTCTCGGATATCTTAAACATTTCTTTGGTATTTTGATAGATACCATCAATCGCCTCTGTCATTTCCGAAACGCTTTCCTGAATACGCACCACCTGATTACGGCTTTCATCACAATCTGCGGAGGTATCACGGGCAGAAGAAACAATCTGTTCATTGGCATGCCGGGAGTTCTCCAGATTTTCTTCCACGTCTCCCACCATCGTAACCAGCTCCTCTGAGGCGGATTCACACTTTTTGAGAAGTTCCGCCATCTGTATACCCTCCTGCTCTTTTTGAATCTTTTCCAAAAGGGTATTTTTAATATAATTTAAGAGAGAGTTAAATCCTACCAACGCCATGATTCTGGGAATTACAAAGAACAAGATAATTTTTACAATATCCGTATTTATGGTAACTGCTCCTGCCAAGAGTATTTCCGCTTCCCCGGCTGAGGTTGTGGTCGTCAGAATCAAGGTATTGGCATCACACAGTCCCCAATAATATCCGCCGATAACGGAAAGAAAAAAACCGCCAATGGTCAATATAAAAGTAAAGCTTTTATATTTTTTGTCAGTATAGACAATGGAAATTACCATAGGAAAAATCATAAAGAGAGTCGCATGATAAGCCAGTTCCGAGTTTGCAAAGGAAATCATGACTACCAGCAAAAAAAGCATGATATAATTAGATACCGCCTTTTCAAAACCAATTATATATTTCACAGCATGTCCCAACAGTACAAATATCACCGCACCGATAAGCGCATTATTCATAATGGTCTGATCCACAATAAAAATGTGCAGCACGTTCAATATCCATGCTATCACCATTACAATAAAAGTGACGCGCATACATTTCAAAGAATAGTTATTAGCCTTTCGAAACTCAGCCTCGTTTACCATAGAATCCACCCCTCCAAATTTGCATTTCAAGATTAGTTGTTTTTGTTAGAAAAGCCTTTTACACTAAATAACGATTTTCCCGTGTCAGTGTCCTTCCTCCAACAGCAGTCTCCGCTTCCTCTCGATCATTTCGTCGATTTTTTCGATATAGAGAGCCACATCCTTCACATTTTCGCAGCGCTCGATCCGCCCGTCGGGGTACACCCTTTTCGAGATGCTTCCGGCGCCCAATGCCACGATGGTCTGTTTCTCCTCCATGATCAGGATATTGTAAATGCCGTTTTTTCCGGGCAGCGCATAGCCGGTGTTCTCAAAATTGCCGGACATGTTTTTCTGCCGGTACAAATAATACGGCTTCATTCCCATTTCAGCGGCGCCCGCCGCGGCAGCCGCCATCGTCTCGTCCGTATTGGAAAGCATTGTAATCCCGTTTTCCTCAATCCACTGCCCAAGCTTGGAAGCACGCTTCAGTGCGAGTGAATGCACGGTCAGACTGTCGGGAGAAAGCTCTTTGACCGCCTCAATCGTCCGCCGCACATCCTCCACGGTCTCTCCGGGCAGCCCTAAGATCAAATCCATGTTGATATTGTCAAAGCCTTCCTCCCTCGCCATGAGAAACGCCTCCCGGACCTGGGCGGCGGTATGCCTTCTGCCGATGATGTGCAGCGTCTCATCCTTCATCGTCTGCGGATTGACCGAAATCCGCGTAACATGATGACTTCTGATGACGCGGAGCTTCTCCCTTGTAATGCTGTCGGCACGCCCCGCCTCCACCGTAAATTCCTTTACTTTTTCAAGTGCAAACGACTCTTCCAGTTTGGAAAGCAGACGTTCTAAGCGCTCCGGCGAAAGACTTGTCGGTGTACCGCCGCCGATATAAATCGTCTCAGGCACTCTGCCGTGAAACGCTTCCTTTACATAATCAATTTCTTTTGCAAGGCAGTCAAGATAGGCGTCCATCCTCTTTTCCCACACACTCACCGGATAGGAGGTAAACGAGCAGTATAAACAGGTTGTCGGGCAGAACGGAATCCCGATATAGAGGCTGTAACCGTCAGTCCGGTCAAGCTGCGCTAAAATCTTTTTCTCGCGCTGTGCGATGTCCAGACAGAGCGCCGCTTTTTCACTGCTCACAAAATGCTCTTTCTGCAAAAAAAGAAGGACGTCCTCCCCGGACGCTCCCTGCTCCAGCATTTCCATTGCAAGCTTCGTCGGACGTATCCCCGTCAGGTTCCCCCACGGCAGCGTCCGCTTAGTTTCGGCGCAGAGCGTCTCATAAAGAAAGCGCTTCCATACCGCCTTTCCGCCCTCCTTATCCGCAGGAAGAGGGACTGTATACTCACGGGCTGCCTGTATGGAAAACTTCATCCGCGCCTGCCCATTTAAGATTGTAATGACAATATCCGCCGTGACGCCCTGCTCCTCCCACCGCTCAGGCAGCAGCACCTTTACCTGCCTTTCCGGATAAAAGGACTGCACGAGCGCATGCGTATCATATTCAAAGCTTTCCCGATTACAGGAAACCGCTAAAACCTGCCGCATGATATTCTGCTCCTCTTCGATGTCTGTTTCTCCTGCGCAAACACCTTTTTATGAAAACGGAATGCAGCTTACTAAAAGTAACCGCTCCGTTTCCCTCCGGCTGTCAATCCGCTCTCCATATGCTCACACACAGAACGGATTATACTGCTTTTCATGTCCGATCGTTGTCGCGTCTCCGTGCCCCGGATAAACTTTCGTCTCATCTGGCAGAGTAAACAGCTTTTCTTTGACGGAACGGACAAGCTCTCCCGCGCTTCCCGTCGGCAGATCGCTTCTTCCGACCGACTCTGCAAACAGCGTATCGCCGCTGACTAAAAAACCCGCCTCCTTAAAATAATAGCAGCAGCTCCCGACCGTATGTCCGGGCGTGGCGATCACCTGGCATGTCATGCCCGCAATCGTCAGCTCCTGTCCGTCTTTTACATACTCATTGGGCTTAATCGTGCATGCCCTGCCCGTGTCGGCAGAAACGTTTAAGTCTGCGCTCTCGCATAAGGGACGTTCCTCCTCTAAGGCATACACCTTCGCGCCCGATTTTGCACGCAGCTCCTGCACGCCCCAGATATGGTCGAAATGCGCATGGGTCAGAAGAATCCCCGCGACATGAAAGCCCTTTGCCTTCAAGCGCTGGTAGATGGTTGCACCCTGATCGGGCGCATCAAATACAATCACATCCTTCATGGCGCCCTTCTGTTCTTCCTCATATACAAAATAACAGTTTGTCTGGACGGCACCTATTACCATCCTGCCGATTTTCAGCATTGATACCCATGCTCCTTTCAACTTGATTTCCAAATTTCACGAAGTGAAAGCTCCGATAAAGAATGCCGCATTTTAGGCATTCTTTGGTGTGAAGTTTTAGAAGTTCTAAGACAGCCATGCTGTCTTGGCGAGGCAGCCCTTGCTGCGAGCCTTAGAACTTCTCTTCACACTAATCCTCCATGTCAGAGCAGTTTACTGCGATGACACGCGTCGGAAATTTCAGATTTCCGACTGCGATCAAGGCATATTTGAGGCTCTGACTCAAATTGCCGGTTGAAAAATAAGCTATCAAGCTTATTTTTCACACTATGACCTTGTCCTTTCCACATCGATCACATTTGGAATCGTGCGCAGCTTGTCAGTGATCCGGTTTAGCTCTTCCCTGCTTGAAACATCAAAAGACACTTCCATCGTCACCCTGCCCGTTTTGCTCGTGCGCGTATTCAGCGAACGGATATCGATATTGCGCTCCGTCAGCGCACGCGATACATCTGCAAGAAAACCGCTCCGGTTCGTCGCATAGATCACGATCTCCGCCAGATAGGAACCTTCCTGTGCCTCCGTTCCCTGCCACTCAGCATCGATCAGCCGCTGGCGCTCGATCTCAGGCAGATTCAGCACATTCACGCAGTCCGTCCTGTGCACGGAAACGCCGCGCCCTCTCGTGACAAAGCCCACGATCTCATCGCCCGGAACCGGTGAGCAGCACTTTGAAAACCGCACGGCGACATCATGAATTCCCTTCACGACAATCGCACTCTTTCCCTTACTGTGTATATGTGGTCTTGCCGCACTCTGCTCGTTATTTGCCCGGATTTCATTTAAGATTTCTTCGTCGCTCACCGTCCTTAAATGATCGGCTTCATACATCTCCTGCATCCGGTTCGCAATATGGCCCTCTTTTAAGCCGCCGTGTCCGATTGCTGCGAGAACGGAATCCCAATCCTGAAACCCGTATTTGCGCATGATCCGCTCCATGTATTCGGGTCTCATCAGATTACTCGTATTTAAGGAGCGCTGCTTGCAATATGCCATCATGAGCTCTTTACCCTTGATGATATTATCGTCCTTTAACTGGCTTTTGAACCACTGATTGATCTTCGTCTTTGCCTGCGGGCTCTTTACGATATTCAGCCAGTCCCGGCTTGGCCCCTTGGAATTCTGGGAAGTCAGAATCTCGACGCGGTCGCCGTTTTTCAACTCATAATCAATCGTCACAAGCTGCTCGTTGACACGGGCTCCGATCATCCGGTTGCCGACCGCACTGTGAACGGCGTACGCAAAATCAATCGGTGTTGACCCTGCCGGCAGACTCTTGACGTCCCCTGACGGCGTAAAACAGTACACATTATCCGAAAAAAGATCCAGATCGCTTTTTAACAGCTTAATAAATTCCTTATTGTCGGACATATCGCGCTGCCATTCCAGAATCTGCCTGAGCCATGTCAGTTTTTCCTGTTCGGAATCATCAATCTGTTTTCCGTCCGAAGCAACCTTATATTTCCAGTGCGCTGCGATTCCATACTCTGCCGCCTTATGCATTTCAAAAGTACGGATCTGTATCTCGAACGGCGTTCCATTCTTACCGATCAATGTTGTGTGGAGCGACTGGTACATATTCCCCTTCGGCACCGCAATATAATCCTTAAACCGCCCCGGTATCGGCTTATACATCTCATGAATCACACCGAGCGCCGCATAACAGTCCTTCACGGTATCGACGATGATCCTGACCGCAAACAGATCATAAATCTGGTCAATCGTCTTATTCTGGTTTTTCATTTTTTTATAAATACTGAAAAAATGCTTGACACGCCCGTCAATCTGCGCTTTGATCCCGGCGTTGCGGATATGCTCGCTGACTTCGTCAACGATTGTCTGAATATATTTTTCACGCACACTCTTGCGAATGGCAATTTTATCTACCAGGTCGTAGTAGACATCCGGTTCCAGATATTTAAGCGAAAGGTCGTCCAGCTCCACTTTCAGCTTGGAAATACCAAGCCGCTGCGCGATCGGCGCATAAATATCAAGTGTCTCGCGCGCGATCGCCTGCTGTCTTTCCGGCTTCTGATATTCGAGCGTCCGCATGTTGTGAAGCCGGTCGGCAAGCTTAATGATAATGACGCGGATATCTTTCGCCATCGCAAGAAACATCTTGCGCAGATTTTCAACCTGCAGATCGAGCTTATCCCCGCTGCCGCCCTTGTATTTGAGTTTATCAAGCTTGGTCACGCCGTCGACAAGCAGCGCCACATCATCCCCAAATTCCCGCTGGATATCCTCGTAGGTGTAATTTGTATCCTCAATCACATCATGTAAAAGTCCTGCGGCAATCGTTTCCTTGTCCATCTCTAAGTCCGCAAGAATGATCGCGACACAGAGCGGATGGATGATGTATGGCTCACCTGATTTGCGCACCTGATCCTTGTGCGCTTCATGCGCAAGCTGATAGGCATGCTCAATCATGGAACAGTCCGTCGTGGGATGATATCTCTGAATGCGCACGAGAAGATTCTGGTAAAGTTCCTCCGGACTCTGAAACTCGCGCATTGCCTCAATACGCCCGTCGTCGATCACCAGTTCTGGTTTTTTCTCCACGTCGGCATACCCTTCCAGAGATACGGTCCCGACACGGACCAAATCTTCAGTTTGCTCTTCTGTCTGCTTGTTTTCTTCCGTCATCCTCATCACCTGCTGCCGTCATCCATAGGTTACGCCGTCGATTTCCCCAAAAAACACGCAAATGCTTATACAAATGACTTTTACGTAAGTAAAAGTCATTTGCCTTCATAGCGGATTGCGGAGTCCAGACGATACCCGGCAAGACGTTCTCTGCCTTTGAGCCCTGCAAGTTCCATCAAAACAACGATACCGACAACCTCGCCGCCAAGCTGCTCCACGAGTTTAATCATCGCTTCCGTCGTTCCGCCTGTCGCAATCAGATCATCCACGATCAGCACTTTCTGCCCTTTTTGAATGGAATCCTTATGCATCTCGATCGTCGCCGTTCCGTATTCGAGTTCATAGTCAATAGAAACCGTCTCTCTGGGAAGCTTTCCCTTCTTGCGGATCAAAATAAACGGCTTCTGCTGATTGTATGCTATCGGCGTACCGAAAATAAAGCCGCGGGACTCTGCGCCGACAACCACATCATATTCCAGATCTTTTACCAGATCCTGCATCGTATTGATCGCAAGCTGCAGTCCCTCCGCATCCTGTAATACGCTTGTCACATCACGAAATATGATCCCCTTCTCCGGGAAATCAGGAATGCTCACTACATATTCTTCCAGTTTTTTCATGAAACTTCCCCCTTATTCATCACCGGCACTGCAATATGCCGCATGAACTTCTATTATGAAACAATTATAACTATTATAGTATAAGTTACCGCGCAGAATCAAGACCCCGCGTAAAAAGATTTTGATTCTACAAAACGGCAGATTGCGAAACAGCCAGAAACCGTTCCTGCTTAGATGCAAAACGCGGCATAAAGCGGAACGGTTTTTTTCCCATCCTCAAAACCGAAGTTTTTTGTGGAAAGTTTGATCGCATAATCAGGCTTGTATGTTTCCATATAGACTTTTAAGCTCTTGGCTTTGGTATTATCTGCAGATTTCACCTCAATCGGAATCAGCCTGCCGGAACGCTGAATCACAAAATCAATCTCTGCGCCACGCTCGGACTCCCAATAGTAAGTGCTGTATCCGTTGATGGTAAGCTGTACATTGACATAATTCTCTGCCATACCGCCCTTGAAATCGTTCAATTCCTCCACCATGTAAAGAATATCATTTGCCGCTAAATCCTTTTTGGCACAGAGCAGCCCCATGTCCGAGACATATATCTTGAACGCATCAATATCACGGTAGTTCTCAAGCGGCTTTTTGATTTGTTCCACTTTATAAACCTGCGACACGATACCGGACAGACAGAGCCATTCAACAGCATTTTCGAATTCCGAAGCCCGCCCGCCTTTCTTGATCAACTTATATTGAAAACGAGTGTGCTTCTTAGAAAGCTGCACGGTAATGTTGTCATAAGTAAGCCGTGTCTTTTTTATCTCATTCAAATTGTTATACTTGCTCATGTCGTTGAGATAACTTGCAAGAATCGTGTCCTGCGTATGTCTGACAAGGATATAGTCCCTTGTTTCGGCAAACTGCAGAACACACTCGGGCATACCGCCTACGACCAGATACTGACGATAGAGCTTAATCGCCGCATCATGGAGCGCAGAAGGCAGCGGTGTGTTTTCCGTAAAGCACTTTTTGATTTTTTCCACAAGCTCCCCCTCCCCCATTGCAAGCATAAATTCTTCCATATCCATCGGGTACAGCGTTTTCATATCCACCCTGCCAACAGGAAAGGAAAATTCTGCCCTGTTCACCGCCACACCGAGCAGACTGCCTGCTACAATAATATGGTAGTCGGGAGCATCCTCACAAAAATACTTCAGCGAAGTCAGTGCCCTTTCACAAAGCTGTACTTCATCGAAGACAATCAGCGTCTTTTTTCTTACAATCGTCTGCCCTGCAATATGGGATAAGATTGGGATCAGATAATCGGGACTAATGTTTTCCTCAAAGGTTTCCTTGAGCTTAGGATTCGTTTCAAAGTTAAAATAGGCCACATTCTCATAATGAATGCGGCCAAACTCCAGGATTGAATAGGTCTTTCCGACCTGCCTTGCTCCCTGTAAAATAAGGGGCTTGCGGTGTTCGCTTTCTTTCCACCCTTTCAGAAACTCCCTGATCTTTCTATACATTGATCTCAGCCTCCATAAGTCTTCACCTTCTGTTTTCCCCCAAAAATACGATTCGGATACCGCACAAAAGATTTTTCTTCCAGAAGTGCTGATCTTAGTATAGCTTATATTCGTGTTTATTTCAACAGTTTTTTATTGTTTATTTGCGCAATAATACACGAATATATTTTGTATTAATTCAAAGTTCGTCACGAACACCGCGATATCCTTCTTTTAAGTATACCAAAAGCCGGCTTCATACCGCCCGCCTATCCCTTGACCGCGCCAGCCGTCATGCCGTCCACAAGGAAACGCATCAGGCAGAAGTAAAGAATGACGATCGGCACCGCAATGAAGACCGAGCCCGCCGCAAACCGCGCAAATTCCGTCTCCCCAAGGCTCATCAGCCCGACTGCCACCGTATAGAGGTCCTTTTCTTTGAGCAGCAGCTTCGGCAGAATGAAATCGCTCCACGGAAATACAAAGCTTGTGAGCGCCGTGTATACAATGATCGGCATTGAGATCGGCAGGTTGATCTTTAAGAACACCTGGAAGTTTGTCGCGCCGTCAATGCGCGCCGCTTCGTCAATGGAGCCCGGTATTGTGTCAAAAAAGCCTTTCTGTGTCAGATAGCCCATCGGCGCCCCCGAACTGTAGATCAGGATCAGACCCCACATCTTATTGATCAGCCCGAACTGCGTCATGATGATATAGACTGCGATCATTCCCATAAAGGACGGGAACATGCCGAGCACGAGCGTTGTCTTCATGATCGCTTTTCTGCCGCGGAATTTGAAGCGGGACATCGTATAAGCAGTCAGGATAACCAAAAACGTTCCGATCAGACAGCTCATCGTCGCAATAAAGAGCGTATTGCGGAACCATCTCGGATAGTTATACATCTCCGTGTCCGTAAAGAGCATGCGGAACGTATCAAAGCTGTACTCGCTCGGGAAAAATCCGTCAAAAGAGTAGATCGACCCCGATTTACTGAACGACGCTAAGATCAGCCAGAGGCACGGAAACAAAAAGATAAAACAGACCGCGATCAAAATCATATGCGTAACGACCGAATCCATAAACCGCAATGTTTTCCTGCTTTTCATCGGAACGTATCCTCCTCTCTGTAAGATGCACTTCCCGTATAGATGGAAAGTGAGATCAGCGACGTGATCACAAAGATAACCAGACTGATCGTTGCGCCGATGTTATAGTAGTTGTTGTTGATGGACAGGTTATACAGCCAGTTGATGAGCAGGTCGGTATCGCTCGCCAGAAAATAACCGTCTATGTATAACCCGCCCCTCAGGAAGAAAAAGATACCGAAATTGTTAAAGTTACCGATAAACTGCGAGATCAGAACCGGCGTGGTCGAAAACAACACAAACGGCAGCGTGATATGCCGAAACTGCTGAAACGCATTTGCGCCGTCTATTTTTGCCGATTCCATCTGGCTCACATCACGGTTTGACAAAAGTCCGGTCGCAAGCAGCATGATCGAAGGTACGCTGATCCATGCATTGACAAGAAGACCGATGATCCTTGCAATCCATTTTGCGTCAATATCCAGAAATCCGACCGCCTTATTTCCCATGCCGGTGATGATCTGATTGATCGGTCCGCCGTAGGAAAACATGAACTTGAAGCCGAGCAGCGTGATAAATCCCGGAACCGCATAGGCAAGCACCGGAAAGGCGCGCCAGAGGGCCTTGCCTTTTACGCATTCCTTGTTTAATAAAAGTGCCAGTCCCAGACCCGCAAAATAGTTGAGCGCAGTTGAGATGACCGCCCAGATGATGTTCCAGTTCAATATCTTCAAAAAGGTCGGTGAAAACTGGGACAGCGTCGCCAGTTTCACAAAGTTGTTAAACCCGACCCAGTCAACCAGCTTCGGCGGCACAATCGTTCCGCCATAGTTGGTAAACGCAATCGCGATCATAAAGATGATCGGGAGAATATTGAACACGCAGACTCCCAGAATCGGCAGGAATAATACGGTCTTATAAAATTTTTTATCTAAAAACTGTTGTAAGTCCTCCCTAAACGTCGCCGGTTTCCCGCCCCGTTCCACCCGCTTCTGCGTCTCATAGACATCCTTAATATTGGAGATGTAGCATAAGATGAAGCAGAGCGCGGCAATCACCGATAAGATACCCATCAGCAGCATAACGACCGAATTGTCCCCCTCGATGCCAAGCCATGTATCCGCCTCTTTCGTTCCAAGGGTAAACAGTCCCGCAATATCCGCAAATCCCCGTTTGACAAAGTAGAACGCCGCCAGAACAAGTACGCACAAATACAGGATTCCCTTTCCGATCTGCTTATACAGAAGCTGTCCTAATCCCATCAGACACATGCTCGCCCGTACCTGTTTTCCGCCGTTTTTTACTGCCGTGCACAAACTTTCGGATTGCATTTTTTTCTTATTTGCTTTGGAAACCCGTACACTCTTCTGCGGGTTCTCTGTTCGATTCTTTATTCTCAAAGCAATCCCTCCTCATATTCCGTCTTTCCAGCTCTTTGAACGCATTCAGCGTACCGGGCGGAATCTCCCGCCCGTACGCTGCGGATCATCTTACTGTCCCGAAAGCGTAAAGATCGCATCATGAATCTGCTGGTCAACCTGCGCAAGTCCTGCTTTCAGCTTTTCCGGGTCATCATACTTCTTTTCTCCCGGCTCGCGGAATGCGTCCTTGGCAAGATCGGAGAAAAACGACTGCGCCGGCGTCCAGATCTGATCGACTTCCGTGACGGACGGCATCAGCACCACATTGCCTTCCTCCAGCTTCTGATAGATCATCTCCGAGGTTCCGCCCCTGTTTTCCGCTACATCGCTTCTGGCAGGCGCAATTCCCAAAAGCTCGCATCTCCGCATCACCATCTCATAGCTTGTGGCAAACTCCACAAACGCAAGGCAGGCATTCGGCGCTTTCGTATAAGCACTGATCGCGTAGCCGTTCACGCCGCCCATCGTCTTAAGCGGAATGAGCTCCGGATTTTCCTCGCTTAAGTCAGCGCTTGCAGGAAGCATCGGCACCTGCGTCATCACAAGGTTTTCCTCGGCAAGCGCTCTCGCCGCTTCCTCGTCCATTCCCTGCGCCTGATAAGCGAGGATCAGTTCTTTTAAGAACAGCGTATACACATCAGGCGTCGTCATCGTGGCAAAATAAGTTCCATCCGCCAATTTGCTGTAAGCATTGACCGTAATCGTATCATCGATGCAGCCCTCGTTCATCAGCTCTGACTGCTGCAGCAGAACAGACGCGCCCATCCAGGAATCCCCCGCAGAAAAACCGACATCCGAGGGATCGGTATTGTTGCTGCCAAACACATAACCGCCGTAAGAAAACAGGAAGCCGGAGGAAAAATAAACATCATACATCGAGCGCATATAGCCGAACTGTCCCTCATTCTCCGCCATCCGCTGCTGGGAAAAGCGGTACATATCGTTCCAGTTCTCAATCATATCCGGAATGCCGTTTGCATTGTCATCCCACGCCGTCTCCCAGTCCTCCGGCAGCAGGTCCTTGCGGTAATACAGCATTCCTGTCTGCACATTGACCGGTACCGCCATATGGTAAGTCACGCCGTCGATCTCTCTGCGGTATGCCTCCCATGCGCGTTCCGGTATCTGACTGTAGCACTCAAGTTCCTGAACCGGAATCGGATAGATATGCTTTCCATCCACATATTTCATCAGTACGTCGTTTGCCTGATACAATACGTCCGGGCCGTATCCGTAAGGACCGTCATCCGCTAAATTGCTGTACTGGTCCATATTGGCGTCCACTGCGACAATACCGTACTCTGCATATGCTTCATTAAACGCATCGATCAGCTCCTGAAAATATCCCTGTTCGATCGCCGTATCATTTTCCAGCACACGGATCGTCACATTCTGCTCCAGCTCTCCTGAATAAATATTGCTGAGATCCGGACCGTCCCCGCCGTCCGTCTGTGTATTCTGCCCGTCCTGCGCTCCGCCGCCATCATTCCCATCACCGCTTCCTGCGCCGCAGCCTGCAAGCAGACCGGCGCACAACAGCGCTGCAAGAAATCTGTATCCTTTTCTTCTCATATGATTTCGTCCCTCCTGCTTCGTCAAAATCCGTGTTTACGGATCACCTATTTTCCAGTCCCTGTCCTATTTCTTTTTATGATCACATATCCGTCCGTCTCCAGCACGCCGTCGTGGAAACCGTTCCCGGTATAAACTTCCCCCTCCGCTGTAACCAAAAGAGCCGCGCCCGACTGATTCGCATACAGAACCCATTCCTGCGCTCCGCCTGCTCCATTCACGCCGCAATTCTGCTTGCCAGCGCACGCTTCATTCGCACTGCAGTCATTTTGCGGGAAAAATCTTCTTAAGCAGAACAGGTCTCCTTCCGCGCCGGCGCGGATTTCTCCGCACTGGATGCTCTCATACTGCCTAAGCGCCAGAAGCTTCTTTATCTGCTCCCTTACCATTCTGTCCCAATGGCTCTCGTCCCAGTCAAAGCATCTGCGGTTGTCCGGGTCGTATCCCCCCTCGGTCAAAATCTCCGTTCCGTAATAAATGCAGGGCGCTCCCTCAAACATGCTAAGGACCGCGAGTGCAGACAGAAGACGGTTCTTATTTTTTCCAACGATGGAATAAAAACGGTCCGTATCATGCGTATCCAGGAGATTCAGCATCATGCGGTTCACGGTGCCGGTATTGCGCATGAGCAGCTCGTTCAGTTTCCAGGCAAACTGCTCTGCCGTAAATGCGCCGAACGCGTAATAATCCATACACGCCTTGGTAAACGCGTAATTCATAATGCTGTCATACTGATCCCCGCGCAAAAAGGAATTGGCGTTATGCCAGTTTTCTCCAATGATGACGCAGTCCGCCTTCGCCGCTTTCACGCGCTTCCGAAACAGCCGCCAGAAATCATGGGATACCTCGTCGGACACGTCAAGCCGCCATCCGTCTATATCATATTCTTTGATCCAATAGACCGCAATATCTGCCAAAAAATTCTGTACTTCCGGATTGGAGGTATTTAACTTCGGCATATAATTGCAAAACGAAAATACCTCATAATTCACCGCTTCCTGATCGGGCTTTTCTCCCTGTATCAGAAACCAGTCAAAATAAGCGGATTCTTTTCCTTTTTGCAGAACGTCCTGAAACTGCGCAAGCCTGTCGCTGCAATGATTGAACACCGCATCTAACACAATCCGCATCCCGCGCGCATGCGCCTGCCCGATCAGCTCCTTTAAGTCCTCGTTTGTTCCGAACTGGCGGTCCACCGTATAGTAATCGGAAATATCATATTTATGGTTTGAAATAGAGGTAAACACCGGCGTTAGGTACAGCGTGTCTGCTCCCAGCTCTCTGATATAAGAAAGTTTTTTCGTGATTCCCGGAATATCACCGCCGGCAAAGCTCTTCGGAAGCGGCTTATCCCCCCATTTAAGATTGATGTAGCTGTCGTCCTTTTCGCTGATGCCCCGGTAAAAACGGTCCACAAATACCTGATAAAAAACCGCCTGCCGCATCCATTTCACTTCCCTGTGCAGATCGGCCTCATTGATATAGGGAAGCTGGAAAAAATTAAAATAACCAAGTGAAAAATCGTATTTCTTAGTCAGACCGTCCTCCGAGAAATACCATGCATCCTCCTTCTGCCAGATGCGGAACACATAGGCCGTTCTCACGTCGGACAGCTCAATCGCACATTCATAATAGGCAAACAGTCTGTCCTCATATTTTCTTTCCATGAAAATGTGCTTCTGGTTCTCCTGATAGCGGTATTTACACTCGTATATGACCTCCACGCGGTCAATAAAGTCCCGTCTGTCCACACGCAGCCGCAGCACAAGACAGCGTTCATTTTTTGCATAGCAATAACCGGACTCCGGAATATGTAAAATTGCCTGCTCGTTCATGTCGATGGCCATTCTCCTCTCTCTATTTTCCATGATTCCGCTTCGCGGAATCTCAAATTCAGATGAAGAATGTCTGTATTTTAGACATTCTTCATTTGAATGATTTAGATTTTCTTTGCAGGTGTACTTTAACTGCTTAGAAAATCTTCATTCTCTTCACCCTGCCACAATTGACAAAAATTCTTTCTCAGTACATAATGAAGTTATGCATACAAAATATACGATTCGAGACATTGCAAAAATGGCAGGCGTATCGGCGGCTACCGTATCCTATGTGATCAACAACCGTGAAGACCAGCGCATCAGTGAGGAAACAAAGAAAAAAGTCCTCCAGATCGTGAACCTTCTCGGTTACAGCCCGAACCCTTCTGCAAAATCACTTGCGACGAACAAGACCTTTCACGTTGCGCTGTATCTGCCCCGCGAGGAGTATCTTTACAAGCGGTGCGAACAGCTCTCCATGATCGAGGCGCTCAGTGATGTGTTAAAAGAGCACGAATATCATCTTGTGATCATCAGCCATGAAGAACTCGTCAAAATTGACTACGCCGACGCCATTGTCTGCTTTGACGATACCGCCGATTTTTTCAGCGAGATCGGTGACAAAAACTTCATTCCCCTGATCGGCTTAGATCTTCTGACTGATACGCCGTTTCAGATCTTTTTCCAGATCTGCACGGATTACCGGGCATTAAAAGATCATGCCGATGCGCATTTCGGCACGGACAATTATACTTACGTCTGCCTTGAACCGAATAACCATGGAATCCGTACACTGATTCTTGATACGTTTGCGCATGTCTGCTTTGCCGCAGACGGTATCACACTGCCGGACGGGAACCTCTGTTATCATCAGGCAGGTCTGCGCCCCCTGGTCGGGAGCGCCGCTTTACACCTGCCCTGTGATCTTCATTTGAAAATGGAACAGCTTTATTCCTGTATGGAACTCGCCTTAAACCGTGTTCCCGACCGCGATCATGTTGTGTTTGTCTAAAAAGAATGCAAAGAAATGCCGTAGGCATTTCTTTTGTATTCTTTTTTTCACGGTCCCTGAAGAATCCGCCTTGCGGATTCTTTAGTTAAGCACAACGGTCAATTCTGTGGAAGCAGGATCATATGTCAGGGTATACGTTCCCGACTGCTTCACAATGATGTTTGCGTTTGCCGTGCCGTCCACAAGTGCAAGAGAAGCCTCGTCCGTAATATTCGTGTATCGCACGTATTCATTTCCGACACCGGACGTATCGCCGACTGTCACAAGCGTTGTGAGCAGGAACTCATCCCCCTCTTCTAAGTCGATCGTCAGCGTATGGATTCCATTCTCTTCCTTGAACTCATACATCTCGTCATAGCGGTCTTCCCAGTTCGTGATCACAGCACCCTTGATATAATACGTTGTCACGGACTCCTGTACCTCACCCGTCATTTCACCGTTATACGTCCACTCGATGCGGTCATACGGATTGGAGTTATAATTCTCTTTTGTCTCCTCCGAATAGGTACTTGCGCTGGTATCATACACGTCCGCACCCGGATAGGTATACAGTGTGAACGTATAATTACCCGATACTGCACATTTAATATTGGATTTTAAGGTACTGTCTGAAAGTCCTCCCGATACCGTAAAATACGCCGTACCGTCCAGTTCCGTCGTCGTCAGATAACCGCCGCCCCTCTGGTTGCACCATGCGGTATCGATTGCAAACTGGAACTCGTCACCTTCGCATAAATCAACCGTGATCGTGTAGACGTTCTCGCCCTCGCTCTTCGTCATATAGTGCTCTTCATTGATAACTTTTCCCCAGCTCGATTCTGCCATCAGCGGGCTTGTGCCGCTGCCTACGATCGCAAACGTTCTGGTATCCTCGACATTTTCCATAAATCCTGCAAACACATCGGTGTCCGCCGTGATCGGCGTAGAGAAATCAAATTCATGTGTATGGGAAGGTGTTCCAAACCATCCCATAAAAAGCTCTCCGTCCTTCTCCGGTGTATATTCCTCTGCCAGTTCCCCGCTTGCCACATCCTGCGTTGATAACACGGTCGTACCGTCATTATCATAGAATGTCACGGTAAATGTACTCGTTTCATTCTCCTGATCCGTGTCCTGATTTCCGTCTTGAGCTCCCTGCTGCGTATCCTGCTCATTTTGCGAATTTCCATCGTTTTGCACATCGTCCGTTTTTCCCGCGTCCTTTCCACATCCTGCCAGGACAAAGAGACAGGCTAAAAGCGCAGCCGCCTTCCATTTCATGTTTCGTTTTTTCATCGTCTTTTCCCTCCTGCGTGCTGCAGCCCGCCTTTGCCGGGCCACATTCACGTTCCTCCCGTTTTTTGTTTGCTTAACCAGTTAAGCAAATAGGCAAAAAAATAATGTATCATGCTTGCTTAACCGGTTAAGCACATAATAGCACAATTTCATACTCACATCAATTTCTATAATCAACAAAAAGAGTTTTTCGATTTTGTCTATATTGGACAAAACAGCCAGCCCCATGCATGTTTCTGCATAGGACCGGCTGTTTTTAATGATTACCTGTTTTTAATGATTACCTGTTTTTGATGACGGACTATTTTTAATGACCCACTGCTTCAAATGGCAGGCTTCTTTACATCATGCCGCCCATGCCGCCTGCACCCGCGGGCATTGCCGGGGTCTCTTCCTTGATATTTGCCACAACGGACTCGGTTGTTAAGAGTGTGCTTGCAACGGAGCATGCATTCTGCAGTGCGCTTCTCGTTACCTTTGCCGGATCGAGAATACCGTCTGCAACCATGTCCACATATTCCTCTTTTAATACGTCAAAGCCGACTCCGACCTCGGACTCGCTGACCTTATTGATAATGACGCTGCCTTCAAGACCTGCGTTCGCCGCAATGTGGTACATCGGCGCCTCAAGAGCCTTTAAGATGATCTCCGCACCGGTCTTCTCGTCGCCCGTAAGCTCCTTCGCCAGCTTCGCAACATCCTTTGCTGCATGGATATATGCGGAACCGCCGCCGCAGATGATTCCTTCCTCAACAGCCGCTCTCGTCGCTGCAAGTGCATCTTCCATGCGGAGCTTTGCTTCCTTCATCTCGGTTTCGGTTGCCGCGCCGACACGGATGACCGCTACGCCGCCTGCCATCTTCGCAAGTCTCTCCTGAAGCTTCTCTCTGTCGAAATCAGAGGTCGTCTCATCGATCTGATTCTTGATCTGCGCAATACGGGACTGAATTGCCGCCTTATCGCCCTCACCGTCCACGATGATCGTATTCTCTTTCTGTACCTTCACGGACTTCGCACGGCCAAGCTGGTCCATTGTAGTATCCTTTAACTCTAAGCCCAGATCAGAACTGATCACAGTTCCGCCGGTTAAGATCGCGATATCCTCAAGCATCGCTTTTCTTCTGTCACCATAGCCGGGTGCTTTCACCGCCGCTACATTGAACGTGCCGCGCAGCTTGTTGACGATCAGAGTCGTCAATGCCTCGCCTTCCACATCCTCCGCAATAATCAGAAGTTTTGCGCCGGACTGTACGATCTGCTCTAAGAGCGGAAGAATTTCCTGAATATTGGAAATCTTCTTATCCGTAATCAGAATATACGGATTGTCAAGCACAGCTTCCATCTTATCCATATCGGTCGCCATGTAAGCGGAAATATAGCCGCGGTCAAACTGCATGCCTTCTACGAGGTCAAGCTCGGTCTTCATCGTCTTGCTCTCCTCGATCGTGATCACGCCGTCGTTAGATACCTTCTCCATCGCATCCGCAACCATATTGCCGACATTCTCATCACCTGCAGAGATAGCCGCCACACGCGCGATATGCTCCTTGCCGTTAACCTTGGAGCTCATCTTTGCAATCGCCTCGACTGCACAGTCGGTCGCTTTCTTCATACCCTTTCTTAAGATGATCGGATTTGCACCGGCTGCCAGATTCTTCATTCCGGCATTCACCATTGCCTGTGCCAGCACCGTCGCCGTCGTCGTACCATCGCCTGCAACGTCATTCGTCTTTGTCGCTACCTCTTTGACAAGCTGTGCGCCCATATTCTCAAACGCATCTTCTAACTCGATTTCCTTTGCAATCGTCACGCCATCATTTGTGATAAGCGGAGCGCCGTAGGACTTATCCAATACAACGTTTCTTCCTTTCGGACCCAACGTCACCCTGACAGTGTCTGCAAGCTGATTCACACCGTTCTCTAATGCTTTACGCGCCTCTGCGCCGAATTTAATCTCTTTTGCCATGATCGTTCTCTCCTTTTAGATATAATGATGATATGCCGCTTATGCCTGAATCACTGCAAGAATATCGCTCTGCTTTACAATGATGTACTCGTCGTCTTCAATCTTGACCTCGGTACCGGAATATTTGGAAAAAATTACCTGATCGCCGACCTTTACTTCCATCTTCACTTCTTTGCCTTCAACCATTCCTCCCGGTCCAACTGCGAGAACCTCTGCCTGCTGCGGCTTTTCCTTATTCTGGCCCGGCAGAACGATACCGGACTTTGTTGTCTCTTCTGCAACCAGCTGTTTCAGAACGACTCTGTCGCCTAACGGTACTAACTTCATAATAAAGCCTCCTTATGTCGATTGATTTTATTTGTTAGCACTCCTTACATCTGAGTGCTAAAACTAATGCTTATATTATGTTCTTTACGTTTTGTTTGCAAGCGGTAAAATAGGAAATAGCACACGATATACTCTTGTTTTCTCCTTTAATCTTTCTTTTGCTCTTTATTTCTCATTTTTGCTATAATTACCATATTTCATACTTTCTTTAGAAATAGGGCCCGTTTGTCAAATCTCCGGACTTTTGCAGAACCTTCAAAAATCGCACAAAAAAAGTCAGGCGCCTACGCGCTGCACCGGATGATCCCCAAAAAACGGCTCTCATCTTCATCGTACAGATATCGTCTGCCCTAACTTCTTTTGTACAATCTGTATATCGTAACGCTTTATCACTTGCCGTCTTCCTGACAGCTTTTTCAGCGGCCGCCGGAAGCACGTGTTAAACGCTCCTGATAACCGGGAGCATTTTTTATCTGATATTTCAAGTCAAACATTTCATATTCAGCGTCGGAATAAAGCTCGTCAAGCTTCTGCTCCACATTATCCTTCGTCACGATCCCGTATGCGACCGACGGAGAAAGCTTTCCATCCTCAAATTCCATACACTCTTTCGAAATCCGCTCGCAATAGTCCTTCGCCTCTCCCGGCTCCGCCATCGGGATCAGAACCGTAAACACATCGCCATCCGTCCGTCCGATCACATATTCTTCTTTCGCATTGCGTTTCACCATCTCCGCAATCACACGGATCAGGCGGTCGCTCTCCTCGTTTCCAAAATGATCATACGCATATTTCCAATCATTGATATTAATACAGATCTCCGCCACTGGTACGATCTCTGAACGGTCGATGATCTGCCTGCGGTTTTCAAAATAAGATTTATTGAGCGTTCCGGTCAGAACATCCTCCTCATCACCATGTGTCACACGGTACTTTTCTTTTTCGAGACGGCGTTCCAGTTCATTGCTGTATTCATCCAGTTCCTTATGCAGATAACATTCCTGACCGAAAGCCGAAAACAGCTCTGCCGTATCAGCCAAGAGCTGCTCTGCCTGCTCTTTTGCACGGCTGTCCGCTCCCGGAACCTGTACATACAAATGCGCCACAGTACGATCCGCCACCCTGATCTTATTCCCCGGCTGCTGCACAACATCAGGGACTCCGCCCTGATAACCGTCTGATTGCGCCTCTATCCCGCCGTGCCTGTCAGTCAGAAGAAACTCTGCGCCGCAGAATGCACTAAGACGCGTCAAATATGTTTTCATTTTCTCCAGATCATAAAGCTTCTGCAGGCTGTAATTTTTTATATTTTCGCCGATTCTTTTGTCAAATGAAAGATTGTGATATTCCATACTACGCACAACGCCTCCTGCACTGAATATGTCTGATGGCTGAACTGTTACACGATTACAGAACCACTTTATTCTTGCCGCTGGTCTTTCCTTCGTAAAGCTTATCGTCGGCCTGTTTGATAATGGTCGTCATGGCAAAACCCGGCTCATATGCGGATACGCCAAACGTCATCGTAAAACATATTTCATCCTCCTTATACATAAAAGAGTGGTTCTCTATCGTCTGGCGGATTCGTTCTCCGATCATACGCGCAACGTCCCCATTTCCCTGAATCAGGATGAGAAACTCTTCCCCGCCCCAGCGGCAGACCACATCTCCCGCCCGGATCGCGCTCTTCATAATATCGGCCACATGAATCAGCGCACGGTCGCCGCATTCATGACTGTACGTATCGTTAATGCGCTTAAAATTATCAATATCACCCATGATAACGCTGAACAAGGCGCCTTTCATTTTCGCCATATTCATCGTTTCCTCAAGATGCGTTTCCATTCCCCTGCGGTTCAGGAGTCCCGTCAGCGGGTCCACATTCGCCGCATGTCCTAAATTCTCGTTTTTCGTAAGCAGCGCATTTGTGGAGTCCAGCATTTCAATAATAAAGTTAAATGAAACAACCCCGATCAGGAAAAAGACCACAAATGTATTGGCCATAAACAAAACCGGTATACGATTCTCCTCAATCAGAATCGGAGGCACATGCTGCAGCGTATGCCGGTAAAGAAGCACATAAATAGCATACGTTACCAATGTGAGAATCAACGGAAGCAGAATTCTCTGCTTCGACTTCATCGTAGAAAACGCAAGGTAAAAACTGATTGGGACAACACAGATGATACAGAGGAAAAAACCGCTGTCCCAGCCAATCAGGAGCGTGCTTACTATCGCATTGAACACCAGCTCTACAAAAGTCAGTGAATACACCAGTATGCTTTGTTCCGACTTTACTGCAAGAAGCAGCAGCACATAAAGTGAAAGTACAACCAGATTATACATCACAAGCGGGAACACCGAACACATTACAAACAGCTGCATATAAAACAAGTGTACCGCCATTGCAATGACAACCAAAACACGCATCTTCGTCTTTGTCTCGATGACTTCATCACCATTCATCTTTCGGCGAAGTGACCGTAGAAAATTCTTAATCGTTGTGCCCATCGCAACCCCTTATCTCCATTCCGGTAATCTTCTGAAATTCCCCTCTTTCAGATCAGTCAATCCGAAACATTGCCGTAATCTGATTCAGCTTGTCAACTGTCTCAATACAGTTTTCCACAAGCTCGTTATTCTGAACCGTCTGTTCCACAACATTTGTTGTCTTATCTGCTATATCCGTCACGCCGATTGTAGACTCGTTGATCGTTGAATTAATGCCGTCAAGCGAACCCGCGATCTCTGCAATCGTGTCCGTCAGTTTGATCACGGACTCCTCGATCGTACTCATTCCTGACGAATATCTTTCCGAATCGTTATAATAATGCTCTCCGACCTCCGCAAACTGCTCATAGTCTTTCAAAACGACTTTATCAAGGAATTCCACAGTATCCCGCAGCGATTCCGCCAGCGTGGAAACCGCATGATTCACGTCTGCAACAATGGAATTGATGCTGCCGACCGTCTCGGATGTCTGACTTGCCAGAGAACCGATCTCCGTCGCAACAACGGCAAAACCCTTGCCTGCCTCCCCTGCCCTCGCCGCTTCTATTGAAGCGTTCAGCGCAAGCAGGCTTGTCTGTGAGGAAATTGCCATGATCGCATTTGTCAGTTCGTTAATCTTCTCAACTGCCTTGGAGCCTTCGATTGCCTGATCCGTCTTCTCACTGATATTCTGGTACATCTTTGTGGTTCTGTCTGTCGCCTCGGTCGTCGTTGTTTTCAGACCTTCCGCACGCATCTTCACTTCACTGGCAAGACGTTCTCCTTCTGCAGCAAGATCCTTGATCTGCTCCGCCTCTTTTCTCATATGACCGATATTGCCGTTGATCGTCTCCGTCGTCGCCGCAGTCTCCTCCATGCCAGCTGCAAGCTGCTGCGTCGTAGCAGAATTGTCTGTACATTTGCTGTTGATCTCGGCGGAAATTGCCTTCACTTCATTCACATTACCCGTAATCTGAACGCTCACGTCTTCAATATCGCCGACCATTGTACGAAGATTTGTGCGCATATCCCGGATCGCGCGTCCCATCAGTCCGATCTCATCCTTCTTCTTTACGATTTTAGCGCTCGCCGGATTCTTCGTAAAATTAAATTTACTGGTATCCTTAATAATATCTGTGATCAGACCCAATGCTCTCAGCATATAGCCGACTCCAAACAGACTTAATACCATACCGGTCAGCACTAAACCGGTTCCGCCCCCGATCAGCAGGTTCCTGACCTCTGACACGCCGCTGAGGATATCGTTCTCATCCGCCGTCATAACTAAAATGCACTGATTATCCAATACGACAAACGCCGCATATTTCAAAACACCCTTAAAATTGTATGTAATCACATCCGGCTGCGGCACAACACCTCTGTCCAGTTCTGCAAGAATCTGCTTCACAGCCGCGTTCTCAACCGGCTGGCCGATCTTTTCCGCTGTCGGATGATAAAGCATCGTGCTGTCGCGCGCCACAAAATAGGAATAAGAGCTGTCCACCCCCTCCAGTTTTGCGTCCGCGAGAACCCCCGCAAGCATCTCGGCAGGCATCTCCCCTCCCGCGTTTGCAATCTCATATTCCAGCGTTCTCGCCGATGCCTCCGTCAATGACAGCATGGAACTGCGCGCCTGCTGCTTGATCAGCCTGGTGCTTGCCGGTAATGCGATCAGGATGCATCCAACAACTGCAATGATCACAAAAACCTCTGCCAGAATCATGATCTTAAATTTGAGTGAGTGAAAAAAGCTTACCTTGCTGTCGTCCTTCATTTCTGTCTCCATTTACACAATCTCCTTCGTCGAATTGCTTGTGAAACAAATATTTTGTTAATTATAACACATTTCTTTATCGTATAGAAGATTTTTTGTTACTTTTTTCAATAATCTTTTATGAGAAACCCTTTTTTATTGAAATTTTCCGGCTTTTATGTATAATGAATACGGCAGAGCTAAAAATCAGATAAAAAAACAGAAGGTTTCAGCAGGTTAAGAGAAAGGCATGGTTAATCATATGATCAGTGCAAATAATGTAACATACCGCGTTGGAAAAAAGGCGCTTTTTGAGGATGTAAACATCAAATTCACCGAGGGAAACTGCTACGGTTTAATCGGCGCGAACGGAGCAGGAAAATCTACGTTCCTTAAAATACTTTCCGGTCAGCTGGAGACAACAAACGGCGATATCTCCATCACGCCCGGACAGCGTCTTTCTTTTTTGGAACAGGATCATTTCAAATATGATTCCTTTACAGTTATGGACACCGTCATTATGGGGAATGCGCGCCTGTACGAAGTCATGAAGGAGAAGGATGCTGTCTATGCAAAAGAAGACTTTTCCGATGAGGACGGTATCCGCGCCAGCGAACTGGAAGCAGAATTTGCCGAGATGGACGGCTGGGAGGCAGAATCCAATGCCGCAATGCTCTTAAACGGTCTCGGTATCGATACGGAACTGCATAACTCGCTGATGAGCGACTTAAACGGCAGTGAAAAAGTCAAGATTCTGCTTGCGAAAGCCCTGTTCGGCAATCCCGACATCCTTTTGCTCGACGAACCGACAAACCACCTTGATCTCGACGCGATCGCATGGCTGGAAGAATTTCTGATCAACTTCGAGAACACCGTCATCGTTGTTTCGCACGACCGCTATTTTCTTAATAAAGTATGCACGCATATTGCGGATATCGACTACGGTAAGATTCAGCTCTATTCAGGCAATTACGACTTCTGGTACGAGTCCAGCCAGCTTCTCATCCGTCAGATGAAGGAGGCAAATAAGAAAAAAGAAGAAAAGATCAAGGAGCTGCAGGAATTTATTTCCCGCTTCTCCGCAAATGCAAGTAAATCCAAGCAGGCAACTTCCAGAAAGCGCGCACTTGAAAAAATTGAGCTTGAGACCATCCGTCCGTCAAGCCGTAAATACCCGTATATTGATTTCCGTCCGGAGCGCGAGATCGGCAACGAAGTGCTTACCGTCGAGAATCTCTCTAAAACCATTGACGGTGAAAAAGTGCTCGATCAGGTTTCCTTCATCTTAAATCATGAAGACAAGGTTGCCTTTGTCGGGAGCAACGAGCTTGCGATCACGACACTGTTCCGGATACTTGCCGGCGAGCTGGAGCCGGACGAGGGCAGCTACAAATGGGGTGTCACAACGTCTCAGGCGTACTTCCCGAAGGACAATACACAGGAATTTAATAACGATTTAACAATTACAGACTGGCTGACAGGCTACTCCCCCGTAAAGGACGTGACCTATGTGCGCGGCTTTCTTGGCAGAATGCTGTTTGCGGGAGACGACGGGGTCAAACGCGTCCGTGTTCTTTCCGGAGGCGAGAAGGTGCGCTGCCTCTTAAGCAAAATGATGATCTCCGGTGCGAACTGCCTGCTTCTCGACGAGCCGACAAACCACCTTGACATGGAAGCGATCACGGCGCTCAATAACGGACTGATCAAATTTAAGGGCGTTGTACTGTTCACCTGCCATGATCATCAGTTTGTGCAGACAACCGCAAACCGGATTATGGAGTTCCTGCCGGAGGGAACGCTCATCGACAAGATCACGACTTATGACGAATACTTAGCAAGTGATGAAATGGCAAGAAAACGCACGGTATACAACGCCGACGCATCCAAAGAGGATGATGCGGACTGACGGGCGGGATGAATGAAGATCAGGGCGCCAATTAGGCAGCTGCGAAACAAGCTCCACCACAGAAAGGAGATCAGCACTTTGTGAAACCTGTGGATTTACATGTTCACTCCAATAAATCGGACGGCTCCATGACGCCGTCCGAACTTGTTATGCTCGCCGCAGAAAAAGGGCTTCGGGCATTTGCCCTGACTGACCACGATACAGTCGACGGGCTTGACGAGGCGATTGATGCCGCGCTCTCCCATCCCGGACTCGAAGTCATTCCCGGTATTGAGCTTTCTTCGGAATACATGGGAAAGGATATACACATTGTCGGACTGTACCTTGATTACCATAACGGAGATTTTCTTGATAAGCTGCATGTTTTCCAGCATTCGCGCGTCGTCCGTAATGAAAAGATGTGCGGTAATCTGCGTGAGGCGGGCATTGACATCACATTTGAAAAACTGCAGGCTGAATATCCCGAAAGCGTGATCACGCGGGCGCACTATGCACGCTATCTGCTCTCCCACGGTTATGTGCAGTCTCTGCCTGAAGCGTTTGACCGTTATGTTGGAGATCACACCCGTTATTTTGTTCCCCGTGAAAAAATCACGCCGGTTCAGGCAGTCGAACTGATTAAGAAGGCACATGGCATTCCCATTCTCGCGCATCCGACACTCTATCATATGAGCGGCGCACACCTGGAAGAACTCATCATGGATTTGAAAAAGGCCGGGCTCGTCGCTATGGAATGCATTTACAGTACGTATACCCCCGCTGAAGAGCGCGAAATGAAACGGCTCGCCGACCGCCATGGTCTTTTATACAGCGGCGGCTCCGATTTTCACGGCAAAGCGAAACCCAAACTGGAACTCGGTACGGGTTACGGTCATCTCTTCGTTCCGGAAACCATTCTCGACGACCTTAAAGCATGCATTTCCTGACAGCGGACAGTTTCAGGGCTGCAAAATATCATCAAAACATAGGAGAAAGCACCATGTGTCAAAAGATCCTGTTCACCGATCTGGACGGAACTCTGCTAAACGACCAGAAACAGATTTCTGAACGTACAAAAAAAGCGCTCTGCGCGCTGCATGAACATGGGCATGTTCTGGTCTTCGCAACCGGGCGCCCTTTAAGCAGTGTGCTGGAAGTACGCGGGGCTCTCGATCTTTGCTTTCCTGATTCCTATATCATTGCCTATAACGGCAGTCTGATTTGGCACTGTGATTCCAGCACGCCCGTTATTGAACATACGCTCCGCATGGATGATGTGCGCAGCATTTTAGCGGAAACCCATGCGCTGGACATCCACTGTCATACCTATGAAGATGATACGATCCTCTTTGAGCGCGACCGCATGGAGCTTTCTTATTACCGCGCGCATATCCATCTCCCTGCCCGTGTGGTAACAGATATCCCGTCGGCGCTGACAAAAGAACCTTATAAACTGATCTCCATTCATCTCAGCGACCATGCTCTTTTAGAAGAGCTTCGGCGCCGGGTGCTCGCAAAACTGTCCGAACGGGTGAGCGCCGTATTCTCCAGTGAATACTATCTGGAATTTTATCCGGTCGCTTCCGGCAAGGGCAATGCCGTAAAAAGTCTCTGTCATGCGCTGCATATCCCGCTTTCCAACGCAGCCGCAATCGGCGATGAATCCAATGATATCTCTATGCTCGACGCGGCCGGCTTAGGCTGCGCAGTCGCAAATGCAAATCCGCTCGTCAAAGAACATGCGGACTTTATCACCGCACATGACAACAATCACGACGGGATCTGTGACCTGCTGGAATACTTTTTCTGAAGGATGTATGACCAATCTGTTCCGCTCAGCCCTCTACAATTAAATAACGTCCGTCACCGATTTCAAACACCTCGGAAGCGTTTCGTATTTCCTCTTCCCCGGCACCCTCTATATCCATGCCTGCCTCATCGAAATATTCCAACACTTCTTTCAGGGAATCCACAACGACCGCCATGCAGTCTTCCAGAAATTCTTCCGCTTCCTCCCTTGTTTCTGCAACACGCTCGTCAAAGAGCTGTCCTTGTTTTTTCAAAAAAACATCCAATACCTGATCGTCGTATACTCTCATAGCAGCTTCCTCTCCTGTCCCATGGGCAATGCCGTTGTTATCTTTTATTCGATCTTCGTAACCGGATGATTTCCAGACCTTTTATCTGATACCTCTGTTTTTATTTGATTTCCCTTCTCCGCGATGAAACGGCAGATCACTGTCCGTCACATCTGAAACGTTTTTTCAGCACCTGATACACGCCTTTTTCCGTGTAACCGGGGCAGATATGTTTTGCAGCATCCTTCACTGCACCGCAGGCATTTTCCACCGCATAGCTTACGCCTGCTGCCCGCATCATGCCGATGTCATTTTCATTATCCCCGAACACCATTGTTTCCTCATAACCAATATCAAAATAGTCCTGCACAAAGCGGATGGCATTCCCCTTATCAACTGCCGCATCCATAAAATCAATCCATTCTTCTCCCGCCATGCATACCTTGACATGCTCACGCCAGCGTGGGATCAGCTCGGTTTCTGCAACCCTGCGCACACTGCCGTTATGATGCATGGCGCATTTGATGATCTGCGGATCGTCCTGAAGCACATCCTGTACAACTTCCATCTGATTATGATAGCTGTCCCGTATCAGCCGGATGAACGATTCGTCCCGGCTCTCCAGCAGGCTTCCCTGCGGCGTGGATACCACAAACTCATACCCTTCCCCGCACGCACGCATCTCGCGGATAATCTCGTGCGCCTGTTCCCTCTGCATGTCCGTCACAGAAAGCGTTTTACCGCGGTACACGATATGCGCACCATTTTCTGCGATATAGACAATGTCATCTCCTGCCTTTTCAAACATCCGGTGAATACTGTGATACTGCCGCCCGCTCGCCACACAGCAGACAATCCCCCGCGCACTCAATTCCCGGAACATCTGAACAATCTCAGGATACACTTCGGGTGAGGAATCTTTGACCAGCGTGCCGTCAATATCGGTCGCCACCAGACGGATGCGGCCCGCGGTGCTGACCGCTGCGGGCTGCGCCGCTCCGGATCCGGTCCGCCCCGGCATCCGCTCCGCTTCCTCCGCGTGATTCCAGCGCCCAATCTCCCGCACCAGACGCGCAAGCGGCAACCCTACCACATTATAATAGTCCCCTTCGATACGGCTCACATATGCCGCAAAGCACCCCTGTATGCCATAGGCACCCGCTTTGTCCATCGGATCTCCTGTCCGTACATATTCATCAATCTGCTCTTTTGTCATCGGCACAAACGTCACTTCCGTACACTCATAGAAGCTGCGCTGCCCCTGCGCCGAAAGAAGCGTGACGCCTGTGTAAACCTGATGCGTCCTCCCCTGCAGCATTGTCAGCATGCGCACCGCATCCGCCTCGTCTTTTGGCTTTCCTAAGATCATGCCGTCTGCGGCGACCACTGTATCCGCCGCGATGATGAGGCGTTTTTTTTCTGTATCAGAGCACGGCATCCCGCTCTGCTCTGCACATCCGCTGTGCTGTACCTCACAGCCCGCAGACACCTCCCGCGCTTTCGCCGCGGAAAGCTCCATGACGACCTCCTTCGGTTCAGCTGCCGTCATAATCTCCTCCCCATTGCTTGTCCTGACCTGAAAAGCAATGCCGATCTGCGTAAGAAGCTCTCTGCGCCTCGGTGAAGCAGAAGCCAAAATAATCTCATATTGTCTGTTAATATCCTGTATATTCACGATTCTTTCCTATTCTTTCCCTGCCGCTTCCTATCATTCAGCGCTATGCATCTCCGGTATGAACACGCGCCCGGTCCCTTCTGCTGCCGCCTTCACCTCTTTGGCGGCCTCCTTTGCTTCCCTGCAGAATGCATCCTGACAGCTGTAAGCCTCTCTGCCCCGACGCTCCATTTTCACATAGCTGCCGTCGCTCCTTAAGATATGCGCCTTGACATTGTCTTTTAACTGGGACTCCAGTATATGGAGTGCCTGCGCTTTTAATTCCTCGTCCTCAATGGGGAACAGGATTTCCACACGCCGCTCTAAGTTCCTCGGCATCCAGTCAGCGCTGCCCATGTAAATCTCCGGCCTCCCGTCATTTTCAAAATAGAAGATTCTCGCGTGCTCCAGAAAATTGCCGACAATGGAGCGTACCTGAATGTTTTCACTGACGCCGGGAATCCCTACTTTCAGACAGCAGATGCCGCGGACAATCAGCTCGATCTTCACGCCCGCGC
This sequence comes from Lachnospiraceae bacterium UBA7050, assembly GCA_002493905.1. Classification (GTDB taxonomy): domain Bacteria; phylum Bacillota; class Clostridia; order Lachnospirales; family Lachnospiraceae; genus DLAJ01. The sequence continues at coordinate 15,371 of DLAJ01000005.1, read as the reverse complement.
ACGATGCCTCGTACAATGCCTCAATCACATCACGGTCACAGAGCGAATTGACCTTGGCGATGATATGCCCTTTGCTCCCGCTTCTTGCATATTCGGTTTCCCTGTGAATCAGATAAAGAAAACGCTGTTTCAGCCAGAGCGGCGCAAGCGCCAGCTTATTCCATGTAAGCGGCTCCGAATAGCCGGACAGCATGTTAAAGACCGCCGTCGCATCCTCCCCTATCTCCTCGTTACAGGTGAGCAGTCCCGTATCCGTATAGATCTTTGCAGTAGCGTCATTGTAATTGCCCGTTCCAAGATGTACATAGCGGCGGATGCCGTCCTCCTCACGCCGTACCACAAGCGTGATCTTGCTGTGCGTCTTTAAGCCGACCAGACCGTAAATGACGTGGCATCCCGCTTTTTCCAGTTTTTTGGCCCAGACAATGTTATGTTCCTCGTCAAAACGCGCTTTCAGTTCCACGAGCACCGAAACCTGCTTTCCGTTGTCCGCTGCCTGCGCCAATGCCGCTATGATCGGAGAATTGCCGCTGACACGGTACAGCGTCTGTTTGATCGCAAGCACATCCGGGTCCTTCGCCGCCGTCTTGATGAAATCCACGATCGGCGTAAACGACTGGTACGGATGGTGAAGCAGAATATCCCCTTTCTTAATCTGCTCAAAGATATCCGCATCGGGCGGCAGCATCGGGTGGTTCTGCGGCGTATACTCCTCCCGCTTTAATTCATCAAACCCTTCCATTCCGTACATCTTCATTAAAAAGGTCAAGTCCAGCGGACCGTTGATGCGGTAAATTTCCTCCGCACTGATCATAAGTTCCCGCCCGATGACCGCAAGGAGCCGTTCATCCATGCCTTCCTCGACCTCCAGGCGGATCGCCTGCCCCCACTGACGCTTCTTTAACTGCTTTTCAATCTCCTTTAATAAATCCTCCGCTTCGTCCTCCTCAATCGTTAAATCCGCATTTCTCATGATTCGGAACGGATGCGCGCAGACAATGTCGTAATTGAGAAACAGCTTCCGGATATTCCGCTCGATCACTTCTTCCAATAAAATAACACTCATGTTTCCATCATCGGATGGCAGCGCAACAATACGCGACAGTACGCTCGGCACCTGAACGGTCGCAAACTCCAGTCCCTCTTTCCCGCCCTTTTTTTGCAGGAGCGCACCGATGTTCAGGGACTTATTGCGAATCAATGGAAAAGGACGCGACGAATCCACCGCCATCGGCGTAAGCACCGGATAGACATTGTCCGCAAAATAACGATCAATGTATTCCCCTTCTTTTTTCGTCAGTTCCTCATGGTGTTCAATGATGCGCAACCCGTTTGCCTTCAACTGCGGCACGAGCGAACGCTTATAGACCGCATACTGTTCTTTGACAAGTCCATGTGTTTCTTCCTCCAGAAGCGTGAGCTGCTGTTTCGGCGTATATCCTGCAATATCTGTCTTTTTATAGCCTGCGTTCACCATATCCTTTAAGGACGCAACGCGGATCATAAAAAATTCATCCAGATTGGACGCCGTGATGCTCAAAAATTTCAGACGTTCAAACAACGGATTCTGTTTATCTTTCGCTTCCGAGAGCACACGGCGGTTAAACAACAGCCAGCTTAACTCCCTGTTTGTATAGTATGCCGGATTTCTAAAATCAACTGTCTCTGCCATATTTGTTGTTCTCCTGTTTCTAACCTTGTTTTTTGGAAATGACCGGTCTGACGCTGTATACTTCCTCAAAGAAATCGGCGCGCCTTCGGAACAACCCCTTCTCCAGCGTAATATCAGTCGAGGAATCGACAGAAAGCAGCAGTTCCTGATCTTTCAGCTGCGCCCGGATATTCTTAAACTTCTGCTTATGGCTGCGGTCAAGGCCGTTTGCCACGCGTAAAATCGCCGTCAGCTTCGCGATCACAAGATATCCATCATGATCGATGTTTTCATCTTCCGAAAGTTCTCCATAAGTAGAAAATTCTAAATGATTGTATTTCACATCATTCGCAACGATCACGCGTTCCGTGTGGGACAGTCCGATAATCTCCGTGGACATAATAATATTGTAGGAACACTCGCTGACATTGTTCAGGCTGATATACTTTCCGCAGTCGTGCAGCCGCGTCGCAATCTGCAATAACAGCCGTTCTCTTTTTCCAAGGCCATGAATCTTCTTCATACTGTCATAGATTGTCAACGCGATGGATTCGAGCGTATCACTCCGCTTCCTGCTCCCCATATACCGCTTACTGATATTTTTTGCACAGGCAATGATGTCCTGCTCAAAATCATGGGAAAACGATATTAGTTTCGTGTGCTCCGCATACTCATATGCAATGCCGTCGCAGAGCGTCACGCCGGGCGCCCAGATCATATTCGCCCCGCAGATATCCATCACCTGCGCTGTGATCACGCTGGAAATATAGAGCAGATTACTGTTTTCCTCAGAAATGCCAAGGCGCTCTGCAATCTGTACGTTCGTATAATGGTCCGCCTGTTCCATAAACTGTCCGTAAGTCTCCCTGTCCACATACCCCGGCGCCGGTCCGTCGAGTGCCCGCTTTTGCAGCATCATTGAGACATAGTCATCCACAACAATAATATGCCGGATCAGCGTGTCCTTCAGATACAGCTTCTTAAAGACGGCAAGCTGGTTGTCAATCATCTCCCGCAAAAGCTCATGAACCTGCGTGCGCTTGGGATTGAGCCTCTGGAGGCTGTCGTTTAGCCGCAGCACGCCAAGACGCATGTTCTGCGTCGTCACAAGCGTATCCTTTTCAAAAAGAGAAAGCTGTATCGAGCCTCCTCCGATGTCGGCGATCAGCGCACCCTCCTCAATGATGCGGTTGAAATCCTCCCCCTTTGACGCAATTGCCTTATAATCCAGAAAACGCTGCTCCGAATTACTTAAGACGCTGATTTCCAATCCCGTCTGCTGCTTGATCTGGTCAAGCACAATCAGCATATTGCGCATCTCGCGCACGGCGCTTGTCCCGTAAGCCTTGTACGCGCTGACTCCGTATGTCTTCATGATCTCCTTAAACTCCTTAAGTACCCTGCACAGTTCGTCCATGTTCTCATAGCTGATCGTGCCCGACGCATAGCTGTCCGTGCCAAGATCGATCCGGTGCCTGATATGATCGATCTCCCGGAGTTTATTCTTTTTGGAAATCTCAAATATTTTCATTGCCAGCTCATAAGAACCGACGTCGATCGCTGCAAATGTCCTGACCGCCATTTTATTCTCCGTTTCTGCGGCATGCACTCCTGTCAACCGCCAAAAGCATTTTTATACCCTTCGCTCCCTGCCATTCCCGAAAGATAGTCAATGAACTGCTGCGCACAGCGCCCGGATCTGCCTCCGTGCGCAAGTTCCCAGCGGTTTGCCCCTGCCAGGAGCTCTTCATCCGGCATTGTGATCCCGCTGCGCTTCGCAAGCGCCAGCACTATCTGCTCAAACTCCTGTTTATCGGGCGCGCCGAAATAAATCGTCACCCCGAACCGCGATACAAGCGACAGCTTCTCCTGCACCGTATCATTCGTATGAAGCTCCTCGTCACGCTCTTCTTTATCCCGGAAGCTTTCCCTGATCAGATGCCGCCTGTTGGACGTCGCATAGATTAAGACATTTTTGGGGCGCTTTTCCAGTCCGCCCTCTATGACCGCCTTAAGATATTTATATTCGATTTCAAATTCCTCAAAACTCAAATCGTCCATATAAATAATAAATTTATAGTTCCGGTTCTTGATCTGGGAAATCACCTCATTTAGATGTACAAACTGGTGCTTATAAAGCTCAATGATACGCAGCCCCCTGTCATAATACTGATTGAGAATACCCTTGATGCAGGAGGATTTACCGGTTCCCGCATCCCCGAACAACAGACAGTTGTTCGCGCTCCGGCCCGATACGAACGCTTCGGTATTGTCGATCAGCTTCTTTTTAGCGGACTCATAACCGATTAAATCATCCAGATAAACATGCTGAATGTTTAATATTGGTTTAATAAATGTATTTTTTTCCTGCTCCTCCACCCGGAACGCCTTATGGAGACCAAATCTGCCGACGCCATATTCCTGATAAAACTGCGTGAGAACCGTCTTCATCTCCCGCGGCGACGTACAGCTGCCAAGCGACTGCGCAAGACTGCATATCCGGTCCCTGATCCTCGTATTATAGACATGTCCCGAACGGACATTGTCAGAACTCCTCTCATAATGTTCCACCATCGAAAATGCGGAAACCGAAAGCCTTCTCATCATCGTGCCAAAATCGTAGGAGAAGCACTCTCCAAGTATTTCCAGATCATGCTCCGCCGCCTGATTCAGCGTACCTGTGATATCACCCACGATCTCACAGGACATGCTGTATGGATTTTCATCGTTCACAAGCAGGTCTGCAAGATAACAATGCCATACATTTCCGTAAAATCCATGTTCCGCTGCATAGGTCAGAAGTCCGCTCACACAGCCCGCCGCAAGCGTTGAAAGCTCCTCGCTGTCCCGGTTCTCATAGCGGTGTACAAGCCGCGTCATAGATAAAAAAAGCGAGTGCTCCAAAATCCCCCTGTAAATCAATAACTGCTGTTCTTTCATACTGCCGCCTCTCTTTCCATCCTTTCAGCGCTTCCTGCATTTTCTGCGCGCATCTTCCCACCCTTTCAGCGCTTCCTGCATTTTCTGCGCGCTTTTTCTATCCGGAATGCTCCGGATTTTTCGGGATTCTTCCTGTAACGATCAATAGTTTCCGAGAATCTTCATGCTGCGCGCCTCTTCACGCAGGCCGCGAAGCGCGTTCTTAACGGCACTCTGCGAAAGATTTCCCGCAAAATCAATGAAAAACCGGTATTCCCAGCTCCGTTCCTCAATTGGACGGCTCTCAATCTTTGTCATATTCAGATTGTTATAAATAAAATGGGACAAAATATGGTAAAGCGAACCGCTCTTGTGCGGCACCTCCAGGCAGATGCTGATCTTATCGGCATCCAGGCGGAATACTTTCTGGTTCGTTACAATAATGAAGCGTGTGGAATTGTTCTTACTGTCGTTGACACCCTGCTCTAATACAGTCAACCCGTATACCTCCGCCGCATAGGCGCTTGCGACTGCCGCCTGCGTCTTATCGCCCTCCTCAGCCACTTTTCTTGCCGCGAACGCATTATTTTTCAGGCTGACCTGCCTCCAGTTCGGATGCTCCTGAAGATAGCGCGCACTCTGCATCAGTGACTGCGGATGGGAGTAAACTGTGCGGATATCAGACATCTCCGTTCCCGGCAGTGCCATCAGGCAGTGTTCGATCGGTATGATCTGTTCCCCGACAATATAGTTTTCAAACTCCACGAGAAGGTCATAAATCTCGCTGACGATGCCGGCAGTCGAATTCTCAATTGGCAGAACCGCATAGTCCGCGCTCCCCTCCTCTATCGCCGCCATCGCGTCGCGGAACGTTTCAACATGATAACTGTTTACGTCCTCTCCAAAAAAACGCTTGACCGCAGCCTGCGAATAAGAGCCTTCCGCCCCCTGAAAAACAACGCGGGCCCGCGCCGTGTCCAGCCGGTCCACACAGATAAACGGCAGCCTTCCCGTACTTCCCTCTTCCGCGAGCATCTGATACTGAAGCTTGCGGCTTGTGGACATGATCTGCTCAAACAGCTCTCGCACGCCATGGCTGTTGAACTCATTGTGTGTCAGACGGCTGACCTTTTGAAGCTTCTCGTCCTCCCTTGCGCGGTCAAACACTTTTTTGCCATTTGCAATCTTATATTCCGCTACCTCTTTACAGACCTCCATACGCTTTTCATACAGCGCAACGATCTGTTCGTCAATCTCATCAATTCGATCCCGTAGTTCTCCCAAATCTTTCTGCATCTGCACTTCTGATCCTCGACCCTTTCGTTCTTTTTCTTCCTATTTTATACCTAATCATGAGGTTGAACAAGACGCAGTTTTCTCTTCTTGCTGATTTCACCGGACAGGAGTATAATACCATTGACTAAAATTCCAGAATCCGTTTTGGATAAAAGTGAGGCTTTTTATGAAAAAATTACGTCCTGTACTTGTAGTCCTTATCATCATACTTGTTCTGGGGCTTGTGATGGCTCCCAAATATCTTTTGAAGGAACGCATTGAGACCTATCCCTCCGATACGGTCGGCAATACGGCGGGGAACTTAAATAACGGCGGTTATTTCTGTGAGGCCGGCGGCGTTGTATACTTTGCCAATTTTTATGACAACGGCACGCTCTACTGCATGTCCCCCGATGAATCCGGCATACGCAAGCTCAATAACCAGACAATCCGCTTCTTAAACGCCGCGGGCAGTCATCTTTACTATTTTCAGGCGGATAACCGCAACGGTTCGGATTTAGGCAGCGTCTTAAAATCAACCGGTCTTTACCGCTCGACAACGGAGGGAAAAAATCTGACCTGCTTAAAGCGCGGAACGATCGATACGCTGCTGCTCGTCGGAAATTCCATTTATTTTCAGTATTATGAGGATACGAAGGTGTTTACGATGCACCGGATCGGAACATCAGGTCAGGATGATATGCAGGTGACGGATTATATCGCAAATCCCGCCTGTGCATACGGAACCAATATTTATTTCCACGGCACGACGGACGATCATAATCTTTACCGCCTCGACACGACGACAAACGAGATCGACCGTATCTTTGGCGGCAGTCTCTGGAACCCGATGTACTCGGACGGCTGGATTTATTACATGGACCTCTCCCAGCACTATGCGCTCTCAAGACTGGAGCTTAACTCCGGAACCGTTGAAACGCTGACGACGGATCGTGTGGATTTCTTTAATGTTTCCGATGATTATGTGTTCTATCAGACTGTGGACAGCGAAACGCCGGCCTTAAAAAGAATCAATAAAGACGGTTCCGGTATGGTAACGCTCGCCGAAGGCGTCTATCACAACCTTTGTCTGACAAGCAGATATCTGTATTTCAGCGAATACGGGGACGATACTACAATGTACCACTGCGCGGTCGGCTCCGATTATCCCGAAGAATTTCAGGCAGCTTTAGATGCGGTGGTATCAGAAAGCCGATGAGCCGCCGGCCGTACGCTGCTAACGCCTGACTACAAACCGCTGACAGCCGGCTGTATCGCCCATAACAGCGGGCCAGCGCAGCATTTCAACTTGTGTAGAGATCAAAAACCAGCGGATACCTTGCAAAAAGAGGGAACATTTATGAAAAAAATCATTACGATCGTGATAAGTATGTTTTTTGTATTATCCTTAACCGGATGCCTGGCAGTTTTAGAGAAAGAAAAACTGAGCGATTTAGAAGATGGATATGTATGTGAATATCGTTACGGAAAAGAAGCACGGTATTCAGAGGAACTGGTAGACATCGATTTTGAATTTGATAAGCAGATGTTTCTGGACCTTTATAATGAAAAAGCACAATACAATCCCGTGTATTTAAGAAACCATATCGAAGAATGCGATCTGAAGCTGGCCCGCGGAAGCGAGGAAATCGCTGAAATGCTAAACACGGAATTCAGTATCCGGGCAGCTTATGAAGATACTTATGAAGAGGTGGTCGTTTACGAGTATCAGGATGATCTATATTTCTTTGTCTTAAACATGGGCGGAAGGACGGAAAAAGACAAAGAGGGCTGGTATTTTATGCGCGTTTCGGATGAGCTTCAGGAATATTGGAAACAATTGACCGACCAGATTTATCCCTAAAATCCGTGCAGCCGTTCCGGTTCAGCCGTTACGCCTGCTGCCGCAGCTTCCCGTTACCCCGTTATGCCTTCTGCCGCAGCTTCTTTAACATCTCCTGCACCGTCTCCCCGGTTATGGGATGGCGCAGATGCGGATTCAGTTCGGCAAGCGGTGCCAGTACAAACTCCCTGTTTATCATATCCGCATGAGGAATTGTAAGGCGCTCGCTGTCAATCACATTGTCATCATAAAATAGGATATCCAGATCCAGCGTACGCGCTCCCCAGCGCTCTTTTCTCACGCGCCCCGCTTCCGCTTCCACCTCATGTAAAAAATCAAGAAGCTCCCATGGCGTGAGCAGCGTTTCCATGACAGCCGCGCCATTTAAGAAATCCGGCTGTTCTAACACGCCGTACGGCTTTGTCCGTATCCACTCCGAACTTTTTACCCCCCGTATCTGATCCGATGCCGAAAGCTTTTCAAGCGCAGTCTGAAGATATTGTCTGGAATCACCCAGATTGGACCCCAGTCCCAGATAAACCGTATGCCAGCCGCGCCGTATTTTAACAGATACGTTCGAAAACGTCAGCGGAATCGGCGCTTCCGGTTTGCAGATCTCAAGTTCAATCTCCCGGACGAGCGGAAAGGTCATGAGAACATGTTGCGCCACATACTCTGCGGCGCGTTCCAGCAGGTGAAAGCACTGCTCCGTCATCGCATGCGCCATCTCCTCACAGACAAGCCCATAATTTGTAGAATCGGAAAGTTCGTCCGTTATTCCCGCTTTTCTCGTATCCGTGTAAAGCACGGCATTGATATAAAAATGCTGTCCTTTTTCATTTTCTTCAGGAAATACACCATGATAGGCATATACCTCAAGCCCCGATATCCGAATCTCATCCATGTTTTCTTCCATTTCTGCCTGCTTTTTGTGCATAAACAAGCTTGTGTCTGCCGGTCAGTCGCAACGATAATGCTTCCCGCTTTCCTATCCCAATGATCTTATGCCCTTTTCACGACGCATTCAGACGCAGTCCCTGACCGCTTCCGCCATCCTGATCACGCGCGCATGCTCTTTTACGTCATGCACACGTACAAACGAATAACGTTTCATAACCGCGAGCACCGTCGTCACAAGCGTTCCCTCAAGCCGCTCCTCCACGGGCAGATCAAGCGTCAGGCCGACTACAGACTTTCTCGATGCTCCGAGCAGCATCGGATAACCAAACGCATGTAATTTTTCCATATCATGAAGCATATACAGATTCTGTTCATACGTTTTCCCGAATCCGATTCCCGGATCGAGCAGAATTTTATCTCTTGCAATGCCCACTTTTTCGGCAATATCCACACTTTGTGACAGATCAGTAAACACCGCTTCCATAAAAACGCGGCAGTCCGTGCTGGCAGCCGCTTCACTGCGGTTATGCATAAGGCAGCATGCAGCGCCGCTGTCCGCAATGATCTTCGCCATTTTATCGTCACGGCGGAGCCCCCAGATGTCGTTGATCATATCCGCGCCCGCCCGGATTCCGGCTTCAGCAACCGCACTTTTATACGTATCAAGGGAGACCGGAATATCAAATTCTGATTTAATTTGTGTGATTATCGGTACTATACGGGAAATCTCCTCCTCCTCACTGATTGGTTCATATCCGGGTCTCGTCGATTCCCCGCCCACATCAATAACAGATGCGCCTTCCGCAATCATTTCCTCCGTGTGCTTTAATGCCGCATCCATACTGTTCCACTTTCCGCCGTCAGAAAAAGAATCCGGCGTCACATTCAAAATGCCCATAATATAAGTATGTACCATCGTATCAAATTCCCTGTTTCCTATTTTCATTACAATCCTCCTTTTCTCTTTACAGTACAAGCCGCATATTCTTTTTTTCTGCGCTCCAGTTACAATCCCCCTGCGCCGGGCAGGCAAAACAGGCGCGGCTTAGCTTGTCCGCGCGGTACAACAGCCCCCGCAGACTTTTCTCCTCCGCAATTCCCGCATCCCTGTGACTGCGGACTGCATCAATAATAACGTGTGTTTCTTTTTCATCAAACCCGCTATCTAATAGGATATCAGCCGCCAGAGCAGCGCTCGCCTCCTCATGGGGAGTTCCGTCTTCGTATTGCCGGTATCTTCCGATGTCATGAACGAGCGCTGCTGCATAAACAAGATCTTCAAAAGCATGAAGCTCTTTCTCTTCCGAAATCGGAAGCGATCTATCTTCAAAAGCATGAAGCTCTTT
>DLAJ01000005.1:0-5121 GCA_002493905.1 Lachnospiraceae bacterium UBA7050 | reverse complement strand
CTTTCTCTTCCGAAATCGGAAGCGGCTGCTCCCTTGCCGCCGTAATCTGCTCTTTTGCCGCAAGCAGCATCGCAATCCGCGCGACATCGAGAAAATGCGCCATGTCATGATGACAGTAGCGCCTTTCCTTTTCCGCTTCCTGATTTTTTTGAAGCGCCTCCCGATATACGGGATTCCTCAAGATCCGGTTGACTCTCTCCATAGATCGTTCTCCATAGACCGCTCTCCATCGGGTCCTTTCCTTCTATTTTTGCATGCAACTCTTGCATGCAATTCTTGCATGCAATTACTTTACTTTTGCATACAACTACTTTTGCATGCAATTACTAAATGAGAAACCTTCACAGATATCCCCTTATTCAAGAATATATTCATAGAGGCAGTCTTCTTTTGTAGTACCTTCTATGATACATGTTTTTCCGCTATCGATAAAACCATTCGCTTCATAAAACCTTCTGGCATTCCTGTTATCTTTTATAACCCATAACACTATTTTATGTCCTCCTTTTTGTCTTACTTGTTGAATCAGATATTTTATCAGAAGTGTTCCTATTCCTTGTTTCACAAAAAAGGGTTCAACATAAAAATCTGTAATCTCAAATACCTTATCACCTATGGGCCGTCCATTTATGATTCCTTTCACGATTCCATCATCATAGATCAACATCCCATCTAATCTATCCGGATTGTTTTTATATTCTTCATACAATTGAACAACCTGCAATTCATTAAATGACACACAATCATTATTGAATATAGGTCTGTATGCAACTCTTTTTCCGAATACAATAATCTCGGCAATCCTTGGAATATCTTGTTTACCTGCCTGTCTGATCATCTATGCTTTCTCCATACTTTCTCCATTGAAAGAACATCATACGAAAAAATCGAATTTTAAGCCGCCCGGCTCGGTCCAGAAAGAAACGAGATCAAACCGGCACATTCCCGCTGCCAAAACAGCAAGGATCAGCATCACGCCGACCGCCGCAAACAGATATCTCGGATGCTTCTTCCACAGATTCTTCAACCAAACAACATCCGGCCATAACACAGCCACCCCCCAGACTACAAGACAGACAGCGCCAAGTATCCCGGCAGTCCCTTCATCCATTGACGCGTCATATTGATAAATCTCACCCGTCAGATAAAGAAATACGAGCGCCAGCCAGAAAGGGCTGGCAAACGAAGTCAGCGCGCACCACACACCCAGCGCGGCCCGTCCTACTTTTTTCATATTTATACCCCCGCATATCGCAGGCAAATGCCTGCGATATTGCACTAATAAGTAGTTTGAAAGTTTCTTTCAAACTTGCACTCATGCTGCGAGCTCCTTTCTTTGCGGGCAGCTAATGCGCCAATGTCTGCGATGCGAGCATCGCAAAAAACGTACGCTCCAATTCCGGCTGTCCTGCAAATGCGCCCCTCTTTGCAATCGTGACGGTCTGGGAACCCGGTTTTTTCACTCCGCGCATTGTCATGCACATATGCTCCGCCTCCAGCATCACCATCACGCCCCTGCACTTCACATAAGTCATCATCGCATCCGCAATCTGTGCGGTCAGCCGTTCCTGCAGCTGCAGCCGGCGCGCATAAACTTCCACGGTACGCGCAAGCTTGCTGAGTCCCACCACCTCACCGTCCGGGATATATGCCACATGTGCCTTTCCAAAAAACGGCATCATATGATGCTCGCACATGGAATAGAACACAATGTCTTTTTCCAAAACCATTTCCGCACTGTCCGTATGAAAGGTCTTCGACAGCGGCAGCTCGGCTGTTTCCTCCCCGCCGCTTAAAATTTCTTCATACATGCGCGCAATGCGGTCAGGCGTTTCCTTTAAGCCCTCCCGCTCAGGGTCCTCACCGATTCCACGAAGCAGCATTTCCACTGCCGTCTTTATCATAGCTTTATCCATACCGTCATCTCCTAAGTCCGTCCTATTTATGCTTTGTGCGGTTTCGCAGCGCACTCTCAAGCCCTGCAAGATACGAAAGCGAGCCTGTCGCGACGATCACTCCGTCTGGCGGTGTCAGAAGATATGCCATCTCAACCGCTTCCTCCAGACTGTCCGCCACCGTCACATGCTCATTGACATTTCTGATTTCCTGTGCAAGCTCATAGGCCGGCATCGCCCGCTTATTCTTCGGCGGCGTGACCGCGATGACCTGCTGTGCAAGCGGTGCCAGCCGGTTTATGACCGCTTCATAATCTTTATCGCCTAACATTCCTATTATAAAGACTTTCGGTTTATTTGTAAAATAGATAGACAGGGACTTGGCCAGTTTTTCCGCGGCGTCCGCATTATGAGCGCCATCTGCGATCACATATGGTTTTTTTTGTAAGACGGTGAGCCGTCCTTTCCATTGTGCCGAAGACAGCCCCTTTCTTAACGCCTCTTCCCCAATCGGAAATCCATGTTCGTTTAACGCGTGCACGGTCTCTGCCGCAAGCGCCGCATTCTCTATCTGCCACACGCCGCCAAGCGAAATCTTTAAGTTCCGGTATCCGCCGTAATGAAAGCTCTGCGTCTGAAGTCCATACCTGATGCCGGATGCGTTTTTTACATCCGCCACATACAGCGGTGCATGCTTTTTTGCCGCCTCATGCGCGATCACCTGAGCAGCTTCTTCTTTTTGCGCGCTGCTGACAACCGGGCAGCCCTCTTTGATGATCCCGGCTTTCTGTATCGCAATCTCTGCAAGCGTTTTTCCCAAAAACTGCATATGGTCCATGCTGATCGACGTAAGCACGCTGACAAGCGGTTTTTTGATCAGATTTGTCGCATCAAGCAGCCCGCCCATTCCGGTCTCCACAACCGCCGCGTCACATTTTTTTTCTTCAAAAAAGCAGAACGCAAGCGCAGTCTCCACTTCAAACGCGGTTGGATGCGCTAATCCTTCCGCCGCCATCTCTTCCGCCGCCTCAGCGACACGCTCCATCAGCCTTGCAAACACAGATTTTGCGATCATCTTCCGGTTCAGCCGGAACCGCTCGCGGTACTCCCATACTGCGGGCGAGGAGTAGCTTCCCACGCGGTACCCTGCGGATTCCAGAATGGCGCTTAAGTATGCGAGCGTCGAGCCTTTTCCGTTCGTGCCTGCAATATGTATGACAGGTACTTTCTCCTGCGGATCGCCGAGCCGCCTGCATAGTTCCCTGATACTGTCTAAGCCCGGCACGCTTCCATAGCGCGCAAGTCCCTCAATATATGCCATTGCCTGCCGTTCGTTCATAACCATGCTCATGCCTTTCCCCTTATGATCGGGGGCTCTATGCCCTGCTCTGCCCTGACGCTGCCCTGCTCTGATACTGCTCCGCTGTGACACCGCTCTGCTCTGATACTGCCCTGCTCTGATACCGCTTTGCTCTGACACCGTCCTGCCCTGATACCACTCCGCTGTGGTCCCCGCTTTCCATACGCTGTCTCCGCCGCAAAAAAAACACGGACCCCTGCCATAGACCAAAGTCATTATAGCATGGATGTCCGTGTTTGTATCATTCTTTTTTCGGAAACGGCAGTTTAACCGCGCTTAGTCCTTACCGCCCGCATTCGCACTGTGCAAGAAGCCGTTCCATCTTACAAATGCCTTCCTCCTGCTCCTTCACAATTCCCTCAAGAACCGGGACAAGCGCACAGCAGAGGTCATATTGCAGCGCCGCTTTCGCCATCCTGACTGCGCCTTCGTGGTGCGGAATCATCTCGCGCATAAAATCTATATTGACGCTGTTGTCTGCCTTTGCATGCCTCATCGCTTCAAACATCGTCTGCAGAATGCCGTCTATCTGGTCCTGATAGCGGCATACCTGATTGGGACAGTTTGCTTTTTCGCGGCAGCCGCACAGCATCCGCTCCATTTCTGCAATGCCCTGCTTCTGCGTGCGGATGATATTCCTCGCAATCGCGGCAAGCGGTTCAAAGCAGGAATGCCTCAACAGATTTTCGGACATCTCAACCGCCGCGCGGTGATGCGGGATCATCTGCACGATAAAATTCCCGGAAATGCTGTCCGACAGCTTTGCCCGCGTCATTTTTTCTATCATATTCTCCAAAATACAGCGGTAAGCACATAAATATGCTTCCGTATCTGGGCAGATTCGATTCTTATCAGCCATAAACGGGCTCCATTCATGGTTTTACGATACTATATGCCCGAAAACGACAGGAAGTTCATGCACAGCGTACTTTTCCCGCAGCGCCTCCATTCACCTTACACTAGATGAACATTCCTTTTCACGCCGGACCCGCCATCGTATCGCGGACAACCAGCGCCGTTCCTGCCGCCATGATCAGAAACGCCGCAGCATAGCGCAGCGTCAGCGCCTCCCTCAGAAAGACAAACGACAGCAGCGCACCGACAAAAGGCGCAACCGCATAATACGCGCTTGTTTTCGCTGCTCCTAACACGCTCTGGGCTTTGATATAGAAGAAGATGCTCAGCCCGTATGCGACAAATCCCAAAAGCAGCGCCATTCCCATCATGGGCAGCACGGGCAGCTTCTCCCCGGCAAAAAAAGCGATGATAAGAGAACCCAGACCTGAAAAAATCCCCTTCAGCGTTACAATCTCATAGGTGTTTTTGGATGAAATGCTTCTTGTGCAGTTGTTTTCCAGTCCCCAGCAGGCAGCCGCCGCCAATACCAGCAGCGAGCCCCATGAGAAACGCAGCCCGGACAAATCCTCAACCGAAAGAACCGAACTGGATATGGTGATCAGCAGGATTGCAAGCCAAAGTCGTTTCGAGACCGCTTCTTTGAATAGGAAAAGAGCGATCAGAGAGGTCGCAACAATCTCAAAATTGTTGAGCAGCGAAGCATTCGCCGACGTTGTATGCGCCAGCCCGAACATCAGACAGATCGGCGCCGCGACATCGAGCACGATCATGCCAAGCGTATACGGCAGATCTTTCTTCGTCAGATTCTCCGCTTGTTCATGTCGGTGAAACAAAAACAGGGCGCCGATGCCAATCCCAGCGCCCAGATACAAAAAGGCCGCCAGCATCGTTGGTTCCATGTATTTCAGCAATAATTTGGACGCCGGCATATTCAACGCATAAAATACGGCCGCCAGCACCGCATATAAGATCGAAACCGTCATTTTTGCGCTCATGCTGCGAGCTCCT
>DLAJ01000024.1 GCA_002493905.1 Lachnospiraceae bacterium UBA7050 | reverse complement strand
AGTTGATCTGTGCTGCTGTTTTGGGGATGTCTAAGCCGAGCACAATTTTGTCATTGTTTTGGGAGATCATTGTTTCACCATCCTTTCGTGAATAATGGGTCGGAGTGTTTTTTACTCATGCGTTTGATTGTCGTCATGAATGATTCCGGCAAGCTTTTCGATAAACTCTCTCTTTAATTCCTCCTCCGGCATGTCCTTGAAGGCGGTATACAGCTTCTGAAGAAGTTCCATGATTCCGCGCTGCTGTTCTGACATGCTTATGATGGCGCCGTAAATCATTGCCTTTACTTTCCATTCGTTTTTCTTCATTCTAAAAAAATGTCTCATTGTTTTCTCCTTTTTTGTTTGTTTCGCATCTGCAAAGGGGCGTCTGCCCGGTAAGCCTTTGCTTATATGCATGGTTGATCAGTTCCATAGAAATTTCGACTTCGCCGTTTTCAAGCCCGTTTTCTTTTAATATTTTTTCGTATTTTTCATAAATGTGCAGACAGTGCTGGAAGCTGTCTTTATTGCAGGGTTTTCCTTCGGAAACCTGTGTGGCGAAATTGTTAATCTCCCAACGCATATCGTCAATTTCTTTTTCCACGAACATATGCGTGAGTTTTTTAATGTCGTTTGCAATTTCATCATCGCGCCGGTCGGAATGTGCGGCATCCGTTTCGTGTTTTTCCTGTAGTGCGTTAAGCGCCTTGGAGGTTCGGATTAAAAGCTCGTGTTCTTCGCGCTTTGAACGCATCCATTTTGTTTCCAGTCCCAATTTTTTTGCAGCCCATTCTAAAAGGGATACGATGGTTTTGATTCCGGTCAGGACTATAAAAACGGAAACCAGCACGGATGAAAATGGAATCTTTGTGAGTTCGATGATTTCATTCATAGTGGAAACCGTTTATCCTTTTTTGCCGTTGATCTGTTCCAGTGATTGTTTGAGTTTGTCAAAGCCCACCATGGATGTCAGGCCGCTGGCAAATCCCATCAGGACCATGCAGAGGATATGACTGGCAGTAAAGGGGGCGGCAGTCAGCAGGTAGTAGACCGCGGTTCCGGCGCTTCCGATGATACAGGCGCATCCGAGTGCAGTCAGATTGTAAGGGAGATTTGCTTTGTCAAATATTATATTTTTGACGCCCTCCGTTACGAGGCTGCTCAGCGTGGAAAAAAGTGATAGCATGATTAAAAATGTGGTCGTATCCATACAAATGTTCCTCCTTGGAGATATTTTTTTGAATCAGGTACATTTTCTATGTTCTTTATGTCCGTAGAGAATGTAATGTCTGTAATAGAGCGGCAGTTCGCTGCCGAAGGCTTTCCGCAGATCGTCATGATAGCTTTGATAGCGGCGGACATGAAAGGAAGGGCTTGCAGAGCGTCCCTCTTTCATCCCGTACTGACAGAAATGGCGGAAGAGCTTTGCAGGGTCTGTGCCGAATGCGGTTTGCAGATCGGGGTAGGTATTGGAATAAAATACAGGGTCGAAGACGAGGGAATAGTCCACGCCCTGCCAGACATAATCAGGCTTTCGCGTGACGGAATCCTGTGCAGGGATTTGGTTGGAAGGAGCTCCGGGTGGAACGGTACAGGTTCCTGTTAAAATGCGGTTGACCTGATCTGCAATATAGCCGTGTCTGTCATATAGGTAGTTACCCGGACAGCTTTTTGCGGCAAACCACCGATGGACGGTCATGTTTTGTAAGCCGGTCTGACCGATCAGAGACCGATCTGCTTTCCATTTTAACTCTTGAATCCGGTTTCTTATACAGATGTCTGCAATTAGGCGGATTAAGGATGCCATAGCCTTGTCCGATACGTGCCAGTCCGGTCCGCCTCCGTCGTTGGCGACTTCGATTGTCACGGCGCGGTTGTCGTTTGCCGCGTTGGAAGAGCACCATGAGCGGTCCTTTTCTTCAACGTACAGCGCGATCCGCCCGTCGCTGCCGATGCCGTAATTGGAAGACGCTTTTTTTGAGGGCTGCGCAAAGAGGCTGCCGCATGCTTCGACGGACAGATTGCCCGCCATGCAGTGGATTGTAATCGTATCAATCCGATGGTTTCTGGGGCTGGTCCTGTTTGGGCTGAGCCTTGTATGATCGATGAGCGGAGAGTTCGTGTATGTCATCAGGTTCGTTCCTCCTTTCAGGTCATAGGTGGTATAATATTTATTCTGCACCGCATTTTCTTAGGACGGTGACGCATTGTTTCAGCGTGCGGCACACATAATCCAGTTGTTCTTTTGTTTCCTGTCCTGAAAAAGTCATGCGGATACAACTGCGAAGGTCCTTTTGATTCAGGCCGATCGCAGAAAGAACAGCGGAGGCGGACAGGGTTTTGCTGTTGCAGGCGGAGCCGGTAGATACCTGAATCCCGTTCATATCTAAAAGAATCATGAGGGATTCACCGTCAATGCCCGGAAAACAAAGATATAAGTTTTGCGGCAGTCTGCGGTCTGATTTCACAGGGGCGCCGACTGCATAACAGTCCGGAATCCTTTCGGTGATATGGTCGTAAACAAAATTTCTGTTATCAGAGCTGACAGCGGTGTAGTCGTATCCCGAAACGGATTTTCCTAAGGAAGCGATACTCAGGACGGATTCTGTTCCTCCGATCAGTCCCTGTTCCTGACTGCCGTAGATCAGCGGGTTTAGTTTGATTTCACGACGTTTCCAGAAAACGCCGACACCCTTTAGGGCATGAAGTTTGTGACCGCTGAACGTCAGAATATCCACATCGTTTTTCCATAAATCCATACGGACCGGCAGAGACGGAATATAGCCCGTCGCATCCACGACGAGAATGCCGCCATGTCTGTGAGTGACGGAACCTGCCTTACGTACATCCTGAATTGTTCCGATCTCTGAATTGGCGGCTTCGATGCAGACAAGAGGTCTGAGTGTGCCGGATTGTGTCAGAAGCGCATCGAGAGCGGAGAGATCAATACTGCCGTCTGCATGAACTTTTAAGGGTGTGTGAAGGAGGCAGGACTCACAGGCTGCGCGCATGGATTTGTGGGCGGTTGGAGAATAGAAGACATGGTACTGATTTTTTTGCGGGTTGTCGGACGTCAATCCTTTGACTGCCAGCGTATTACCGGCGCAGCCGGATGGCGTAAAGAGGATTTCTCCGGGCCTGGCATGAATAAAATCGGAAACGGACTGCCTTGCGTCTTCAATGAGTTGTCTGACCGGCGCGCCTGCAGAGTGGGAAGATGATGGATTTCCGTACAAATCCAATAGCGGCGTCAGGTACGCCTTCATCGCATCGGACAAAGGCGTGGACGCCGCGTGGTCTAAGTAGATAGGTATCATGACTGATTTACTCCTTTTTTTGTTTCCGCGGGCTCAGAGGGCACGATCTGATCGTAGAGGTCGGACAGTTTTTCGTATATTTTTTCAAGCCATGAGTTTGATTCCGCCGTGTTGCCGCCAATTTCATCAAGCGTTCCCGATAGTTCGGCAAGTGTTTTGGAGAATGCTGCCTGCATCTGAGAAAGCATGCTTTCAAAGCTGTCGCCGTTTTCAGTGGATTGTCTCATGGCATTCTGTATCGCGGTTGTAATCTGATCGTAATCGACATTCGGATTAACCGTAATATCACCGCCGGAGTAGTCAGAGGCAAAGCGATAATAATCAGCCTGGCCGGTGATCCATGTTTTATATGCGTTTACGCTCTTAAAGACGGGGATGAAGGCGGGAGCATCGGTGTTACAGCCGCGGACAAAGAGTGCAGGTGAAGAATTAGATAATCTATCTAAATGAAAAGAATATAAAACTTCATTAAATGGATATTGATATAAAAAGCGGTACATATATAGCCGCGAGTCAGAAGGACATATATCTTCGAATTGTATGATGTCGTTATTTTCGGAAGCATAATTACGCATAATATGAGATGGCGGGAAGTTGGAATCAATATAGTTAATATCGACACCGTCAGAGCGGCATAAAGAAAATCCGCCAAGCATATCGGAGGTCGTATGAGCATTTCCCCAAGTAGCAGTCCAATAAGCATTTGCCGGAATAAAAGATTCCCAGTTTAAGGCGCCGCTGCAGCCGCCAGTGCCATGAAGTACAACCGTATCTGTAAGTGGGAAAAAACACAAATAGCGTATAGCGCCTGTTGAAGTATTATAAGCATCTGCAAGCATAAGGGTTAACGGTTCATTATCCGTCCAGGAACGAAATTGGTAATATCCTTGTAATGTCGAAAAATAGGTTGCCAATACCTTGTCCGAACTGATCACGGGCATCCATACAACGTCAATGGTTTCCGGCGTTTCCTGTAAATATTGTTCAAAGAGAGAATCTATTTCATCAAGAAAAGCTTTTGTTACAGTGTAGGTATCGTTGTCATTTTGCGTGATAACCTCGCCTTCCAATCCCAACATATCAGGTAATAGTGACAAAAATTGATTAAGGTTGTCTTTGGACATAAAATCACAAATTTCCTGATTACTTTCTTCATAAAGGTCATACATCCAATTAAAAAATTCGAAAATGGTATCGCCAGTGACGCTTTTCCCCTTTTCGAGCAGGGCAGCTTTTAGGAAGTTTGTGATTGTATGGGGAGAAGATGCATGGATGGGACGGCTGAAGCAAAAACAGATTGACAAGACAATAATAGTCGTACTTAATAAAACAGATAACATTTTCTTCATATAAATTCCTCCAAAATAAAAATTCCGCCAACAACCGTTGGCGGAATAAAAAATGTTGATGATTATTATTCATTTGCTTGGTTTTCTTTTTCTGCATCATGCAGGATATACTGCGATGCGTAATCAAAAAACATGATGCCTTTCTGCAAAAAACGAAAAGCATATCCGGCTAAACCGATAAAAAGAAATGAGCAGATAATAGAAAGCACTGTCAGCAAAGTGTCCATGTAATTTCCTCCTATCCTCATAATAAAATAAGTATATTACGAATAGTAGATCATTTCAACTATTAGTTAAAAATATCTTTATCATCACGGAAGACAAAAACCTCTCAAATCAAATGCCTCGCAGCAAGCTGCGGGGGATTTGACCCTCGAGAAATTCGTCAAGGCCCTTCGGACTTTGACTTATTGTCCGTGGGAATAAAGAAAGCGGCAGCCGACGGTACTGCAGACATGGCAGCACCGTCAGCCGCATCAGAAAAGAGAAAGATAAGCCTGCTAAAACGTGGTTACGCGTCTGTTAGACGGGATTGTCAAAATATCTGTTTAGCTTTCTGTTATAATACCGGGTGACTTTCGGACGGACCCATATCTTCGGTTTACAGACAATTTTGTCATAGGTATGGATTTCCTTTTCCGGAATATAATGACACTCAAGGCTTAATCCGTCCATCAGCTTGATGACGGTCTGCTCGGACGGAGTGGTTGCGGACAGGCAGCCGAAAATAAGCTCCTCTGCAGTCTCAAACATTTTCCGCACGGATGCCGCATCCATGTCTGCCTTATCCGCAATCTGTTTCACGAGCTTTTCCTGTGTTACGATCAAAAAATCACGCACCTTCCTGAAAACCCGCCGTGTGTCCGTCCGCTGTGTGCTTTCCTGCTTCCCTTATAGACACAAAAGAAGGACCACGGTTCATGGGTTATTTTTGCATAAGATTTATGAAATGATCCATCCGGCATGGACGATGATGGAATATGTCAACCGGTCTGAATGCCGGTCTGTAGTGCATTTTGAATATCTGTCTGCAATGCATTCTGAATGTATGCCGATACTGCTTTTGAACATCTGCCTGTGCTGCTTTTTTTACAGATTAAACGGGAGCGGTTCCGGCATCGTCCGTCTTTTCCTGTCTGCGCCTTAGATAATTTTCCCGGTTGATCTTCTTACGCGCTTCCTTCTGGCAATGCGGGCACCGGATTGTTCTGGATGCAGCGGAAATTTCTGTCCATATGCCGCAGTCCATGCACTGCATGTATTTTGTTTTCGGAAGATTTTTATTTGTTTCTAAATGCCTGACAATCCAGTCACCGAAGCAGAACCAGAGCAGATGCTTGTATCGTTTTTCTTTGCCGTAGGTGTATTCCACAAGCATGTCCGCAATGGTTTCTTCAGAATAGCCAAGGCGGCAGAATGCCTCTCTGATCTGTAACGACAGATAGGGGAGGTGTTTGGAAGGTTCTGCTTTCCGGCTGATCATACAGCGGTATTTTCTGCTCATGGTATCGTAGAGTGCCGCCACTTCTTTTGGGCAGACGGTACGCGGGCTGCCCATCATATTCTGATAGTCGATGGGGTCCAGCTTCAGACCACGGGTGTTGATCGGACAGTTTGGTATCCTGTCATAAATCCGGTTGACAAAGCTGTTATTCCGCTTTTCTAATTGGGAGGGGTCCTTATCCTTTGCATAGGCAAAGAATGCCGGCAGCTTTGCATTCGTAAAGCGGGAGATTTCTTCTTTGACAGCGGGTGGGAATTCCGGCTTATATAATGTTTTTGCATAGTCGATGACAAAGTTATTCTGACAGCATAAGCGCTTGACGCAGCTTTCGGCCTGTAGCTTTTCTGCGTCCGTTCCGGTAAAAAAAACATCGCTGTTCCAGATTTTGGAAATATCATTGCTGTACGTTCCGATATTCCCGCCTGTGAAAGCGGCGCATAGACCTTCGTAGATTGTCCGGCGGTTGATCGGCTGGGGTTCCGCTTTCTTCATATTGTAATAAAGCGGGACAACGCCCTCCATATTCCGTCTGGCGGCTGCGATCAGACCGGGATCAGAGACAACGAGGGATTTATCCCCATCCACGTCATACATGAGCAGCTTACTGATCAGATCGTGGGTACTGGCGTAAATGCCGTTTGTGGTAAACCATTCCCCTATTTTTTCTGCGCGTTCCCCGTCCGATCTGCATGCGGCATTGTGCCGGACCGCGTGTTCTTTATACAAATGGGGACTCCGAAGGCAGTCCAGTGTTTCATGCTGGGGAAACAGTCTGCAGAATACCTCCTGGTCCCGGAGCAGCCCGTCCGGCTGTTGGATATGGGCAAACCAGTATTCACAGGCCGCATAATAATCGGGAAGCAGAAACGTATATTTTCCGTCCACCTCAAGTTTGCCGCTGCGATACTTTTTGAGGAGGCTTTGTTTGACGTCGCGGATGACGTCCTTTGCATAGGTATCGTTGAGCAGCGCGGGATAAAGCCTGAGCGCTTTTTGAAACGGTGTCATGTTCGTGCGGTAAGGCGTCACGCCGAGAATTTCCATCATCGTTTCCTTGGATTGACTGATATTGCGGATGCGTTCAGCTGATTTTTGCGTGATGAGTCCGATTTCTTCGTCGGTGATGTCGGTCAGTGTCTGAAGCATCTGATAATTGATTTTCGCATTTCCTATCCGGACTTCTTCCATATTGCAGATTCCAGCTGTGCAGTGCCAGCGCTTAAATTGGTCTTTATATTCCTCCCAGGAGTCATAATAGCGTGCCATCTTGAATTGGCTTTTCGTGAAGATGATCTGGATGTCTTCTTTGATCAGATCATGCTTTTTGCCGTAAATATCAGCAATTACAGAAGAGCAGCCGTGCTCTCTGATAAATTTTCTGAAATCAAAAACGCCCAATAAACCTTTGATCCACGGAGCCCGGAACATAAAATTTCTGTCGGAGACGCAGGGTAGGACCATGCCGGCACCGTCGGTATGCGGAATCGGGACTGCTTCTGTTTTTCTTGTAATCGAATAATCCGTTTCATCCACAAAATCAATCGTGCCGCAGACATTGGTTTCAAAATCTTCAATCACGATTGTGCGGTCAATGTCAAATCTTTTCCATTCATCAGTTGCGGAGGCAGTCAGAGCCAGATAGGCTAAATGTTTGTTGACATTGTTTCCGCCCATTTTGTTGATTTTGTCGATTGTGAGTCCGCACATCATGGTATTTTCAATTCTGCGCCAGACGGAATCTTTAACGAAGAGTGCTTTCTTTTCACGGATTTGTCCTGCCGATGAGGTGAGATAATGATAGGTTTCACCGCGAAAACGAAAGCCAAAAAACAAAAGGTCCTTGAAAATATGAAAATAATAAACCTGCACCAAGATGAGTGCATCCGTGAGTGCATCCTGATGAATGCCGATCGTTCTGCTGAGGGCGGATTCAAACGCGGAGATCACGTCCGTATCGTTCAGAAGGCTTTCATTCAGAACTCGGATATGATCTTTTCCGTCCGTGCGTTCATTTTGTAGCATTTTATTGGAAAGAATAGAACGCAGCCGTTTCTTGACCATTTTTTCCTTTTCTTTTTTGTGCCGGTCGATCATGATGTAATGCGTATACTGCGAAACAGCGCAGCCAGATATTTTGGCGGTTTCATGTGTGTTGCCGTTTTTGAACGCTTTTAAGTCCTTATCGGAATAACCGGATTTTTTCAGCGTGCATTCCAGTTCCTGAAGTTTTAATTGTAAATGGCTGCGTTCGGTCCGATACTGATTAAGACGGTGATGGAGGCGGGCTTCCCGATGACTGTAAAAATGTCCGGTATCGACGGCATAAAAATGATATTGTCTGTCAAGCAAAAAAAGCACCTCCTTTTTTATATAAGATGTTCTGTCTGCACTGCTCGTCAAACTTAAAATCCTGTTCAATCCTGCGTGCGGCTGCTGAACCGTGAAGAGGATCGCTCTTTCGGTATTCCGTGTTAAAATCAGAAGAATAGATGATACCGCCGAATGTGGAGTATCCTGTGTCTTTGCCGTTTAATCGGTTTTGTCTGTCTGTCATGTTTCATAATCCTTTCTGTGATTGACTGTTTCGTAATGCTTTTTCCAAGTATGATTTCTCCATTTGGCGGACTGTTTTTATCAATTTTCAGGAACTGCTCATATCGCATTGCGGATTGGTCTGAGGATTCACTTTTACAAGGATTCCGTGTTGTTCTTGTCCTATTTTATGGACATGAAAAAGGATAAGATACTGGCATACGAAATGAACGGTCAGAAAAATAAAAAGAGGCTGTTGACAAAATCGAACATATGTTCTATACTTGCTATTACAGTAAGCTAAGAAGCGGGAGAGAGCAAGTTTGAAAGCTCCTTTCAAACGATTTATTGGTGGGGGTATAAAGGTGGAAAAGCTGTTGAGAACCTATTACGAGGACAATGCGTGGAGGCTTCACCGGATGGTAGACCGGATTTTAACAGGATTCGGCGGGTTGGCGGATAAAGATAAGGATGATTTTTATTCGCTTGCGAACGAGGTGTTTGCAGATGTAATCAGACGATATGATCGTTCCCAGCCGTTTGACGCGTTTTTGTACTCCTGTCTGTGCAATCATATTAAGACTGAAATGACGCGGAGAAACCGCGAAAAGCGCAGAGCGGACAGAATGTCGGTGTCCCTTGACGCGCCGGTTGGCGGAGAGGGGCATATGACAGTCGCAGATATCATTGCGGATGAATTTATGATCGAGAGAGAAGTATTCGAGAAGAAGGAAGAAGGATACAGCAGGCGGGTGCGGTGCTATCTGTGCAGACTTTCGAAGCTTCAGCGCGAAATGTTGAGACTTGATATGGACGGATATCAGCCGAAGGAGATAAAGGAAATCCTGCATTTGAGCCAAAAGCAGTACGCGGACAGTTATGCTGCAATTCATTCTTATAGAAATGTGTCGGTACTTTTGTGAGAGTGTGAATGCCGGATACAAAGGAGAAATTCAAATGGCGAGACCCAGAAAACAGACGTATACGTTAGATATGTATTTGAAAAAGAATAAGAAAGGCGATATTGATAACAACGCCGATGTGCAGAGAAATTTTGTTTGGAATAATGAGCAGATCAATGAGCTGATCGTGACGGTGCTGACTGATGATTATATTCCGCCGATCATTCTCGGTGAAGAAGAAAATTCCAAACTGCATATCGTGGACGGCGGCTGCAGGACGGCAGCACTCCGCAGATTCCGGGAAGGAAATTATAAGATCACGTCGTCCGTTGAGAATTCGATGATACCATATAAGAAGAGAGTAGTGGATACGGACGGATGCATGACGCATGAAGATGCGGTCTGCGATATTAAAGGCCTGACATATGAGAAACTGCCGGAAGAACTCAAAGAAAAATTTGACGAATATCAGATTGAGACTGTCATTCATGAATATTGCGACAGCCATAAAATTTCGCGGTACATCAAACGTTATAATAACCATGTGCCGATGAATGCCGACCAGAAAGCATTTACATATCTTGATAAGTTCGCCGGGCGTATTCATCAGATTCTGGAAAGCAGATTTTTTCTTGAGTGCACGAATTATTCCGAAAATGAAAGGATCAAAGGAGCTGTTGAGCGGATTGTTGTGGAAACGATTATGTGTATGAATCATTTTGACAAATGGAATAAGCAGCCGAGAATTTTGTGCCAATATCTGAACGGTCATGCATCGGCAGAGGAGTTTGACCGGCTGTCCGATCATCTGAGCCGGTTAGAGAAGATCATAACCGATGACTTAAAGGAATTGTTTGATAAAAAGGATTCTTTCATTTTTCTGACACTGTTCGACCGCTTTACGAAATTGGGCGTGGAGGATGATCAGTTCGCCCGCTTTTTGAAAGAATTTAAGGAACATCTCAGAGGAACCGCGAGAAATGCGGATGGTTTTCTCTTTGATGAGATCAAGAGAAATAACAGCACAAAGGATAAACCGATTGTTGCTGAGAAGTTAGCAATGCTGGAGCGCTTTATGCAGGACTATCTGCGTCCAGAATGTCAGAACATCTGCGCTGCGGAAAAAAAGCCTGTCACGGCAAAAGAGCTTGTGAAGGCGTATGTTGATCAGAACGTGGACGATAAGGATATGGAGCTATACGAGATGATTGCGAACGATATTTCGGAGGTAATTGAGGATATTGATTCCGAATTTCTGTCGGAGCAGAACAGACCGTCGTTCGTTGCATTGGTCGGATACGCGGTCCAAAAGGATATAGAGCGGCTGCTGAAAGACTGGCTGCCGGCTTTCGAAAAGAAAAATGTGCTGCTTTCCGATCAAAGAAAAAACTATCTGAAGATGAAAACGGCGTTTGAGCGCTATGCCGCGCATGTTTCCAGAAAGAGCGCTTAAGCGGCCAGTGGTCTCAAAGATTCTTCAGATCGCCGTTTGCGGGATTGTTGAGCAGTCTGCCTTCCGATGAAAAGCGCGAGCCATGACAGGCGCAGTCCCAGGAATGCTCTGCGGGATTCCATTTCAGCGCGCAGCCGAGATGCGGACACCTTTTTTTAGAGGGTGTGAGCAGATTCGCAGCCGATTCAAACGCATTTACAAAAAGCTGGGGCTTTATGACGTTTCTGGATGGACTGAATACGTGTGCAAAATCATTTGGTTTTCCACAGATCATATCGCAAAGCAGCAGAGCCGATAACATGGCGCCTGTCATTCCCCATTTGCAGAACCCGCTTGCAGTATACAAATCGGGCGTATGCTTAGAATAAGGACCAATATAGGGAATATCATCAAGGCTCATACAATCCTGCGCTGCCCAGAAATACCGCTCTTCGGAATCCGGATAATACTGCTTTGCAATGCTGCGCAGTTCATTCCAACTGCCTCCGTGTTTTCCGGTCCGGTGTGAACCGCCCCCTAATAAGAGCAGCTCCTTATAATTGCGAAAGGAAAGTCCTGTTCTGTTTTCGTCCACATACATACCGTCAACCTGCTGCGCATGTTCGAGTGCTATGACATAGGAACGGTGCTGGTACAGCTTCAAAAAATAACTGCCATGCGTGTTGAGGAACGGAAAGTGGGTTGTGATGATTACCTTGTCCGCGTAAATGCTTCCTTCATCTGTTATCGCGGTCGTGCCGAGCAGCTCCCGGACGAAGGTATGCTCATATATGTTCAGATTACGGGCGATTGTAAAAAGGAATTGTAAGGGATGAAACTGTGCCTGCGCTTCAAAGCAGACGGCGCCCACAGTGTCGATTGGCAGCGGGAGCGTCTCACAGAATGCCGCATGATATCCGATTGCTGAGAGGGCGTCCATTTCGTCCTCAAGTTTCTTCCGGCTGTCTGTGGAATACACATAATTGCTGCGTATCTCATAGCCGCAGTCAATAGAACTGCAAAGCTCCCGGTATCGGTCAAAGGCAGTGCGGTTTGCTTTCAGATAGAGCGCCGCCGTTTCAACGCCGTATCTTTTCAGAAGTTTATGGTAGATCAGACCGTGCTGATAGGTGATCTTAGCTGTTGTATTGCCGGTGGTGCTTTCGCAGATGCGGTCTTTTTCGACGAGTACGCAGGAAACACCTGCTTCTTTTAGAAAGTGTGCGGTCAGGATTCCGGCGATGCCGCCGCCGATAATCAGAACATCGGTTTTGAGATTGGTTGTCAAGGCCGGGAAATCAGAACGCCCGGCGTGTTCCTGCCATAGTGAACGCAAAATAACGGATTACCTCCTGTCCTATGATAGGAATATCGTTCCGCGAAATATGAAAAAATATTCATAAGACGAAGCGGAGAACGGACAGGCGATATGCGCTATCTGACACAAAAGGCAAAATATCCTTTTTTCTCTACGTTGAACAACAGACTGTATGGAGGATAGTCCTTGTCAAATGTCCTGACAAGCTGATCAAAGGTCATCATGTCAATTTTCTGAAGCTGAAAATTTTCGTCTAACAGAAAATGGCAGCTGATACATTTCATGAATTTCTGGGATAACTCCCTGATCGCGTAAACGATTGTCTGGTCGATACGCGGGAGCTGTTTTCCGAGCATGGCACCGAGCAGGCGGAGAATAAGCTGCTCTTCATATAGAAAATAGATCTGCTTTTTTTTGTTATCGCCGGACAGGTAGGTCAGACGGTAGCAGAGCGCTTTATCGCAGGAAAAGTTCTCACCCTTGTAGTGCTTGCTGACCAGTTCTGCTTTAGCGTGATACAATTGCTGAAAGCTTTGCAAGATGGACTTTTCCAAAGAAACAATGGCGTCGTCGGAGGCATGATGAACCCACTTTGTGGAGACTTTTCCTGAGATTGCAAAATCTTCGATCAGGATATGTCCGTTCAGCCAGCCGACACAGATTCCAAGAAAATGATGAACAGCATCTTCGGAATAGTTCTGCTCCTCCAGCTCATGTTCTAAGGCAGGCAGCGTATTGTCGCGCAAATTGTCATGCAGCCGCTTATGCATTTCATATTCGCTGTAGCCGATGGACTGCATATAAGCTTCCTCTTCGGCAAAATGCTTCAGTGTATAACTCTTGAAAAACTTAATACCTTCCCGGCATGCATGCTCCCGCTTTGAAATATCCTCATTGAGTGAGATCAGCTTGTCAATAATGGAGAACAGGTGCCTGTGCGCCTTATCGATCACTTCCACACCGATATTATAATGATTATTCCACTGGACCACATTCATGGATATTCCTCCTGCCGGTACGCTGATACCCATATTTTACCATGTTTGATATGGTTGTTCAAGAAGGCAGAAAGTTTCTTTCAAACTACTTATAGGTGCAATATCGCAGGCATTTGCCTGCGATATGTAGGGGTATAGAAATGAAAAGAAACGTATTTCAACTCTAAAAGTTGCGGTTTTTGGACAGAAGGGTTTCTGTTATGATAATGGTATGAAACTGTTTTGTGAGGAGGAGGCAATATGGGCAAACACGCATGGAAGAGAAGAATCGGGTGTCTGTTTGGTGCTGTGCTGCTTGGAGCAGGACTGTTAGCGGGCTGCGGCGGCGAGAAGAAAGAGACGGGTGAGATGCGGACGCAGCTGACATCGTTAGAGTTTGTCGATCTTTTAGGAAACGGCATTAATCTTGGTAATACGATGGAAGCATATGGGCATACGACGCTTGGAACAGAGGCGGAGGTTTCTGCCTATGAGGGGTATTGGGGTGCTCCGGAGACAACACAGGAAATGATCACGGGCATGCACGAAGCCGGATTTGATACGCTTCGTGTTCCGGTGGCATGGACCAATATGATGAACTACGAAAGCGGCGATTATACGATTAATGAGGCATATCTGGATCGGGTGGAAGAGATCATCAATTATGCCCTTTCTGTGGACATGTATGTAATCGTTAATGATCACTGGGACGGAAGCTGGTGGGGAATGTTCGGTTCTGCGACGCAGGAGACGCGGGACCAGGCGATGGAGATGTACATATCGATGTGGACGCAGATTGCTGAACGTTACCGCGACTATTCTGACCATCTGATCTTTGAGGCGGCAAATGAGGAGCTTGGAAACCGTTTGAATGATACGGATGTTGCGAAGGATTCGGGCGCGCTTTCTGAGAATGAATGTTATGAGACGACGAACCGGATCAATCAGATTTTTGTGGATACGGTTCGAGCTACCGGTGGCAATAACGAACATCGCTTTCTACTGATTGCCGGGTATAATACGGATATTACGATGACCTGTGACAACCGTTTTGTGATGCCTGTGGATGAGATGAACAATGATAATCCGAAGCTGTTAATTTCGGTGCATTACTATGACCCGTCAGGATACTGCATTAACACGAGCCTTCCGACATGGGGAAGCACACAGGATTACGAGGAGCAGAATGAGAAGCTTTCCATGATGGAGAAATTTACGTCGCAGGGATACGGCGTGATTATCGGCGAGTACGGCGTGCTGATTGAAAACATGGATCATCTGAAGGAAAATACGGTTGAGTATCTGACAAATTTCCTTGCAAACTGCGACTATTACGGTTATTGCCCGTTATTGTGGGACTGCAATAATATGTATAACCGCAGCACATGCGCAATCATTGACAGCGAGGTCGCAGCATTGTATACAGCACACAGCTATGCGGCGCAGGAGGGGATGAGCAAAGACGAGATCAGACAGAATGCACAGGCCGTCATGGATGAAGGGCTGGCGAATTCCGAGCCGGCAGCAGGACTTGCGGATGATGAGGCCGTTGCATGGATCATGTATAACAGCGGGGACTGGAATCTGATGTACAGTGTCGGTGACGTTTACAAACCGGATGATAAGACGGAAGGAATTGTTGCGACGGATGCCGTCATCACAGGACCGGGAACGTATACGGTCAGCCTTGATTTTACCGGTACGGCAATGGGTTATGCGGACAGCGTGGTATTCTCTGCACTGGCGATCGGTAATGGAGAAACACTCTATCCGGGTTATATCATCAATATCACGGAGATTTTGGTCAACGGAGAGAAGTATCAGATGAAGGGGAAACCCTATACATCGAGCGACGATGGAATCTGCACGCGGACGAACCTCTACAATGCGTGGGTAACGTCCGTACCTGCGGAAGCGCGTACTGTTGACGGAAGTCTGAATATGGCAACGCCAAACCTTCTGGATGCGGAAACGCTCGGTCATGTCGAGACGATTGAGGTGACGTTCTACTATCTGGAAGGAAAGTAAGAGGATTTTAGATACCGGACTGTTGTGAAATCCGGATGTTTTGGGGATGGGGCATGGAAATCTATCATGTCCTATCCCTGTTTTTGTATTGACATGGTACGTATGTGCGTTCATACCGCCCGGTGGTTCTTATTCGATGGAAATCACACCAAGATCACATCGGAAAATATTAGATTTGCTTTTTTGTTCTATGCGGCATATAATGAAGCAGTATGCGTAAATTGCTTACAGCCATCCGGCTGCAGGCAGTGGAAGGGGAGAATCTATATCTATGCTGTTGCTAAAGACATCGGCAGTATGCCTTTTGATGATTATCTATATGATTGGATTTTATTATCGCAAGCCCCATATTCCGATCCGGTCCACAAGAGTATTTCAGGTGCTTACCGGTGTAGCGTTTCTGGATGCGTTATTTGATCTGATCACGGTCTATACGGTAAATCACAGGGATACTGTGCCGGAGGGGATCAATCTGGCGGCCCATATCATTTATCTGTTATCCATTCTTGGCTTTATCTATCTGTTGTTTCTATATATGAGAAGCTATCTGGAAACAAAGTGGAAGTTTTCGAGAGTTACCAGAATCTGTCAAAGCCTGCCGGTAATATTTTCTGCGGCGGGGATATTGGTGCTGCCGATTACTTATGTGCAGGGAAACGAAACGGCGTACTCGCTGGGGCCGAAAGCATATGCCCTGTACGGAAGTATTGTGATCTATCTGGTTCTGATCCTGTATTACTGCCTGCGCTATTGGGAGATTCTGGATGGGGAAAAAAGAATGGCAATTGTTCTGGCAGTTCCCATTTATGTGATTGTATCCATTGTTCAGATGATCTTTCCGGAAGTGCTGCTGGTGATTGTTGCGTCCACACTCATTATGCTCGGTCTGATTCTGAGTAATGAAAATACGGAAAAATATCTGGACGATAAAACAGGATTGTTCAACCACTATTCGTTTGAGTCTGTTTTGAAGGAGCATGATTTTGATAAACAGCGGATCGTTGTTGCGGTTCTTTGTTTTTGTAAGACGGAAAACAATTTTGACTGGAAACAGGATACTCTCATTCTGCGTGACATAGAAAAAGGGATCAAAGCCTGCCGTCTGCATGGATACCGCGTCTGCGAAAACGGCGTCGCATTGATCGCTGGTTCTGAGGAAAAGGCGCAGCTGGTATTAAGCAAAATAAAAAGCGCCGTCGGGGAAAAGTATGGTCCGGACAGCCTGAGTATTGAGACAAAAGTGCTTGCAGAGATGGAATCTGCTTCAAGATATGACTGTATGAGGAATGTGATTGCGTTCTGTACGGAAATAGGCAGCAGGTTTGCATATATTGATTATATGACGCACATCTATAACCGGAATGCGCTGGAGAGGGATTTGGGCAGACTTTCCGGAAATGAAAGCGGATGTTATATGATTGCCGATCTGAATGACTTAAAGATTGTCAATGATACAGCGGGACATTCAGCCGGTGATAAGCTGCTGCAGGGGTTCGCCGGATTGCTTGCCAAAGCCGCAGGAGAGAACGGGAAAGTGTATAGACAGGGCGGCGATGAATTTGCGGTTCTGTATGAGAAGGACGCGGAAATATTTATCCGTGAATTGGCACAGCACTGCAGGATTTATAATCAGTCCAGCAGTATCCCGATCAGTTATGCGATTGGATTCTGCGAACTCTGTAAGCCTGATTTTGTGAATATCGCTGACCGTATGATGTATGAAAATAAAAGAGAGATCAAGCAGGCAAAACGATCTGCCGCAGGGCGCATTTAGCAAAAAAGAAAGAGTTCCGCGTGGGCGGAACTCTTTCTTTTTCTCATTTTATGCAGTCCGTAAAGCGTCTCTGCAGCTCAAAAGAAATGCCGGAGGGTTTCTTTATGGAATCGGGTCGATGGTATTGCTGATCGTGCATTTATCATATTGGTTGTAGGCAGCAATCGTAATGGTATCATTCTGACTCCGGAGCTGGAGTGTGACAACGGTTGGCCCGCCGCTGTACTTGATCAGTTCGGACCATGTGGCGCCCTGGTCGAGCGAATAAGAAAAATATTTTATGCTGCTGTTGCTGTCTAAGGAATTGATGACAACGGTTGCGGTTTTTGCAGAGGCATCCGCAGAGACCGGAGCGACAAGCGCAAAATCAGGAGGCGTGGCATCCGGCTTATGGCATACCGGCGTTTCACAGGGAACGCGCGTATAATCCGAGAAATCCAAGCCGAGCGCATGGGAAGTAAGCCCAAAATACATGGCGATGGAAATTGCGTCCTGATATGCCATTTCCTGCAGCAGCTCGGGGGAGATGTAATTGTCAAAATCATAGCGGTTGTCAATATGGCAATGCTCAATGATGCAGCTTGAAATCCCATAGGAGGTGCACAGGCGGATAACGCCGTAATAGTCCGTTCCCTTCGAATTTAAGCGCGTTTTACAGCCGCGGCTGTAAATGCCGAGTTCCGAGCTCATGTTGGCAAGAAGAATTTTGGCAAACTGGTATCCTGCGGTGTAATATTCTCCAAATGCGGATACCCAGACTTCGCTGCCATAAAAATCGTGAGAATCCGACGCATTAAAATGGATGCTGTAAAAGAAATCTGCGTCCACGCTGCGGGCAAATTGGGGGCGGTCCTCAAGGGGGACCTCATAATCGCCGGTCCGTGTCAGATAAACAGTGACGCCTTCAAACTGGGACAGATAGTATCCGGTCATCAGCGCAACCGACAGATCAATATCTTTTTCAAAAATACCGTTGTAAGCGGCACCCTCCGAGGCGCCTCCATGCCCGGGGTCTAACACCACGACGACAGATTCTTTCGGATCCGGTTCTTTTGCGTCGGCGGGAATCGGAGAAAAAAGGGCGGGCACGCATAAAAGCATGCATAAGAGGGCGCTTAGGATGCGCAAAATTTTCAAATTCTTTTTTTGTACCATAATTTGCATAGACAAGATCCTTTCTGCTTTGGTAGAATATGATTAGAGTCTTTTTTATCATACTGACTGTAATGGTAGTATAGCGGAAACAGACGCGAAAGACAATGGAAAAAGGAGGAATCTGATCGTGGAGAGAAACAGTATCAAGCCGGAATATCTGAAAAAGGCGGAGCAGATCAGACATGATTTCGGAGCGAGTGATGCTCTCAGGGACGCGGGACTGAAAAGACCGCAGGCTGTATCATGGGAGAATGACGTCAGCTATGGCAAACATGGGCAGTGGAACCTGATGGATATTTATTATCCTGCCGGTGTGGAAGGACTTCTGCCCGTGATCGTTTCCGTGCATGGCGGGGGATGGGTATATGGGACCAAAGAGGTTTATCAATTTTACGGGTGCAGCCTTGCGGAGCGCGGCTTTTCGGTTGTGAATTTTAATTACCGGCTTGCGCCGGAGCATCCGTTTCCGGCGTCGTTAGAGGATATCAACGCCGTGTTTACATGGCTTAGAGAGCATGGGAAGGAACATCATATCGACGCGGATCATGTTTTTGCAGTCGGAGATTCTGCAGGTGCGCAGATGCTCAGCCAGTATGCGGCAATGCTGACGAACGGCAGCTTGGCGGAGTTATTTGAGAAGCGGTACGGGTTTCGGTTTCCGGAGCTGAAACTCAGCGCCGTCGCGTTAAACTGCGGACATTATGACATGGCGGAGCCGGATGATGAGGAGACGGATATTTTGTTTCATGCCTATTTTAACGGGGAGCCCGCTGACTTTGAACAGTATACCGATACGAAGCGGTACCTGACAAAGCAGTATCCGCCGTCGTTTGTTATGAGCGCGTATCATGACTTCCTGTACAGAGAGGCGCAGCCGATGGCGGAGGCCTTAAAAAATGCGGGAGTGGAAGCGGAGTGTCATATTTACGGCAGCAGGGACGACGAACGCATCGGGCATGTTTTTCACTGTAATGTGCGGCTTGATGAGGCGGCGCGCTGCAATGACGAAGAGTGTGCGTTTTTTAGAAGATACTTGTAAAAGAAATGAAATAAAAAAGTGTCTCTCACAATTGCACGGCATAAAAGGTACAAAAAGAGCAGCGTCTGCTTGAGACGCCGCTCTTTTGACGTCGGAGTGACGTGATTCGAACACGCGGCCTCTACCTCCCTAAGATAGCGCTCTAGCCAAACTGAGCCACACCCCGATCACTTGCAGCATGCTTTTTGCCTGCGAGTGATATTATAACGTGACACCGCCGCAAAAGTCAATAGGAAAATGCTATACAGAAGCAGGAATTTTTGATAAAATATAGATTATCTTTTTTGAAGAAAACAAAGACGCGCATGCGTATCGGTGCGCGGAGCAGGACAGAGGGGAAGGAGTGTGGCATCCCATGAAAAAAGTAATACTGGTTGGCGTAGAGCTCTCTTCGGACGACAACTTTGAAATGGCTCTTTTGGAGCTTGCGAGTCTGGCAAAGGCGTGCGGTAGGGAGCCGGCCGGCGTGATCACGCAGTCATTGGATACGGTCAATAAACCGTTTTATATTGGTCCCGGGAAGGTGCAGGAAGTAAAAGAGCGGGCTGAGGAACTGATGGCGGAGGAAGTCATTTTTAATAATACGCTCTCGCCGCTGCAGATCCGGAACCTTCAGAAAGAGATCGGACTGCCTGTGGAGGACAGGACTTTCCTGATCCTTCAGATTTTCCGCGAGAGGGCACGATCTAAAGAAGCAATGCTGCAGGTGGAGGCGGCGAGCTTACAATATATGCTGCCGCGGCTTGCGGGGATGCATGACGCACTTGGCAGGCAGGGCGGAACAACCGGAAGCATGAGTAACCGCGGTGCGGGAGAAAAAAAGATCGAACTGGACAGACGAAAGCTGGAACATCGTTTGAGCGAGCTTGGCAGGGAGTTAAAAGAGATCGGACAGCAGCGTACGACCCAGCGCAAAAAGCGGACACGGTCAGGCATCCCGCGCGTGGCGCTTGTCGGTTACACCAACGCGGGAAAGTCCACGCTCTTAAACGCGCTTGTGGAATACAGCGGGCAGAAAGAAGAGAAAAAGGTCGAAGCGCAGGATATGTTGTTTGCAACGCTTGATACGACAGTACGACAGATCACACCGGAGGGCTGTCACACGATTCTGCTGTCGGATACGGTTGGATTTATCAGCGGGCTTCCGCATCAGCTTGTAGAGGCGTTTCATTCCACTCTGGAGGAGGCGCTTTATGCCGATCTGCTGCTTCAGGTGGTGGACTGTTCTGACACGCACCACAAAGAACATGTGAAAGTGACGAACGAAACATTAAAGGAGCTCGGAGCCGGCGATATCCCAATGATTTATGTGTATAACAAAGCGGATAAGGTTGAGGAAGAAGCCGGCAGGATTCCCCGTGTGTCCGGGGACCGGATTACGATGAGCGCGCAGGATGGCACCGGCCTTTGCGAACTGCTGGATTTGATTGAAAAAAAGCTGACTGAGCAGTACAGGGAATGCGATATGGTCATTCCGTACAACGATGCGGCGCTGGTACCATACTTTCAGCAGCAGGGTTCCGTGCGGCAATTAGATTACGAGGAAGATGGAACGAGGCTTCATCTGGTCTGCCCGGAGAAGGACTATCAAAAATATGAAAAATACCTTGTAGGATAAGGGGAAGGGTTGGTGTCGGAATGGTCACGATTTTTGACGGAATTGAAAAGATGACAAAGGAGCAGTTATGCTATGAGGTAGCACTGTTTGAGCATATCACGATTTCTGGTTACGCGAAAGCGGCTGCAGGGAAGGCGAAGCAGACGTCGGTCCGGCTTGCGAACCGCGTGACAGGTCTGTTTGCAAAAAAACAATTTACAGAACCGGAGGCATTGTCTCTTTCCGGGCAGATTGCCATCTCGAAGGAAAGTCTGATGCTGAAAGATGAGGAGGAATTGAAGAGCCTCTTAAAAGGAAACCTCTGCGGGCGTTTGGAGTCGCTCGGCGTAAAAGACGCGGCGGAGCTGCCTAAGGAGCGTCTGTCCGCACTCATTATCATGAAGGCGGGAGAGGCGCTGGAGGAGGTACCGGACACGGCGATGCTGCTGCGCAAAGCGGAGCTGATCGCGGATAAAAACAAGCGGCAGGAGCCGGAGGATTTTGAAGATACGGTACTGCCGGCAAAGCTGGACAAGGAACTGCTGGCACATGTGACGGCGGCTGCGGTGCGCGCTTATGACGAAAAACTTGCTCCGCTCTTGAAAGATATGCCGTCCTATCGGGCGGGAGAAGAATTTTTCCGATATCTCGACGAAGAGGAGCGTTTGAAGGCGCTGCTTGCGGACAGCGCGGAATGGAAAAATGAGCGGACCAGCTTGCAAAACGCTGCTGAGCGGTGCATGGACAGCATGCGGACGAAAGAGAGTGAAAAACGCTCTTTGGAAGAGAAAGAGGAGGCACTGAGAAAGAAGGAGGGTTCACCTGCCGAGCGGGATACCTATGAGTCCATGCTTGCGGAGACGCGCTCTTTGATGGAGGACTGTGCGCGCAGGCAGAAAGAGTTCGAGGAAGAATATCAGGCAAAGAAAGAAGAACTCAGACGGCTGGAACAGAAAAATACCGAAGGGGAGCAGGAACTGATGAAACTCCTTGCTTCCCGTACAAAGTCTCTGACGGACGCATGGAGGGAAGCATATCCGCGCTGTGATTTCAGGAATGGCGTTATAGAAAGCGCCGCCCGTGAGCTCTGCTATGATGAGCTGATTGCGTTGGAGGAAGCGTTTGCGGAACTGTCTCTTGCCGAGAATGCGGAGAATCTGGATGAACCGGCAACAAAAGATCAGAATTACTGCTCCTGCACGTTTTTTGCTCAGACCGGTTATGCGGGGAGAATTGCGTATCATGTGAAAGAAGGGCGGATTCTGATTCTGCAGATTCAGAAGAGCCATGGCAGAAAAACGGGCAGATAAAATAAGTTTTATGAGGAGGAGGTTCCCTATTCAGGGGGTGCACATAAGACGGTGCAGGGCTGAATAGGAACGATGTATACAGATACATAAAAGAAGGGACAGAGGATGAGGCGTTTTTTCAGCAAAAAAAGGCGGATTGTCATGATACTGATCTGGGCGGCAATCCTTGCGCTCAGAACGACGGCGTGGCTGTGTGCGCCGTTTTGCGACTGGTATGTGGCGCATGTGCTTCCAATCTGGCTGAATACATACGGGAGGCTGAGCGGACTGTTTCCGGTTTCAATCGGTGAGTGGATGCTGTATCTGGCTGCGCTTCTCGTTTTCATAGCACTGGTTTTGTGGATGGTGTGGCTGCCGGCTCATATGGTAAAACGGCGAAAAAATAGTGTGGGAAAGCCGGAAGCAGCAGGAGGAAAGGCGCGCAGCCGTTTTGACACGGCAGTCCTGCGCTTTTATCAGTCGGCGGCATGGATCGTTACGATCGTCTGCCTGATCATGACCTTAAACTGCTTGATTTTTTATCACTGCACGCCGCTCAGGGACAAAGACGCGCAGTATGACTTAGAAGAACTGATCGCGCTGCGGGAGCGCATCGTCACAAACTGTAACCGCCTTTCGGAATGCATGACACGCGATTCGCGGGGGGAAATCGTATATGACGGCGATATGAAAGAAAAGGCGGTACAGTCGATGCATGCGCTTGCTGAACGGGAAGGGATGCCAAGACTTGAAGGTTATTATTCCAGACCGAAGCCGCTGTATGCGTCATGGTTTTTTTGTCAGCAGCATATGTGCGGCTACTATTTCCCGTTTTCTTTGGAAGCCAATTATAATGATATGATGTATATTATGAATTTTCCTTATACCATGTGCCATGAGCTTTCCCACTTAAAAGGATATATTTATGAGGATGAAGCAAATTATCTTGCGTATCTTGCATGTGTGGGCAGCGGGGACGAGGTGTTTGAGTACAGCGGGTATCTGAACGTTTTGTATTATGTCGAAAATGATCTGACAGATGCGCTCACGCAGCGGGGAGAGATGGAACGTTATGCGCTTCTGACGCCTGTAAAAGAACAGGTATATATCGATAATGTCTATGTGACAAGCGAGCAGTGGGAACGGGTACAGGAACAGTCCCCGCTTGATACACAGTTTGTCTCGGATGTGACGGACAGTTTTTTGGAAGCAAATCTCACGATGAACGGCGTTTCGGACGGCGTGGTCAGCTACAGCCGCGTGGTCGGACTTTTGCTTTCCTATTATCACGAGGCGGGATGATAAAATACGGGGCGCCAAAAGCGGATCGCAAAAGAGAAATATAAAAGCGGAATGCAAAAGCGAAATGCCTGATACGGGAGGAGAACAAAAGAAACATGATCATCAAAGAGGAAATTTATCTGCGCAGAGTCATCGTTCATATATTGGATGGAAATGCGGGAATGCCGGTACTGGCGGATAAAGAAACGGAATATGGGGCGGATCTTGCGGAATTCTTAAAAGAGCATATTGCGCGCGTGGATTCGGGGGATGAGTGTAAAGAATGTGAGTTCCATAAAGAGCAGTCGGAAATTTATCAGATGCTTTCCGGGTATCAGGAGGAGGATTTTGTTGCGGTCAGCAAGGACATCGCTTCCCTGCTGTATGGGATTCTGTCTTCCAATCCCGACATTCCGTCGGCGGACTTTTTTGTCGTGCGCTTCGGCAGCAGGGAACATGAATACTTAGCACTTCTGAAAATGAATTATAAGGAATCCTACACACACCGGACGATGGCGGGGGAAGACGGCAACAGCAATGAGATCTTTCTGTACCGTGCGCTTTTGCCGACGCTTACGCAGCGTGTGACCGAAGCTGCGATCATTGATCTTGCCGACTGTTCCGTACGGCTTGTGGAAAAGAAATATGAGGTGAACGGGGAAAAGACGAATTATTTTTCCTATCTGTTCTTAAAATGTGCGGTGCACATGTCGCACAAGACGAAGCTTGCGCTTGTTGCGCGTGCGGTTGAGAGCGTGCAGAATGAGGCGTTTGAAGAGGAGCGCCAGTACGAGGAGCATATGCGCGCGAAAAGCATTATCAACGAGACGCTTGCAGAGCAGGGAAGCTTCGCGGTGGAGGAAATTGCACAGAAAATCTTTGAGGAGACGCCGACTTTAATTGACAGCTTTGAAGAGCGCATGGAAAAATATGATATGGTGAAGGAGACTGTGCGTCCCCAGAGCGAAAAGACAATCCGCAAATATGAAAAGCAATGTCTGGTGACCGATACCGGGATTGAGATCAAGATTCCGATGGAGCAGTACCGCGATCCGGGCAGCGTGGAATTTATCACCAACGAGGACGGAACCGTGTCCGTCTATATCAAGAATATCGGACATCTGACGGCAAGGCTCTAAAAAGATTGGCGCAAATGCGCCAATCTTTTCGAAGAATTGCTGACGTAATTCTTCCGGGAACATGAATTTCTATAGAAAATAACGCTTCGCGTTCTTTGCGAGATTTCGCTGGCGCGAAACTCGCGGGTACACAAATTTTTATAAACATAATCAACCAACCGGGAGGGTGTAAATGAGACTGACGCAGAATAAAAACAGATTAATGATCCTTGACGGGGCGGTTCAGGTGTGGATTGAACCGTGGGGAAAAAACGCGCTGCGCGTGCGCATGACCAAAGAGGCGCAGATGGACGCGGGGGACTGGGCGCTTACAGAGCCTGTTGAGGAAATCACACCTGAAATCACGTTTGAGGAAGTGGATGTCACCGACCCGTGGTATGCGGGCGAGGAGTGGAAAAAATATCACCAGACGGGGACTTTAGCTGAGATCACAAATGGAAAGATCACGGCTAAAGTGAATCCGGAGGGGTGGATTTCTTTTTATAACCAGAAGGGTGAGCTGCTGACGGAGGAATATTGGAGGAACCGTAACCGCATCAATCGTTACAGCGTTTCCCTGCGTGTGGATGCGAGGGAGTTAAAGCCCATCATGAGTACGAATGATTTTGAGCTGACAGCGCGTTTTGAGGCGTTTGATGACGAGATGATCTTCGGTATGGGTCAGTATCAGGAGAAGAACTTAAACAAAAAAGGCGCCTCCTTGGAACTTGCGCACAGAAACGGACAGTCGAGCGTGCCGTTTATGGTATCGAGCCGCGGATACGGATTTTTGTGGAACAATCCGGCAATCGGCAATGTGGTATTTGCTTCCAACAAGACGGAATGGCATGCGGTGAGCACGAAAAAAATGGATTATTATATCACAGCGGGAGACAGCATTGCGGAAATAGAAGAGCAGTACAGCGCCGTAACCGGACGGACGCCGATGATGCCGGAGTACGGACTTGGCTATTGGCAGTGCAAGCTGCGCTACCGCACACAGGAAGAACTGCTTAAAGTCGCGAGAGAGCACAAGCGCCGCGGACTGCCGATGGATGCGATTGTTGTGGACTTCTTTCATTGGACGAGACAGGGCGATTTCAAATTTGAGCCGCGCGACTGGCCGGACCCGGAAGCAATGGTAAAAGAATTAAAGGAACTTGGTATCGAGACTGTCGTTTCTGTCTGGCCGACGATTGACGAGAAGAGTGAGAATTTCAGCGAGATGTCGGACAAAGGGTATCTCGTGCGCGCCGACCGCGGTAATCAGAATCATATGACATGGATGGGTAATACTGTTTTTTATGACGCGACCCATCCGGGGGCGCAGAAATTTGTCTGGGAGAAATGTAAGGAAAACTATTATCAAAAGGGAATCCGTGTTTTCTGGCTGGATGAGGCGGAACCGGAATACGGCCCCTATGATTTTGATAATTACCGCTACTATGCGGGTCCCGCCGCGCAGTGTTCCAATGTATATCCGGTCGGATATATCAAGGGATTTTACGATGGATTAAAGGCGGAGGGAGAAACAGAAATATTGAGCCTTGTGCGCTGTGCGTGGGCGGGGAGCCAGAAATACGGCGCGCTTACCTGGTCCGGCGACATTTATTCCTCGTTCCGCTCGATGCGGGAGCAGCTTCAGGCGGGCTTAAACATGGCGCTTGCGGGTATTCCGTGGTGGTGTTCCGATATTGGCGGATTCATGGGCGGTGACATTGCAGACCCTGCATTCCGTGAACTGCTTGTCAGATGGTTCGCGTGGGGCTGTTTCTGCCCTGTGTTCCGCATGCATGGGGAGCGTTCCCCGTGGTATGAGAGGGAACAGGAGTATATCAACGGGGTGCGCCAGCTGACGTCGGGACAGGACAATGAGGTCTGGAGCTTCGGGGAGGACAATTACGAAATATTAAAAAGCTATCTTTTGCTCCGCGAACGCTTACGCCCATATATCAGGGAATGCATGCGCGCGGCACATGAGACGGGAGCGCCCGTCATGCGCCCGCTGTTCTACGATTTCCAGTCGGACGGGCAGGCATGGAACGTGGATGATGCCTACATGTTCGGACCGGACCTTTTAGTAGCGCCCGTCA
This sequence comes from Lachnospiraceae bacterium UBA7050, assembly GCA_002493905.1. Classification (GTDB taxonomy): domain Bacteria; phylum Bacillota; class Clostridia; order Lachnospirales; family Lachnospiraceae; genus DLAJ01. The sequence goes on along the minus strand of DLAJ01000024.1, from coordinate 14,014 downwards.
TGGAGGCGGGGGTAGAGACGCGTGAAGTGTATCTGCCGGCGGGCTGTAAGTGGACGGAGGCAAAAACGAAGAAGGTTTACGATGGTGGACAGACTGTTCTGGCGGATGCGCCTCTTGCGGTGATCCCCGTGTTTATCAGAGAAGGAAAAGATTATCAGATCTATGAATAATGTGTTTGGATATCTGCGTGCATACGGAAAGCTGAGTTTTCGGGAAAAGCCGTTTTGTGATGTGGACAGCCTGCTGCTCTCCCAGTTCTGTTATCTGAAGCTTGAGGGGCTTGTGCCGAAGTTAAAAGAGGATGGGCAGGCAGTCAGTATTGCGGAACTGGCGGTCCATCCAGAGCGGGAAAAACTGTTTGCCGATACACGTTTTGAAAAAAACAACCGAAAGCTGTTTGATCTGATGAAATCCTCGGTCCGCTTTGGAACCATGACGATGAATTATTTTGTCGATATTGTGGATGAGGAGATTGGGACACAGTTCTGCGCCGTGACATTTTTTCCGGACGGGGCGAGACCGTATCTTGCATTCCGGGGGACGGACGAGACGATTGTAGGCTGGAAAGAGGATTTCTGCATGGCATTCCGCGGTTCTATTCCTTCCCAGGATTACAGCGTCATTTATCTGACGCAGATTGCGGACCGGATGAAAGGAAGGTTTTATGTCGGCGGACATTCGAAGGGCGGGAATCTGGCGGTCTATGCGGGACTGTTCTGCGCGGAGGATATTGCGGAGCGGATTTTACATTTTTATTCGTTTGACGGACCCGGATTCCGCCCGGAGGTGTTGGAAAAGGGGCGCTATGCGGAGATTCGCCCGCGCATCCGCAAATTCGTTCCGCAGTCTTCGGTGATTGGAATGGTGCTGCAGACACAGGAGCATTATCAGGTGGTGAAAAGTGTGGCGGCGGGGCTTTTGCAGCATGACCCGTTTACATGGGTTGTGAGGGAAGGACGTTTTGTGCGCTCCGACAGTCTTTATAAGGGCAGAAAAATCCTTGATCATGCAATGAACGAGTGGATCATGTCGCTTCCTGAGGACCAGATGATGCGGTTTGTCGAGGATTTGTTTGATCTGATCAAAGCTGCTGAGGTCGATGATCTGATTGAATTTGATCAGGACAGGAAGAAACATGTGAAAGCGCTTCTGGAGGCGTATAAGGAAATGGATGCCGAGGAAAAAAAGTTTATGGGAAAGCTGCTTGGAAAGCTGTTCCGCTATGCATTTAAGGGGGAGGCAAAGAAACAGGGCGGATGAATCAGATGCGCTCTAGTGAAGGCAGGTTTTCACCGTACTTGTCTGTAATGACAGGATGGAGGAATTTTGATATGCGCAAAAAGCTGCGCAGAAATGAGGAGAATCATGAATACAGTGCAGGCAGATGAATACATTAGACAAAATCGTGTGGATGACAGGGAAAAACCGGTATTTCATGTGACGCCGCCGGTCGGATGGATGAACGATCCGAACGGTTTTTCGGTGTACGGCGGAAAGGTTCATCTTTTTTTTCAATTTTATCCGTATGATACGAAGTGGGGGCCGATGCATTGGGGGCATGTGACTTCCGGGGACATGCTGCATTGGGAGTATGAGCCCGTTGCCTTGGCGCCGGACCGGGAATTTGATGAGGCGGGATGCTTTTCCGGGAGCGCTATGGAGGCGGACGGCAGACATGTGATCGTATACACCGGGGTACGGCGTGAAGCGGATGAAAACGGGAACGAAAGGGATGTTCAGAATCAGTGTCTTGCGGTCGGGGACGGGAGTTTTTATGAGAAAAAAGGATTGATCATAAGCGGAGAAGAACTGCCCCAAGGCTTTAGCCGGACGGACTTCAGGGACCCAAAAGTCTGGGAGGAGGACGGCGTTTATTATCTTGCGGCCGGAAATTGCGGTGAAAACGGGGATGGACAGGTTGTACTGTTTTCTTCCGGAGATTTGAAAAAATGGGAATACCGGGGTGTGCTGGCGGGAGGCGACGGGACGTTTCATGAAACGTGGGAGTGTCCGGACTTTTTTGCATTGGACGGGCAGCATGTACTCATCTGTTCTCCACAGAATCTGAAAGCGCAGAAATATGAGTTCCATAACGGGCATAACAATGTGTATTTTCTCGGCCGTTATGACAGGGAAAATCATACGTTTGAAAAGGGGAAACCGCATTCCCTGGATTTCGGATTTGATTTTTATGCGGCGCAGACGACGGCGCTCCCAGATGGAAGGAGAGTCCTGATTGCATGGATGCAGTCGTGGCATACGAACCTGCTTCCGGAGGGGCAAAAGTGGCACGGCATGATGACGGTTCCGAGGGAACTGACAATACGCGGAGACCGTATTTTCCAAAATCCGGTCAGGGAAATCGAGCGGTACCGGGGAAAGGAAGTCTGTTATCAGGATGTGGAGATTACAGACACAAAAAGCCTGCCCGGGGTGAGCGGCAGGGTCCTTGATATGACAGTGGAGATCACGGGGGACCATTTTGGGGAGTTTACCATTGATGTTGCAAATAATGAAGCATATACAACGACTTATACGTACTGTAAAAAGAAGGGGCTGCTTCTGACGGACCGGACATATTCCGGACTGCGGACCGATGTGGTCTGCCAGAGAACGATGGCGGTTAAAGAGGCGGGTGGTAAGTTAAAACTGCGTTTCCTCATGGATAAATATTCAATTGAAGTATTTGTGAACGACGGGGAAAAGGTAAGTACCACCGTTATTTATACGCCGCAGGAAGCGGACCGCATTGTGTTTGGGTGCGACGGTACGGCGAAGATCAATGTGGTGAAATATGAGATCATAAGCACGGCTTCCAAATGATCACTCAGATAAAAGCGAGGAACAAACGGAACAGCAGGCTGCCGTCCGCAGGCGGGGACGGGCAGTCTGTTTTATTTTCTTTTGGCAGCAGGCGTTCGGGATGCCACTGGACGCCCATGATCGGAAGCGAGCGGTGCAGAACCGCCTCCGGGCAGCCGTCGAATGCAGACTGGACGCAGTCTAAGCGGTAACCAATACGGTCAAGCGCCTGATGGTGGGAACTGTTGACAAGGAGAGAGGTGCCGTAAAGCGCTTCGAGCATACTTCCTTCGCTGAGTGTGGTATCATGACAGCGGTCGAACACTTTGGGCTTAAGGGGACTGCGGATGCGGACGGCGTCATGCGGGTAATGTCCGATATGCTGACATATGCTGCCGCCGAAGGCGATATTGATGATGTGCATGCCTGCGCCGATTCCAAGAACGGGACGACCGGCGAGACGGTAACAGTCGAGCGCGGATAACTGGAGCAGGTCCTCTTCCAGACAGATGTTCCGGGAACCGTTATTTTTTTGCCCATAAAGCAGAGGCGCGCAGTCCCTGTCACCGGGCAGGAGCAGTCCGTCGCAGAGAGGAGACAGAGAGTCCGTGCACCGGATGATTCGGAAGGAGCAGTGCAGGGAAGTAATCATGTTGGTATAGTCTGAGAGGTTTTGATGAAGGCTGACAATGGCAATCTGTTTCAAAGGAGAATCCGCCCTGCATGCTTTCTTCCTTGCTATTAAGATATGTGCGGCGCGCGCGAACGGTGATTACCGCCGATGATCAAACACACCGCAGCAAACTCAGAAACATGCCGAAATTTGTCGCAAACGGAAGAATGCGGCATACAATAATAGAAAACAGGGTTGGAGTCATGGTATGTATTTGATATTTGGATGCATGCTCGCAATTGTTCTTTTTGTACTTCTTTTTTGCGGTTACCGAAGAAGAAAAGCACGAAAAAAGGTGTGCGCCATGTCCTGCGGAGAACGGCTTGAGATGGTGGAGGCGCTCATTTCGCCGTTTGGTTATTGTTATGACCGCTCGCAGGATTGTTATTCAACGCTCATTGACGCGCCTCAGCGCAGGTTTGGTTATACGGCGTTGTATGACCGGTATGCAGCGCGCTTCGGCATGGTGTTTGACTGTATGCCGGTCTATTTTGATTATCGGGAGAAAACGTGGCTGATTGAATTCTGGAAAGGTCAGTACGGGATCAATGCAGGCTGTGAGGTCGGTATTTATAAGGCGGACGGACTGGTTGCATCGATCTCCCGAAAAACAGCGCTGTTTCACAGCGTAGAAGATGAAGAGATGCTGCCGGTTTCGGTGCGGCTGTATCACAAGGGAAAACCGCTCTGTCAAAGATGTGAACGCCATTGGTGGCTGACGATGTTTCGGATGGGGGATTATTGTGAGCCGCGTGATCTGGAAATGCGGGCCGGAATGATATTCCCAAATGCGGAAATGCTTAACGCTTTTGTCGGGGCGCTGCGTGAACAGGGGGATGTGGAATGTACTGTCCGGGGGCTTCAGGTTCAGATTCTGTTCCGCGTCTGTACCTCCTGTCGGCTTTCATTTTTCAGAAGAATGCGCTGCCGCTATGTGCAGTGGAAAAACAGAATATGCTGTAAGCTGTTTCTGTGGGTGACAAAACCGTTTGAATGTGGAATGGACCGGCTGCTCTGCCTCTATTTCTGCCTGCCGCGTCTGATCAGGCGCATGCTGTGTACCAAAAAACGCGAGCGCTGCCGCCGGAAAAGCTGCCGCGGATATAAGAAAGAAAAGTGCTGCCGGAGATGTAAAAAGAACTGTCCGGGAGATCGGGAGAGCTGCTGCAGGTGCAAAAAGAACTGTCCGGGAGATCGGGAGAGCTGCTGCAGATACAAAAAGAACGGCGGCGGATGCAGGAGGTGATACGGGAAGAATGAAGTCAGGATGTGAAAGAAGACTGGATAAAAGCTTTCAAAATGCACCTGTACTCGCACTGTATCCGGATTCAAAGATGGTTTTGTTTGGCGACTGCCACCGCGGCGTTGGAAATACCAATGATAATTTTTTGAAAAATCAAAATCTTTATATGGCGGCTCTCCGTTATTATTACAAAAGGGGTTTTTTGTATCTGGAGCTTGGTGATGGCGATGAGCTGTGGGAAAACCGCAGCTTTGACGCCATTTATGAGATTCATGAGGATGTGTTTTCGGTGCTTTCTCTTTTTGAAAAGGAGAAACGTTTATACATGCTGTACGGAAATCATGACCATGAGATGAAGGAAAACCGGCGCATACCGCATTATGCGGGCATCATTATAAAATTGTGCGGCTGTACGGGAGACAAAGAAGGACTATCCGCACAGCAGAAAGCCTGTCCGGCACCGCGATGCAGATGCGGTGGGGAGCGTGCGGAGCCGCACTGTCTGGAATTATATCTGACGCATGGAAATCAGGCGGATTTTCTGAATTCCACGCTGTGGAAGCTGTCGCGCTTTCTGGTACGCTATGTGTGGAAGCCGCTGGAACAGATCGGCGTGCTGGACCCGACGAGTGCCGCCAAGAATTATCAGTGCAGGAGCAGGAGTGAAAAACGTCTTTCAAATTGGGCGGTCAAACATCAATGCTATCTGATTGCGGGTCATACGCACCGCCCGGTACTCGGCGATTCTGATACACGGTATTTCAATACCGGGAGCTGTGTGCATCCGGGGTCTATCACCTGTCTGGAAATTGAGAATTGTGAGATTTCCCTGATAAAATGGCGTGTGGAGGTAAAAAAGGATAATACGCTTTTTGTGATGAGAGAGTGCATTGCAGGCCCGCTTTCGCTGCGGGAACTGTAAACAGAGATGAAAACGCAGTCCTGACAGAATGATCGCTGACAGAATGACGGAATAAAAATATCTGCGGGACCTTAACGGATTTTGCAGATTGTGATAAAATAAACTCGAAAATGCAGGCGGGCACGGACAGGAGAAGCGGGCGGCTTTGTAAAGAGCAATATGCTGTGCATGGAGAAACGGGCGGCTTTGTAAAGAGCAGTGTGCTATGCCCGGAGAAGCGGACGGAGGGATGGACGGGATGGAGCAGGTGCTCCGCGTTGCAAGGGCAGCGCTGCACAAATGGGAGGAACCATGCATATCGGGGACGTGCGGCTCGGGAGCGGTCTTTTTTTCGGGCTGCGTCCTCCGATGCGTATTTTGCCAGAACAGGCAGATTTCGGCGGAAGGCTGTGGAAAAACGATAACATCCAAAACGCTTGCCGGCATCATGATCCGCCTTCAGAAGGAAGGCGCGCATAATATCAATCTGGTTACGCCGACGCACTTTGCGGAAGGGATCCGCGACGCACTTCTTACGGCAAAGAGAGAGGGGCTTGTGATCCCGGTTGTCTATAACTGCGGCGGTTATGAGGATGTTTCCGCGCTTCGCAGGCTGCAGGGACTGATCAATGTCTGGCTGCCGGATTTCAAGTATCTAAGTCCGGAACTCGCTGCGCGTTACAGTAAAAAAGCAGATTATCCGGAACGGGCGAAAGCGGCGCTGTCGGAAATGATGCGGCAGGCGGGGGAATGTAAGTATGACGAAAACGGTTTGATGGTAAACGGAGTGCTTGTGCGTCATCTGGTGCTTCCGGGGCATACGAAGGAAGCGAAAGCAGTTCTTCAATATCTGTTTCAAGAATACGGGAACCGGATCGCATACAGTATCTTAAGTCAGTATACGCCGATGCCGTATGTGAAGGAGCATGCGCCGGAATTAAACAGAAAGCTGACGAAACGGGAATACGGCCGTGTGATATCTTACGCCATGGAACTCGGCATAGAGAACGGTTATGTGCAGGAAGGGGAGGCCGCGCGCGAGAGCTTCATTCCTGCTTTTGACGGGACAGGCGTGGAGGAGACGGATGTCTGAAAAAGATTCTGTGTAAAAGAACTGTGAAATGTCATGAACAGCCCATTGCCATATGGATAAAAAACGGCTATAATAAAATCAAGTATAAAGGTTGGTTCTCAGAGAGCCGATATATAAGGTAAGAGGGCACGGATGCCCGCAAAGGTGCTTAAAAACGTGGCGCAGAGATCAAAGGAGTGAGAGAGATGTCATATTATGTGAATCTGAAGAATTTGAAGACAGATTATTCCAGTTTATTTACGGGTTTGTCCGGGAAGAGCGCAGGCGGATCAGGCAATTTCCTCGGGATTGATTTGACTGAATATGCCTCTATCAAAAGCGGCGCTTATTCCAAAGCCGTAAAAGCATATTATGCGAAGAATACGGCGAAGGTGAGCGGCAGCGATTCGGATGACAATAAGACAAAGAAAGAATCCAACAGCAGCAAGATTCGTAAGGACACGGCAAAGCAGACGCTTTCCGAGATTAAGAATGATGCCGGCGATCTGTATTCCGCAGCATCGAAGCTGACGGCGACTAATTCGAAGTCCCTGTTCAATAAGAAGGATATTACGACAACCAACGAGGACGGGACCAAGACGACCACGAAGGATTATGACAGAAATGCGATTTATTCCGCGGTGAAGAACTTTGCGAAGGAATACAACACGCTGATTGATTCTGCAGACAGTGATGCGGTAGGAAAGAGTACGGCAAGAGCCCTTAACAGCATGATGAATCTCACGGATGTATTCAAGAGTCAGCTTGCCAAGGTCGGCATTACGGTCGAGACCGACGGAAAGCTTACCGTGGATGAAGAGGATTTCAAAAAGGCGGATATGCTGAAAGTAAAGGGGCTGTTTAACGGCGCAAATTCCTATGCGGGAAATGTCGGCGGTTATGCGTCCACAATTGGTTCTAATGTTTCCTCCGATCTGAATTACGGCAAAACCTATACGTCGGCAGGGGCTTACAATCCGTTTGAGAGCGGCATAAATTATAACAGCTTTTTCTAAAACATAGCAACACGGAGTTGCTCCGTGGATAACAGGTTATAGTGTAAATAAAGGAATGAAAGCCGTCCGGCATAGCAGCCGGGCGGCTTTTGTGATTGACCACGGTGTTTCCGCGGTTATTTTTTTCAGACAGGGAGAATCCTTCATTTGTTGGGTTGAGGACTTCCTGTATTTGCGCAGCTATTTGCTATTTTGGAAAAAGAAAGGTATAATAGCGGAGATGTGACGGTGACGGCGGAGGACCGGCCGGTGGATAAAGAGAGGAAACGAAAATGATTTTCGGGAAACATATCAACAAATACTATTTGAAATATGCGCCATGGCTGGTCTTAGGGCTGATCTCACTGATCATCGTGGATTATCTGCAGTTGGAAATTCCAAGACTGTACCGCATGGTAATCAACGGAATGAACAGCGGTAGCGTCACCGCAGAGGGTGTCCATGCGGAATTTACGATGGATTTTCTGCTGGACGGGATATGTATGCCGATGGTAGGAATCATACTGGCAATGGTATTTGGCCGTTTCCTGTGGCGGGTGTGCTTTTTTGGTGCGGCAGTGCGCTTAGAGACGGATCTGCGCAACCGCATGTTTGACCATGCAAGGGATTTAAGCAGGGAATATTATCAGGTTAATAAGGTGGGGAACCTGATGAGCCTGTTTACGAACGACTTAGACACGGTGCAGGAATGCTTTGGATGGGGCGTTATGATGTTTTTTGACGCGCTGCTTTTAGGCGTTCTCGCAGTGTTAAAAATGTGGCATATGGATGTGGTTCTTACGCTGCTGACGCTGATCCCAATGGCGTTTCTTTTGGCGGCGGCAACTCTGATCGGCAGGCAGATGATGAAAAAATGGGATATCCGTCAGGAGGCGTTTTCTAAACTTTCGGATTTCTCTCAAGAGAGTTTTTCCGGTATTGCCGTCATCAAGGCGTTTGTCAAAGAGGCAAAAGAACTGATGGCGTTCCGGAAGCTGAACGAGGAAAATGAGAAGGCCAATATTGATCATACCAAGTCTTCCGTACTGCTGCGGGTGATGGTCATGCTGTTTGTTGAGAGCGTTGTCTGTGTGATCTTAGGATACGGAGGATATCTGGTATATAAGCAGCGTTTTAATGCCGGCCAGCTGGTGGAGTTTATCGGCTATTTTAACGCGGTCATATGGCCGATCATGGCGGTTTCCGAACTGATCGACATGACTTCAAGGGGAAAAGCGTCCCTGGACCGCCTGAGTGAGCTGCTGGATGCGAAAATAGACGTTGTGGACAGGGAAGGTGTGCGGGAATTAAAAAGCGTACGCGGAGACATCGAATTTCGGAATCTGACTTTCCGCTATCCGGGCGGTGAGTACGATGTCCTGAAAAATATATCCTTTCAGATACGGGCAGGCGAGAATGTAGGGCTGGTCGGTAAAACGGGTTCCGGCAAGACGACGCTGGTGGACCTCATCCTGCGTACTTATCAGGTGCCGGACGGGACGCTCTTTGTTGACGGAAATGACGTCAATGATGTGAAGATTCGGGATTTGAGAGAAAACTGTGCATATGTGCCCCAGGATAATTTCCTTTTTTCCGATACGATTGAGCGCAATATTGCCTTTGGCATGGAAGCGTATGACAAAGAGGCTGTCAGAGAGGCGGCAAAGCTTGCCGATGTGGATGGCAATATCAGAGAGTTTCAGCAGGGATATGACACAATGCTGGGAGAGCGGGGCGTTACGGTTTCGGGCGGTCAGAAACAGAGAATTTCCATTGCAAGAGCGTTGATGAAGAACGCGCCGATTCTGATTTTAGACGATTCTGTTTCTGCCGTGGACACGAAAACAGAAGCGGCAATTCTTGAAAATCTGCGGACGTCGCGTAAGGGAAAGACGACCATTCTGATCGCGCATCGTATTTCTACGATTGAAGGGATGGACAAGATTCTGTTTCTTGATGATGGGAATCTGGCGGCGGCGGGAACTCACGAGGAATTGTATGCGCACTGCCCGGAATACCGGAAAATGGTGGAGCTTCAGAAACTGGAAGAGGAAGGAGATGCCGGCAATGAGTGAATATTTACCGATTTTGATCGTGGGTGCTATCATCGGCGTATTTACGATCGTGTTTCTCGTGGCATATTGTGCGCTGAAAAAGGTCAAGGAGGATCCGGAACTGGACCGGAATATGCCTGACAGTGAGATCGTACGGCGTCTGCTGCAGTATGCGGGACCTTATTGGAAGAGCTTTATCCTCGTATTTTTTGTCATGCTGTTTTCTATTGGATATGATCTGGCGTCGCCGCTGATCGTCGGAAAAATTCAAGGGCTGATCAAAGAGAGTTTTGAACTAAAACAGCTCTATGCCATGGTGGGAGTGTATGCGGGAATCCTGATCGTTTCCCTGGTCTGTACGTATCTTCAGGCAATGATCTTGCAGAAAACGGGACAGAAAATACTCTCACAGATCCGTTTGGATGTATTTACGCATATTGAAAAGCTCAGTCATGAACAATTGAACAACATTCCGGTCGGGAAGCTGGTGACCAGAACAGTCAATGATCCGAATGCGATCTCTTATATGTTTACCAATATTCTGGTGACGCTGGTAAAGAATGTCATGGTGATCGTAGGCGTGTTCGGAGCAATGTTGATGCTGAACTATGCGCTGACACTGATGGTGCTGTGTTTTGTGCCGTTTATCGTGTTGTTTACAGTGATATTCCGGAAGTTTTCAAGGCGGGTGCACCGGCAGGTGAATAACGCTACTACGGACATTAACACCTATCTGTCTGAAAATCTGTCCGGTATGAAGATTACTCAGATTTTTAACCGGGAGGAAGAGAAGCTGGATGACTTTTTACATCGCAGCAGGAAGCTGCAAAGGGCGAAACTCAACCGGATGTTTGTTTTCGGAATTTTTCAGCCCATGGTATATATGATTTATATTTCTTCCAACCTGTGTCTGTTTTATTTAGGGGCAAAAGGCTATATTAAAGACATCCATTATCTCGGACAGGTGATCGACAGCAGCGTCATGGTCTCTTTCTATATGTATATTTCGCGGTTCTTTAATCCGATCCAGACGCTGGCGGAGCAGTTTGATATGCTGCAGCGTTCTTTTGCCTCCGCGGAAAAAATTTTTACGATTCTGGATATGGAGCCTGAGGTAGTGGATGAACCGGATGCGGTGGAACTGCCTAAGCTTCGCGGCGAAATTGAGTTCCGTGATGTCTGGTTTTGCTATAAACCCGGTGAATGGGTATTAAAAGGAGTCAGCTTCCATGTGGAGCCGAAGCAGACGGTTGCGTTTGTCGGTGCGACCGGTTCTGGAAAAACAACGATTTTGAGCCTCATCTGCCGCAATTATGAGATTCAGAGAGGGCAGATCCTGATTGACGGTATGGATATCCGCAAAATTAAGATTGCGTCTCTTCGGCGCCATTTCGGACAGATGCTGCAGGATGTGTTTCTATTTTCCGGAGACATCCGAAGCAATATCCTGCTTAGGAAAGAGGGGATCACGGACGAGCAGGTATGGGAGGCGTGCCGCTATGTGAATGCGGATGCTTTTATCGGAAAGCTGGAGAACGGGCTGGATGAAATCGTGCGGGAGAGGGGAAATAATTTTTCGGCAGGGCAGCGTCAGCTTCTATCTTTTGCGCGCACCATTATCCATAAGCCGGCGGTCATGATCTTAGATGAGGCGACGGCTAATATTGACACGGAGACGGAGCTTTTGATTCAGGATAGTCTGGAAAAGATGAAGAATATCGGAACGATGCTGATCGTGGCGCACCGGCTTTCCACGATCCAGCATGCGGACCAGATCATTTTGTTGTCCCACGGGGAAATTGTGGAACAGGGGAATCATCAGCAGCTGCTGCACCAGAAAGGACGGTATTACGATCTTTATACACTGCAGTACAATAAGCAGCAGCTTTGCTCGTGACAAAGAAGGCACTGCGGGATGGAGAGTGTTCCCGTTCGTGGTATGGACAGGAACACTTTCGTAAAAACAGCACTTGGAGGCTTGTTTGGAAAAAAAAGAAGTATTTATTGATGAAAATGTTCAAAAATTTATTGACAACTTGCCAAAAAGCAGGTAAGATATCAGTTGTGCGCAGGAATGGCGGAATTGGCAGACGCGCAGGCTTCAGGTGCCTGTTGTAGCAATACAGTGAGGGTTCAAGTCCCTTTTCCTGCATAAGCGGAAGTGTCGGAACTGGCAGACGAGCAAGACTAAGGATCTTGTGATAGCAATATCGTGTGGGTTCAAGTCCCATCTTCCGCATTAAGATTGAGGAATACGTGAGATGGGACTTGAATCTGTTCATTGTCCCATTTTCCGCAGATGATGAGTGGTGTATATCTGAATGAGAAGTTCAGATTTATACCATTTTTTCATTTTATCAATTATTTTCTTAAATCCCGATTTGAAATTTTGTAAATGATAATCTCTTTATATGCGGAGGGGAGGAAAAATTAAGATGATTAAAAACAGATGTGAATATAAATTATTGACCTGCATTACGTTGTGCAGCATACTGCTCTGTGCGTGCGGACAAGGGACGGAACTGCCGCAGGAAAATGAGCATGTGTTGTCTGAAGCTGTGGAAGAAAATAAAGAAGCGGCAGAAGAAATAGAAAATAAAGCCGACATAGAAGAAGCAGAAGAATCGGCAGAAGCGGAAGCAACCGCCGTTACGCCTGATGAGGCAGCAATCATGCCGGATTTATCCGGAGCCCGGAATGCCGACGAAACACTGGCGCTGCTGATAGAGGATGAAGGCTTTCGGGAACGTGTGCGCTATGGGATTGGGATTGAAGAGGAAGATTCTCCGGAAATCGTTTTGCAAAAAATGGAAAGCTGCGAGAGTATCGTGCTGAGGGAAGCGTCATACGGCAATGAGATTGATTCACTGGAGTCCTTGTCGCTTCTTCCTAATTTGAAACGGCTTGTGATCGATATCGATCAATGGGATGATTCCGTTATTATGGATTTTACGCCCATCGCACAGCTATCCAAATTGGAAGAACTTTATATCAGCTATGATAAGGATGAGCAGATTGAACTTTCGTTTTTGGCTGGGATGCCCACAATAACAGGGATTTTCCTTACATATTGCACAATAGAGGATTTTTCGTTTTTGGAAAAAATGCCGCAGCTGCAGCGATTGTCTCTGTATGAAACTCCTATAGAAGATTTGGCGGTATTGGAGAAGCTTCCGGAATTGGTTGAGCTGTCCCTTGCCGGTAATGAGAATGCAAAAAACATGGAAGCGGTGGGAACACTTCTTAAAATGCAGGATTTGGGACTACAGGACTGCGGTATTGAGGATATTCGTTTTTTAAGCGGTTTAACGGAGCTTCGGGGGGTGAACCTGAACGGCAATTCCATCACGGACATTACGCCGCTTGCGGGGATGGATCAATTGGAGCGGCTGGGACTGGCTGAAAACGAAATCTGTGATATTTCAGCGCTAAAAAATCTGAATCATCTGTTTGATCTGGCATTGGACGGAAATGAGATTCGGGATATTTCTGCCCTTGCAGGGCTTTCGCGTCTGAATCAGGTGGGGCTTTCGGATAATCAGATCGAAGATCTGACACCGCTTGCGGGAAAGGAAGAATTGATGTATGCGGCGGTGTTTGCGAATCCGATCAAAAGCATCGAGCCGGTCTGGGAAGTTCCGTTGCTTTTATATACGGATAAGGGAGTATCGGACGAAGAAGAGGTATTTATTACAGAATGGCTTGCAGAGTATCATCCTGAGGTGGAAGAGTTTGAATGTATTGATTTCATTCAGGGAGACTTAAATTGTGACGGGCTTCAGGATAGCGCTTTCGTGGTGGACAGCGAGGCTTTTGATTTCTATGAGGGGGAGGATTTCCCAGAACGTATGCCAGATGACCGTCGTATGTTTCTCTTATTACAGCAGAGTGATGGTTCATGGACAGAGCAGGAGGACACGCCGTCAATCAGCAGCGCCTATAGCGGAGGAATGCGTGGCGACCCTTATTATGGTGCGTTTATGCAGTCTGGTTATCTGATGATAAAAGAGGGATGGGGAAGCAGCTCCGGCACAGAATGGAGTGAAATCTATGAATATCAAGACGGAAAATTAAGTGTGGTAAAAAGCATCAGCGTGGATGACTACAATTTTTCGGAGGGTTATGACGTACAGGTTCAAAACGAGCGTGACGGCACATGGCAGAGTTACGTCATTGCGATGGACGGATACCGCATGGTTCGTGTGGATTTAGCAGATTCAGAGAATTTGACACATAAGGCTTTCCCGACGATGCTGACTTGAAATTTTAAATTC